>MGYC01000031.1 GCA_001801575.1 Gammaproteobacteria bacterium RIFCSPHIGHO2_12_FULL_41_20
CGTTTAAAACTCGTGCCTAACCACCGTTTCTAGGATTATTTGGAATGGTTCCGACTTGATGTGACAGTTTCCATTTTTTTGATTGCCACTTACTGTCAGTTCAAGTTTAAATCTTTACAGATTATTTACCCAGCCACTATTTATCAGCACACTAAGCAAGAGACACCGTATGCCTTTTAAATATTTCCAATGGTTTATTCTCACTTGCTTAATCTACTTGTTTCTGTAATGTGAGACGTAGTCCTTGGAGTACAAGATCAGGGATATTTTTATGGAAAACATTTTCATTCTCAAACAAATAACAAAAACCACCTGTTCCTAAGACAGTGACAGGTTCTGGCCTAAATACCTCATGCGTTATCTTTTGCATAATTTCTCGCATTGCACCAAGATGGCTAAAATATAATCCAGATTGAATGTTTTTAGTGGTTGTGTTGCCCACGATTTGTTTGGGTCTCACAATATGTACGGGCGCTAGTTTGGCAGTATTTTCATATAAGGATTTCATGGCGGTATGAATGCCTGGCATAATTACGCCGCCTAGGTAAAGGTGTTGGGCAGAAACGACATCAAATGTGGTTGCGGTACCCAGATCAATGATGATGAGATTTTGATGCGGGAAATAGTGTGTGGCGGCAACTGCATTAGCTAGCCGATCTGCACCCACTTCTTGGGGATTTTCACAGTGAATGGTTAATTCAGGAATATTGGTTGCATCCAAAAACAAGGGGTCGATAGCAAAATACTTGATAAACGCGGAGCGTATAGAATAATTTAAGGATGGTAATACTGAACATATCGCAATAGCGGTAATTTCTGTTGGATCTAATTGATTTTCTTGTAATACATTTCTAAAAAAAACGCCTAATTGATCAGAAGTACAAGATGAGGTGCTAGGATAGCGAAATTGTAGTAATAGTTTTTCTTTATCAAATACACCGCCATATAAGTTAGTGTTACCTATATCTACACATATAATCATATTTTGACCTCATTTTGTTCTTTCCTGGAGTCATGGGTGGTACGAAGACCTGCGTTGCTATAGAACCTGATCGGCGCGCTTCTGCCAGGGGTGTATATTCTATCAAAAATTCATTGTTGACATCCGTTTCGCTAGGAATGCTTATTTTAACACAGTTAGATTTTTACTTATCAACAGGTCATGAAAAATGATATATTTAGATAAAGTTTACTATAGAGGATAAGCCACATGGAAGTAGCGATTTCTTTTGCCTTGATGAATTTTAGTTTATCTATGTTTGTTCTAGCCATTCTTTTTTTTCTGTTTGACCGTCTTATTGGCGCATTTCGTCAACAGGCGCTGCCAGGATATACCATGTTATTTCGATGGCTTGCATTATTCTCTCTAGGTATTACAGGATTATATGCGTTTGTAATGCATGCTTTTTTTCCTGATTTTACGGCGTCGGTAAGTGGTTGGAGTAATAGTCCATTTCAATTTGAAGTGGCTGTGGCTAATTTAGGTTTTGGATTGCTAGGGGTGCTTGCTTTTTCTGCTAGTTATGGATTCAGAGTGGCAACGGTTATTGGAAACTTATGCTGGCTATGGGGCGATGCAGTGGAGCACATTTACCAAATGATTATCAATCACAATTATGCTATAGGTAATGCAGGATCTTGGTTTTGGACGGATATCTTGGTTCCACTTATATTGCTTATCTGTATTATAAAAATGCGCAAACATGCTGCTTAATTTTAAATAAAATAGGTTATTGCAATAATGGAAATAGTTTACTGGAGATTAATTTAAGACGGCACACGATTAAATTATTTTAAATAGTCGTACATTTTCAGCAATTCAGCAAAATATTTACCTTCTTCAGTAGGATTATTATAGTAATAAGTATGCAAGTAATTTCGCAAAATATACTCGTAAGGCGAGTGTATGAACAACTCTAAAATAGCCAAAATACTTTCCTTGTCTAAGGTGTTAGCATGTTGAAATAGAATGGCGGCTAGTACTTCTGCTTTACAGGCTTTACGAATAGTATTTGTTTCTTTAAAGGTTTGTATGCAAAATTTCAAGGCGCGATTTTTATTCCAGCTACGCCAATGATGAAAGAATTTTAGTGCTAATGTTTTGTAATGAGCAAGTAATTTATCTTGTGGATCAGCTTGGATGAGGAGTAATAAGAAAATAGCTGGTATGCATGCCTCTACATTGGCCCATGAGCAATTACCGCTGATTTGTGCTTCTATTTTTAAATCTGTGAATGGCTGTAATCCTAATACATGCAGTAATTCTTCATTAATAAATTGGCCAGACTGTTTTTCATAAATAAGATTCATAATAAATGGGACATGCATTTTTTCTGGCTGTGTGATGCGATAAAACATCACATTATCATATAATCGGCTTTCTTCACGCCGGTCACATTTAACTATAATATTATCTTGTTTTATAAAAGTAATAGCATGCCCTTCATAACCGATTGGGATGATTAGCGGTTCTTTCTGAAGAAGAGTATTAATTTTTTCACGATGCTGACGAATATCAACGCGATATTGTTGGTATTTAATAATCTCGGATGCACGTTGTAAAGCTTCAATCGTTGGATAAGTTAGCCCTGCATAATGGCGTAAAGTACGAGCAGCAAAATGATGTTGGAATTGATAAAGTGAATTAGCAATTAAGGCAAGCGTTACCTCAATAAAAAATCCTTCAAAATCTACTTCAACAAATTGGTGCGAGGGATTGACAATGTTGGCTGTGCCAACTAACTCAAAGACATGTCCTAATAGTTTTGTGTTAATAAAATCTTGAGTAAAGAGTTGATCGGCACCGTATTGATATAATAGTTTTGTTATGGATTGTTGCCGGCGTAATAATGGCATGACTAATACTGGCTGGCCAGCAAAAGTAACCGCATTAGGATTAGCATGACTTTTTAATAGCAACTCACATAAAGCAAGATTATTATTCTCAGCAGCCCAGTGTAAGGCGGTTCCTCCAGTAGTATCTTGCTGATTGGGGTCTGCATGGTACTCCAGTAATAATTTTACAATATCGATATTATCTACGATGGCGGCTTCAATCAATGGTGTGAAGCCGTATTCATCTAGTTGATCGATAGGTTCTCCTGAATTTAATAAGAATAGAATAGTCTGTATGTCTTCTTGAAGAATGGTATCGGCTAGGGTTTGCATGATGGCATGCTGCTAATATCGCCGCAGTTGCAAGCGGTTTCGGTGAGCGGGTGCATATTCAGGTTGGTGCTGTAAGCGAAATTGCAATTGCAACTCTTCACGTTTGTCTTGGTTAGTTTCAGCCAGATTTTCTGTCGGGATAAAGTTATTTTGTTTATCTATACCAGCAAATTGTGCTTTTCGACTAATCGGATGTGTTTTATAAGCCGTACTAAACCCTTGTTCTATTAGGCCAGTTTGAAAATAGGCTTGAGGATTCGCCTTGATGACCGAGCGTTGTTCACGTGCTTGTTTTTGTTTGATGACATAACCTGCGTGTAAAACTTGATGTTCTTGGAGTAAGCGTTTTTTATCATTTTCTGGCAATAAATCGTCACGCTGTGGCCCACTCAAAGGATCGCGATAAATAAATGGTAGATCACTGCCATTTCCACCACTTTCGCCATCATCACTTTCTTCATTTGGTTTTGAATATGAGTTTGTCATGGTCACTATACTGTAATATAAAATAAGAGATAATTTCTATCCTTCTATAATTATACTACTTATAAAGTAACAAAGCGGGTAGCTATTTACTTAGCACAGTTTCCAACTCAGGTAAAATCTTAAATAAATCACCGACTAAGCCATAATCTGCAATTTGGAATATAGGAGCTTCAGGATCATTATTAATAGCAACAATTACTTTGCTGTCTTTCATCCCGGCTAAATGTTGAATTGCTCCGGAAATACCAATAGCAATATAAAGATCAGGTGCAACTACTTTACCGGTTTGACCTACTTGGTAATCATTCGGCGCAAAACCTGCATCTACTGCAGCACGCGAAGCGCCTACGGCAGCGTGTAATTTATCAGCTAAAGACTCGAGTAATTTAAAGTTTTCCGCGCTCTTTAAGCCGCGACCACCAGAAATAATAATCTTTGCAGAAGTAAGCTCTGGCCTTGTTGATTGCGTGAGCTCTTGTTTAATAAAATGTGACAAATCATTAGAAAAATTTTTATCAATATTCACGATGGGTGCTGCTGGACTCTGGTGTACTAAAAGAGCAGCAGGGAAAGCAGTATTGCGAATGGTGAGTATCTTGATGGTGTCTAGGTCTTGCACAGTAGCCAATGCATTTCCTGCATAAATAGGACGAACAAATGTATCTGGGGAAAGAATCGCGGTGACATCACTAATGAGTGTAACATCAAGTAAGGCCGCAACACGAGGAAGCAGGTTTTTGCTAAAGGTACTAGCTGTTGCCATGACAACAGAGTAATTGTGTTCTTTTACTATATCAGCAATCAGCGGTGCACAATTCTCGGGAAGTTGATGTGTATATTCTTCTGTTTGTGCGGCGAGCACTTGTTGTATACCTGATAGCTGTGTGGCCTGTTGAATGACTGCATCGCATTGCCATCCTATGACAATAATATCAATGCTACTATTAAACGTTTTAGCAGCAGTTAATGCATGTAATGTTACTGATTTTAATTCTTGGTTGTTATGTTCAGCGATTAATAGTGTTTTCATGATAAAACCTGTGCTTCATGCTTTAATTTATCTACCAATTCAGTTACCGTTGCGACCTTAATACCGCTGCGGCGTTTTTCAGGTGGTTTTACTTTCAATATTTTTAGACGTGGAGATAAATCAACATTAAATTCTTCAATGGATACCATCTGAATAGGTTTGCGTTTAGCTTGAACGATGTTAGGTAATGAAATATAACGTGGTTCATTCAGCCGTAAATCTGTAGTAATGACAGCAGGTAATGTTAACGCAAGTGTTTCTAACCCACCATCGATTTCGCGAGTTACTGTAACAGAAGTATTGTCGCATGCCACTTTGGAGGCAAATGTACCTTGTGGCCAATTTAATAAGCCAGCTAGCATTTGCCCAGTTTGATTATTATCACTATCAATAGCTTGCTTACCCATAAGTATTAATCGCGGATTTTCTTGTTGTACGATAGCGCGCAGAATTTTAGCGACAATTAAAGGTTGTAGAGTGTGCGCTGTTTTAACCAAAATGCCACGATCAGCACCCATAGCTAATGCAGTTCGTAACACTTCTTGACACTGTTCTGGGCCAATTGAAACCACAACAATCTCATTTGCCTTTTCTTGTTCTTTAAATCGTATTGCTTCTTCTACCGCTATTTCATCAAATGGGTTCATACTCATTTTAACATTAGCGGTTTCAACATCGGTTTCATCGGCTTTGACACGAACCGATGTTTTAAAGTCAATAACACGTTTTATTGCAACTAAAATTTTCATGGTGATGATCTTAATTAATGGAAAATAGGTTCATTATGTATTAAAACAGCGATCAGAATAGTAACATTATCTCATTGTAAGTAAAGAATGAAAATAATAATGGAGATAGCAATGGAAATAAAAGGCTGTGCAGTTATTATCAGTGGTGGAGCTTCCGGTATGGGGGCAGCAACTGCAAGAATGTTAGGCCAGGCGGGAGCAAAAATAGCATTATTTGATATTAACGTGGAATCTGCAAAAAAGATTGCAGCGGAAGTCAATGGGTTAGCATTTTCTTGTGATGTAAGTAATGCTGCTAGCGTTGAAGCGGCGATGCAACAAGCGCAAGAGCACCATGGGCCAGCACGTATTTGTATTAATTGTGCGGGGATTGTACATGGGCGGCGTATGGTAAATTCACAAGGACCCATGCCTTTAGAAGAGTTTCAACAAGTAATAAATATTAATCTGCTTGGTACATTTAATCTAATGCGTTTAGCCGCAGCTGCCATGATTACGCTAGTACCTTTAGGTGATACACAGGAGCGAGGCATTATTATTAATACAGCGTCGGTTGCTGCCTTTGAAGGGCAAATTGGCCAAACAGCTTATAGTGCATCAAAAGGCGGTATCGTGAGTTTAACTTTACCGGCAGCGCGAGAATTAGCGCAATTTGGTGTGCGTGTCATGGGTATAGCCCCAGGATTGGTTGATACACCCATGTTTCAGAAGATTTCGCCGGAAGCCCGTGCTGCTTTGGCCAACATGGTCCCGTTTCCTAAACGTTTAGCACGACCAGAAGAATTTGCTGCATTAGTATTACACATTATTAGTAATTCTATGTTGAATGGGGAAGTAATCCGCCTAGATGGTGCTTTACGTATGCAGGCGAAATAGGGTATTTTTATCAGGAGTTTCATGCTGAGTTAGTTAACTGATTTTGTACACTAGTTTATCTATACCCGAGAAGGTGACGCTGTGAGCCGGGGCCTCCAAGATGTGTAGTTTTGGGTAGCGCAGGCGTCGGATCCCTGCAGGGCTAATTTTGGTGTACAAAGCCAGTTAACTAACTCAGTATGAAACTCTTGATAAACCTAAACTCATACCGAGGGCATGTATGTTTAAGCGTATTTTCTTGTTTGTTGCAACGAATATTTTAGTCATTACTACTATCTCTATTATTACCAGCGTATTAGGATTACGCCCTTATCTGACGGCTTACGGAATTGATTACCAACAGCTAGCCATTTTTTGCGCAATATGGGGTATGACAGGCGCTTTTATTTCACTGCTGTTTTCAAAAATGATGGCAAAAATGGCCATGGGTGTAGTTATTCTTGATCCCCGTACTTCACGACGTGATGAGCGTTTTTTAATTGATCTCATTTACCGTCTAGCAAAAAAAGCCGGATTACAGACTATGCCAGAAGTAGGAGTGTATCAATCAGCGGAGGTGAATGCATTTGCTACAGGACCTTCTAGGCGTAATTCACTTGTTGCCGTATCTTCGGGTTTGTTAGCTAATATGGATACCAGTGAAATAGAAGGGGTATTAGCACATGAGATTTCGCATATCAGTAATGGTGATATGGTTACTATGACATTAATTCAAGGGGTTATTAATGCATTTGCTTTATTCTTGTCGCGTATTGTGGCTTATGCTATTTCCATAGCTATGTCTCGTGATGACGATAGAGGCGAAGGTATTCCTATGTTGACTTATACCGTGCTTTCTTTTGTGTTTGATATTTTATTTACATTATTAGGAAGTATTGTGGTTGCAGCATTTTCACGTTGGCGCGAGTATAGAGCGGATGCGGGCGGTGCACGCTTAGCTGGACGAGAAAAAATGATTGCTGCCCTACAACAATTACAAAGAAAATTAACTGTCGAAGATAATCGAGCACCCGCATTAGCCAATTTAAAGATTAATCACCAGTCCCGTTGGTTAGGACTTTTTTCTACTCATCCACCATTAGAAAAACGTATTGCACGCCTTGCTGGTCGAAGTATGTCATAATACGCTTTGATATGACTCATATAAACGAATAGCTTATGTCTATTATTGTGAGATTGAAACAATTTCTCATTGGCGGTCCATTGAATCCATTTCATCCAGGGATTACTCGCCACATTTCACTTATTGCACTTCTTGCCTGGGTAGGATTAGGGGCGGATGGATTATCTTCTTCTTGTTATGGTCCTGAAGAAGCTTATTTAGCATTAGGTGGACATACTCATCTTGCTTTATATATTGCGATTGCTACAGCAATTACCGTGTTTGTTATTTCGCTTGGTTATAATCAAGTCATAGAATTATTTCCTAGCGGCGGTGGTGGTTATAAGGTGGCAACCCAATTACTAGGATCTCATGTGGGGTTGCTTTCTGGCGCCGCGTTAATTGTAGATTATGTTTTGACTATCGCAGTGTCTGCAGCGAGTGGTATGGACGCTATTTTCAGCTTTCTGCCGATGACGTTTCTACCTTATAAATTACTTGCTGAAGTTGCACTTATTTTTTTGTTATTGGTGATTAATTTACGCGGAATGCGAGAATCCATTCTTATATTGATGCCTATTTTTCTTGGATTCATTATTATCCACTTTGGATTAATTGTTTATGGTATTACTGCGCATCATAAAGGACTTACCTTAATTGCACCAGATACTATTCAAGAAACCAAATCTTTAATTCAAATAGTGGGATGGTTGCCGTTTCTTGCCCTTATTTTGCATGCATACTCTTTAGGTGCTGGTACTTATACAGGTATAGAAGCCGTATCTAATAATGTACATCGTTTACGTGAGCCACGTGTAGTAACAGGAAAGTGGACTATGTTGTATATGGCTATTTCTCTCAGCTTTACTGCAGCGGGTATTATTCTTTTATATTTACTTTGGGGACCCATGAAGGTTCCTGGAAAAACGCTAAATGCCGTAGTTTTTCATGCTATTTTGGGCGATGCTAGCTTGGGGCAGATATTGTTATATATCACGCTAATATTGGAAGCCGGGTTATTATTTGTTGCAGCTAATTCTGGTTTTTTGGCAGGACCTACGGTTTTGGCGAATATGGCTATTGATGGGTGGGTGCCGAATCGTTTTCGCCATTTATCGACACGTTTAGTAATCCAGAATGGGCTTATTCTATTTGGTGTTTTTGCTATTCTTCTATTGTTATGGTGCGGTGGTCAGGTAGCTATTTTAGTCGTACTTTATAGCATCAATGTATTTATTACTTTTTCTTTATCATTATTAGGGTTGAGTATTTATTGGATAACCAAGCGTAAAAAGGCCTCGCCGCGTTGGTTATGGCGTTTGTGTTTTTCTGTGTTAGCTTTCATTATTACTAGCGGTGTGTTGTGTATTACCCTAATTACAAAATTTCAATCGGGAGGGTGGTTAACTGTTATTGTTACATGTACCGTGATAGTTTTATGTTTGTTAATAAAGCGCCATTATTACCGAGTAAACAAAAAACTAACAGAGATTGATATTCAATTAAAACAACCTATTGCTTATCCTATTCTGCCCGTTCCTATTGATCCGCAACAACCTTCCGCCGTGGTTTTTGTAGGGAAAAACCAAGGGGTAGCTATGCATACTTTACTAAATGTATGGCGTATGTTTCCTCGTCATTTCAAAAATTTTATATTCTTAAGTATTGGTATTGTAGATGTGGAAAGTTTCAGTGGGCCTAGTCAGTTAGAAAAAATGCAACACGACGTGAATAAGAGCTTGCAATATTTTGTAGATTATTGCCATCAATATGGTATGGCAGCCGAAGCTTATGCTGGCTATGGTACGGATACCGTAGAAGAGTTATCTAAACTTGCTGAACAAGTGGGGAAGAAATACTCTAACTGTGTGTTTTTCTCTAGTAAGTTGATCTTTGAGCATGATAACTGGATTACGCGTCTTTTACATAATGAAACACCGTTTACTTTACAAAGACAGTTACACTTACAGGGCAAGGAATTAGTAATTTTACCGATGCGAATTTAGTGTTGTATGAGTTCTAGGTTTATTCATAGCAGAACTCATGATGATGGAGAAATATAATATGGTTAACGATCCAATTGTTATTGTAAGCATTGCCAGAACTCCTCAAGGAAACTTATTAGGTGAGTTAAAAGATTTTAGTGCTCCAAAACTGGGCGCTCATGTTATACAAGCTGTATTAGCACGTTCCACGCTGGCTGCGAGTGAAGTACAAGAAGTCATTATGGGATGCGTATTACCCGCAGGACAAGGACAAGCACCAGCTAGACAAGCTACCTTGGCAGCTAATTTGCCGAATAGTACTTCTTGCACCACGATTAATAAAATTTGTGGCTCGGGGATGAAAGCGGTCATGCTAGCGCATGATATTTTGTGTGCCGGGTCCAATGATATTGTGATTGCTGGCGGGATGGAGAGTATGACTAATGCACCATACTTACTGCCTAAAGCGCGGTCTGGGTATCGTCTTGGTCATGCAGAGTTGCTAGATCATATGCTTTATGATGGCTTAGAAGATGCTTATGATGGGCGACAAGCGATGGGGTGTTTTGCAGAACAGTGTGCTAAGGAGTATGGTTTTAGTCGAGCTGAGCAAGATGCTTATGCATTAAGTTCTTTCGAGCGCGCGCGTAAAGCAATTACTGAAAAAAAATTTCAATTTGAAATAATTCCGCTTATTCAGAAAACCAAACAAAAAGAAACAGTTATTGCTACTGATGAGCGACCGTTTGCAGTTAATCTTGATAAAATGGCGCAACTTTCTCCTGCATTTATAAAAACAGGAACAGTAACAGCAGGAAATTCCAGTGCTATTTCCGATGGAGCGGCAGCCTTAATGTTGATGCGACTAAGTGAGGCTGAAAAACGGGGAATTTCACCGTTAGCACGCATAGTAGGGCATAGTAGTTATGCAAAAAAACCTAGTGAGTTTCCTACTGCACCTATTAATGCATTACATAAATTATTAGAGAAAGTGCATTGGTCTGTTGACAAAGTGGATCTTTTTGAGATTAATGAGGCTTTCGCGGTGGTTGCTTTAGCAGCAATGCGTGATTTACAAATACCTCGAGATAAATTAAATATTCATGGCGGTGGTTGTGCGCTTGGCCATCCTATTGGCGCCACAGGAGCGCGCATTATCGTGACATTAATTGCTGCATTGCGGGAGTATAGCTTGAAACGTGGCATAGCTTCTTTATGTATCGGCGGTGGGGAGGCCACAGCAGTAGCATTAGAAATGATGTAGAGGAATAAGAAGAATGTCGCGAGAAATTATGGAATTTGACATTGTTATTGTCGGTGCTGGGCCATCTGGCCTATCTGCAGCTATACGGTTAGCCCAATTAAACCAGCAGCATAATCAATCGTACAGTATTGCTGTGTTGGATAAAGGCGAAGAAGTAGGGGCGCATATTTTATCAGGTGCTGTTCTTGAACCGCGAGCATTAAACGAATTAATTCCAGATTGGAAAGAGCAACAGGCCCCGGTGGTTACGCCCGTTAAACAAGATAAATTGCTTTTTCTTACCGCAAAAAAAGCTTTTACTTTGCCAACGCCACCACAAATGCATAACCAGGGTAATTATATCATTAGCCTAGGTAAGCTATGCCGTTGGCTAGCAGCCTATGCAGAAAATTTAGGTGTTAATATTTTCCCAGGATTTGCGGTTACTGATGCTTTATTCGACGGGGATCGTGTTTGTGGTGTGGTGATTGGTGATAAGGGAATAGATAAGCAGGGGCAACCTACTTCACGCTTTCAGCCGGGTATGGAGTTACTAGCTAAACAAGTGTTACTTGCTGAAGGTTGCCGTGGCTCATTAACGCAACGCCTTTTTGAGCGCTATGATTTACGTAATAATGTAGATCCGCAAACATACGGATTAGGTATTAAAGAATTGTGGGAAATTCCTCCAGAATTGCATCAATCAGGATTGGTTATACATTCCATAGGTTGGCCGCTTGATTATAAAACATATGGTGGTTCTTTTATTTATTACTTGGAAGATAAATATTTGGCTATCGGTTTTGTAGTTGGATTGGATTATGAAAACCCCTATTTTAATCCTTATGAAGAATTTCAACAGTTTAAATCCCATCCTGTTATTCGCTCAATGTTAACCTCAGGTAAACGTATCGCTTATGGTGCAAGATCCCTGAACGAAGGTGGATTGCAATCTATTCCTAAACTTACTTTTCCTGGTGGAGTTATTATTGGGTGTGCGGCAGGATTTCTTAATGTGCCGAAAATTAAGGGAATTCATAATGCCATGAAATCTGGGATGGTGGCTGCAGAAAGCATGTTTTCTATGTTAACTCATCATACAGAGACAGTAGAATGTACGAGTTATCCTAAAAATTTGCGAACAAGTTGGGTATGGGAAGATCTATATCGAGCTCGTAATATCCGACCCGCTATGCGCTGGGGATTGTGGCCTGGATTAGTTTATGCGGGGTTGGATACCTATCTTTTCCGTGGGCGAGCACCGTGGACATTACATAATCATGCTGATTATGCGGTACTTAAAAAAGCAGATCAGTGTCAATCTATAGCTTATCCTAAGCATGACAATCAAGAGACTTTTGATTTATTGAGCTCTGTATATCTAACCAATAGCCGTCATGAGGAAAATCAACCGTGTCATTTACAACTGAAGGATCCTGCGATAGCTATAACAGTAAATTGGCAAGAATATCAATCTCCAGAACAACGGTATTGTCCAGCCGGCGTGTATGAAATTATTCAAGATGATAAGCAACCACGTTTGCAAATTAATGCGGCTAACTGTATTCAGTGCAAAGCGTGTGATATTAAAGATCCAACACAAAATATCGTCTGGACTCCACCGGAAGGCGGGAGTGGCCCACAATATAATATGATGTAAGAATTTGCCATCTCTAATCAGTAGCGAAGTCACAATGCGCTTTTAGCCATTCATTATAATCACCCACGTTACCTAGCGAATTACTCATAAATTGTTGCGCTGCATACATGAGTTTTTTGCTAATATCATGAGTTAGTTTTGCTTGAATGCAGATAATTTCATTACTTTCCTTGACAGAATGTAATTTTTTTAAATGTTCGGTGCTGCATAATAATATCTCATTCAGAATTTCTATGTTTTGCTCCAAGTAGCGCTTTACTAATAAAGCGTTAGGTTCCTGTTCTGGTGAGTGAGTTTGATTAACTAACTCGACGAAGGTTTTACAGTTATCCATTAGGTTATATTTTTCCATATTTTTCTTCCTCTACATCTGATTTTTTATAGCAGGATAAAAATATTATATCATGGTTTTGATTTTTACGGGCGCAACAGACGACATTTAATGCATATATAGGTATAAAGTGTTTTATTTGTCAAGCACATGGGAGAATTTAACATAAGGGCCCTCGCATAAATAACTCATACATATTGCGCCCAGTATGGTATCAGATTCGAACGTACCGGAAGGAGAAAAGTCGTAGGAATACTTGAGGTATTTCGAGATTTTTCGACTGAGGAACGTTTAAAGATGATGCCATAATGGGATGCAAGATGTATGAGTTACTTATGCGAGGGCCCTAAGTCTAGACAAATTAACTGAGCTCTTGCTGAGGGTTAAATGGTTGGTAAATAATTTTATATGGTTTTTCTGGCATAGCAATCGCTGCTGCATAGTTGGAATGAATAGGAATATCTTGTACGTGCCAAAGTTGGTTTTCTATCAATATTTTCGGTGTGTCAATAGACACTGTTGAAAAGGACGATAGCGAGATAGATAAACCTTTTCCTATCGCCTTTATTAACGCTTCTTTACGTGCCCATATAGTATAGAAACAGTGTGTATGCTCGCTATGAGGGAGTTGTGATAAATATTGATATTCTTCATCACTAAAGAATCTTTTTGCTAAAGTAAGGTGATTTTTTTGTTCTATTTTTTCTATATCTATACCAATCGCATGATGTTTAGTGAAAGCAAAAACAGCCATTTCATGTGAATGCGCTAGATTAAACTGTAAAATTGAGTGATTAGTAGCAGGTAAGAATGGCTTACCATATTGGTTATATGAAAATTGAACTTCTTGAGGCTTTATATTTAGATATAAACTGAGCAGTTTGCGCAAGATGCCATGAGCCGCGATGAATCGTTGCTTGTGTGTTTGGAAATAAAAATGATTAGCGCGAGTAATTTCATCTTTGCTAAGCAAAGTTAAGTATTGTTGTTCTTGAACTGGATGAATGTTGAGGATAGTAGACCAAACATGTATTTCACCAGGCTTTAACTTTAACATAATAAAAATTTATAATATCTTTATAAACTATTTATTTTAACATAAATGAACAGCAATAAACATGCGGAGGCCAACAGGCCAGCAATTCTCATTATGATATTTCGAAATAAGAGGCCTATCAGTGACTTTCTATGGCTATTGTTATTATTGGCAAAACAGGTAAAGTAACCTATATGCAGCAATCTTACAGGTATCAGCAGAACCTAATGATGCTGTATTAAAGGTTATAAGCTAATAGAGATGGTAATTAATGCAATAATGTTTTATAAAATACCCGAAGCGTTTCATTTTAAACACCTAAAAGTGCAACGCTTCGGGTAAAGATCGGTAACATTTTTGTAATCTGATTGAAGGAGTTGTTTTCTTATGAGTAACTCGAGCTTAAAAGAGCAATTGGAAGCTGCTGCATTTAAGTTGGTTGGAACATCAGAAAAGAAAAAGACCATATTAAAAAAGCAAAAATCAGCCATGCTGGATTATTTTCAATATGGAGTGGAGTTATTAAAAGCGCATTTTCCATGCTGTTTTAAGGACCCTAATGAAATACAGCCCTTAAAAGTTGGTATCAAGCAAGATTTAGTAAAGCGGCTAGGTGGGTTGGAGGATGTAGTTATTAATGATAAGGCTTGTATGATAAAAAGCTTAAATTATTATGTTAACACAATAGCTTATCATAAGCGTGTACTGGTCGGCACAGCGCGTGTTGATCTTGATGGTAATGCGGTCGGTATGGTAACGGCAGAAGAAGCTCTTTACGCTGAGCAACGCCGACAACATAAACAACAATCAAAAGTGTCTGCTTAGGGAAACATAATTTATGAATAATGTGTCGAAAATTATAAAAACGGAACAGACTGCATCAGGGATTTTACATGTTATTTTGAATCGTCCAGAAACACGCAACGCACTTTCTTTTGAATTGCTTAACCATCTGCATCAATTGTTTTTACAGGCTAAAATGGATTCGACAATTAAGGCTGTTTTGTTATCAGGGGAAGGTAAAGCATTCTGTGCTGGAGCGGACATCAAAGGCTTAGCGCAATTAAATAGTAAAACAGGGTTAGAGTTTGCAAAGCAAGGACAAGCCGTATTTGATGCATTAGAACAATTAGGTAAACCATCATTGGTAGCTATTCATGGATTTGCTGTGGGCGGCGGCTGTGAGTTAGCTATGTCAGCTACTCTAAGAATTATCGCAGATAATGCTTTTTTAGGCCAACCAGAAATTAAATTGGGGATTATTCCTGGTTTCGGCGGAACACAGCGATTAGCTCGCTTGGTCGGAAAAGGTAGAGCATTGGAATTTTGTTTAACAGGCCGGCCTATTACTGCGGACGAAGCGTATCGCTCTGGGTTGGTTAATGAAATAGTGTCTGCTGAAAATTTAATTATTCGTGCTAAAGAACTATTGCACAATCTGACTCAATATAGCCCTACAGCTATAAATAGTATTATCACAGTGATTCAGCGTGGTTATGATGCAACCTTAGAGGATGGATTAGCCTTAGAGGCCGCGCATTTTGCTGTTTGCTGTAGTACAAAAGATAAAAAAGAAGGTGTACAAGCCTTTTTAGAAAAACGTACGCCAGTGTTTTCTGGAGAATAAAGATGGGGTCACAGGACATACTTTTTGAAGAAGTGACGGGAAACCATGGCAATGTAGGTGTTATTACTTTACACCGACAAGAAGCGCTAAATGCGCTTAACTATACAATGATTTTATCTTTGGAAAAACAGCTCATCGCATGGGAAAAGGCAGATCATATTAAAGCAGTTGTTATTCAGGCCGCAGAAGGCCGAGCTTTTTGTGCGGGTGGTGATTTACGATTTACTTATGATAAATGGTTGCATCATGAAGCAACGTTAACAGATTTCTTTCGTGATGAATATCGGCTAAATCGACGTATTTATCATTATCCTAAACCTTATATTGCCCTACTGGATGGCATTACCATGGGCGGTGGTGTCGGTATTTCTATCCATGGTTCTCATCGTGTTGCCACAGAACGGTTAGTTTTTGCTATGCCAGAGACGGGGATTGGTTTTTTCCCTGATGTGGGTGGAAGTTATTTTTTACCACGGCTACCGGGGAAGATAGGTTACTACCTAGGGTTGGTGGGGTTACGCATTAATTACAGCGATTGTTGTGCTATTGGACTTACTCAGTATCTTGTGTCACGCGATGCTTTAAAAACTATTATTTCTACATTAGCAGAGACAGCGTTTGGTCACGACGCTGATGCATCTGTTACAACTGTTCTTAATCAATTTAACTTGGCTACACCGCCGACTACTTTATCTCAGGCACGGACAAACATTGATGCTTGTTTTAGTCATCGAACGGTTGAAGAGATAGTATACGCTTTAGAATCGTGTACGGATGCTTGGGGATCGGATGTAGCGGCGACATTGCGTAAAAAATCACCCACTAGTTTAAAAGTAACCTTGCGTCAACTCCATGAGGGTGCAAATTTGCACTTTGATGATTGTATGCGGTTAGAATACCGTTTAGTCAGCCGTTTTTTGCAAGAACATGATTTTCGTGAAGGGATACGTGCAGTGATTATAGATAAAGATCAATCCCCCCGATGGCAACCAAGCAGTTTAGAGGCAGTGACGGCAGCAGAGGTCAATAAGTACTTTTCACCGTTAACAGAAGAGCTATTGCTTTAGGGTCTAAGTTTAAAAACCTATTATTTTTCAACAACTAAAATCCTTATTGATTCCTCGTCTATACTAAAAATATAAGACACAATTACTAAGGCCTGGCGTTAATTACAGGTCCTAATTAGAAGCACCAGTTAGTCTACATATAAGACTTCTAATAACGAGGAGAAAACGTATGTTAGCCGTCCAAATTACCACCCGCGATATGTTTGTTTCACCCGCGTTAGAAGACCATCTCCATAAGAAAGCTGAAAAATTAAATCGGTATTTTGATCGCATTACTCAGTGTCATGTGGTAATTGAAGTAGTGCAAAAACATCAACACCAAGGTAAATTATTTAATGTGAGAATAGACCTATTAGTTCCTGGAAAAGAATTAGTGGCTAATCACAAATGTAATACAGATGTTTATGTGGCGATTCGGGATGCATTTAATGCTATTCAGCGGCAGTTAGAAAGTTATGCACGAAAATTGCATGGTCGCGTTAAAAAACATGAAGAATATATGCATGGCACTATAATAAAGTTATTTTCTGAGGAGGGGTATGGGTTTATTCAAGGGATGAATGGAGATGAATATTATTTTGGGATGACAAATATTGCTCACCCAACGTTTGATCAACTTATAATAGGCGATACAGTACGGTTTATTGCCGAAACCAGTAATGAAGGTTGCCAAGCCCGGCGTATTAAAAAAGATAGAGTACATGCAGTTATATAATGAATAAACAAGATTATTATAAACGATTTTTACAAGAGAATAAGTTCCCACGGCAGTTAAAAAGTTATACCTGGAAACAACATGATTCTTCAGTCTATGTTTACCGTCAAGGAAGACGGTTAATTGATTTTTCTGCAAATGATTATCTTGGATTAACTAAACATCCTATGCTTAATGAGCGTAGTCAAGCCTTTATAAAACAATGGGGAGCAGGATTGAGTTCTTCGCGTTTGGTAAGAGGTAATCATGAGGTGTACGACCAGATCGAGAAGCAGCTTGCTCAAGCACTAGGAAAAGAAACTACGCTTCTTTTCCCATCCGGCTATCAAGCTAATATTAGCGTACTGGAAGCATTGTTTGATGCACACGTATTAACAGAGAAGCCATTGGTTTTTTGTGACCGCTATTGTCACACCAGTTTGCAAGGTGGTATTCGCCATGCGGCACGTTTCTACCGATTTCGTCATAATAATTTAGCGCATTTGGCGCAGTTGCTAGAAAAAACCGCTACTCAATCTTGTCCTAAATTTATCTTAATTGAATCCTTATATAGCATGGATGGAGATATTGTTGATCTTGCAAGCTATATCGCGTTGGCTAAGCAATATCAGGCTTTATTATATGTTGATGATGCTCATGCTGTGGGTGCAAGAGGAGAATTAGGTTGGGGTGAAGCGTCTTCACATAGTAAGGATATTGATATTATTATGGGGACATTTAGTAAAGCATTAGGAAGTTTTGGGGCCTATATTGGTTGTTCCTGGTTGTTGCGTGAATACTTATTACATAAGTGTAGGGGAATAATTTATTCTACTGCATTACCTCCCGCTATATTAGGTGCTATTTCTGCAGCGATAGAAATTATTCCACAGCTTACAGAAGAGCGTCAGCGTTTGCATGCTTATGCTAGGTATGTACGGAAATTTTTTGTTGATCATGGGTTAAATTATGGCACTTCGAATTCCTATATTGTGCCGTGGATTATTGGTGATGCAAAGAAAACCCGTGATATGAGTCATTATCTAGAAAGTCACGGCATTCTTGCTGCAGCTATTCAACCACCTACTGTACCCATACAGCAAAGCCGTATCCGATTTTGTTTAAGTGCTGCGCATCAACAACAGGATATTGACTATCTTTGCGAAGTGTTAAAGACGATTTCAACGGCCGGCTCTAGGGTTACCCAAACACTTGTTTCCAAGTAAAATTAGGATTTTTTGCTGGCCCTATAACACTAATTCCATTAAGTCGATTATTGGTGCCAGACTCGATTTCTGTCCAGGTACTGCCATCCCAATGCATAGTGGTACCACTCGCACCCGCTACCCATGCATCATTTTGGTTAATAATATCCACACTAAAGAGATTCGTGCCTCCCAAGTCAACAAAAGACCATGTTGAGCCGTTATAAGAAAGTATTCTGCCGCTGTTTGCGGCTACTAAACCAAAATTAGCCGTACCGTCTCCGTCCGTGTCTACCATTTTAATCGCATTTAAAGTAGTTGTGACAGGAGAGGTGACAGTGCTCCAACTGCTACCATTCCATTTTAATATTCTCCCAGATGCGCCGACTGCCCATGCTTCTGTGGCAGAAACCGCGTATACACCAAATAGATTATTGGTAACCGGGCTGGTAGCAGATGTCCAGTTTGAACCATCATATTGTAAGATAGTGCCATTATCCCCAACGGCGAATCCAATATTTCCTATGCCATCGTTATCGGTATCAATGACATGGATGGCATTCAAAGTTTGATTACTCGTATTGTCAGCAGGGATACTGGGAGAAGAAGCAGGAGTGAGTAAACTCCAGGTGCTGCCATCCCAGCGCGCAATAGTATAACGTCGTGGGCCAGAGCCAGCACAGTTTTCACGATAACGTACACCAGTGGCCCAGGCTTCTTGGGAAGAAACAGCAGAAACACCGAGTAAATCTTGGCCGCTGCAACCTGTTAAAGTACTTAACGACCAGGCACTCCCGTTCCAGTGAAGAAAGATAAGGTGGTTATTAGTTCGATTACCTACTGCCCAGGCTTCTGCATTGGATAGCATATTCACGCTATTTAAGTTTGATGCATCATTGCCACCTGCTACAGTAACATTAGTCCAAGCTATTTCTGTGGGGCGATTCCAGCGGGATAACACAAAATTATTGCCTGATCTATTACCTACAGTCCAGCCTTCTTGTAGTTGAACATTGGTTTGAATATTACGTTGTGCTACTGGTGAGGTGAGATTAGGAATGCCTGATTGAATATTAAAAGAGCACTGATATTGACTGATACTTGTACTGTTTGCATGGCTTGCTGCTGTGGTACCACCTGTCCCACGAGTGACTTCAATAAACGAGTTACCCGATATGCTAGCATAATCCATTAATTCACGATCTATCATAATGCGACCCTGACTAGCAAATCCGGAAATACCACTTACAGGGATAGTGGTAACAGAAGAGCTAATAGCAGCACTGAGCGTATTCATTGTATAAATAGGTGAGCTATTAATAGTGGTAATAGTAAACGTACCGTCTCCTAAGCTGGCATTAGTAATGGCAGCGCTACCGGTAATACTGCTACAAGCAAGACGAATGGGTGTGCCTGTGATGTTAGGCATGGTCAAAAGTCGAGCACCAATTTCCAATCCAGATTCCGCAATATAAAATGCTTTTAGACCATTTTGTTCTGCTACACTAATCGGCGCTTTATTAGAAAACATATAAGCGATCAAAGATCCCATAATGCCGATTACTAGAATAAAAATGACAGCAATAAAAAGAAAATAGCCTTGTTGTCGCTGTAATGAAACAAGTTTTTTCATAACATCCCTCGTGTCGCGGCTGTAGTTGCAAAAGAAATACCTTGAGTTAGCAAAATGGTTGTCGTGATGTACCGTACATTAGCGGCGGTAGAGGTTGTCGAGCCATTTTTATCTAAATAACTGAAAGAAAAGCTTTGAATGCCACTGGCTAATGTTTGTGAGTTACGCAATAGTGAGCTGCCGCTAATTTGATATTGAACATTATTACCATTCATATCAGTAAAGCTAAAATCACTGGGTTGGATAGTAGTAATAGCCGCCGCAGAACGAATATTATGTATATCTTCGACGATGCGTTCTAATGCAACAAATCCATTCCAATCGGCTTCATTAATGTTATTAGCTGTTAGAAAGTTTTGGTATCCTTGTAGCATAATATTGCCAATGACGATGCTGATAATAGCCATGATCACTAACGATATAACCATCTCAATAAAAGTAAACCCGCGATGTTTATAGCCGAGACGTCGCAATTTTAGGCGTTTAAAATGACAAATTACAAGGGATTGTGACAAAACTAATAATCTCCTATTTGTACACTGGCGGATGCTCCAGCTACACCACTTACTGTGATGGAAAGTGTTTTATATGTGGAATCACTATTCCATGTGGTACAGCTGACTGCAGTGCTAATGCTATAACCCGCTGGTGCGGAACATACAGAAGCAGTTGGGGTGCTAGGGCAAGCCAAAGAAGTGTAACCATTTAAGTGACGTTGCCCTAAAAACCATTCCATGCAAGTCTGCACTGTTCGTAATGCCACCCATTGTTGATGTACATTCGGTGTGTTAAGTAGTGCAGTTGTAGCACCAATCAAGATAACGCTCATTAATATACTGGATACGACAATGAATACTAAAATCTCAATCAGAGTAAAACCGCATATATTTTTTCTATAGGAGAAATGGGCGAACTTTATCATTGCAGCGCTCCATAACCTGTAGAAGGGGTGACTTGTATTGAGCGTGTATTACTGCCTATTACTGCTGGGATGATCGCAGTTGCAGCTAATGGTGTACCCGGCGAGCCAGTATCCGTATAAGGTGTGCCCGTTGAATCAAAAGCAATAAGATTATTCGGTAAGTTAGTGAATGCCCCAAAGCTGACATTACTGGTAAGCGTTGCTTGTGTGCTTCCCGAAGGCAAGATTAGTGCTGTGCCTGCCGAATTAATGATTTGATAGGTGGTTGCAGAGGTGCGGACCCAACGATAGCGTTGCCCTGTCGCCATACTTAATGCCTGGGTATAGCGAATATCGTTTAATATTCTTCTTGCTTCAAACTCTACATTTAAGGTGGTGGCAGTCCATTGTGGCAATATGGCAATACTGATGATGCTCATTAGTAAAATAACCAAGATAAATTCCACAAGGGTGAACCCTTGAGTATTTATTATAGGGGGAGGGGTTATTATTAACATCCGTATTTATCACGCTATATTAATGATAAGATAACTCTTATGTTATTATATCTTACGGATTATATATACCCGAAGCGTGTCATTTTAAACACCTAAAAGTGCAACTCTTCGGGTATATATCATAAGATTACTATGATATAACCAAAGGACAGGGTATTCATGCAACTTGCAAACTATGTGGAGAAAGCAAAGCATAGAATAGCTGATTTTTTGCAAAGAGACATTGCTCTTACTACCACGCAACGTTGTTGCGTTACGATATCAGCTCAGAATATCTCTATTCTGCATGTGGATAAAACACCGGAATCTATGCGGGTGTTATTATCTAAAACGCTATCTTACAGTGACATTATTAATGCTACGTCTAATTTAGCCAACATAGTCAAAGATCATCAATTAGCAAATATACCAGTTTATTGGCTTTTGGCTCCACAAGATTACCAATTATTTTTATTAGATTATTTGCCGGTCAAAGAAAATGAATTACGTGATGCATTAAGTTGGCGAATTAAAAGCTTGATCAATTTTCCTATACAAGATGCGGTCATGGATTATTTTTCTTTACCCGAAAAAAAATCCATGCCATCACAACCTATGATTGCGGCTGTAGTAACAAAAAATCAATTTTTGACTGATATGACCAATATGTTAAAGCATGCAGGGTTAAAAGTAGTTGTTATTGATATTCCTGAATTGGCTATGCGTAATTTAACAGCCTTGTCTGAAGATGATGAAAAAAGCACAGGATTTATCTATTTTTATAAAAATGCAGCTATTTTTAACATTACTTGTAAAAAAATTCTGTATTTTTCTCGTCATATTAAATTATCTGCATCATTAACAACATCTACAGACTACAGTGAACAGTTTTCATTGGATATAACGCGTTATTTCGATTATTTTCAACACCAGTGGCGTTATGCACGTCCCGCTAGGGTTTTTATTGGCTCAGAACGAGATGATTTAACGGACTTAATTAAAGTTCTCTCCCATTATTTATTATTGGCTATACAGCCTTTTTCTGTGAATTTTATCACCCCTAGTGATGCAGTTATTGAAAATAAGCAATTATTAATGTTAGGTAGTTTGCTGCGTAAGGAAAAAGATGATGTTGCAGCAGGAAATTAATTTATACCAACACTTAAAAGTTGTTTCTCCACAAAAAATAATTTTGACTTGGCAAAGACTATGGTTAGGTAACATAGCTTTTGTTGGGTGGTTAATCTTAGTTTATTTATTTTCCTTATGGCACGTGTATTATTTAGAAAGAAAAAAAACCCATATTCAAAAACAAATTTCCTTATTACAGAATGAGTTCTTGCAAGTTAAGGGTCGTTATTTACCTGCTTTTTTTTCCAATAATCCTGATGTATTACAGAAAAACATTCTCTTTCAGGAAAAAATCTTAGAGACATTTACTAATCGTACGCTTTTTTCTCAAGAATTAATGGCATTATCCAGAAATGTTGTTCCCAATGTTTGGCTAACAAAAATCCATATTATGGATGGCGGAAAAACGGTGACTCTTAAGGGGGAAAGCTTGAGCGCAAATCAATTGCAACTCTATTTGCAAAGTATTATGCGGGAAAAAATTTTTTATGAGTTGGGATCAAGCGTCAGTAATATAGAGAATATCAGTAAAAAAGATGAAAGTGAAAAATTGATTTTTGAGTTTAATATTGGGAAGAAGACATGAGGCAATATATTTTACTATTTAAACAATGGTATGAATTGCGCTCTGACCGCGAAAGAATATTGGTTTTGTTGTTAATGTGGGCGTTGCTTTATGTCATTTTTAATTTTGGATTATTCAGGGGGCTTGATAAGCGGGAGGAAGTATTAAAATTAGATATTAAATTGCTTTCTGATCAAGCAGGGGGCTGGAAACAACAAGTTGCAGCTATAAATCAATTAAGTCGTGAGCCACGTTATCAACAATGGCTTAAACAACGACAATTATTCAGTCATCTTAAAGGAAAATCATTATCTTTATTACAGCTACCCATCAGTCAACAATGGCAAAATATTATTAATACTATTTTACAAGAAAAAAGAAATGTGACTTTAGTGCAAATTAAAAACTTTCCTGAGTCTCCTTATTCTTTACCTAATGTATCAGGAGCGTCTACCGTATCTGAGCAGCGATTCTTAGTAACTATTTATAGTAATTTTTTTGATACAGTAAATTATTTGCAGTATTTAGAAGGAGTACTGCCTAATGTTCGCTGGAATAGTTTGAGCTATCAAGTGACACAATATCCTATTGCAAAAGTAGAATTAGAATTTTCTATTTTTTATGGAACAAACGGGTGATGGAATCATGACAGGGAAGAAGGAGAGGGCCATTGTTTTGTTATCTTTTAGTTTACTTTTGCTGATGGGATTTACTGAGGTGGCTGATCCAACTCGCCCGCCTTATGTTGATGCCAAGGATAGTAAATTTTCTAGCCAATCTTATATATTAACGGCCGTTTTTATCCAGAATGGGCGTAGAATAGCTATAGTGGGTGGCCAACCGGTGCGAGAGGGAGATAGATTAGGCCAATTTATTGTTACCGCTATTACACCCTATACGGTAGAATTAGTTGGATCAGAGAATGAGCGGCAAATATTACAGCTTGTCCCAGCGATTAAAAAAAAGCGTTATTAGAAAGGATCTCATTGGCATGTTAATGAAAGTGAAGGAATTATTTTTGTGGGCGGTGTTGTTTCTTATATGTTTATTAGTAAGTTGTCGTACCATTTCACCTACTCATCCTACTGCAGGGCAGCAAATTCAAAATACCATGCAACAAAGTATTGCGATTAATGAAGGGCTATCGACACCTTCTGGCAGCAAAGTACCATCTAAAGTCAATACTGCTTTACTCCCTCCTTTATCGCATTATGTTAACCCTATTCGGCAGGAAAAACCTAGATTTGATATTACGGCTAATAATACACCGGCACGCGAATTTTTTATGGGGCTGGTCGCAGGCACCCCAATGAATATGGTTGTGCAGCCTAATGTGAGTGGTACGATTTCTTTGAAATTAAAAAATGTGACACTAGAACAAACATTAGATGCAATACGTGATATTTATGGTTATGAATATCATCGCATGTCTTATGGATATGAAGTACTGGCTCCTCGATTAGAGACGCAAATATTCCATATTAATTATTTAGATGTGCAACGTACTGGGCGATCGTATACACAGCTCACTACTGGTCAAGTTAGTAATATAGTAGGAATCACAACAACAGGTGCTTCTGTGCCTGGGCAGCCAATTTCCTATCCTCAGCCAACTGCATCTCCAGTAGGCAGTAATTTTCCTGTTGCAGGTGCAGGAACAATTAGTAGCATTGAAACACGCACAGAGATGAAATTTTGGAAAGATTTAGAGACTACTATTCAGGGTATGATAGGAAAACAAGCTGGGCAGTCGGTAACGGTCAATGCACAGACAGGCGTGATTGTTGTGCGTGCTTATCCGACAGAACTGCATAGAGTCGGTCGTTATGTGAATAGTTTGCAGTCTAGTTTAAATCGTCAAGTTATTATAGAAGCTAAAATTCTTGAAATAACCTTGAATGATCAATTTAAGGCTGGTGTGGACTGGAGTGTGTTAGCGAATCCGGCTTATGCTGGATTGAATAACACAGGAAGCACGAATTCTGGTATGGGGCAGTCTGCGAATAGCCCTTTCGAAAATACAGGGTTAACTACGTTAAATGGTATTTTTGCAATTCGCACTAAGGGTGACTTTCAAACATTGATTGAATTATTGCAATCGCAAGGAAATGTGCAAGTGCTATCTAGCCCACATATTTCTACAGTAAACAATCAAAAAGCAGTAATTAAAGTGGGCTCTGATGAGTTTTTTGTGACTGGGGTATCCACTACTAATACCATCGTTGGCTCAAATACATTGCCTTCGCAGAATGTAGCTTTAACACCATTTTTTTCTGGCATTACCCTTGATGTAACTCCGGAAATTAGTGGGGATAGTAATGTAGTCTTACACATTCACCCTAGTGTTAGTAGAGTTACCTCACAAAATAAAGTGATTGGATTAGGCTCTACAGCGCCTGATACACCTAATACACTCAATTTACCTATGGCATTTAGTACGATTAGAGAATCCGATAACATTGTTAGAGCTAAAAATGGGCAGGTAGTAGTGATTGGTGGCTTGATGCAAAACAACACTAATGAAGTGATTATTGAAACACCATGGCTAGGGAAGATCCCTTTTTTGGGTGTGCTGTTCCGTCGTACTGAGCAAGTAGCGGTTAAATCTGAATTGATTATCTTGCTGAGACCAGTAGTAGCCAATAATCGAACCATGATAAAGAGTCTTGAACAGGAAGAGGGCGCATTCCATATGTTGAAGCGACCATTCCATGAAGGTGGGCTAGCTAAGGTATTTGGCAACGAGGCAGAGCGGACAGATACAAATTAAGGATAGAAAAATGTATCAAGAGTTTTTCCAATTAAAAATGTTACCATTTAGTTTAACGCCAAATCCTAATTTTTTTTGCCAACTTAAGGGACATCAAGAAGCTTTTACCACGTTACAATTTTGTATTCATAGTGGTGAAGGGTTTATAAAAATTATTGGCGAGGTTGGTTCTGGTAAAACATTATTATGCAGAAAATTGTTAGATAGTTTGGATGATACTTATGTAACAGCTTATATTCCCAACCCTGATTTGACGCCAGTGGAATTACGCAAGGCATTTGCGCGTGAATTAGGGTTAGACCCTGTGCGGTGGCAAGATCAACATGAACTTCTTACCGCTATCTACCAACATTTAATTACATTACATGCATCGGGAAAAAAAGTTGTGTTATTGATTGATGAGGCACAAGCATTAAGTGACGATAGTCTTGAAACCGTACGTTTATTGACTAACCTTGAAACAGAAAGTACCAAACTTTTACAAGTGGTGTTATTTGGACAGCCAGAATTAAACAAACGTCTGCATGACCCAAGCTTTAGACAATTAAAACAACGTATTACTTTTTCTTATATACTGCCATTAATGAGCCGTGAGGATCTCGATTTTTATCTGCACCATCGCCTTTCGGTAGCCGGTTATACACAAGGTAACTTATTTACAAAAAAAGCAAGAAATTTAATGTATAAAGCGAGTGAGGGTATCCCCAGAATAGTAAATATTTTGTCGCATAAAGCACTGTTAGCAGCTTACGGGAAGGGAGATAAACTAATTGATCATAAGCTAATGCGATTAGCTGTACAGGATACTGAAATAGCTAACATACCCAATAAGCAAAATATGCTGGTTCTAGGGTTGGGGATAAGCATGATAGTTCTTATTTTAATGCTGGTTATTTATTTAATAGGAAGTATCGCTTAAATATGAGCCTTATTAATAATATGCTCAAAGAGTTAGAAAAACGCGAGTCGTCCTCGCGTTATATTCCTCTTACTACATTAGGAGATATCCAATTACGTGGAAAATTTTCTCTCTTGCGCAAAAGGATGCTTTTTTTAAGTGGATTACTCTTATGTTTTATCTTGATTACAGTTATTATTTTTTTGAGTTATAAGAAAAAACCACCGTTACTAAAGCAAAAGACGTTTAATGAGCATGTGTTAGTACAACCTGTAGCATTAGTTAATGAAGATAATAATACTTGGTTGAAACCCGCGAATGTTACGGGTATTACCTTACAAGTCAAAGATGATATTACTGAACTGTCTTTCTTGCTTGATCATGCGGTTCTATACCGTTTAAGCAGCGATGGTATGCATAATAGGCTATCTCTTATTTTAGATCATGCCCATTTGCAGTCGGCTCTTCCTCCGGTTCGGTATTTGCATACGGCAATACAAGGGCTGAGTGCAGAAGAGATTCATGGAGATATGCGGGTTACTTTCACCATCGCGCCTGATGCCATAGTAAAATATATCAATCTCAATGATGAGAAAAACCATCCAGAACTTGTGGTTGCTATAGCTAGTCATCATGTAACTGAACCGCTTATCTCGGAGTCAAATGATTTTACTAAAACTCCTGCTGTGCAAACCTTATTATTACAGCAATATCAAGACGCTTTAAGTATGGTGGGAAATGGTTATCATCAACAAGCGATTAAGCAATTGTCTTCTATTCTTAAAGTAGATCCACGTTATAAAAATGCTCGCGTGTCGCTCGTAGCCCTACTCATAGATCAAGGCAATACACACAAGGCTATCCAAGTTATCGATGCGGGATTAAATTTATCAGCAGATTATGTGCCATTTTTTGAATTAAAAGCACGGGTATTAGCACAGCAAGGAAAAGCTAGTGAAGCTATCCAATTATTACAGCAAGTTTCACCATCATTGGTAGATAACCCTGACTATTATGCTTTAATTGCTGCTCTCTATGAAAGGATAAACAAAAATATGTTGGCGGTAAAATTATATAAAGAATTACTGAATGTAAATATTCATAATGGAAGTTGGTGGTTTGGATTGGGCGTATCCTTGGATAAATTAGGATACAAAAAAGATGCTATTCAATCCTATACGCGAGCGGTTACAGAAGGGCATTTAAACCCAGCGTCGATTGCGTACTTGCAGAATCGTTTACAAGCATTACAAGAGGATGATAATGCAAAGGAGTAAAAAAAGTTATATAGCCGAGATGCTGTTGGAAAAAAAATTAATAACAGATAAACAATTAACTACGGCATTAGCTGAGCAAGAAAAAACAGGAAAAAAAATCGGGAGAATTCTTGTTGAATTAGGCTATATTGATGAAGTGAATTTATTAAGAATACTATCAGAGCAATTACATATTCCATTTGTAGATCTTAAAGATTACCCATTAGATTCTAATTTAGTAAGGTTGCTTCCTGAGTTCTATGCTCGGCATTTTCGTGCAATTGTCTTAAAAAGAGAACCAGATGGATTGCTAGTTGGGATGATTGATCCACAAGATTTTATTGCGCAAGAAGAGCTAGAGCGGATTTTACAAGAAAAAATTAAAAGAGCGCTTATCTCTGAAGAAGACTTGCAATATGCACTTGATAATACTTATCGGCGCTTCGAAGATATTTCTCGCTTTGCAGAAACTTTATCAGCTGAATTAAATCCAGAAGCGCAGGATATTTTTTCAGACACACAAGTATTTAGTTCTGAAGATATGCCAGTTGTTAATCTATTGCGTTCTATTTTTGAAGATGCTGCGCAAGTGAACGCATCTGACATTCATATTGAGCCTGGTGATAATGTATTGCGTATTCGTATACGTATTGATGGTGTTCTACATGAACAGGTTGTTGAAGAAAAAGCAATTACGCAAGCATTAGTACAGCGCATAAAACTTATTTCCGGATTAAATATTGCTGAGAAACGCTTACCTCAAGATGGCCGGTTTAGTGTTAGTGTGAGAGGAAAAAATTTTGATGTTCGTGTTTCTACTTTGCCAGTACAATATGGTGAGTCTGTAGTAATGCGTCTACTTAATCAATCAGTAGATCTATTAAAATTAGATCGACTAGGCATGCCACATTCTGTATATGAATATTATCATCGCGCTATTTACGCCACGTATGGATTATTGTTAATAGTGGGGCCTACCGGCAGTGGAAAAACAACCACATTATATGCGTCATTAAATGAACTAAATAAGCCAGAAGATAAAATTATTACTGTTGAAGATCCTATAGAATATCGATTACCACGTATTAATCAGATACAAGTGAATACAAAAATTAATCTTACTTTTTCTAATGTTTTGCGCTCTATTCTACGCCAGGATCCAGATATTATTATGATTGGTGAATTACGTGACTATGAAACGGTAGAAATTGCTATTCGTGCAGCCATGACTGGGCATCTCGTATTATCTACTCTACATACCAATGATACCATTAGTACAGCGGTGCGTTTATTAGATATGGGTGCAGCGGGCTATTTAGTTGCGGGTGTGTTACGAGCCGTATTAGCACAGCGATTAGTGCGGCGTATTTGTCCGCAATGTATCATGGATTATATTTTAAGTGACTCTGAAAAAGTTTGGCTTGAGACTGTTGGCCATGGGGAATATTTAACAAGTGTATTTAAATATGGGAAAGGTTGTCAATTTTGTCGTCATACAGGTTATTCTGGTCGAGTAGCTATTTTTGAGTTGTTACCAATGTCGAATGAATTAATCGAAGCACTACGCCACTCAGATACAGGTGCTTTTGCACGTTTAGCAGTAAAACAGCCGCTTTATCGTTCTCTTTTGCAAACCGGCTTAGATATGGTTGTGCGTGGAGTGACCACCGTGCGGGAAATTATCAATATGGCAGGGGAAATTTAGCGTTGATTTAGGGAGCATTGTTTAATGCCACAATTTATGTACCGTGGTCGTGATCAAAGTGGGCAATTACGTACCGGCCAGCGTATTGCTCTATCTGTAGATGAATTAAATGATGTGTTAATGAAAGAAGGTATTATTCCTATTCAGATTGTGGCAATACAATCTCCGAATATACGTTGGGAAAAATTAAAGTCTTGGATGCAAGGGAAAAATGTTAAGTTAGAAGAGTTAGCTGTTTTTTTTCGACAAATGCAATTACTACATAGTGCGGGTGTGTCTATTATTGTTGCTATCAAGCAGCTAGCGAGTTACACACGTAGTTGCCGTTTAAATCAGGCTTTGCTGGGGGTTGTGGGTAATTTAGAAAATGGTCAGAATTTAACAGCCTCTATGCAAAATTATCCTGATGTTTTTTCTCCATTGATGATTAATATTGTTCAGATTGGTGAAAATACGGGACGTCTAGACCAAGCTTTTTCTCATATTAGCCAATATATCGAATTTGAGTTAACAACGAAGAAGCAAGTCAAAACGGCATTTCGTTATCCTATTTTTGTGTTAATTACCATAATAGTAGTGTTTATTATATTAAATATTTTTGTGATCCCATCGTTTTCCAGGTTTTATTCTGGTTTGCAGATGCCATTACCTTGGGAGACAACACTTATTATCGGGGTTTCACATTTTTTTGTTGAATATGGAATATATTTATCTTTATTAATTTTACTCGGGGTTATTATTTTAATACGTTACACGATGACTCCAGCAGGTAGTTATCATTGGCATAAGATTGAATTACGTTTACCCATTGTTGGTCGTTTATTACAGCATGTATTTCTTATTCGTTTTTGCCAATCATTAGCGATCATTTTGAATTCTGGAATTTCCTTAGCAACAGGATTAACACTTGCAAAAAATAGTATGACTAATACCTATATTAAAGGACAAATTGCCAAGATGCAGGAGCAAATCGAACGTGGCATGACAATTAGTCAAGCAATAGAAAAGGTTGCATTATTTACCATGATGGAAATACAGATTCTAGCGGTGGGAGAAAGTAGTGGGGAATTATCCCCTGCATTAAGTTACATTGCTAATTTCCACACGCAGGAAATTGAGTTTGAGCTTAAACGTATCTCTGATATTATAGGACCTGTTTTGCTTGGCCTAATAGCCGGGGTAATATTGATTCTTGCTTTAGGCGTTTATTTACCAATATGGAATATGGTAAATTTAGTACGTGCATAGTTAATAAGGATGAAAGAGTGAAATGATAGGACGACAATTTGGTTTCACATTGATTGAGTTGGTGATAGTGATTGCGATTATTGGTATTCTTTCTGTAGTGGCAATTCCTAAGTATATTGATTTAACATCAGTGGCACAAAGCAATGCGACTAATGCGGTAGCTGGAGCTTTATCTTCTGCTAATGCAAGTAATTATGCAGCCAGAAAATTGAGTTCTTCTTTTGGGGCTGCGGTAGCTAATTGTACGGCTGTTTCTGACGCTTTACAAGGCGGGTTACCAACGGGTTATACGATTACAGCATTAACTGTTGCAGCAGATGCAACAGTAACGTGTACGTTAACAGGCCCAAGTTCGACTACAGCTACTTTTACTGCTACTGGGGTTTCTTAGAACATGTAGAAATAGGAAATTATTGTTATGGCAAAATCATATAAAGATATTGCGCAAGACTCTTCTGGTGCTTTGGCGAAATTGCGTAAAGATATTCCAGAAGTCATGAGTGGGTTTAGTGCACTTGCTCAAGCAGCTACTAAAGATGGGGCTTTAGATAAGAAAACTAAAGAATTAGTTGCTATTGCTTTAGCAGTAGCTGCCCGTTGTGATGGATGTATTGGGCTACATATGCAGACTGTAATTAAATTAGGCACAACCCGTGCGGAATTACTAGAAACACTGGGTATGGCTATTTATATGGGTGGTGGGCCATCTGCTGTTTATGCGGCTGATGCTTTAAAGGCATTTGATGAGTTAACTGCTTAATGGTTTTTTATGTATTCTGGTTCTTTAGATTTATCCGGTGTTTCTAAAACACTGTTATTACCATTATTCGGTCGAGCCTTATTGAGCCAGAAAGCTCATATGCCGATTTATGATCAGCATGCCGTTGAGCTAATTAATAAACTGGATTACAGTTTTGATGAATTTAAAGAATATATTGACGAACGTGTTTCTATATGGTGGCTGGCACGGGCTTATCATTTTGATAGAGCCATTAAAGGATTTCTAAGATATTATCCTAAGGCAACCATTGTTAATTTAGGCGCTGGTTTAGACACGACGTTTTATAGAGTAGATAATAGTAAACTAACCTGGATTGATCTTGATTTGCCGGAAGTAATGACTCTAAGAAAAAAATTATTACCACCATCGCAGCGTGTCTATCACATAGCGCAATCTGTTTTTGATGGTCGTTGGGTAGAAGAAGTACGGTTTTTTGGTGGCCAATTGTTCTTTATTGCTGGGGGATTACTTTCATACTATCCAGAAGAGCAAGTAAAAAAGTTATTGTTGCAGTTGGCAGAATATTTTCCTGGCGCTGAATTTATTTTTGATTCTATTCACACAAAAGGAATAGAGCATGCCAATGCGATGCTTGCTTACGTTAATATTCCCAATGCCAAATGCCAATGGGGGCTGGATGATGTTAATCAACTTATTAATTGGTCTTCTAAAATTCAATTAATGTCAGCTATCCCTTATTTTAAAAATATTAAAATTAAATATAAATTTCCCTTGCTATTGCGTTTTCAAATGATTAAATATGATTTTTCCCATAAACATGGGATCATCCATATAAGATTTGCAAGAAGATAAATAGACTATCCATATGCTTCACTGTGTAGCAGACTTAAAAGTTTATCATGAGATAAATGAATCACATCTTTTTGTATGTTATGCGATATCAGATTTTTAACGTGTTTATCAAGATGCTGAAATAATAAACCATGCATAGTAGGGGGGATAATAATAATAAGTTTTTGATATTCATTGTTTGTTCTCCCATGCTGAAGCGCTTTGGCAATTTCACGTGCAAAATTATCAATGGCTACTTTTTTGGGGTCGGTATGTGATTCATAGGCGCTACCACTAGCTGCATCGGTTTTATAATGGCCAGGTTTGTCTGAAGTTAGATAATCACTTTTTTTAAGTTTATTTTCCGGATGCACTATTTCTTTTAATAAGGATATTTCTTTATTTTTTTCATATAGATAGAATCTACACAAGCTAGAGTTAGCGACAATAACCCAGATTGTATGATGCATTCTGAAGTCTCCATCAATATACCCTAGTATATACCCATTACACTTCAAGATGCGATTTTTAGCATCGCATCTTGAAGTGTAATAAGTATATCACTGAAATTCACATTTTTATTAAATTAAACGCCAATAGGTTTTTGGAGATTGCTCTTCGAACATTTCTTTGGAAAGACGCTTCTTGAATTCTTGCATTTCAGGTTTTTTATTGTGTTTTTCAAAAGCTTCTTTATTTTTCCATAACATGTATACCATAAATTCAGTAGGGTTATCGATGGATTGGTGAATATTATAGAGAATACAACCTGAATCTTGGCGAGAATGTTCCATTAGTTGCATAAGGTAGTGTTTCATATAATCTTCCATTCCTGGTTTAGTAAGACCTGCTATCATCACAGCAAAATTTTTATTGTTCATATGTGCTCCTGGAACAGCCTTTATTAGATTCTACCCTTTGTATGCGACAAAATTTTGTCGCATACAAAGGATTACGCCATACATTAGATCAATTATTGTCCATAATGGCAAGCGGAGTCGCGGGGGTTTCTGCTGGATAAAGGATGGCAAGTGGAGAAGCGGGTATAAAAGCGCAGAAACCTCCGCAACTCCTATAAATCTTTTTACTTTTCAGTATCTTCTGATTAATAATAGTTATTTGCATACGTCATTACGTTAAAAAGATAAAAATTATTATGACTATCCTAACAGACGGTTTTTTAAAGCTGGATGCTCCAAAGAAACAGTTAATGCTACAAGGAGAGTGGACATTAGCTAATATTGCTAAAATAAAATGTGCACTAGAAAAATTATCTCTACAATCTTTAACTAACCTTATGATTGATGGCAGTGCTATTACCAAAATGGATAGTGCAGCGGCATGGTTGATTACGCAATATTTGCTTTCTTTCCAAAACAAGAAAATAATCGTTCATTTACAAAATTTTTCAGAGCAACAGCAAAAATTGATAGCCTTGGTTAAAGAAAATAATTTTTCACAATCAGATATTCCTAAAGTTAAAAAATTAAATTGGATCGCTCAAGTAGGATTTTCTACTGTTGAGAAACTCAAAGAAATGTATGCATTTTTAAGCTTTGCCGGCATGTTAACATTAGAGTCATTGCGTATTTCTCGTTACCCCCGTCATGTGCGATGGCGAGCCATTGTTAGCACTATAGATAAAACCGGTTATCAAGCTTTACCAATTATCGCATTATTATCTTTTATGATTGGGGTAGTGATTTCTTATCAAATGGGCAACCAACTGCGTAACTATGGTGCCAATGTTTTTATTGTTAATTTACTAGGCCTTTCTGTGCTTAGAGAGTTTGGGCCATTACTTACAGCTATCATGGTGGCAGGAAGAACAGGTTCTGCATTTGCTGCACAATTAGGCATTATGAAAGTTAACCAAGAAATTGACGCTCTTAATACTATGGGAGTAACACCAGCAGAATTATTATTGTTACCTAGGCTTGCTGGGTTAATTATAATTTTACCGTTATTAACTATGTGGTCTGATGTTTTTGGTATTATTGGTGGCATGGTAATGGCGAATAATATGCTAGATGTGACTTGGTATGATTTCTTGCAGCGTTTTCAACATGAGATTCCTTTACGGGCATTAATTATCGGTTTAGGAAAGGCACCAGTTTTTGCTTTGCTTATTGGTAGTATTGGCTGTTTTCAAGGTATGCGGGTGGCGGGCAGTGCCGAAAGTGTTGGATACCATACTACGAGAAGTGTCGTTTTGGCGATTTTTTTTATCATCATTATAGATGCTATATTTTCTGTAGTCTTTAGTAAGTTTAAATTATGACGTCCGAAGCTATTATTGAAATAAAAAATCTGAAAATTAAATTTGGCGCTACTTGGGTACACAATGGATTAGATCTTACGGTGTATCGTGGAGAAATATTAGGTGTTGTTGGTGGCAGTGGTTCTGGTAAGACGACATTATTACGTGAAATGTTGATGTTGCAACCTCCTACTACAGGTTCAATCAAGATATTTAATCAGGAGATGACTGCCGCATCTCCATCTACTTTGCTTCAGGTACAGCAGCGTTGGGGTGTTTTGTTTCAGCAGAATGCTTTGTTTAGCTCGCTTACTGTTTTAGAAAATGTTGCTTTTTCTTTACATGAATACACTAAATTGGCCGCAGATATCATTGAAGAATTAGCTTTATTAAAAATTTTATCAGTTGGATTACCTGTGAGTGCGGCTGTTAAGTATCCAGCTGAACTAAGTGGAGGCATGCAAAAGCGTGCTGCTTTAGCACGTGCAATTGCTTTAGATCCAGAATTAATCTTTCTTGATGAACCAACCAGTGGCCTAGATCCGGATAGTGCAGCTGGACTTGATGAGTTAATATTGAATCTACAATCAACTATGGGGCTAACTATTGTTATGATTACCCATGATTTAGATAGCCTTTGGTGTACGACTGACCGCGTTGCATTTTTAGGGGAAGGCAAGGTATTGTGTGTAGAGCCTATTGAAAAACTGGTTAAAAATACGCATCCATTAATTAAAGAATTCTTTCACGGGACTAGGGGACGCATAGTAGAGGGGATATATAAATAATGGAAACCAATATTAATTATGCTGCAGTAGGTATTTTTGTTATTGCACTTCTTGCTTCTATTATATTTGCGATTATTTGGCTGTCTTCTGGTCTTTATACAGGTATACAATATAAGACTTACGCTGTTTATATGAAAGAATCTGTCAGTGGCCTTGGTCTAGATGCACCCGTTGAATATAATGGTGTGAATGTTGGTAATGTAACTAGCATACAAATTGATCATCATAATCCACGGTTAGTTGAGTTGTTATTAAAAATAGAAAACGATACACCTGTTACTAGAGGAACAAGAGCAAAATTAGATGTAAGAGCATTAAGTGGGATAGCATATATTCAGTTAGTAGATAAGGGAGCGGATATGTCGCCATTGATAAAGTTTCCAGGTCAACCTTATCCTATTATTAATACTACACCCTCATTATTAGTGCGCCTCGATACTGCTTTGACACAAATTAGTAATAATTTTCATCAGTTGAGTGATTCAGTGCGAGAATTATTAGATAAAGATAATTTACGTGCTTTTAAGGAGATTTTACGTTCTAGCCAAGAAACCATACAATTACTAGAAACACAAACTATACCTGTGACTAATCAAGTAATGTCAAATATGGATACTATTACGGATGGGTTTGCTGATGTGTTAGCTGAAATTAAACAAAATCCTTCCTTGTTGATTCGCGGTAAGCAACAAATACCATTTGGCCCCGGAGAAAAACAGTGATAGGCAATCTACGAGCAATATGGATTTTATATGTAGGGATAAAAAATGCATTTGTTTTATTTATAGCGACTTTATTATTTAGTTGTTCTGTTTTTTCTCCAGTTAAAACAGAGCCGGTAAATACCTATGTATTAAATACTATACCTCAACCTATTACTAAATATTCTCCTCAACATATTAATCTTTTAATTACTCAACCAACAGGGAATAGCTTATATAGTACATCACAAATGGTATATAGTGATCGACCTTACCAGGTGGCCTATTTTGTTAAAAATCGTTGGGCAGAATCACCAATAAAAATGTTACAGTTGCTTATGGTTCGCACCTTGCAGAATACCCACTATTTTTATGCGGTTAATTCTGTACCCGCCATGGGAAATTATAATTATGTGTTAAACACGCAATTAATTGAGTTACGTCAAGTTTTTGCTATGCATCGAAGTTATCTGCACTTAACTATTCGCGTGCAAGTCATTAATGTAGCTACGAATCAAGTAATAGGACGTAGGGAATTTTCTATTATTGAACCTGTACCTCAAGCTAGTCCTTATGGTGGAGTCATTGCTGCAAATCGGGCTATGGCCAAGTTCTTGAAACAATTATCTAATTTTTGTTTGCAAGTTATTTAACCAGTAGTATCTTGTACACGACTAGTGTGATCGGAAGAATATTTTCCAGGGTTTATCCCAACTAGTAATAGCGAAGAGTTTGGTATACCTTTAAAAATGAAGCATATTCACTTCGTTTTTTTTAAGGAGCAGAACATGGGTAAGGATAATTGGCAACAACCACAACGTCCACAACAGCATCAACAACAACCACAACGTCCACAACAACCACAACGTCCACAACAGCAACAAAACCCTAATAAACCAGGAGGCAATCAACAAGTTCCTCCAGATAAGCGATAAATCATGTTTAAGAGGCGTTATTATTGTTAGTTGTTGTAAGAGGTAGCAATTATGTCTGAGTTATTTCTTCTAATGGTTGCAGTGATTTTTCAGTTAATATTCTATGCGTTTTCTAATACTATACAATTACAAGAAATTTATGATAATAGCGCCAAATTTTTACGGAGAAGAAAATCATGCATAAAGAATTTAAAAAATTAGTGGTTTGCTTAGTTAGTGTTAGCTTGGTTGGTTGTGCTAATACGAGCAAACAAGATGTAGGAACAGTAACAGGGGCGGTAGCCGGGGGTTTATTAGGTAGTGTTTTTGGGCAAGGTGGAGGTAAAGTGCTTGCCGTTGGTATTGGTGCTGTAGCTGGTGCGTTTATTGGTCATGCTATTGGTAAATCCATGGATGAGACAGATAAGATGCAAATGTCACAGGCACTAAATAATCCAAATGGTAAATCTACATCATGGACTAATAAAAGTACTGGCACTATTTACAAAGTGACACCAGTAAAGACTGTTACTGTTGATGGCAATCCTTATTGTCGTAAGTATCGTGCAACAGCATATATTGATGGCAAAAAACAACAAATTTATGGCACGGCTTGTCGTCAAAAAGATGGGGCATGGCAAACGATGTAGTATTTATTTTTTCCCCTCTTTTTCATCTTTTAGAACACTTGCCCAACGGGAAGGAGGCATGCCGGCTGGTTTAGGTGTAGTAGAAAAGGGGGATGGGCTAGAAGATGTAGAAGTAGTTTGCATGCTAGAAGTTTGTGTGCTGGTTGTGCTAAGCGAGTCTTGGTTTTTTTCTTCCAACACTGTATGCCCGTCATAAATGCGATACGTTACTCGGACTTTTAATCTTCGATCTGCTTCCAATTTATTATCAACAAATAGTCTTGCATCGCTTATTTTGCTGAATTCTGCGCAGGGAATATCTGAGCCGCCAACATATTGTTCAGTTACTTTGTATCGCATAAAGTTCTTCTCTTAATAATATTTGATGATTATCAACGTTGTCTATTAAACCTAGAAATGACGACTGATTCGCGGTTTTAAACATAGCACCTTGACCGATCTCAATCAATCCGCTACGTTTATAAAACTCGCATCCAACCGCCGTTTCTAGGTTAAACTATGCTTCTTGGATAAGCACGGGTAATGTAGCAGTAGTATCCTACTTTTTACAAGTTTTTGATTTCATGTGTAGGCCATAGCCTTATGATAAGATACAATAGGTTGTACTAGAAATTTACAAGAAAAATCACTATGGCATTTGATGACTTTTTTCGTTTAAGCGCCCATGCAGTTTTTACTAATAATCAAGGGCGAGTACTACTATTAAAAGCTACCTATGCTGAATTGCGTTGGGGGTTACCTGGAGGCTCTATTGATCCAGGAGAGACAGTACATGAAACTTTGGTGCGTGAGTGCAAAGAAGAATTAGGAGTGGATATCAAAATACTGTATATGAGTGGTATTTATTTCCATCATATTCATAATACGCATGCTTGTGTATTTCGCTGCGAAATGCCTAAAGATAGCCCTATTATCTTGAGCACAGAACATTCAGAATATCGCTATTTTAGCCTTGAAGAGATGAATGAAGTGCAACGTCAGCGCGTGCAAGATTGTTTGCAATTTGATGGTACAATAAAAAGTGCAAAATTCTAATAATATTTCGGTGTGTTAATGCAAAAAAAATCTATTGTAGTCCACTCGGGTGGAATGGATTCTTCTTTATGCTTGGCATTGGCGATAAGGGATTTTGATGCTAATAATGTACTAAGCATATCCTTTTCTTATGGGCAAAGACATGCGGCTGAACTTATGCGAGCACAGAGAATCTGCCAAGCATGGCATGTTGATCATGTTATTTTGGATATCCCTTGTTTGCAAAAGATCACAGATAATGCCTTGATTAATGCGAACCGAGAAATTACCGTTAATACGGATGGGACACCGAGTACCTTAGTGGTGGGACGGAATGGTTTAATGGCAAGGTTAGCGGCAATACATGCAAATTACTTAGGCGCTGATTTTATTTATATGGGCGTGATTGAAGTAGAGTCAGCAAATTCCGGTTATCGTGATTGTAAACGTTCTTATATCGATTTACTGCAAGATATTTTACGCATAGATTTAGCTAATCCTAGTTTTGAAATACGTACGCCTCTAATTTATATGACAAAATATGCGACGATGGAGTTGGGATACCAATTAGGCGTGTTAGAGTTTTTATTACAAGAAGCGATCACGTGTTATCGTGGTGTGGCTAATATGGGGTGTCAACAATGTTCCGCTTGTCATTTGCGTAATACGGGTATTCGTGAGTTTTTGCAGCATCATCCTGAGTTTGTGATGCCGTATGATTTTATATAATGGTGTGAAGTTTACTAAAATTTCCAAAGCTCCGCTAACATAGTTGTTATCCGTTAGTGAAAGATGACAATCATGTTAGCAGTAGAAATTTCTATTAAAAATCTAATGGTTGAAAGGTATTTTTTGTCTGCAAGTAAGTGAAAATCTGGCCATATTTAATGTCAAAATACCATAGATGAATAATGAGTTCTTGTTGCATGATTTTCTCACTGATCCATGGAAAGGTCAGGCAGTTTTGATAAGATTGCTTAAGTGCTAATTTGGCATAATCATCAGCATGTTGTAGTGCGGTATCTTCAGGTTTAATAATGGATACCCAATTAGTTATGAAATCATTTTTTGTTATATTGTTGTTAAGTAATGCTTGAATACCGCCGCATTGGCTATGCCCAAATAAGATTAAATGTTTTACTTTTAGAAAACATATTCCAAATTCTAAAGCAGCACTAGTACCATGATAGGCTCCGTCTTTTTCATAAGGCGGTATAATATTTGCTACATTACGTACAACAAATAAATCTCCAGGATCACATTGGAGGATTAACGCAGGGTCAACTCGTGAATCACAACAAGATATGACCATGACTTGTGGTTGCTGACCATAATGGGCAAGATAATGCATAATGGATTGATCGCCGAGAGCATATTTCTTTCGAAACGATTGGTAACCTTGTAATAATTTTTTAAGGCTGTTTTCCATAAGTATCTCTGATATGCTGTTAACAATATTATACTACAGGAGTTCCCGCTGAACATGAGAGTTTGTCATTGCGAGGCCTACATTTTTTGCGACGTAGCAATCCAAAGTGTACAAAAACTGGATTGCTGCGCCCTGTAAAGAACACAGGGCTTGCAATGACGACACGTCAGCGAAACTCCTGTGAGATAGTCTTTCAAAAATTTGAACTGCCTGGCAAAGTAAATTAAAGGAATGTCGAGTGAAATGGCTTGGAAGTCCATGGCGGCGCTGGTTATTTATAGTGGGATTTTTTTCTTGTTTAGCTGCTATATTAATTGCGCCTATTTCTTCTGGCATGGTTATTCCAGGGTTGGCAGATTATATCAATCACCTGGCTGCTATTATTCAAGCTAAACTAGCCTTGGCTGAAGGGCAGTTTCCTTTACGTGTTGCGCCATTGGAACAAATGGGATTTCGCTATCCTTATTATCAATTTTATTCACCGTCTAGTTTTACGTTTTCAGCACTTATTTACCAATGGTTAACGCCAGACAATCCACTTACTGCATTTAGAATCTCCTTATGGTGCGCTCTAGTGGTTGGTGGAATTTATATGTATAGATTGGCCTATTGGTTAGTACAGTCACGACCCGCTGCGCTGCTAGCTAGTGTTATTTATCTTACCGCTCCTTATTATATTATTGTGTTAGATCATTTAGGTAATTTAAACGAAGCGATGGCGCTGGGAATACTGCCAGCTGTTTTATATTATACAATTCAGCGTTATTTATATCCTGCCTCCCATAAAATTTTACTACAAGTTGCTTTAGCTTGGTATCTACTGATTACTATACATATTATTACTTTTATTTATTCTTCTTTTTTTATAGGTATTTTATTATTAGGCATTACATTAAAAAATCGTCGCCATTGGTCTAATTTTTTACGAGTTATTATTGCTTATGCTTTTGGCTGTTTGCTAGCTATGTGGTTTTTGACACCTATTTTTATGTTGAAAAAATATTTTGTTATGAGCGATACCTTTAGTAACGTAGCGCATTTTGCTGACTTTTCCCCACTGCTTTCTTATTTATTATCCCCTACAGTTACTGTTCATGAAGTAAGTAACTCTGCACTAATCAGCATTCATCCAGCAGTGGGTTGGCCTATTTTGATACCCGCAGCTATCTGTAGTTATGTTTTTTTTAGAAAATTCCATTCTAAAAATAAACGTGCAGATTATTGGATGCCATTTTTATTATTATTATTTTTTATTGTTTTTATGCTTATTTGGTTACCTATTAATTTCATGTACTGGTTACCAAAAGTATTATTAGTTGGCCAATATAGCTGGCGCTTGTTAGGGCAAATTATTTGGATTGGTGCATTACTCGCGGCTTGGGCAATTTCTTGGGTGTTTAATTCTGCCATTTATACGCGACATGCTGTTTTTAGTTTTTTTGTTGTCATGCTGGCTGCTAGCCCGTGGTTCCCTGTACCGCCACATTCTAATATGAACTTAGAAAAATTTATTAAGCGGCCATTACTTATATATAATAATAATGGCTATGCGATTAACTTTAATAAATATACGCAGTTTGTTGATAACATTGACAGTATGTTACTTTATTCTTTGATGCAACAAGCTACTTTGCCGTTGAACACACCTTATATTATTCCCCAGTCTTTGTTAAAACTTGCTGCTGCGCCGTTTATTTCTATACAGGGAGAGATTCCTTCTCGACTGCATCAATACAGGTTGATAGCAGGGTTAAATGGAGAAAAATTGGCGACTTATAAGCTACAACCAGGGTTATTTCGCTGGGATATCCCTTTATATTCTTTGCCCAACCAATGGAGTCTGCAAAATAATTTCATCATTAAAATTAGCCCTGATACAAGAAAAACACTTATTCCTATTACCCGAGTGATGTTATCTGGATTTATGAAGCATGCAGAAACTATAGATGTGAAAGAAATTATGCCCTATTGTCAACAGAAGAAAACGATTACGCAATGTAAAATATTTGTGCCGTCTACTGTGCGATTACTGGAGTTACCTATTTTGTATTATCCAAAACTCTTACATATTACATTAAATGGTCATTCGGTACTTTATCAGAGCGTACTCTATCAGAATAATTTAATTGCTGCTGTTACTCCACAACGTGGTCAGATCAATACTATAGATATCCAGTTTTGTGGTTTAGTGTGGGCAAATCACATAAGTTTATGTGCATGGGGATTATTTGTAGTTATCAGTATTATGACAGCTATGCTATATTTGCGACGATTTTTCTCCTCTCTCTTTATCGATCTGGGCTAGGATGTAGCCGAGATGAAGATTGACGACTAATGCGGATGATTTCCGCGAGGCACGTACCTTGAGGATCGTTTATATTAACCACACTATATCCTTTTTCAGCGGCAAGCGTTTTTGTGTCATTGTTATTGACTACTACAGCAATAGGCGTTTTTATTTCTTTTGTTGCACTTGATAGGCGCAATAACTCGTCTGTATCTTTAGCACATAGTAAAACAATGTTGGCACTACCTACAGAAGTCGGCATAAACGTTCTAAAGCGCTGTTGACCGCTTTGGCTAGAAATTTGTAGGGTGATATCCTCATGTTCTGAGAATCCCAACATCATTCCAGTTATTTGTGCTCCTTCCCTTATATTGCTCGCTAATTGCTTAAAGCAACTAGCTTTATACTCTTCATCCGTTCCAATTAAAAATACCTTTAGTGTAGGACGTGTGCTAGACATAAGCCATTCTCCGCGCTAATTTTATGTGTATCTAATGAAAATATAACACAAAAACACAATAACACATGCGTAGAATGGATAAAAAAATAACCTAAATAAAGCGTTTGACGTTTATTTTACCAAATTATACAGCGTGGTTGGTTTATCATTAAGCTAGGGGCAATTACCTGAAAAGCTTGTGTAAATTCAAATATATTGGCAAAGGTACCATTGACTCGGTATACAGCAGGTGGGTGAGGGTCAGTGATCACTAGCCTTCTTGCTTCATCTGGGTTGATATTAGTTGCATACATATGTGCTGCACCCAAGAAAAACTGTTGATCAGGGGTGAAGGTTTTGATTGTTGATGCTTGCTTATTTTCATTGGCAAGATGGAAAGCACGATAGGCTAAAATGCCGCCGCCTAAGTCGGCAGTAGCTTCTCCCATGACTAGCTTACCTTGCACATGCAAATCTCCAGCAACCGTAAACTTAGAAAATTGATTAGCGATACATTGGGTTGCTAGATTAAATTTTTTTAAATCTTCGGATGTCCACCAATTTTTTAAATTTCCTTCTTCATCAAATTGGGCACCTTGATCATCAAAACCATGGGTTATTTCATGACCCATGACTAACCCAATAGCACCATAATTTACACTAGCAGGAGCGTGACTATTGAAAAATGGATCTTGTAAAATACCAGCAGGGATTGTTAGTTCATTTTTAGAGGGATCATAATAAGCATTTACTGTTTGTGGTGTCATGTCCCATTCATTTTTATCTACAGGTTTGCCTATTTTATTTAATTCGCGTTTATGGAGAAATACATTAGCACGAATAACATTGCGTATATAAGGTCCTTTATCTATATCTAGTTGCGAGTAGTCACGCCATACATTGGGATAACCGATGCGGGCATTCATCTTATTTAATTTTTTAATTGCGGCTTGTTTAGTAAGCGCTGTCATCCAGCTAAGCTGCTGTAATTCATTTTTCATCGCATGTTGGATATGTATAAGGATAACTTGCGCATGTTGTTTATCTGCGATAGAGAAATTTTCTTTTATATAAAATTGACCTATGGCAAACCCGAGAGCTTGATCTTCTGCATTAACGACGCGTTTCCAACGCGGCAATAATTTTTTAACTCCAGTTAATTTAGCTGTTATATTAAAATCTTCATTCACATAAGGCGCTGGTAAAAATTCAGAAAAAGTATGGATTACATGCCAGCGTAAATATGTTTTCCAAGCTTCTATGGGTGTTGTTATCAATAGATTATCCATAGTTTTGAAAAAATTAGGCATGGCCAGGTTGATACTATTGATTTCCGGATGCTGCATCTGAGCGAAGTAATGGGGCCAGGAAAAATGAGGGGTTAAGCTATCCAATTGTTTTATACTCATAGGATGATATATTGCGTAGGGATCACGTTGTTCTATGCGTGACATGGATGCATTAGCTAACTTAGTTTCTATGTCCATCACCGTTTTTGCTGCGGCTGTAGCTTGTTTTTTGCTATTACCTAATAACGTAAACATCTTAGCAATATGTTGTTGATATTGTGCGCGGATTTTTATAAATTTAGATTCTTTTCTTAAATAATAATCTCTATCAGGCAACCCTAGGCCACCTTGTAAAGCCACACCAATGACTTTTTTGCTATTTAGATAATCTTGCATTTGTCCAAAATTAAATAGCGCATCTACACCTAATATTTGTAGGTGTGAAATTACCGGCTGTAAATCGGAGAGCGTTTTTATGTTGGTGATACGGTCAAATTCAGAATGCAATGGGGTGATGCCTGCTGCATTAATAGCGACTTCATCCATGCCACTAAAATAAAAGTCTCCTATTTTTTGTTCATTGCTGCCGGGTTTTTTATTGGGAGTATTGGCAATAGCCTCAAGAATATGGTGAATAATATGTTGGTTTTTTTCTTGTAATACTTGAAACGCTCCCCAACGTGCATAGTCATGAGGTAGAGGATGCGTTTTTAACCAACCACCATTGGCGTATTGATAAAAATTTTGTTTTGGATCGATTTGTGGATTGAGCCAGTCTAGATGTAGAGCAACTGAAGTGGAGGATGTTTTAGCTGCCTGTACAGTTGTTAGGCAGCTTAATAATAATATACAATAAATGAAATAGTGCATGAGGGTCCTCGATTAAATTAATATTAAAACTCGTGCCCAACTGCCATTTCTAGAATAATGGCATAAATGGAAGAAGTCAGTACATTATTATGGACAAAATTAAATATCGTTGCTTACTATTTGTTATTTTTATCAGTAATTCTGTCGTTGCACAAACAGATGGCGATACAGCATTGCAGAATTTGCAAAAAGCTTATCCTGATGCTATCAAAGCAGTGACTTCCCATTATATTGATTGGCGCGATGGTACACGTATGCAAATACGCAGCTCTTTTCCTGTGTTTAATCGTCTCATGGGGTGGCTACATCACGCTGATTCATCGGTAGGGAGTATTTCGCGTCGAGATATATTAGATGATAGTTATGAGCCGTTTTTTCGAAAAATGTATGGCAATACTCCGAGTGCAGTAAAAAGAAAATTAGTGACTATCTATTGGATGCCGCACGTATTTGGTAATCGCTATCCGTTACGTGTGACCACCATAAATGGAGTAGCTAAAAAATTACAGCATATTTCTGCTGCATTAGAAAAACTGCCTCGATCTTATTATCGTTATTTAAATAATCCAGGCGGTAGTTTTTATTGGCGCAAAGTGGCTGGGCAAGGCTATCTGAGTTCACACAGCTTTGGTATTGCAGTGGATATTAACTCACAGTACTCTAATTATTGGTTATGGGATTATCAGAGGTATAAGCGCCCGGTATCACAACTACCACGCCCTAATCATATTCCTATAGAAATAGTTAGAATTTTTGAAAAAGAAGGGTTTTTTTGGGGTGGTAGATGGTATTTTTATGATACCATGCATTTTGAATATCGACCTGAATTGTTTATGATGGGTTAGAGATTACAGAGAGCAGCAACTTTAGGGCATATTTTGACCGTGTTTTGTTTTAGCTCTTGTATGGAAATGCCTACCTATACACTGCAATTATAAAAAAAATTACCTTCATAACTTGAGTCGATGTAAACTATTCGTTCTTTTTTTGTGAATCGTTATAATTTTTATCTAAAAATAACATACAGAGGATAGGTTATGGCACTAAGTCGCACTATGGGTGAGATGAAATCAAAGTTACAAGAAAATATAGAAAAATTACGGCAGTTAGCTGCTATTAAAACAGCTGAACTAGCTAGTCATGCTCGAGATTTTTACGGTTTAGTAGCGCAAGTTTCTTTTTTAGAGATACAACATTGGGAAGATATCGGCGGTGCGCGAGGAGGCTGGAGAAAGATTTGGCGAGAAGAAAGTGTCATGGGGAGGCTGAATGCCACTATTCAGCGTTTATCTGATGCATTTGCTGCTTTGCAACAGTTTTCTTTCCCTGCGATGACACAAACTCGACTAACGCATGATGAGCAACGGCACTTAGGTAAATTACTAGTTGATATCGACGCAGCAGCGGATTTTTTTATTGGCCAAGTACAGGCAGCACAAGAGTACATACATACAAAAACTAAAGAACCTGAAACCCGGCATGCTGCATTGAAAGGGTTAATTGCTAAAGTACAACAATTACAAGAACAGCATTTAGCAATTTATCAAAAAGCAAAACAGCTCGAGGCCTATCAAGCGCAATACGTTACAGAAGCAGCCCGTCGAACTCAACAGAGTATACTAGAGCGTGGAAATAGAGTTCGAGTCTCTCGTGGCTATGTTGCGACGGTTGCTGAGGATGATCAATCTCGTGATCCTTTGATAGTTAGAGATAGAACTGTAGCTCAAGCGCCTATTTATGGTGCTGTTAATGGCGATGCTGCCGACGAATCTCGTTTTTCTGTTTCTAGTCAACCAAAAAGTTCGGGGTGCGGTTGTTTCTCACTGTTTGCACGCATTTGCCATCGTAGTACTAGCATTGAGAAGGCGGCGCAGCAATCAGCTTATCATCGTATAATATAAGCTAAAACTGCACGGAATGCACAGCTTGCCTTGGCATGTTTTTACCAGGGCAAGCTGATTTTTGATCAACATACCGTTGTATCAATACCGACTACATTGAATGCTTTGCTAGCCTCGCCTAGATCATAGTGATAATCATAGGCGGCTTTCATAACCCCACATGCAGCACTTTGAAATGTTGCATTAGCCGTCCAATAATGCATATTAGCTTGTACCATGACATCGAAGGCTTTTTTGGTATTCCAGTTTGACGCGGTGGCTAGAAGATAAAAAACTTTATTAAACACACCACTACTATAATGTACATTTAAGCTGTCATTGTAATTACGTACATGACCGATGGATTTACCGTCTTTAGTTGGGTCGTCCATATAGCGCAATGCCCCATTGCCTTTTACAATTTCCGGACCAATTTGCCAATTGTTGGTACCATAGGCATAAAATTCAGCAGCTTGTGCAGCCATATCTGAAAAAGATTCATTTAATCCACCAGATTGTTTTTGATAAGCCAGATTGGAATGTTGGGAGGTAAAGCCATGACTGATTTCATGCGCACCGACGCCAAGAGAAGTGAGTGGATAGAACATACTTGCACCATCCCCAAAATACATCTCATTGGTAAGCGGGAGGAACATAGCATTATCCATGGGTTGTCCGAAAAAATCAGATACGTGAACATTTAATTTCAGTTTTAGTGGCTTACCATATTGTGATAATACTGGTAGTCCATACCATACCTGATACATATCTTTAATGACTTGCCCTATATAGAGCGCGTCATTTGCCGGCGAATAGCCACCATTAACAGCATCAACATCACCAGACCAGTAGACGTTATTATGTTGGCTATCGGTATTATTACATTGAAATTTAGCAACAGGAGCAGATCCAAACGGTCCGAGTTGATGGCGGGCATCTTTAGATTCAACATCGTTATTTTCTAGATAGCATGTATTCTTAGCCACGTCACGCTTGATGGCAAGAGAGGGTCTATTATCTGTTAACCCATCATAAATCAACTTTCCCATCTTGGGATTGCCGCCAAAACCACCGCCTTGCGAAAGCTCTTTGTTAGTAGTTTGCACATCGTTCCATTCTTCATAAATGGTAAAAGAGTTGGCATCCAGAATATATGTGGGCAGCGCGGGCATGCCATCTGCTGTACCAGTTAAGAAGGTGACTAAATAAGCCCAGTGTGCTTTGTATTCATTGTCTACATAAACAATGATGTTTTTCTTAACTTTGCTAAGATCATGTGTTTTGATGCCGGTCTTCTTTTGATAAAGCTGTACAGCAAATTGTACGGCTTTATTTGCTTGTTCTGTGGTGAGTATTTCCGCGGGTGGTGTGTTATTTAAGTCCACAGCCAGGTTTTGATACATGGTTCCATTCATTGTTGTGCCGGTAGACAAGTTTGTTAATGAAGCGTGTGTATTATGTGGAACATGGATAATGGCATCACTACCCCATACAGGATATCCGGCATACGTTTGTTGAATGCGAATATGGGTGGTTTTATTAAAGTCAGTAGCTCGACTTGTCTCTTTAACATCCATTTGTTTTGTAGATGATAGAGATTGCAATATAGAGACTGGCTGATGTGTAAGATCCACAGATTTTGCTGCAAAAGTAGGGGATACACAAATAAAAGAAATGGCACTAAGAGTAAATAACCGATGACGTATGTACATTACAACGCTCCCTGTATTTAAGCACAATAAAAAATTATTACGCCTTATTGGCGTCTAAATGTCAACTTACTTAACATAGAGATCTCAGTACATGACAAAAACTATTTAGGTCACCGCTCGTGCTGAGGAAGCGTATGAAGTACGCTATCTCGAAGCACAAAATGATACTGAAAAGCCTTTCGACAAGCTCATAGCGAACGGCAAGAATTCTTATCATGTACTGAGCATAGAGATAGAGTTTCTAGACTGTGCCATCTTATCTGAAATTCACATTATAAGGTTTTCTGAGCTTGAATTAATAGTGCGCTACCAAGAATAATACAAGCTCCTAGCATTTGTATATTTGATACAGTTTCATCTAATAAGAGTATGCCGACTAATACAGTGACAAGTGGTTCGAGAACAGAAATAATAGATGCGCGCATAGAACTTATGTATTTTAATCCTTCTAACATGAGTTGAATAGGTAGTGCTGTTGCAAGAATACCCAACGCTAATAAGTATAACCAACTTTTTATGGCGTGTGGAAAGACAAAAGTGTGCGATGAAATAGCTAATACAAGAAAAATAAAGGCACTCCCGAAACACACCATCATGGTGAGTAAGTTGGAGTTTACAGCGGTAGAGGAAATACGCTTACTACCTATGACGTACATGGCATAACAAATTGCAGCAATAATACCAAATAAAACCCCAACTACGCTGAATTGATGTATAGATGTATCTTGCAGTAAAAATAAGCCTATTGTCATAGTAATGAGTGTTAAAATCATACCAATACTAAGATGCTTTCTATGAATTATCCAAGAGACTAATGCAATAATGACAGGGTAAGAAAAAAAAATAACCATGGCTAACCCTGTTCCTGTATATTGACTAGCGATGAAATAAAATTCACTAGAACCAGCGTAGCTAATAGCACCCAAAAAAAACATAAAGAATAATGCGCGTTTATTTGTTTGATAAAATATACCTTGCGGAGAGTTTTTTAGAGAGAATAAAAAAATCCATATTCCAGCAACAAAAAATCGCCAAAATAACATAGCTGAAATGGCCATTTTTTCCTGTAAAACAGCAGTGCCTAAAAAACCAAGAAACCCGTATAGAATCCCCGAAATGGCAACAAGTAAACTGGCATTAATGATGATTTTATAATTAGTCTGCATGGTAGAAATCATACCTTTGTTTGGTGTGATCTACTATAGAAAAATCAGTGAATCATTGTACTAGGTCTTTCAAAAGTTTTCGGATCACCAATCGGATGGCCGCTCAAGTTTTTGAAAGATTATCTCAATCAATCTGTTACGTTTAAAACTCGCGTCCAACTGCCGTTTCTAGGTTTAATTATCAATATTCATTCCTGGGTTGGTTATTGCATTATCATCAGCTGTACTTAAGTCAGGATCATAGACATATTCTTCCATAACATACGAATCATGGCGGGGTGGTGCAGGTGATACAGTATAACCGCGCGTTTGATATATTATTCCGCTACAGCAGCTACAATCACTAGGTATCCACATATTACTGCATGGGCAGTACACGGTAATACTGTAACTATTCTTTTTATTATAAGGGGCTTTTGTGTAATGCTGTTTATGTGCAACTTTTTTATGGTATTTATGTTTTTTTACTATAACACGACCACAATTATAGCTACACGTAGCTATTGGTTCTGACTCGGAATATACAAGGTAATATTCTGCATAAACAGGAGAAACGAATATAAATATGACACAGAAAGTAAACCATTTTTTATATTCCACGTTATGCTCTCCCTTTTATATGACACTCCTCTTTTTCTTAAGTTTAGCATTTAACTAAAAATAGTTGGGTAATAGCCTATATCTATATGATTATTAATATAATAATTTTATATATCAATTTGCAAATGTCGAAAAATTTATCAAATTAGTTGAGTCAGAACTTTCTAGAGAGATTCAATATTATGCCGCTTCTGATGTGGCAAGACCAAAACGCGTATAAATTCTTGGTGAAAACGTTAATATCTATTATATTTAGTGACAACTTTGATTGTGAGACAAAGGTTGCATAGGACTGCTAGAATTTGTGCTTTTAGAGCAACTCATGCTTCAGGGCTAGTAGGTAACACAATGATTAAAAAATATATTTTACTCTTGCTAACGATAGTTTGTTTTTTTGGGATAGTATTTTTGCTCCCGTCTATTCCTCAAGATTTGAACTATCATCAATTTACAGATAATAGAAAGTTATTGTTTATACCAAATTTTTGGAATGTTATATCTAATGTTCCATTTTTCTTTGTAGCCATTTTGGGATTTTTAGCACTGTACCACGAATGGTGTAAAGGAAGTTTATTCAATTGGCAAGAGAGTATTCCTTTTTTTACTTTATTTACTGGGTTATTCTTAACCGGGATAGGTTCGGCCTATTATCATTGGTTGCCAACCAATGCGAGTTTAGTATGGGATCGAATTCCCATGACTATTGTTTTTATGTCATTATTATCTATGACCCTCATGGAAAGAGTTA
>MGYC01000032.1 GCA_001801575.1 Gammaproteobacteria bacterium RIFCSPHIGHO2_12_FULL_41_20
GAAGGGTTGCGGTTTGCGATACGTGAAGGCGGTCGTACCGTGGGTGCTGGTGTTGTCTCTAAAGTTATCGAGTAAAACAGGCGTGATGTAGGCCAGTAGCTCAATTGGCAGAGCGGCGGTCTCCAAAACCGCAGGTTGGGGGTTCGAGACCCTCCTGGCCTGAATAATAATGCATTGGATGGATTAACTGTGAAGTCAGCAAAGGCGAATGTGATGCTATTTAAAGGTGATAACAATGCCGCTTCCTCGTCATTAGATAAATTACGATGGACGGCAGCGGTAATTTTATTGCTTGTGGGTTTGGCTGCTAACTATTACTATAGTGCGCTGCCTTTGCCCCTCCGCCTGGTAGGAATGGTCGCCTTGGTCTGTGGGGTAGGTGCGACTCTTGCTTTTACTGAACAGGGTAAACGAGCAATTGTCTTTGTACGTGATGCACGTACCGAGATGCGAAAAGTGGTATGGCCAACCCGACAGGAAACCATGCAAGCTACTATGGTAGTGGCAGTGATGGTTATTGTGCTTGCCTTGCTGTTGTGGGGAATTGATGGTGTTTTAATGTGGCTGATTGGTTGGCTAACGGGGCAAAGAGGATAGTCTCGGAATGTTGAGGTTAAATTTTTATGTCGGATGAACAGGAAAAGCCTAAAAAGCGCTGGTATGTTGTACACGCCTATTCTGGGTTTGAAAACTATGTAAGGCAAGCGCTGCAAGAACGTATACGTGTTGAAGGCTTAGATGACCGGTTTGGTGAAATATTAGTTCCTACCGAGGAAGTAGTAGAGTTGCGTGCAGGTCAAAAACGTAAAAGTGAGCGTAAGTTTTTTCCTGGTTATGTGTTAGTTGAAATGGAAATGAATGAGAAAGCGTGGCATTTAGTGCGTTCTACACCTAAGGTGTTGGGATTTATTGGTGGGACAAGCGATAAACCTACTCCTATTACCGCTAAAGAAGCGGAAGTGATATTGCAGCGCATGCAAGACAGTAGTGAAAAACCAAAGCCAAAGGTCTTGTTTGAGGTGGGTGAAGTGGTGCGAGTTATTAATGGGCCGTTTGCTGATTTTAACGGCGTTGTTGAAGAAGTAAACTACGAAAAAAATCGACTACGTGTGGCCGTGTTAATATTCGGACGTTCTACACCTGTTGATCTACAGTTTGACCAGGTAGAGAAGGGTTAAGTGGGAGTTTCTTAAACATATAGCGAATAAAGGCGGTTGCACCTATTTTTAGAGGTATTTAGATATGTCGAAAACGAGAAAGAAAGTCAAAGGGCTTGTCAAGCTGCAAATTATTGGTGGAGCAGCTAATCCAAGTCCTCCGGTTGGTCCTGCATTAGGGCAGCAGGGTGTTAATATTATGGAGTTCTGTAAGGCCTTTAATGCTAAAACGCAAGCTGCAGATTTGCAGGGCAAGCCTTTGCCAGTTGAAATTACCGTTTATGAAGATAGAAGTTTTACCTTTATAGTTAAAACTCCACCGGCTTCTTATTTGATTAAAGAAAAGATTAAGTTAGCTAAGGGTAGCAGCACTCCTAAGACTAATAAGGTTGGTAAAATTACACGTAAACAGCTAGAAGAAATTGCCAAGGCGAAGATGCCAGATTTGACTGCGGCTAGCTTAGATGCGGCGGTACGTTGTATTGCCGGTAGTGCGCGTAGCATGGGTGTTGACGTGGAGGGGGTATAAGAAAATGGCTAAATTATCAAAACGTATACGCGCTATTCGTGAAAAAGTACCAGCAGGTAAAGTATATGCAGTAAAGGATGCATTTGCTCTATTAAAAGATTTACCCTTAGCAAAATTCCGAGAAAGTGTTGATATTAGTGTGAATTTAGGCGTAGACTCGCGCAAGTCTGACCAAGCAATACGTGGATCGTTGGTATTGCCTAAGGGGACTGGTCGGCAAGTGCGTGTGGCTGTTTTCACATCCTCCGCACATGCAGATGCAGCATTGAAGGCAGGCGCGGATATTGTTGGCTTGGAAGATTTGGCAGAAAAAGTAAAAGCAGGTAACCTAGATTTTGACTTAGTTTTGGCCACTCCTGATGCTATGCGTATTGTGGGACAGCTTGGACAAGTGTTAGGTCCGCGTGGTCTTATGCCAAACCCTAAAGATGGTACAGTGACTACAGACATTGCAACCGCAGTACAAAATGCAAGGAAAGGGCAGATACGTTATAGAACAGATAAAGCAGGGATTGTGCACTGCATGATTGGTAAACTTGATTTTAGTGTCGAAGATTTAATACAGAATTTTGAAACTGTTATAGCTGCACTGAAAAAAGCGAAACCTAGTACAGCTAAGGGTATTTATTTTAAAAAGGTAACTGTTTCTTCAACAATGGGACCTGGATTGGCAATTGATATTGCCAGCATGGATAGCTAATAGACTTTGTGGGGCGTTGACGAAAGCTTTGCTTACGCCAGCACTCGTCAAAGACCGTGGGTGCTTTTGCTTAAATAACCGAGTAGATGTCACATTCTACTAGTTAGCCTACGCAGACGGTGATGCCAGTTAAGGTATTGCCGATCTTAAGCTGGAGCATGGGTGTTTTAATCTTAAAGCCCGTGTTCTTATAGTATTAGGAGGCAATGTAAGTGGTATTAAAACTAGATGATAAAAAAGCCATTGTGGCTGAGGTGGCTGAGGTGGCTAAACAAGCAGTCTCTCTTGTGGCTGTAGAGTATGCGGGCTTGAGTGTTGAGCAATTAACTGCATTGCGTAAATCAGCTCGCCACTCTGGAGTGTATTTGCGAGTGGTGAGGAACACGCTGGCACGTCGTGCATTAGAGGGAACGCATTTTGCTTGTGCGCAGCAGTCATTAGTTGGGCCATTGGCTTTAGCTTTTTCTAAGGATGAGCCTGGTGCAGCTGCCCGTTTATTTAAGGAATTTGTTAAACAGAACGAGAAGCTTCAAGTACGACTTTTGTCTATCGATGGGATGTTGTTACCTGCAAGTGACTTGGATAAATTGGCAAGTTTGCCAACAAAGAACGAGGCAATTGCTCAATTAATGTCTATTATGTGTGCGCCAATTACTAAATTGGTGCGTACACTAGCGGAACCTCACGGTAAGTTGGTACGAACATTGGCTGCTATTCGTGATAAAAAGCAACAAGCAGCTTAGTTCATTGTAATTAATCGATAATGGTTTTTTATGTTTGGAGAGTAAGTCATGGCCGTAAGCAAAGATGAAATTTTACAAGCTATTTCTAATATGAGCGTTATGGATGTAGTTGATTTAATTAAATCTATGGAAGATAAATTTGGTGTTTCGGCAGCCGCCGTTGCTGTAGCAGCTCCTACAGCAGCCGCAGAAGCAGCGCCAGCAGAAGAGAAAACCGAATTCAACGTTATTCTTGCTAAAGCAGGTGATAATAAGATCAATGTTATTAAAGTAGTTCGTGTTATCACTGGGTTGGGCTTGAAAGAAGCAAAAGATCTAGTTGAAGCGGCGCCAAAACCAGTAAAAGAAGGGGTTAATAAAGCGCAAGCTGCAGAAATGAAGAAGCAGCTTGAGGATGCTGGTGCAACGGTTGAAGTTAAATAGTTTCATTGTCTTATTGTTAAATTCAGTGCAGTTTATTACACTTTCAAGGCCGGTAGCATCACTTATCTCTATCGGCCCATTTCTTTAGCATTCCCGTCTGCCTAAAAGACGGGAGGGTGGTTTTTTATTACTCATTGTAGTCATGCAGGGGTATTATTGTTATGGCGTCGATATATTCATATACAGAGAAAAAGCGAATTCGTAAAAATTTTAGCAAATTGTTGAGTACAATCGAGGTACCACCTTTACTTGAGATTCAATTAGATTCTTACCATAAGTTTTTACAAGCAGAGGTTAACCCAGAAAAACGCTCGGCTTCTGGGTTGGAAGGTGTATTTCGTTCAGTTTTCCCTGTAGTTAGCGCATCAGGTTATGCAGCCATTGAGTATGTTAGTTATCGGCTAGGTGAGTCGCTGTTTGATGTTAAAGAGTGCAAAATGCGCGGGCTTACTTATGCAGCGCCGTTACGAGTAAAACTACGCTTAGTGTTTTACAGTAGGGATGCTGGCAATGATGCACGTGCTGTTAAAAATGTGAAGGAACAGGAAGTCTACATGGGTGAAATTCCGCTCATGACGGAACATGGCACGTTTGTGATTAATGGCACTGAGCGTGTAGTGGTTTCTCAGTTGCATCGCTCGCCTGGCGTATTTTATGAGCACGATAAGGGCAAGACTCACTCCTCCGGAAAACTTTTGTTTTCTGCTCGTGTTATTCCCTACCGAGGATCTTGGTTAGATTTCGAATTTGATCCTAAAGATTGTATTTATGCCCGTATTGATCGTCGGCGGAAATTGCCCGTTACTATTTTGTTACGTGCACTGGGATATACCACTGAAGAAATTTTGAATTTCTTTTTTGATAAAAATACGTTTCACATAAAAAATGGTGAGTTTGTTTTAGATCTTGTACCCGAAAGATTGCGTGGGGAAATAGCCTCTTTTGAAATCAAGAAGGGTGGTAAGATTATTGTGGAAAAAGGGCGCCGTATTACTGCACGCCATATTGCGCAACTTGAGAAATCAGGTATTAAGCAACTTGAAGTTCCTGCTGAGTATGTATTAGGAAAAGTGCTAGCTAAGACGATTATTAATGCCGAAACGGGAGAAGTTTTAGCTAATGTGAATGATGTGATTAGTAATGACATTATTAAGTCTCTGCTTGCAGCTAAAGTTAAAGTCTTTGAAACATTGTATGTGAATGATATTGATCGTGGCCCTTATATTTCTGATACGTTGCGGCATGATGTAACAACTAATCAGCAAGAAGCATTAGTAGAAATTTATCGCATGATGCGTCCGGGTGAACCGCCTACCAAAGATGCGGCTGAAACTTTGTTTAATAACTTATTTTTTAGTGCCGATAGATATGATTTATCCGATGTGGGTCGTATGAAGTTAAATCGGCGGGTAGGGAGAAAGACAGGAGACGGTCCAGGTGTTTTAACTAAGGATGATATCATTGCTGTACTAAAGGCACTGATTAATATTAGAAATGGTGGTGATGTGGTGGATGATATTGATCATCTAGGCAATCGCCGTGTTCGTAGTGTTGGTGAAATGACAGAAAATCAATTCCGTATTGGTTTAGTGCGTGTGGAACGTGCTGTACGTGAGAGATTAAGCTTGCCTGATACTGAAAATTTAATGCCGCAAGATTTAATCAATGCCAAGCCAGTCTCTGCTGCTATTAAGGAATTTTTCGGATCTAGTCAGCTTTCACAGTTTATGGATCAAAATAATCCGCTTTCTGAAATCACTCATAAACGCCGTGTATCTGCGTTAGGGCCGGGTGGTTTAACGCGAGAACGCGCTGGCTTTGAAGTGCGCGATGTGCATCCTACGCATTATGGTCGTGTGTGCCCAATTGAAACGCCAGAAGGGCCGAATATTGGCTTAATTAACTCACTGGCTGTTTATGCGCGTACCAATCAATACGGCTTTTTAGAAACCCCTTATCGAAAAGTGGTTAATAGTAAAGTAACGAAGGACGTTGTGTTTCTTTCTGCTATTGAGGAGGGAGATTATACTATTGCACAGGCTAATGCATCGCTGGATGAGAAAGGGCGGCTAAGTGATACCCTTGTGCCGGTGCGATACCGCAATGAATTTACCTTCTCCACACCAGATCGCGTGCAGTTTATGGATGTTTCTCCACGTCAAATTGTTTCTGTAGCCGCGGCATTAATTCCATTTTTAGAGCACGACGATGCGAACCGTGCGTTAATGGGTTCTAACATGCAACGTCAAGCTGTGCCTATTCTAAAGACAGAAAAACCTTTAGTAGGAACAGGTATAGAGCGTATTGTTGCTACTGACTCAGGTGTGACAGTTACAGCCAAGCGTGGCGGGGTGGTTGATTATGTTGATGCATCCCGTATTGTTGTGCGTGCTAATGATGAAGAAGCGGAATCAGGTGAAACCGGCGTAGATATTTATAATTTAACTAAATATACCCGTACTAATCGTGATACCTGTATTAATCAGCGACCATTAGTAGCCAATGGCGATATGATTGCTAAGTCTGATGTTTTGGCTGATGGTCAATCTACTGATTTAGGTGAGTTAGCGTTAGGGCAGAATCTGCTCGTCGCGTTTATGCCTTGGAATGGCTATAACTTCGAAGATTCCATTTTAATTTCTGAACGAGTTGTTCAAGAAGATAGGTTTACTAGCATTCATATTGAGGAGTTGACTTGTGTTGCGCGTGATACCAAATTAGGCCCAGAAGAAATTACTGGAGATATTCCTAATGTCGGTGAAAGTGCACTCTCTAAGCTAGATGAATGTGGAATTGTTTATATTGGTGCAGAAGTGAGTGCAGGCGATATTTTGGTTGGTAAAGTGACTCCCAAAGGAGAAACACAACTTACACCAGAAGAAAAACTGCTACGCGCTATTTTTGGAGAAAAAGCATCAGATGTAAAAGATAGTTCTTTGCGTGTGCCTACTGGTACAGAGGGGACGATTATCGATGTACAAATTTTTACACGGGAAGGAGTTAAAAAAGATACGCGTGTATTAGAAATAGAGAAACAAGAATTAGCAAAAATCAAACAAGATTTAAATGATGAAATGCGTATTAAGGAAAGTGATTTATTCTCACGTGTAGAACAATTGCTAGTTAATCGCCTTGCTGAAGGCGGCCCAGCTAAATTAAAGAAAGGGTCTAAGATTACTAAGGGATATTTAGCTGAAGTACCTCGCGAAAAATGGTTTGAAATTCGTTTGCGGGATGCCACTGCCAATAAGCAGTTAGAAGTGGCAGCAAAGCAACTAAAACAACTGCGACATGACTTTGAAAAAGCGTATGAAGTTAAACGTCAGAAAATTACCCAAAGTGATGATTTAGCTCCGGGTGTATTGAAAGTGGTGAAAGTGTATCTTGCTGTGAAGCGCCGTGTACAGCCGGGTGATAAAATGGCGGGACGACATGGAAATAAAGGGGTTATTTCTATGATTGTGCCGGTTGAAGATATGCCACATCTTGCGGATGGTACACCTGTTGATATAGTGCTTAACCCTTTAGGCGTGCCATCACGTATGAATGTAGGGCAAGTGTTGGAAACACATTTAGGATGGGCATCGAAAGAATTAGGCAAGAAAATTGGAAAAATGCTAGATGCTAGCCAATCAACGAAAAATGTCAAACAGCTCTTAAGCTCAATTTACAGTATTGGCAAACATAAAGAATCTCTTTCAAGTTTGTCTGATGAAGAGGTGGATCGTTTGGCTAATAACTTGCGTGATGGCATACCTATTGCCACACCGGTTTTTGACGGTGCAACAGAAGATGAAATTAAGGCCATGTTGAGGTTGGCGGGATTACCAGAAAATGGTCAAGCCATTTTGTATGATGGCAGAACGGGTGTGCAATTTGATCGCCCTGTTACGGTTGGTTATATGTATATGATGAAGCTAAATCACTTGGTTGATGACAAGATGCATGCTCGTTCTACGGGATCATATAGCCTTGTTACCCAACAGCCATTAGGCGGTAAAGCGCAATTTGGTGGCCAACGATTTGGTGAAATGGAAGTATGGGCGTTAGAAGCATATGGTGCTGCATATACCTTACAAGAAATGTTAACAGTGAAATCAGATGACGTTGCTGGTCGTACGAAGGTTTACAAGAATATTGTAGACGGTGAGCACTATATGGAATCTACCATGCCTGAGGCCTTTAATGTATTAGTTAAAGAAATCCGCTCACTGGGCATTAACATTGAGCTTGAGTAACAAGAGTTACACATGGTGTGTTTAGGATAGCTTTTAGTCACGAATGATTCTGTACGTTGTATACAAAGAGGGGGAGTCACGTTGAGAGATCTACTAACGCTAGTTAAGCATCAAGCGCACATACAAGAATTTGACGTTATACGCATTGGACTTGCTTCTCCTGATATGGTGCGTTCTTGGTCCTATGGGGAAGTAAAAAAACCAGAAACAATTAATTACCGTACATTTAAGCCGGAGCGGGATGGGCTTTTTTGTGCCAAAATTTTCGGTCCTACTAAGGATTACGAATGTCTTTGCGGCAAGTATAAGCGCTTGAAACATCGTGGGGTGGTGTGCGAAAAATGCGGTGTAGAGGTGACAGTTTCTAAAGTGCGGCGTGATCGTATGGGCCATATTGAGTTGGCTAGTCCTGTTGCACATATTTGGTTTTTACGTTCTTTGCCTTCACGTATTGGCTTGATGTTAGATATGTCGCTACGTGATATTGAGCGTGTTCTTTACTTTGAAGCCTATGTTGTTATTGATCCAGGAATGACGCAGTTAGAGCGCGGTCAATTATTATCTGAAGAAGCTTATTATGATGCTATCGAAGAGTATGGTGATGAATTCGAAGCCAAAATGGGCGCAGATGCGGTTTTAGAGTTGTTACGAGCTATTAATTTAGAAACAGAAATTGCAAAAGTTCGTGAAGAAGTGGCAACAGTGACCTCGGATTCACGTTTAAAGAAGCTGTCTAAACGTTTAAAATTGATGGAAGCATTTCATTCTTCGGGTAATAAACCAGAATGGATGATTTTGACGGTGCTTCCTGTGCTACCTCCAGATTTACGGCCTTTAGTACCTTTGGATGGTGGGCGTTTTGCTACTTCCGATCTAAACGATTTATATCGTCGTGTAATTAATCGCAATAATCGCCTCAAGAGATTATTAGATCTAAATGCGCCTGATATTATTGTGCGTAATGAAAAGCGCATGCTGCAAGAAGCGGTGGATGCTTTATTAGATAATGGTCGACGTGGCCGTACGATTACTGGCAGTAATAAACGTCCGCTAAAGTCATTGGCTGACATGATAAAAGGTAAGCAAGGTCGTTTTCGCCAAAACCTACTAGGTAAGCGTGTAGATTATTCCGGACGATCAGTCATTGTCGTAGGCCCTACTCTTAGATTACATCAATGTGGTTTACCTAAGCGCATGGCGTTAGAGTTATTTAAACCTTACATATATAGTCGGTTACAAATATTAGGTTCAGCGTCGACCATTAAAGCAGCGAAGAAAATGGTAGATAGAGAAGAACTGGAGGTTTGGGATATTCTCGAACAAGTTATTCGCGAACATCCTGTATTGCTTAATCGCGCTCCTACCCTGCATCGTTTGGGTATTCAAGCATTTGAACCCATTTTAATTGAAGGTAAAGCCATTCAGTTACATCCTTTAGTATGTACGGCTTACAATGCTGACTTCGATGGTGACCAAATGGCAGTGCATGTGCCTTTGTCATTAGAAGCGCAGCTTGAAGCGCGTTCTTTGATGATGTCGACAAATAATGTGCTTTCTCCTGCAAATGGCGAGCCTATTATTGTGCCAACGCAAGATGTGGTATTAGGTCTTTATTACCTGACGCGTTCACGTGTTAATGTGGTGGGCGAAGGTATGGTTTTTGCTGATACTCAGGAAGTGCACCGTGCTTACGAAAATGGTACCGTCGAATTGCACGCTAAAATTCGTGTTAGGATAAAAGAGTATGTGCATGATGAAAGTACCAATGCATTAAAAGAAAATATACGTTTTGTCGAAACCACAGTAGGCCGTGCTTTATTATCAGAATTATTGCCGCCAGGATTGTCATTTGACGTCATTAATTGCACTATGAATAAAAAGACTATCTCGAATCTTATTAATGTTTGTTATCTTGAGGTAGGGTTGAAAGCTAGCGTGATCTTTGCTGACCAGCTCATGTATACAGGGTTTCATTATGCAACGCGCTCCGGCCTTTCTATTGGTGTAGATGATTTAGTGATACCTAAAGCTAAAGCAGATATTATTTCTCAGGCAGAAGATGAGGTACGTAAGATTCAAGCGCAATTTGCTTCAGGGTTAGTAACCCAAGGTGAGCGTTATAATAAAGTAGTCGATATTTGGTCGCGTACCAATGATTTAGTAGCACAAGCGATGATGGATCAGTTATCTGCAGAAACAGTGAAAGACAAAAAAGGCGAAAAGATTCGTCAGGAGTCATTTAATTCTATTTATATGATGGCCGATTCGGGTGCGAGAGGTTCGGCTGCCCAGATTCGACAGCTAGCAGGTATGCGTGGTTTGATGACTAAGCCAGACGGTACCATTATCGAAACACCGATTACAGCTAATTTCCGTGAGGGGTTAAATGTATTGCAGTACTTTATTTCTACTCACGGTGCGCGTAAGGGTTTGGCTGATACTGCATTGAAAACCGCAAATTCAGGATATTTAACTCGACGTTTAGTGGATGTAGCCCAAGATTTAGTGATTACAGAAGAAGATTGCGGCACGATGCAAGGCATTACCATGACTCCATTGATTGAGGGTGGCGATATTGTAGAGCCTTTGCATGAACGAGTATTAGGGCGAGTGACTATTCAAGCAGTAGTTGATCCTGTATCAGGTAAAACCATTGTGCCAGCAGGGACATTACTCGATGAACGATGGGTTAAAAAACTTGAAGATGTGACCATTGATGAAATCTTGGTGCGCACACCTATTACCTGTGAATCGCGCTACGGTATTTGTAGTGCTTGCTATGGTCGTGATCTAGCGCGTGGTCACCGTGTCAATATTGGCGAAGCTGTCGGTGTCATTGCTGCTCAATCCATTGGTGAGCCAGGTACACAGCTAACCATGAGAACTTTCCATATTGGTGGTGCGGCATCTCGAGCTACAGCAGTTAATAATGTACAAATTAAATTGCCAGGCAAGGTAAAACTACATAATGTCAAGTTAATCCAACATCATAGCGGTAGTTTTATTGTGGTTTCACGTTCGGGTATACTTGCTGTGGTGGATGAGCATGGACGTGAGCGGGAACGTTATAAGGTTCCTTACGGCGCTGAGCTTAGTGTTTCTGAAGGGTCACAAGTTAATGCAGGTCAAGTGGTAGCCAATTGGGATCCACATAGTCATCCAGTTATTACTGAGGTGGCAGGGCGAATTAAGTTTGTGGATTTAGTTGATGGCATCACTATGCATCGTCAAACTGATGAGCTAACTGGGTTGACGAGTATTGTGGTAGCGGATGTGAAACAACGTGGCGCTGGTGGTAAAGAGCTAAAGCCATTAATCAAGTTAGTTAATGATAAAGGTAGTGAGTTACTACTTCCTGGTACTAATTTGCCTGCGCAATATTTCTTACCTGCTGATGCAATCGTGAACTTTGAAGATGGTGCACGTGTGAAGGTTGGTGATGTATTAGCACGTATTCCACAAGAAACTTCTAAGACGCGCGATATTACCGGTGGTTTACCTCGCGTTGCAGATTTATTCGAAGCACGCCGTCCTAAAGACCCAGCCGTACTGGCGGAAATTTCTGGTGTGGTCAGTTTTGGTAAGGAAACAAAAGGTAAACGTCGCTTAATTATTACTGGGCTTGATGGTGTAACATATGAAGAACTTATTCCAAAATGGCGACATGTGAATGTGTTTGAAGGTGAGCATGTGGAAAAAGGAGAGGTGCTGGTAGAGGGACCATTTAATTCGCATGATGTGTTACGGCTATTGGGAGTGAATGCATTAACAAACTATATTGTGAACGAAATTCAAGATGTTTATCGTCTGCAAGGTGTAAAAATTAATGATAAGCATATTGAAGTGATTATCCGACAAATGTTGCGTAAGGTGACGGTCATTGATCCAGGTGATACAGGGGTCTTAAAGAGCGAGCAGGCAGAGTTAGCATTGTTGCGATCGGAAAATAATAAATTGCTAAAAGCTGGCAAAGCTTTAGCAACTTATGAGCCAGTATTATTAGGTATTACCAAGGCATCGCTTGCTACAGAATCCTTTATTTCTGCAGCATCATTCCAAGAGACAACGCGAGTCTTAACAGAAGCTGCCGTATCAGGTAAGTCAGATGAATTAAGGGGATTAAAAGAAAATGTGATTGTAGGGCGTTTAGTTCCTGCTGGTACGGGGTTAACGTATCACTTCGATAGACGCATGAAAAAACCACAAGTCCCACAGGGCGAACGATAACTGTCGAAAAAGCCTTGACATAAAACGGAATACTTTATTAGAATCGCGCCTCTCCTTGTGAGTGTAAAAAAGCGCGAATTTTTTTGATTTTATTGAAAGTTATCTAAAAATTTTAAGTTTTGGAGTAGATAAATGCCGACAACCAATCAATTGGTGCGAAGCCCGCGGGCTCCCAGGATAATAAAATCGACTGTCCCTGCGTTAGAAAGAAGTCCTCAAAAACGCGGGGTATGCACACGTGTATACACAACCACCCCTAAAAAGCCAAACTCTGCCTTGCGTAAGGTTGCGCGTGTTCGGCTAACGAATGGTTATGAAGTGACAGCTTATATTGGTGGTGAAGGGCATAATCTCCAAGAGCATTCCGTTGTATTAATTCGGGGTGGCCGTGTTAAAGACTTGCCTGGTGTTCGCTATCATATTGTACGTGGTAGCTTGGATACTTCAGGGGTTGAAGGTAGACGTCGAGGTCGATCTAAGTATGGTGCTAAGCGGCCTAAACAATAAATTTATTATGTATTCATTGTAGGAAAATAGAGCGATGCCAAGAAGAAAAGCAGCGATAAAGAGAGAGGCCTTAGCTGACCCGTTATATGACAGTAAGCGGGTGTCCAAGTTTATCAATGTTGTCATGCGGGCAGGTAAGAAATCGATAGCTGAGAAAATTGTTTATAAAGCTATGGAAGTGCTAGCTGAGCGTGTAAAGAAAGGAAAAGGCAAGGAAGAAGGAGATGAAGAGGGTGGCCGACAATCCGGCGGTAGTTCACGGTCTTCTTCTAAACCAGCAAAGACTAGCGTTGAAGTATTAGATGTATTAGACCAATCATTGGGTAATGTATGCCCGACAGTAGAGGTAAAATCTCGCCGAGTTGGTGGCGCTACCTATCAAGTACCTGTAGAAGTGAATTCAGATCGTGGTATGGCCTTGGCTATGCGGTGGGTGGTAGATGCAGCAAAGAGCCGTTCTGAAAAAACCATGGCGCTGCGTTTAGCGGCAGAATTACACGAAGCTTATATGGGGCGTGGCACAGCAGTGAAAGCAAAAGATGATATGCATCGAATGGCAAAGGCAAACCAAGCATTTGCTCATTATCGATGGTAAAAATTATAGGGGAAAAAACGTGGCACGAGTAACACCCATAGAGCGCTATAGAAATATTGGAATTATGGCACACATTGATGCAGGAAAAACAACAACAACAGAGCGCATCCTTTATTATACTGGTGTTTCTCACAAAATTGGTGAGGTGCATGAAGGGACAGCGGTGATGGATTGGATGGAGCAAGAACAGGAGCGCGGAATTACGATTACTTCTGCGGCGACGACTTGCTACTGGTATGGCATGGCGAAACAATTCCCACAGCATCGTATTAACATCATTGATACGCCAGGCCATGTGGATTTTACTATTGAGGTAGAACGCTCATTACGCGTGCTAGATGGCGCATGTGGTGTATTGTGTGCTGTAGGTGGTGTTGAGCCACAAACTGAAACGGTATGGCGTCAAGCGACTCGGTATGGGGTGCCTCGTTTAGCTTTTGTAAACAAAATGGATAGAATGGGGGCTGACTTTTTTCGTGTCGTAGAGCAAGTTCGTAATAAATTACGAGCTAACCCAGTGCCAATACAGGCGCCAATTGGTGCGGAAGAGCGGTTTGAGGGTGTGGTTGACCTTGTTAAAATGAAGGCTATTTATTGGAACGAGGAAAATCAAGGTACGACGTTTGAAGCGCGTGATATTGACCCTGGCATGCTTGCCGAGTGCAAAAAGTGGCGAGAAAGCATGGTCGAAGCAGCAGCAGAATCTTCCGAAGAGCTGATGCACAAGTATCTTGATACAGGTGAGCTTAGTGAAGAAGAAATTAAGAAAGGTTTGCGCGCACGCACCATACGAGGCGAAGTAGTTTTGGTACTCTGTGGTTCTGCCTTTAAGAATAAAGGTGTACAAGCTTTATTGGATGCAGTAATTGATTATCTGCCATCGCCTACAGACGTTCCGGCGGTGAAGGGGCATTTGGATGATGCAGCCGGTTCGCCGGCTGAGCGGTTGCCAGCAGATAATGAAGCGTTTTCTGCTCTTGCATTTAAAATTGCGACAGATCCTTATGTGGGTACATTAACTTATTTCCGTGTATATTCAGGAACGTTACACTCAGGTGATGTGGTTTATAACCCAATAAAAGATAAAGAAGAGCGTATTGGTCGTTTATTGCAGATGCACGCTAATGATCGTAGCGAGATTAAAGAGGTATTGGCGGGTGATATTGCGGCAGCTGTAGGGTTAAAGCGAGTTACTACGGGTGATACTTTGTGTGACAAAGATAAAGTAATCATTCTGGAAAAAATGGTGTTTCCAGATCCTGTTATTGCCGTTGCTGTAGAGCCTAAGACCAAGGCGGATCAGGAGAAGATGGGAGTTGCCTTGAATAAGCTAGCTCAAGAAGATCCTTCATTTCGTGTTAGTACCGATGAAGAGACAGGGCAAACCATTATTGAGGGAATGGGTGAGTTACATCTTGAAATCATTGTTGACAGAATGAAGAGAGAGTTTAGTGTAGAGGCGAATGTCGGTAAACCGCAAGTGGCTTATCGTGAAACGATTCGGCAGCCTGTTGAACAAGAAGGTAAATACATTAAGCAATCAGGCGGTCGCGGTCAGTATGGACATGTCTGGATTCGTCTTGAGCCTAGGGAGGCAGGAGCTGGATATGAGTTTGAGAATGCCATTGTAGGGGGAGCTATTCCACGAGAATATATTCCAGCAGTAGACAAAGGTATTCAAGAGCAAATGCAGAATGGCGTTATTGCTGGCTACCCTGTTGTTGATGTGAAGGTGGTGTTAACTGACGGGTCTTATCATGATGTAGACTCTAGTGAAATGGCATTTAAGATCGCTGGTTCTATGGCCTTTAAGGAAGGGGCTAGAAAAGCAAAAGCTGTTTTATTAGAGCCCGTAATGAAGGTGGAAGCGATTACCCCGGAAGAATATATGGGCGATGTGATGGGGGATTTGAATAGACGCCGAGGTATTCTACAGGGTATGGAAGATTCGCCTTCGGGTAAGGTGATTCATGCTGAGGTGCCTTTGGGGGAGATGTTTGGTTATGCAACAGATCTTCGCTCTATGTCTCAGGGTCGTGCTACTTACACCATGGAGTTTGTAAAATATTGTGAAGTACCTACCAACATTGCAGAACAGATTGTTAGTAAAAGTACTAAGTAACTTGAATTTTAAGAAAAGAGGAAATTAAACATGGCCAAGCAAGTATTTGAGCGGACGAAGCCGCACTTAAATGTGGGGACGATAGGGCATGTCGATC
>MGYC01000033.1:0-49199 GCA_001801575.1 Gammaproteobacteria bacterium RIFCSPHIGHO2_12_FULL_41_20
TTTGATAGATAAACTCTCCGCGAAATGTATTATTAGCGTAAATTCCACCTACTTTAGCTGCAGCTAAAAAAACATAGTCAGGTTGTTCTGCACGAAAAAAATCATACACAGCTTGTTGCTTTGTTAGGTCTAATTCTGCATGGGTACGATAGATAAGATTTTTATAACCTTTCATTTGTAAGTTTCTATAAATTGCAGAACCTGCTAGACCAGTATGGCCTGCAACGTAAATCTTGCTATTTATGTTCATTATTAAAACACCTAAAGAAACTAAATTACTATCTTACCAGAAATTCTTTGTGTTCATTCTTCAGCGAGTGCTGCTACCTTACTACAATTCTTCTAAATTTAGGCCTAATTTTTTTATCCACGTTTTGCGCATATTACGTAATATCCATTTTTGTTTATCATCAGGGATGAAAAAACCGCCTATTCCTGTGGAAAATAAAAGATCCAGCGTTTGTTGGGTTACTCTTTCTAAATCTTCTTCATAATTTTGAGAATTGACAGGTTTAGGAGGAATCATAATCACAATAGTGTCTTCTTGTTGTTCAATTATTTCTAATTTTAGAGAATCAGTGACTGGATAGCCAAATTCTTCACATAAGACATTTTTAGGATTTCCTAACAATCGAGTGCGATAATCTTTATCATAAATAATTCGGCGGTAATGTTCCTCAGTAAAATTTTTATTTCCTGTCATGATAATTAATCCTTTTTTGAAAAAATGCTATTTCGCATTTGCAATAAAGCAGTTTTTAAAGAAACGGATGCTAGCCAAATAAATAGATTTGCACTCGACCATAAATCTATTTGATTAAGTAATATTTCTTTATTATTAGAGGCAGGTTTTTTTTGAAAAGGGGGAATTGTAAAATAAATAGTATCTCGTTTTTGAATTATCACTTTTAATTTAACACCAGTGGGAATTTTAATACCGAGTGATTTTAAAGCAGTGTCCGGGTCCTTTTGTACTTGTTCAGCAAAAATGTAATCCTCCCACACCTTTTTGGTTAATAATAATTCAAAATCATGCTTCATAACTTGCTCCTCTTTTAGTTTCTGGACTTTCAACATAACATAATCACAGCTTTCACTGAATGGTGTAACACAGCGCTTTGCGGAAGGTAAAGCGCGCAATAGCTCATTGGCCTCTGTCCTCTTGTGCTTTTTATTTTCACAAATTTTTTGTGTTTGCCATTTAGTGAGTTGCTGTATTGCACATAAGCGCCTAAATGTTCTATTTGATACCCCCAAGATCCTTGCCGCTTCCTCTTGCATATTCTGACTGAACGTAAACGCTTAGGTTTAACTAACGGCTCCAGCAATTTGTTCAATGCGACACACCGTTCACTATCGTCAGAATTGCCGTTCACACTCATCAGAATACGCACCATGCTCGATAGGTTTCTTCAAATCTCATCTTCTGGATCTCCTCTAGCAATTTTGTCTGTTTCATCCTTGAGTAATCTCCTTTTCTTGAGTTCACTCAACATCTTAATGAAACTGGACAAATCATGTGTCAGCTACAGTCAGCTACACCTTTGTTGACGGCAGCATTGTTGCCGATTATAATGACAATTGGCGGCATTGATGCCGTATATGAGGTTTTATGTATAGTCGAATATTAGATCTGCCTAATCTATTGAAAAAAAGAAGTTATTTTTTATTAGGGCCAAGGGGCACTGGGAAAAGCACCCTAATCGAACAAACCCTCCCATTTGCCAAAGTCTATGACTTACTTGATGCATCTGTGTTTCAACGTTTGTTACGTGAACCTACACTCATTAGCCAGGAAACCAAACCCGATATATTGGTTGTCATTGATGAAGTTCAAAAGCTGCCTGAATTACTTGATGAAGTTCATCGTTTAATTGTCAAACGCAAACAAATTTTTTTGCTAACAGGAAGCAGTGCCAGAAAATTACGTAAGGGCGGCGCAAACTTATTAGCAGGACGTGCATTTCAAGCATGGCTGCTGCCACTCACTTCGCAAGAAATATCTGATTTTAATCTGCTCACTTATTTAAATACCACTGGATTGCCAGAATTTTATGGCCAAGCCGATGCATGTGAGTTTCTTAAAGCCTATGTCGGCACCTATCTTCAGGAAGAAATCAAAGCAGAAGCATTGACAAGAAACCTCTCGGGATTTGTTCGTTTTCTCGAAGTGGTTGCGCTTTGCAATGGTGAAGAAATTAATTTCGCCAATATATCGAGCGACTGTGGCGTGGCTGTGCGTACTATTGAATCCTATTTTGGCATATTGAATGACACACTCATTGGATTTTCTGTACCACCATTTTTATCTACCACTAAACGCAAAGCCATTACACGTGCAAAATATTTTCTTTTCGATATTGGTATTGTTAACTCTCTTACACATCGAGGATATGTTGAATTTAAATCAGAATTATTTGGCCGTCTTTTCGAGCACTTTATCGCTTTAGAATTGCGAGCATTTCTTAGCTACCGCCGGATTGATCTCCTATTGCAATATTGGCGCTCCACTTCTCATTTTGAAGTTGATTTTATTATTGGAAATAGACTGGCCATTGAAGCAAAAGGCACCGATCTTGTTACCGATAAACACCTCAAAGGACTCCGTGCTTTAAAAGAAGAAGGATTAATTCAAACATATGGTGTCGTGAGCCTGGATCCAAGCGACCGCATAACTGCTGATGGAATCCATATTTGGTCATGGCACAATTTTTTACAAAAACTGTGGTCAGGTCACTTTACCACTACACAGAAATAACCCTAGAAACGGCAGTTGGGCGCAAAGTCGCCAGGATTTGGCCTTTGTGGTTCCACAGCGGAATCCGCGTGCTAGCTCGAAATGGGTTGGGAATTTTGACAAAAGTTGAGTTTATAGCACAGATATAACAAAGTGATAAACGTGTTTCTGACTCAGCATTTCTACGGGCGCATGAAAACTCGTCTTATAAATAATGGCGACCACGGTGTGATCATAATATATTGATTTATATAATAAAAAATTGTTCTACATAGAACAATATGCATTTTCAGCATATCCCACAGATGTCACACTTCCAGAAGAAGATCGAATTTAATTAATATAACTCATTTGAATTCAACGAGTTACATCACACTTCGGCCACCGAAGCAACTTCTCGAATTAGTCGCTGAATAATACTTGCGCGAATAAGGCTACTCTTTACCCCTTCCATAGCTGGATAAAATTTCCTAACCTGAATAATTGCTTGCTCGATCTGGATCACTGTCTGCTCTGGAACACGAATACTAACCACCTCTGTCAACTGATCCATATCATTAGCAATATCAACTAGCTCAGGATAGTCTGGTAATGACAAAAAAGTATCAACGGCTTCAATAATCCAACGACTTTTTCCCCGCATCCCATAACCGTCACTGATAATACGCTGCAACATAGTATGATGTAGTTTTTTTTGTAGCTTTATAGACGTCATGATCTTCTTATTCATTATTTCAACCTACTTGCTCTAGTTCTAAAATATCAATTAACTGTCTAAATGCCTTCGTTGCTTGATCCAAATAATCCCAGTTCACGCTATTAAATGTAGCCACATATTTTTTATAGCGTTCTTGTAGAAGAACCGCATCAATTAATTGCTTTACCACCTTGGGGTTGGCTGTATAGCCCATATTAACTCGTGTGGAAGTTCTACCTCTGCGTTTTACATTAGGCACAATCACTTTTTTCGTAGTTAGTATTTTATTTTTAGTAACAATACTGCGTAATTGTTTCAAGCTATACCCTTCTATACAAGCTGTAATTGCTTCTTGTCTAACAGCTGGGGCAGTAATACTTGCAATTAACGCGGCCTTATCCAGGCTACGCAGTGTACCATCCTTAATTAAGGTTTTCACATCATCCGGTGCATTTAACACCGTCAAATAATAGGTTGCTTGAGGTAAAGACAAGCTAGTTATATCTTTAAGTAAAGTAGCTGTAATCGGCACATCACCATACTGCACACAATACTCTTTAATAAGGTCTCTAATGTTATCTAAACGCTCGTCTAACGATAAATCATCGCGAGCCGTATTCTCCACCCACTGCACTAACTTTAAATCAAACCCTTTCGGTTTTTCATTAAATACTCGTGCATCAATTTCTTGCTTACCAGCTAACACTGAAGCAAGGCAACGGCGTTCTCCAGCTACTACACGATATATATCCCCACGTTTATAAACTACTATAGGATTAATAACCCCTGTGCTTGCTATGGTCGCCGCAAGTTCTTTTAACCTTTCTAATTCTTCTTGTTTCTGTGAAACCCATGGGTCAGTTGCTTGGATACCTTGTCTGATATCCAATAAGTCTATAGCCAATTTTCTGGGATTTTCAGGATCTAATTCGATGCGAGACAAGGGTAATACCGTATTACGAAATATACCCGCATTATTCTCAACAACATTAATAGTTTCTGTCAGCCCACGAGTTAATGCTTGAGAAACACCAAAACGTTTTTTCTTAGCCATGATTTAATATCCTTTCTGCTAGATGTTCACAGACCTCCAACGCTTCGCAACGTGCTACATGATGGTCAGGAAAATCAAATATAGAGCGGGGTGTAGCTTCTTCGGCATCAATTTCCGCAAAAACAATACGCTGACATAACTTAATGGGCAAAATATATTTACCAATCGCCGCATTGTCTTGAAGACTTTTTAAAATATCTTTATGTAAACGAGTTTGTTTAAACATATTTGGTAAGATGCCAATTAAAGTCAGCGGATTTGATTTTTCCCTAGTTAAAGATTCCTGCATCCAAAGTTGCAACATGCCATAAATACCTTGTACTGGTTGCTCTTCCATAACAGAAGGAATCACAATATGCGTTGCGGCCTTCATTACACTTACTGTTAACGGTCCTTTAGACGGTGCTGTATCAATCACCACGGCTTGGTAAGCTTCACATACATCTGGAGAACTTAGAAATCCCGTTAACTGTCTGTGCACTTTGTCAACAACTTCCGATTTTCTGACCGCTTCTGCAGCAAGAAGTCGTTCGGCATGCCCTGGAGCAAAATCAAGATTTTCTACGTAAGTAGGATAGGGGATAACACCTTGTCCATAGAAAATTTCGGCGATACTACTCCGTCCATCCCAATCCGCATCATCAGGGTCATGTGGATTATAATCAGGATGTAGTGGAGGCATTAATCCTTCAGGTGCAGCAGGATCAATTTCCATACTGAGGTATTGGTGAGAAAAATTACACTGAGGATCAAAATCAATTCCTAATGTAGGAATTCTTTTTACTTTACTTAAATACTCAGCCATTAATCTACTACAAGTTGTTTTTCCTACCCCACCTTTATTATTTAAAAAAGCAATTACTTTCATATGCCATCCTCTGCCATTGTATTACCGTATGGCTCAATATATCATTAACTTTGTTAAGGAATAAATAAAAAATCAAATAAGGACATCGACATGTTGTGTTTTTGTTTATCTTTTGTTTGTTTTTGTTTAGGAAAGGCTATCCATTTGTAAAAAAAGAGGTTTTTTGTTAAAAATGTGACATCTGTGGGAAGTTGCGTGACGGATATGGGAAAAGTTGTGACATTTATGGGATGAAATGTGACGGATATGGGAAAACCAGTGACGGATATGGGAAATGTTAAAAAGTCTCAAGAATTAAAAAAACATGCGGCAGCTATTCACTGTTCGAATACGCTTAGTTTATTGCAACGTAAAATTAGTAACGCACTGTTGTATCACGCTTATAAAGAGTTACTCATTAAAGAAGAGCATGAGATTAGCATTAAACAATTATGTCAATTAATTGCTTACCAAGGACATAATTATGCGGCAATAAAAGATGCATTAAGAGGATTAATTTCGACGGTCATTGAATGGAATCTTACTAACGATGAAACGGGTACGGAAGATTGGACCGCCAGTTCTATTTTGGCTAGTGTGAGTTTGCAGGGACCATTATGCTATTATGCTTACTCGCCGCGTATGAAGCAGCTTTTACATTCACCTTCTATGTTTGGAAAAATTAATTTAGTAATACAATCGCGGTTTAAGTCTAGTTATGGATTGGCTTTATATGAAAATTGTACACGTTATCGTGGATTGCCTTATACCAAGTGGGCGAATATAACGTTATTTCGTCAACTGATGGGTATTCCTGATGGTAAGTATGATATTTTTCGCGATTTCAAACGCCGCGTTTTGGATAAGGCAGTGGAGGAAGTAAATACTTATTCTGATCTTGTTATAGAACCGGAGCTTATGCGAGAGGGGCGGCGTGTGGCTAAGATCCGGTTTCGTATTAAAGAACGGTCTAAGAAATTACGTTTGGGTGTACCTATAATAAAATCTCAAGAGAAGATAGAGGATAAAGTAAGTAATATACGCCTCAAGTTAGTAAACGAGTATGGGCTATCAGAAGAGCAGACTAGGCAACTGCTGAGTGAGTATGAGTTAGAATTTCTTATCGAGAAAATTTATGTTGTAGAGTCGTCGGCTAATTATCAACAGGGTAAAGTACATAATCTTGCGGGTTATCTGATTAGCGCTTTAAAGCATGATTATCAATTACCGCGAGCTAACTTGGATAACCATACCTTCATAAAGCAACTGAAAGAACGCGAAGAGACGGAGTTAGATGAATTAAAACGGCAAATTGAACTCATTCATCAAGAATATCTTGTTTATCGTGAAGCGGTGATCGATGAGGCAATTGCCCGATTAGCTGCAGAAGAGAAACATGTTTTTATGGAACGTTTTTATCAGTTTGCTGCTCCAGCTATTCATACAGTGCTTAGCTTACAAGCAGGTAAGTATTCTAAAGATACGATCTTGCTGTCGCCACAAATTAAAGGACTATTACGACAATATGCTTATCGCGAGCTAGATTTTTTGGAGCTATATTCATTGGAGGAGTTTGTGGCGCAATTATCTACGGAAAAACAGAATCTATGGCGCAGGTTAAAAGCCAGCCAACCAGATCATCCAGTGCTGCAGTATAGCGATTAGGATAATGCACTATGCAAAGCGTTAAATAAATTTAGGCAAGAATTTGCTGTTTGTTCACGGTGGACAACTAATTTTAATCCTTAGCATTTATTGCAGGTATTTCTTGTTCATGAGAGAACATTCGCTAATTTGGCTTGGGGTATATTGTAGAAAAAAATCGATCGTTGCCATTGGAGCTGTAATTCACAATGCACAATGAGGAGATGATCGCTGATCTCTTGCGACCCAGTAATATTTTGCCCGATAAACCATATTAAAGACTGATGTTTTTACCTACTGCTATCCTGGAAGAAAATTTTGGCTGTGGTGATTCACTAAGTAATTGGGTAGGGGATGGCGATGACTAATATAATACGGATTTACATTTGGCAGCTATTTTTAAATGGTTTTCTGCTAAAAATAGGGGATATTCCTATTCTTAATAAGATGTGTACGTTATGACAATGGTACTTCCTAGTAATAGACCCATCATGGAATATAACGATAAGCTATTCACAAATTGGTAGAAAGGTATATAATTAATTTGCTCAGTCACGCTGAGTAATTAATTTTAACCTTTAGGGAGAAAACATCATGGCAGGGAAAAAGAAAAAAGCAGCTAAGAAAACCGCTAAGAAAACTACCGTAAGAAAAACAGCTAAAAAGAAGAAGAGATAGTAGTAGCCCACTTAATTGGGGAGGATGTTTAATATCCTCCCCAATTTTTTTACCCCACCTTTCTTACCACCACCATTTTTAAATAATCCGTTTCAGGAATAGCAGGATGTAGAGGATGGTCAGGCCCTTGATGTCCGCGTTCAAGTATTTGTATCGAATGATGAGTAGTGACAGCGGCGCGCTGTAGCACCGCTATCATTTCTCCCATATCCATGTGCATAGAGCAGGAACAGCTAAAAAGAACACCGCCAGGTACAAGCAGTTTCATAGCAAGCTCATTTAAGCGTTGATAAGCACGCAAGCCTTCCTGACGATCTTTTTGTTTTTTGATGAACGCAGGAGGATCGAGCACGATAACATCATAGTGTTGTTGGGCTTGTATTAGAGCTCTCATGGCAGTGAAGGCATCCTCGCATATAATCTGGACTTTATCCGAGACTTGGTTCAGCTCGGCATTTTTAATAATCCATGCGGCTGCGGTGCTAGATACTTCAATACAATCCACATGCGTAGCTTGATGCTTAGCAGCTTGAATAGCCCAGGCGCCCACATAGCTAAAGATATCCAACACCCGATGTTGTATTACATAAGCAGATAAGCGTGCACGATTCGAGCGGTGATCATAAAACCAACCGGTTTTCTGCCCTTGCTGTAGCGGGGCATAAAATGATAATTGATTTTCTTGTAGGAGAATGGTTTCCGGCGGAGAGCCAAAAGCAGGAGAGGTGTATTGTTCTAACTTTTCTTGTTTACGTATCGCACTGTCATTACGGCATAAGATGGAGGTAGTGATGGGTAAAACTTCAAGAACTGCGGCTACAAGGATATTTTTTCTTATTTCCATTCCAGCGGTATTGAGTTGCATGACGAGGGTATCAGCAAATCGATCAATGATTAAACCAGGTAAGCCATCTGCTTCACCAAATACTAGGCGGTAGTAGGGGTTAGAGAAAAGACGTTCACGCAAAGCTAAGGCGGTTCTTAGACGAGAAACAAAAAAGGCTTGATCGAGCCGTTCATAGCGGTGTTTGCTAAATAGACGAGCAGCAATGAGGGAATGGGGGTTGACATAAGCCACACCTAGTATTCGCTTATCATGAGATTCAACCAGTACTTCTTCGCCAGGAAGGAAATGTTTTAGCGGGGTATGGGCGGTATCAATTTCATTGCTGTAAATCCACACATGCCCAGCACGTAAACGGCGTTCTTCATTTTTTTTGAGCTTCAGTATAGGGATGGGGATATTCATCGTGAGATAGCAGCAATGACAGCATTAGGATGAACTGTTTCTTACCCTTTCTCTAGAGCGTAGAGCGTGAGGGTAAGAAAGTAAGTTCATCTTCTTGTATTATGGGCTCTGTGGCACAAGCAAACCATCGTGGCTGCCAGTAGGAGAGGAGGGGGGGGTATTATGATGCTGCTGTTGTTGTGCGAGTTCAGTTGCGGCTGGTAATGCTGCTGCACTAAACATAGCTGCTGATGCAGTAGCAACTGAGGGTGATGCAGTAGCAACTGAGGGTGATGCAGTAGCAACTGAGGGTGATGCAGTAGCAACTGAGGGTGATGCGGCAGATGCTGCATGGCTGGCCACGATAGCTGGCTGAGTGGTGGTTACTGCCATTGATTCTGTATTAAAACTGTATTGCCCTGCTAATACTTTTTCTAAAAAAGTTTCCCATGTTGGCCATACTACCATGTTAGCTGCCATACGTCTTTGTTGAATAAATCTTTCAAAAAATCCTTTAAAAAACTCAGGTTGATAACAATAAGGTAAATATGGATTATGAGTTGTATCTATTTTTCTTAAACTTATGTCGAGAACGCTTAATTCTGCGCCTACTTGGGTTGCTGGTAATTCCATTGTTGAAAACACACCACGTTTCGTGGCTTCTATAGCCGCACACATATCTCCTAAATTAGCAAGATCAAATAGAATTTTATTAAGCTCAATATCTGCATTTTCTGTGCTAGTGGAAGTTGCTTTTAGTGCATGTATGTCTTCTTCTGCTGTTTTTACGTCATTTTGTCTCTTACCAAGAATTTGTTCAAAAACCTGTGATGCTGCAGTTTTTCCTTCTGCAGCACTTCTGCGATCTTGCTCTGTACACAACTTAGGATATAACGATACAAAAATGTATGGATCTATACATAAAATAATATAACTTCTAATAGCATGTAACGTCCAACAAAAATCAGAATCTCCACGACTTGTTTTTTCATTTTGTGCTTGTCTTGCAAGAAGTCCTAATGTACGAATAATACTAACCCATTGCCTTATGCGAGCTTCATCCCTTTCTTCAGTTGCTGCTGCATGTTGAAAGGAATTTTTCAGCTCCTTACATATTTGTCTTTTTTCTTCTGGGGTATGGGTACTTCTTTGGCCTTCTTTGGTTCCTAGTAGTATTGGGTCAGAACGTTTTATAAGAGCATGAATAGGTTTTGTCACTGTTTCCGTAAATTTGCTTGCGAGCGTATGCCATTCTTTTTCTTTATGCCCAAGATATTCATCAATGAGAGCGCATAAGATGCGTGGATCTGGAAATGATGCTCTTGTTTGCGACATTGTTCTTCTCCTATCAGGAATAGCCAAAAAAGCTCATTTTATTATCATAAATAGAAATAAGCAATAAATGCTAAGATAATGGATATAGGCATGGTTAATCAAGAGATGGTTTGCGGTTTGTACTTTTTTTCTCTTCTTTTGTTATTCTAGTAGCCAGGAGTTTTGCACTTTGTAAGAGTGTTTATTGAACTGTGATTAGTATCTATGTAAACGAAGGCCGTCGCGTCGCGGCCACGGAAGGCAAGAAGCGCCGAGTTGCTACAGAGATTAACCCCGCATGCCTTTTAGCAGGGGGACGTACGTTCCTGAGTTATATAGGTACTGGACACAGTTCAATAAACACTCTTACAAAGTGCAAAACTCCTGTTAGCTTTAACAGTCATTTCTCATGTACAATCAGCAACAAATTTTATAACGTGAATCCCGGATAAGAAACGAAGGAATAACTATGTCTTTTCTTGAGTTTGATTTAGGTGAAATGACGGAAATGTTACGGGAGGCAGTGCGCGTTTTTTCGCAACAAGAAATTGCGCCTAAAGCTGCTGATATTGATAGAGCTAACCATTTCCCCAATGCATTATGGCCTAAGCTAGGGCAGCTAGGTGTATTAGGCGTTACAGTAGAAGAAGAATATGGTGGGGCAGGCTTAGGCTATCTTGAGCATGTGGTGGCCATGGAAGAAATTAGCCGAGCCTCCGCATCGGTAGGGTTAAGTTATGGCGCTCACTCTAATCTCTGCGTTAATCAAATTCGATTAAATGGGTCACAAGAACAAAAGCAGCGTTATCTTCCTAAGCTTTGTACAGGGCAACATATTGGTGCGTTAGCTATGAGTGAGACCCAAGCTGGATCTGATGTAATGGGTTTGCAGCTGCGTGCCGAGAAACACGGTGATCATTATGTTTTGAATGGTACCAAGATGTGGATTACCAATGGTCCAGATGCTGATGTCTTAGTAGTCTATGCACGTACAGATAAACAAGCTGGTTCACGGGGTGTTACTGCATTTATTATTGAAAAAACTTTTTCTGGGTTTAATACCGCACAAAAATTAGATAAACTTGGAATGCGTGGCTCAAATACGTGTGAATTGCTTTTTGAGAATTGCCATGTACCGGTAGCCAATGTATTAGGAGAAGTAAACCAAGGCGCGAAGGTGTTGATGAGTGGGTTAAACTATGAACGGGTGATTTTATCTGCCGGGCCGGTGGGCATTATGCATGCTTGCTTGGATGTGGTATTGCCTTATGTGCACGAACGTAAGCAATTTAACCAAGCGATAGGTGAATTTCAATTAATGCAAGGTAAACTGGCAGACATGTATGCAGCATTTTCTGCTTCTCGTGCTTATCTCTATGCAGTAGCTAATGCTTGTGATAAAGGAAAATGTACACGCAAAGATGCGGCAGCAGTGATTTTATATACTTCAGAAAAGGCCACATGGATGGCGTTACAAGCAATACAGTGTTTAGGTGGCAATGGCTATGTCAATGAATTTCCTACTGGCCGATTATTACGCGATGCAAAACTTTATGAGATTGGTGCAGGAACATCGGAAATTAGGCGAATGTTGATAGGAAGAGAATTATTTAGTGAGACGAAAAGGGTGTGACCTGTGATTAATGTCATGCTGGTGGTGCTCTCCAGTTCGAGGGACGTCTCGACACCAGGGAGGGCAAGAAGAGCCGAGTACAGGGATGTACGTTCCTGAGAACAGGAGAGCACCACCAGCATGACATTAATCACAGGTCACACCCGATGAAAAGATAATAGGAGTTTCGCACTTTGTTAGTGACAGCGGTAGTAGCAGGTTGTTTGGGAGAGGAATAAACATGGCAGTTTTTCAAACGCAGATTGATCCTACTGATAAAGTATTTAAACAGAATACCAGTGTTATGCAGTCTTGCGTCACTGACCTTAGAAAAACCCTAGCTAAGCTACATCCTGGCGGTGATGCTAAATCCCGCGAGCGACACTGCCAACATGGCAAATTATTACCGCGTGAACGCTTAGAATTATTACTTGATATTGGTAGCGAATTTTTAGAGCTGTCGCCGTTAGCCGGGTATCAGCTTTATGGTGATGAATTACCTGCAGGAGGTATTCTTACCGGCATAGGACGGATTGAAGGCATAGAATGTATGGTGGTTGCAAATGATGCTACGGTTAAGGGCGGTACTTATTATCCGATTACGGTAAAAAAACATTTGCGTGCACAAAAAATTGCACAAGCGAATCGATTGCCGTGTATCTATTTAGTAGACTCGGGTGGTGCCTATTTGCCCAAGCAAGATGAAGTGTTTCCTGATGCGGATCATTTTGGACGGATTTTCTATAACCAAGCAACCATGTCGAGCCAGGGTATTGCACAGATTGCTGTAGTTATGGGTTCATGTACAGCAGGCGGTGCTTATATCCCAGCGATGGCGGATGAATCGATTATGGTGAGCCAACAGGCGACGATTTTTCTTGCTGGCCCACCGTTAGTGAAAGCTGCCACAGGCGAAGTGGTTACGGCAGAAACATTAGGCGGTGCGGATGTTCATTGTCGTATTTCTGGTGTGGCAGATCATTATGCTATGAACGATAAGCAAGCATTGCTTATGGCTCGGCGGATTGTGAATAATTTAAATTATCAGAAAAAAGAGTTGTTAGCATTGCGCGAGCCACAAGAGCCAGTTCTTAATCCACAAGATTTATATGGAATTATCCCTGCAGACTCTCGTTATCCATTTGATATTCGTGAAGTGATTGCACGTATTGTAGACGGTTCTGAATTGGATGAATTCAAGGCACAATACGGTAAGACATTAGTGTGCTGTTTTGCCCATTTATATGGTATGCCGGTAGGTATCATTGCGAATAATGGCATTTTGTTTTCCGAATCGGCATTAAAGGGCGCACATTTTATTGAGTTATGTTGTCAGCGTGGCATTCCGCTAATTTTTTTACAAAATATTACTGGATTTATGGTGGGCAGCAAGTACGAATCAGAAGGGATAGCGAAACATGGAGCCAAATTAGTGACAGCTGTAGCTTGTGCACAAGTACCGAAACTAACCGTGATTATTGGTGGCAGCTTTGGTGCGGGAAATTACGCCATGTGTGGGCGTGCCTATGATCCACGGTTTTTATGGATGTGGCCTAATGCACGCATTGGGGTGATGGGTGGCGAGCAAGCGGCAAATGTATTGGCGCAAGTGACCCGAGAAAAGAAAAAACGCCGAGGAGAAGTTTGGTCAGAAGCGCAAGAACAAGATCTCAAAGCTCCTATTCTCGAACAATATGCAACACAATCACACGCTTATTATTCGAGTGCGCGCTTGTGGGACGATGGAGTGATTGATCCGGCAGACACACGTCGGGTGCTTGGACTAGGATTGTCTGCCGCATTAAATGCCCCGATTTTACCTACTCACTTTGGATTATTCAGGATGTAAACCATGGAGACATTTACAACGTTAAAGCTAGAACAGCCACATGAAAATATTCTTGTAGTTACTTTGAACCGCCCTAATGTACGCAATGCCATTAATAGCGTGATGATGAATGAGTTGGGTAAATTATGGCGCGGTGTGTTTGTTGATCACGGTAAAATTCGTTGCATTATTCTGACGGGTGCGAGTCCTGCATTTTGTGCCGGAGCTGACTTGAAAGAACGTAACACGATTACCTTATCGGCATGGAAGAAACAACATGCTGTATTTGAGCAAGCTATGTTAGCGATGTTAGATTGCCCTGTGCCTATTATAGCGGCTGTTAATGGGGCTGCATTTGGTGGTGGTTTAGAATTAACGCTGGCTAGTGATTTTTCCTACGCAGATAAGACCGCAACGTTTTCACAATCGGAAGTTAAAGTAGGGCTAATGCCGGGTGCATTAGGGACACAACATTTACCACGTGCTTGTGGCATAAAGCGTGCTAAAGAATTAACATTTACTGGTGCGATTTTTACCGCAGAAGAAGCATATCAATGGGGTATTATTAATAAACTATGTGAACGAGGAAAGCTCATGGATGAAGTCATGGCAACAGCAAAAATTATAGTTGCTAATGCGCCCTTAGCGGTTAAACAAGCCAAGAAAGCATTAAATATGTCGCAACACTTGGATGTGAAAACTGGCTTTTTTTATGAGATAGAAGCCTATAATCAATTATTATTAACCAAAGATTGCTCCGAGGGGATTTGTGCTTTTAACGAGAAGCGTGATCCCGTATTTGTGGGGGAGTAAATGGCATTTCCTAAGGTTGTGAAACTCGTAGAAGTCGGTCCACGCGATGGCTTGCAAAACGAAGCGCATATTATTCCTACAGCGACTAAAATTGCTTTTATTGAGCAATTATCAGAAACGGGATTAACAGTGATTGAGGCGACCAGTTTTGTTTCACCTAAATGGATTCCACAGCTTGCTGATCATCAAACCGTTTTTGAGGGGATTCATAAGAAGCCACATATTCATTATCCAGTACTTGTACCTAATATGCAGGGGTTAGAGAGCGCGTTAGCAGTAGGAGTAAAAGATATTGCTGTTTTTACATCACCATCTGAATTGTTTTCACAGCATAATACGCATTGTTCGGTTGCTGAGAGTGTCGTACGTATTACGAATATGATGAAGATAGCGAAACAGCGGCATTTACATGTACGAGGTTATCTATCTTGTGTATTGGGCTGTCCTTACGAAGGAGAAATGATACCAGAGAAAGTGACCGATCTCGCTGCAACCTTATTAGCGCTGGGCTGTGAAGAGATTTCTTTGGGCGATACGATTGGAATAGGTACACCATTGAAGACGCAACGCATGTTAAATGCCGTAATGGAAAAAGTTCCTGTTGAGAAATTAGCGGTACATTTTCATGATACATATGGCCAAGCCTTAGTGAATATTTATGCGGCACTGGAATTAGGTGTCCGGGTGATTGATAGCTCTGTAGCAGGTTTAGGTGGTTGCCCATATGCAAAAGGTGCATCAGGTAATGTAGCTACAGAAGATGTTTTGTACTTATTACAGGGGTTAGGCATTGAAACGGGCGTAGATTTGCAAAAGCTGGTTCAGGCGGGGCGATTTATTGCCGAGCAAATAGGATGTCAGCCACAATCCAAAGTCAATCAAGCGATGTATGATTCCTAGGGTTTTCCACGAATAGCTAACTGGGGATGGTTACTCCTAATTTTATCCATTTGTGTTTCTAGGCGTTGCATTTGTTCACGCAGCTCCGAATCTTCTATATGGCGCCCTAGCTGTTCGTGTAAGCTTCTTAATGCATCTGTTGCTTGTTTAGCAACTTTTTGCCTTTGATAGTAGAGTTCATCTAGTGGAATATGTATACGAACGCAAGCATTAACTAGTTCTTTGGATTTGGTACAGAAGGTAAGTAATACTTCTTTTGCCTCTTTTGCTTGCTCTACAGCAAGTTGGATATCGCTTTTATCGTCAGTTTCATGATGATGGCTGCGGGCACGTTGTAACAATTTTCGCATAGCCAATACATATTTCAATTCTGTTATTAGGTCACGCTGTTTGTGTATAGGCACAATACTTTCCTGCGCTGCTTGCTGTGGAGATAAATGGGCTTCTCTTGCAGCATGATAGTCTGCTAGTCTTCTTTCCCTAATATGAGGTGCATGTTGTTCTAGCTGTGCCATAGAAGGCTGATTATGTAACTGCATATCTTCCATGGCTTGTTGATATGCAAGGTGAAAAGATGGATTCTTTTCAGGATGCTTATCCAATACTTGTTGTATAGCAGGAGCAAGGGGAAGCTGGGCTAATTGTGCTACAGTATTTTTTGCTAGTTGTTGTATTTGTGGTATCCACGTAGTTTGATGCCATGTTGCAAGCTGTTGAGTTATCTGGGTACGTACAGCATGATATTGGTTATCTAGGGCAATAAGTTGTTGCATCAGGGATACAGCATTATTAACTTGGGTTTGTGTTTTTGCAACAGACCCTAGAGATGTGTGTGGCAATTGTTGCTCTTGCTCTCGTTCCTTGCGTGCTAATGTTTTTTCTAATTCATGGCGCTCTTCAGTAAGTCGTCGTTGTATTTGCTGAAGAAGAAACAAAAAATCCTTGTAATCCTGAACAGCAGCCCAATAATTGAGGGCATTGAAAAAATCATCATTTTCACGGCGGCGTTTTTCTGCTGCTTTTTGGTTTTGCGCATCTAATTCTTGTAATTGCTTACAAATAGCAACCTCTTGTAGGAAGACGTGGCTTGTCAATTCTTGCACATCCCATGCTTTTATGGCGCCCATGATGCTTTGCTCCTATTGCTGTATTTTCCTTAATCATATTCTACTTGTCTTAATGTTTTCTTAACATTTCATTATCATACTTTCGAAATATGTATATAAGGCAAACAAATAATATTTATATGGTATAAAAATTACTCAAGGAGGAGTGGCTCATGTTCGCACGATCTAAATCTGAAAAAAATGAATTGATACAACCTGGTGGCAAACAACCAGCACCTGATGCCAGTTTAGTATGTAAGGCTGAGTCTGACAATAATAGGTCATTTATTAATGATAGCCAAATAGAACAACCGTTCTCCCTATCTTTTCGGCAAAGTTTCAATTGGGAAAATGATGCGATTTATGGGTTTTCTAATCCAAGGACGAAATATATTGCTGAAGTGATGCAAGATACTGTACATCAAGAAGAACCAACTGCAGATTTTTATAATCATTGGATTGTACCTGAAACTGTAGCGCAAGCTACTGAGACAATGCCTCCTAAAGTAATAGAGTATCAACGTTTTTTAGAAAAACACCCTGTTGCAAAATATCAGCAGTTGGCAAAACGTGAAATAATGTCGGTGGATGAAAGAAGGCGAGCATTAGCACGCTCGTGTAAAGCTAGAGTTCAAGATGTAGCACAGCATGGGGGTACGGTACATTTTGTAATGGATGATTCTGAGCATCCTTGGGATATGCAAGCAGTTGTGAAGAAAGAAAGTGTAGTTAGAAACTTGATTTCAGTAAAGGAATTACGTTTTATTTATAAGCATAGAAAAGAATTAGTCGGGCATATTCAATTTTGGAAAAAGGGCAAGAAAGTACAACCACCTTGGGAAGAAGAGCCACAAATTTGGGCGCAGTTTCGTTCTGGAAAAGGGTGAGGGCTTATATCCGAAGCGTCATCAATCCAGGTTACCTCAAATAGAATGTGGTGCCGTCGTTCCTACAATAACACGCTTAAAATATTCGAGTAATCATCTGTCCAAAAAACTTTTCTCTTCGTCAGAAGATTTACCTTTTTCCATTTATTTTTCGTCACCAGCTCATTCGTCAACGCGGCATTGTTCGTTAAGATAACCCATATTGACTGAAGCTCAGCCTGTTTCAAAGAGGGCGTATCAACTAAATATAAAAATCCCATATTAACTTGCTGTGCGTTTCCTGCGAGAACGGGTGAGAGATTCATATGCCGACTACTAATATGAAAAGCGATTACTCCTTGCGGTGATAGCTTATTCAAGTAAATTTTCACAGCTTCATACGTAAATAAATGAATCGGAATGGCATCTGAATTATAAACATCAATAATGATTAATTCGTAATAATTTTCGGGTGCTTTTGCTATATTAATTCGAGCATCCCCTAAACTAATTCCAAGACGCGGGGGACAATGTGTCAAGAATGAGAAAAGTGCTGGCGTTGTCGCAATAGAAACAACGGTTGGGTCAATTTCATAATACCTAAGAAAATCCCCGCTAAATTGGCAACTTAATGTCCCTGCTCCCAGGCCAGCTATTGCAACATGAAGCGACTTTTTTCGTTGATGAAACACTTGCGCCAACTCTTTCATCGGTTTGTAGTAAGAAAGCGCTTGATTGGGATCAAAGGGTTCCTTTGTTGATTGAAGACCATGTAACGTTGTGCCACTCACCAATCTATGCTGTTTCGATTCATCCTTATTATAAACACGTGCTACACCGAAAAAATTGCGCGTTTTCCAAATAAGATCGCCATGCACAAGTGAAGACATTTGCGTAGCAAATAGGAAAAGAATACCTATGCTTGTTGCAACATGGGCTGGATGCCGCCACCAGGTAAGAATCAATGTAATAGTGGAGAGGATAATGAAATAATTAATCCATTGAGAATATGAAACGGTTAACGGATCAAGCAGATATCCTGCGAGTAGTAAGGACGTTACAATAATCGGTAACGCATAATCAGGAAATCGATTCTTTTTTTCAGATTGACGTAATCCCCATGGTTGCAGACAGACGCACAAGCAAAAGGCGATGTAATATTCATAAACATCATTAAAAAGTAGCGGCGCAATCACGCTATTGAATACTGATCCGAGGAAGCCACCTAACGCTATCCATAGGTAGTATTCTGTTAAATAAGAGACTGAGGGCCGTGAGGCAACTAATTCGCTGACACAAACCATCGTTAAAGCAAAAAAACCGAGCATATGAAATAAAATAATCTGCCATGCTGGCATACCATAGGCTTGAATACTGAGTGATATCAGTGGAAAGATGAGAAACAAAGGCAATTCACGTAATATCCACGCTTGCGAAATCCATGGCTTGCGTGAAAAAGCGATAATGTATGCCAATAAATATAATAGAAGTGGCAGAATCCATAACAAGGGAACTGACGCGATATCCGTCGTGATATATTGAGTGACGGCAATTAATAAGCTACAAGGTGCAAAGCTCAACAATAGCCATTTTAGACGTTGGTTTGTACCAGGTGAGAGTTGTTTATTCTCTATAACAGTCGGTACAGCACCTACATCTCGTTTACTCAGAAATAACATTAGAATATACACAAAATAAGATACAGACCATACCCATGATAATTGCTGTAATCCAAATTTGGGTTCGAGCAAAAAAGGAAAACTAATCAAGGCAAGTAAACTACCTATATTGCTGGCACTATAAAGAAAATAAGGATCTTTTGCTTGCGAATGAGTTGAATGTGAAAACCAATATTGCACCAGTGATGATGTTGTTCCGAGTATAAATACAGGTAACAATAAGGTCTGCGTCAGCAACCAGATTACTGTCCACACTGGATACGTGCCAATATCAGGGACTTTTCCCACAAAAGAGAGTGGCAACATTAAAAGACTACTGCTTACCACAACAAAGTGAACAAGCAATCGTGATTTACCAAAAAGCACACGCGTACAGAGATACACATAAAGATAACTTAGTAACAACACGCCCTGAAAAAACATCATGCATGTGTTCCAAACAGCGGGGGCTCCGCCAAAGAATGGCAAGATCGCTTTTGCCGCAAGTGGTTGCACCAAGAAAAACAAAAATGCACTGAGAAAAATCGTGGTAGTGCAACAGAGTAGATATTGATTGTTGGCTGAATGCCATTTTGAAGCTTGCATGTTGTTCCTTAAGATTGTAATTGCGATCCTGCGCAGAACAATTTCAAATTGTAAATCATTTAGTTACTGATCACTATAGGCAGAAATAGACCACTCTATAACTTCACCTAGGGAAAATGCATTTATGATTTTTGACAACCAAGAGTAGAGTTTGCGACACAATTTTTTTGATAAGGTCTAAGATTATTTACTCAGCACACTATGTCGCCAGCTATAGGCGAAGTAAATAATAACTCCTAGTAGTGTCCAGATTGAAAAACGCCACCAAGTGACATCAGATAAATTAAGCATGAGATAACCACAAGATAGAACACCTAGTAATGGCAACAAAGGATTCCATGGTAGTTTAAATGGACGATGTAAAGAAGGTTTTGTATAGCGCAGTACAATAACACCTGCACAAACAAAAACAAATGCAGTGAGTGTGCCTATGTTGACAAGTTCAGCAGCTTTTTCAATAGGCGTAAATCCAGCAATAAGTGCAATGACTATGCCACTTAACAAAATAATGGTAACAGGAGTTTGTGTTTTCGAATGGACTTTAGCAAAAATAGCGGGCAATAAACCATCACGTGACATAGCCAAAAAGATACGGGTTAATCCATAGTACATGACTAAGATAACAGTAGTGAGTCCAGCAATCGCCCCCGCGGCGACGATACCAGCAACAAAGGGCCGATTTATGCTTAATAACGCATTTGCTACTGGGGAGGCCGTATTAAGAGTTGTATAATTAACAATGCCAGTTAGGAGGATAGAGACAATAATATAAACTACAGTGCAAATAACGAGTGACACAATAATGCCAATGGGAATATCACGTTGCGGTGAAATAGTTTCCTCCACTGTAGTAGACAAAGCATCAAAACCAATATAAGCAAAGAAAACGAGCGCAGCTCCACTTACGACCCCTGACCAGCCAAACGGGAAAAAATTCGACCAATTTTGAACTTGCACATGGTCGGTAGCAACAACTATAAATATAGTAATAGCGATCAATTTAATAAATACGATTATCGCATTAAACCGCGCACTCTGTTTGGCGCCAATACATAGTAGCAATGCTATAGCCATGACGATCAGCATGGCTGGTAAGTTAACTAACCCGCCTTCAAAAAGGTTTTTAGTAATAAAAATTGGGGTATGAATGCCTAGGACTTTTAGCATATCCGTTACATAACCGGACCATCCGATTGCTACGGAAGAGACGGCCATAATATATTCGAGTAAGAGATTCCATCCAATAACCCATGCAATAAATTCACCAAATCCAGCATAAGCATAGCTATAAGCACTGCCACAACCACTAATACTGGCAGCTAATTCAGCATATGCTAATGCAGCAAACATAGATGCACCACCTGCAATGATAAAGGAAATGGTAATAGCAGGACCTGCTTTGGTTGCTGCCGCGACACCGGTTAAAACAAAAACACCCGCACCAATAATAGCGCCTATGCCCAGTAAGATTAAATCTAGAGCGGTAAGGCAACGCCGTAATGATGGTTCTTGATTTGTTGTAGTATCTATAGTATCCAATGGTTTCATACGAAACAAACTACGCAACATAACAATTCCCCATTTTACTTAGGGTTTGTTGACAATTTAAATTGTCAACAAACCCTAGTAGTTACCATACCAGTAGAGGGGAGTGGGCATCAAGGCATGATTTTGTGTATATTGTACTCGTGAATAGGGGCTACTCATTTTATGCGGCAAAGGCAAAGGTAGACACTTTGGGCGTGATTTAGTACAGTATGTATGTGTGTTTTTTAAACAAATCAGCCATGGATAAGCAATTAAATGACAAAAAAAATTATAATAACCAGTGGGTTAGCATTATTTGCCATGTTTTTTGGTGCAGGTAATATTATTTATCCTCTTGAGTTGGGAGCACAGGCGGGGAATCATATCCCTTATGTGATCTTGGCTTTTATCATTTCTGGTATTGGTTTACCATTTTTAGGACTATTTGCCACAAGCTTATATCATGGCAATTACTGGGTATTTTTTAACCGCTTAGGGAAAATCCCTGCTTTTTTGCTAATTACTTTTTTAATACTTATTATTGGCCCATTATTTGCAATTCCGCGAACAGAAACAGTTGCTTACCATTCACTACGATCTTTCTTGCCGGTGGCATTGAATAATCCGTACATATTTTCAGGGTTATATTGTTTGCTATTATTTTATTTAACCTATCAGCCAAACAAAGTGATAGATATGATTGGTCGTATTATGTCGCCTATTAAGTTAACTTTGTTTGCGATATTGATTGTTGTTGGGTTAACTACCGGTCAGCATGATATTTTAGTAGATAAAAATTCTATTTCTGCTGCTTTTAAATTAGGGCTAGTTGATGGCTATAGCACTATGGATTTACTGGCCACTTTTTTCTTTTGCACGGCGATTTATGGCAATATCATATTGAAGGCGCGGGCGATTGGTATTACTGAGCCAAGAGAGCTGGTAAAAATATTTTTTAAATCTTGTTTAATTGGTGCTTTTTTATTGGGCGCTGTTTACATTGGCTTCATGCTGCTTACATTGTACCATGCATCAGAGTTACAAGGTGTTGAAACTGCACAAATGATAATAGCAATTTCTAGTTTAGTGTTAGGAAAAGTGGGTGCTTTATTTATTGGTGTGTGTGTTACTTTTGCATGTATGGTGACAGCGATGGCCTTAATTGAAATTACCACTGCCTTTGGCCACGAACAAATCATGAAGAAAAGGATTTCTAGGACAACTTGTCTGACTGTAATTATTGCTATTACTTATTCGATAAGCATCATTGGTTTTTCTGGGATTATGAAAATTGCTCTACCTATTTTAGAAGTCTTATATCCGGCATTAATTGTATTTTGTGTCATCAATATTATATTGAAGCTGTGGGACGATAGAAGGGTAAAGGAATTGTTATGAAAGTATTTTCGACTACGCTATCACGCCAATCAGATAAAATAACAACAGAAGTTAGTACCAATGAAGGAACGGATAGTTCAGCGTTTTCAAGCTGGAGCTAAAACTTACGAACAATCGGCCGATATACAACGGCAAGTTGCTGCTAATTTATCTAAACATTTACCTACTATATCACCAAAGCGGATTTTAGAGATTGGTTGTGGGACGGGTATTTTTAGCCAATACTTGGTGAGTCTTTACCCACAAGCTAGGCTTAATTTGCTTGATATTTCTTCTGCTATGGTGCAAATATGTCAGCAACGTTTTTCTTCTTATCCGCAAATACAAGTTTCTTGCTGTGATATTGAATTATTTCAAGCGGATGAAAAATTTGATTTGATTGTCTCCAATATGACTTTGCATTGGTTGCAGGATAATCTTTATAAAATGGATTTTCTCAAGAATCTGCTTAATCAAGGGGGAGGGTTGTTTTTTTCTATTTTAGGAGAAAACTCATTTCTAGAATGGAAGCAAATATGCCAAGATTTACAAGTCGAAGATGGATTGCTGCGATTTCCTTCTCTAGCTTCATTACGTGGTTATTATCCACAATGGCGGTTTACTGAAGAGAACATTATATATTGCTATCATAGTGCTTATGCATTTTTGCATTCTTTTAAACAATTAGGTACACAAACATCGCGAATCGGCTATCAGCCTATGACACTCTCTCGTCTGCGCCAAGTAATACGTCATTTTGATGCACAATCTTTCGAATCAATAAAAATGACTTATCACGTTCTTTATGGGAATTATTGTCATATATGAAAGGTTTTTTTATCACAGGGACAGGTACGGGAGTTGGGAAAACTGTAGTGGCAGCAGTGCTAACTATGATATTGCAGTGTTACTATTGGAAACCAATACAAACAGGCGTAGACAGTGAAGTGACTGATGTGGATAGTGTGCGCTCTTTTACTGGATTGCCCGATTCACATTTTTTAGATTCTGCTTATTCTTTTAAGGAAGCACTTTCTCCTTATCATGCGGCACGACAAGAAGGAAAAGACATAAACTTAGCACGGTGTTATTTACCCGCCACATCGGGTTTTTTTATTGTAGAAGGGGCGGGTGGTGTTTATGTACCCATTAATCAACAGCATTGCATGCTAGATTTAATGCAGCAATTGGCATTGCCAATTATTGTTGTTTGTCATGGAACCTTAGGAACGATTAATCACACATTATTAACTATCGAAGCATTACGTGCACGTTATTTACCTATTCATGGAGTGGTATTTAGTGGAGAGTTATTTACCGAAAACCGTGAGGCCATAGAAGCATGGGGAAAGGTGAAAACATTATTTCATCTTCCACTTTTAACTCTAAAAAGAGCAACGTTACAAACATGGGCATTGACACAGAAGAAACAAATCTTAGCGGCATTAGATATTCCTTGAGTAAACGTGATAGCCGAGTTATTTGGCATCCATTTACACAACATCAAATAGCGCCATTACCTATTCCTATTGTACGTGGCGAAGGCGCTTACCTTTTTGATATACAAGGTAAGCGATACCTGGATTTAATTTCTTCTTGGTGGGTGAATTTATATGGACATGCTCATCCAGAAATTGCACGAGCTATTTATCAACAAGCACAACGGTTAGAACAGGTTATTTTTGCTGGATTTACTCATGAGCCTGCAGTGGAATTAGCAGAGACATTGTTAACTATTTTACCGCCCAAGTTCGGCAAGATTTTTTATTCTGATAATGGTTCTACTGCAGTAGAAGTGGCGCTGAAAATGGCATATCAGTATTGGCGCAATCAGGGGGAACTACAACGTAGACGTTTTATTGCGTTTCAAGGCGGATATCATGGGGATACATTTGGTGCTATGGCAGTGGGTAAGTCCTCGAAATTTTTTGATCACTTTGCGGATTGTTTTTTTTCTGTTGATTTTTCACCTTATCCGATGACATGGTGGGATGACGCGACGATTGTACAAAAAGAACAAGCGGCATTAACGTGGTTATCGGATTATTTATCATGTCATGCTAGCGAAATTGCCGCACTCATTATTGAGCCGTTAGTTCAGGGGGCGACAGGAATGCGTATGTGTCGTCCACAGTTTTTACAAGAGCTAGAGTGTTTAGCACAGAGATATCAATTATTGGTTATTTATGACGAGGTAATGACCGGATTTGGTCGTACCGGTGAGTTTTTTGCTTGTCAAAAGGCTAAGACATTCCCTGATATTATTTGTTTAGCAAAGGGATTAACAGGCGGATTTTTACCATTAGCAGTGACGGTGTGCCGAGAGTTTATTTATCAAGCTTTTTTAAGAGAGGATTTTCAAGGCGCATTAGCACATTCTCATTCTTTTACTGCAAACCCATTAGGTTGTGCAGCTGGACTAGCATCTATGCGCTTGTTACAGGATAATTATACTAGTCAACAATTAAAGATGATTGAAACAGTGCATCAAGAAAGTTTATGGCAGCTTGTGACGCGTGGATTGATTGAAAAACCGCGTTATTGTGGCACGATTGCTGCATTTGCGTTGTCGCAATCAATAGACTATGGATCATTACATAGTCAACATTGGCAGTCGCGTTTTATGGAGCAAGGGTTATTAGTACGACCCTTAGGAAATGTTATCTATTTAATGCCACCTTATTGCATTCGAGAAGAGGATTTACGCGCTGCTTATGCTACGATTGAAACGGTTATTAAAAGAGGATGAGACATTATGTGGTCCGTTGCTGAAGTTATGCAGTTGTATGAGCAGCCGTTTCCAGATTTACTTTATCAAGCACAAACAGTACATAAACAATATTTTCCTGTTGCTACTATGCAACTCTCTACGTTGCTAAATATTAAAGTAGGAGGTTGCCCTGAAGATTGTCATTATTGCCCACAAGCAGCGCGTTATCATACCGGTGTAAAAGCGGAAAAATTACTTGATAGAGAAACTGTTAAAGAAAAAGCTAGCATAGCCAAAACAGCAGGTGCGACGCGATTTTGCATGGGGGCGGCATGGCGTTCTTTGAAAGATAGGGATGTACCTGTGTTAGCCAAATTAATCGAAGAAGTAAAATCATTAGGACTAGAAACCTGTATTACAGTGGGTATGTTAACAAATCAGCAAGCCTGTGTTTTAAAGGAAGCAGGGCTTGATTATTATAATCATAATATTGATAGTTCACCGGAATATTATGAAAAAATCATCACTACTCGTACATATGAAGATAGACTGCAAACATTGCAGCATGTTAGAGATGCAGGCATAAAAGTATGTTGCGGTGGTATTGTTGGTATGGGTGAAAGCCGTGAAGATCGCGCTGGCATGTTGGTGGTGCTTGCTAATTTTAATCCTCAGCCAGAAAGTGTACCAATTAATCAGCTTATTCCTATCAAGGGCACACCTTTGCAAGATACATCACCACTAGATAATTTCGAATTCGTACGTACTATTGCAGTGGCGCGCCTCATGTTGCCTTGCTCGCGTTTACGGCTGTCTGCTGGTAGAGCATCCATGTCAGATGAATTACAAGCATTATGTTTCCTTGCTGGTGCTAACTCCATTCATTACGGTGAAAAGTTATTAATTACAGATAATGCAGATGCTGTTAATGACAGGACCCTGTTGCAGCGCTTGGGTATTCAAGAGGAGATGTGTGCGTTGTGAAAGAAGAGTATTTTCAATATCGTGATAATGAGTTATTCATAGAAAACATTAATTTGTATAAGCTTGCGCAACAATGTGGTACCCCGTGTTATGTTTATTCGCGTGCTACATTAGAAAAAAATTGGGCTGATATTAATCAAGCTTTTTCTACGCAACCCCATGAAGTTTGTTATGCCGTCAAAGCCAATTCTAATTTGACCATTTTAAATTTGTTTGCAAACTTAGGCGCTGGATTTGATATTGTTTCTTATGGGGAATTAGAGAGAGTGATTGCAGCAGGAGGAGATGCAAGAAAGATTATTTTTTCTGGGGTAGGGAAGCAGCATCATGAGATAGCACAGGCTATTCATCGCGGAATACAATGCTTTAATGTAGAGACCGCGCAAGAATTATCGCATATTCATACTATTGCACATCATTATAATAAAAAAATTAATATTGCATTACGCATTAACCCAGACATTGATGCCAATACACATCCCTATATTGCAACGGGGCTTAGAGAAAATAAATTTGGTATTAGCTTAGATCAAGTTATTCCACTTGCTAAGACAATATTGAATATGCCTTTTTTAAATCTCATTGGCATAGCCATACATATTGGTTCACAGATAACATCACTTGCGCCGTTTCAGGCAGCTATTGAGCAACTGCTAGCGATTTATCAGCAGTTACATGCTATTGGAATAACTGTTTCTCACATTAATGTGGGAGGTGGGATAGGTGTTCGCTATCATGATGAACAACCATTCAAGATCGATGATTATGCCACTATGATAAATAGTAAATTGCGACACCATCCAGTTACTTTATTACTAGAGCCAGGGCGTTGGTTGATGGCAGATGCAGGAGTTTTACTGACGGAGATAGCTTATTTAAAAAAAACTCATCACAAGAATTTTGCCATTGTTGATGCAGGTATGAATGATATATTACGGCCCGCATTATATCAGGCTTGGCAAGACATTAAACCAGTTATACGGCGCATTAGTGAACCACAGTTATATGATATTGTAGGGCCGTTATGCGAATCAGCAGATTTTCTTGGTAAAGAGCGTTGGTTAATGATAAATGAGGGCGATTATTTGGCTGTATGTGATGTGGGAGCATATGGATTTAGCATGAGCTCTAATTATAATTCACGCTGTAGAGCAGCGGAAATACTAGTGGATAAAGATGAGATACATATTATCCGTCGTCGAGAATGTATAGAAGATTTACTAGCGCAAGAAGGTATTTTGTTAAATGAGTGGCTGGAGATAAGAAAATGAATTTTGTATTATCAGAAGATCAACGGGCTTTTCAACAACTTGCGCGCGATTTTGCTGAAACAGAAATGACTCCTTATGCTAAAGAGTGGGATGAGCAGCATATTTTTCCTGTTACCACTTTGCGTAAAGCTGCCGCATTGGGTTTTGCAGCGCTCTATGTTCGGCACGAGGTTGGAGGTACAGCGCTTTCACGTTTAGATAGCGCTTTAATTTTTGAGGAGCTAGCAACAGCATGTCCTTCTACAGCGGCCTATCTTTCTATTCATAATATGGTTGCGGGATTAATTGATCGATATGCACATGATGATTTGCGTTGTAGTTGGTTGCCAAAAATGGCTACTATGGAAGTGTTGAGTAGTTATTGTTTAACAGAGCCTAGTTCTGGCTCGGATGCAGCCTCACTTAAAACTACAGCTGTGCGTAGTAAAGGCGAATATGTTTTGAATGGGGCAAAAGCTTTTATTTCTGGTGGCTCGGAAAGTGATATTTATGTTTGTATGGTACGAACTGGAGAAGCAGGGCCGAAAGGGATTAGCTGTGTATTAGTTGAGAAAGACCGACCTGGTATTAGCTTTGGCAAGAAAGAAAAAAAACTAGGCTGGCATAGTCAACCTACCACATTAGTTTTTTTTGAAGATTGTCGAATCCCAGTTTCTCACCGTATTGGTGATGAAGGTCAAGGGTTTAAGATTGCTTTATCTGCATTAAATGGTGGACGAGTTAATATTGCAGCTTGCTCGTTAGGAGGAGCGAGAGCTTGTCTTACTCAAGCGCGCCAACATATGTTACAAAGAGTGCAGTTTAAGAAAAAACTAGCTGAATTTGAAGTGCTGCAATTTAAGCTTGCAGACATGATGACGGCTTATGAAGCAGCAAGATTGATGGTATATCGTGCTGCATTTTCATTAGATAATAATGATGCACATGTCATTACTCACTGTGCTATGGCTAAACGCTTAGCAACAGATAATTGTTTTCGCATTTGTGACGAGGCATTACAAATTTTTGGTGGTTATGGTTATATCCAAGAATACCCTGTCGAGCGTTATTTGCGTGATCTACGTGTTCACCAAATCTTGGAAGGTACAAATGAGATTATGCGATTGATTATTGCTAGGCAGGTACTAGCAGAAACCTATAATATCGTATAGAGACTACTCATTGCGGCTTACTGCATTGTTAAAATAATTTGCTGTAATATCAATACTTTGATAAAGTATATGGAGCCTATCTTACTTAAAAGGAGTTTGAGTATGAAACAAGACATTAAACTAGATAAATGGGGCTGGATTGCTTTCATTGCTTTGTTAGTAGGCGGTATAGATTTAGGAATATACGGATTAATTCATATTGATATTATCGGAACTATTTTAGGTGGGTTATTATCGCGCCTTGTTTACATTGTAATAGGTGTTGCGGCTGGTTATATCCTTTATCTATGGGTTTATAAAAAATCTCTATAGATAAATAGATAACTGGCTTATATCCGACATGAGATAACATGTACAAGATAAAGTTTTTATTACTTTTCACAGGATTAGTTTTATCTTTTCACTGTTTTTCCTGGAATGTGTTAGGGCATATGGTGGCAGCTAATATTGCCTATGAACGCTTGCATCCGCAGGTGAGAGAAAAAGTAGATAAAATGGTAATAGGCTTATCGCAAGAGTATCCGGAAATACAATATTTTACGCAGATAGCTCCCTGGCCAGATGCATTACGAGCTCAAAAAATAGATACGTTTACACATTGGCATTATATTGATTTTGCTTTTAGTGTAGATGCCACCCCGGTACAAGATTTGACTGATGATGATAATGCGGTTTGGGCAATAAATAAAATTGAGCCTGTTATTCGAAATGTTGCAGCCAATGCGTTTGAACGCGGGCGTTTTTTGGCATTTCTTGTACATATTGTGGCCGATCTTCATCAACCATTGCATACTGTTTCTAGGATATCTACAGCACATCCTAATGGAGATCACGGAGGTAATTTATATTTTGTTCATTATTCAGAAGGTCCTCTGCGTGCCATATCCTTACACAAACTCTGGGATGAGGGGCTGGGTATTTTTAGCGCAGATCCTTCACAAAAAAGTGTAGCTGCTTTGACTAAGGTTATTACCTCACTCTATCCTGAGGAATATTTTGGGACAAAAGTACATGATCTTTCCCCAGACAATTGGGCAAGAGAAGGAACTAAAATAGCCGAATTATTTGTATATTCAACACTAGAGAATCATGTCCCTAATTTAGAGTATATGAATAAAGGCAAGGAAATTGTCAATCAAAGAATTGCTTTATCGGGTTATAGATTAGCTAATTTATTAAATCAGTTACTCGACTAAAAGCTATGTGCTTTTGCGATTTTACGTTATCATATGCCGCAAAATTCACAATAAACTAGGAGTATATTGCTATGAAAAAAATAATAGCCTTTTTTTTAAAAAAGAAACTAGCTAAACCAGCTTGTTGTCATGCTTTTTTCTCATAACCCATCTTTAGAACAAGCTAAACAATATATCTATTCTATCGATTTTTCCATGATTATCCAAAAAATGGTTAATCATGATGGTTGGTGCGAATCAGATGCTGTAAAAACAGCGGACTTATATCGCAATTTTTTATATCTAAATAAAAAATATGCTACGGAGACTATTTTACCTCCTTCACAAGATGTTGATGAATTTTGGCATTACCACATTTTAGATACTAAAAAATATATTCAAGATTGTGAAAATATTTTTGGAGGATATTTTCATCACTATCCCTATCTTATTATAGATCATCAGCTGGATCAGCATGGGCTTAGCCAAGCTTTTATGCGTACACAGACATTACATATAGAAGAGTTTGGTAGCCCTATTTATGCTACACGTTCATCTTGTTTACCGTTTTGGTATAGCCTGAAGAGAGGTTTTGTTAAGGTCAAGTGTTTGGCACTTTACTTTTATTGCATTTCGAAGTGTAAGGAAAATTCATAAGGAACTATCTGCAAATTATTACCACTACATATGGGGCTAGCCCATTTATCTGGGCAGGGATTATCGCGAGTAATAGACCATAATGATAAACCTCCAATATTTTTTTTGTTTGCAAAATGCCGAAGTATATCTACATCCTGCAAGGTGAATTGCTCAACATTTATATCGTTAACACCAATCATGGGTGTGATTTCTATCATTTTCCATATGGTGGAATCAGAATGGTCTGGATAAAGGGTTTTTAAGAAGTTGAATACACTAGTTGCGGCTTGTATTGCATACTCTCCCATGTTTCCTATATAGCCTGGGCCATAATCCATGGCCATGATGTTAATAGTGTAATGAAGAGATGCATCTTTAGCTTGAGAAATGACTTGTTTTCCTAGGAGGGTTAACCCTTCTGGCATGACCGGTACGGTAAAGCTAATGGTGATTTCAGGATGGTTTTGTTGTATTTGTTTTATGGCAACTATTAGTTTATTTATATTAACAGTACCATTCTCAATATCGAAATCTAAGCCTTGTGGTTGATAGATTTTGATAATTTGTTCAAAAACAGCGATTAATTGTGGTATATCACAGTTAGCAGACAAGTCATTACCAGTTGCACCACCTAAGGCAATAATATAACCAATGTTGTTGCTACGTAGCTTATCTGTCATATGTTTTCCCCAACTCGCATTAATTGCATAAAATGATTGGCCTCCCCATGCAGGAGTACAATTACCTGCATCTGTAATAAAGGCGAGACGATAGTTTGTAATGCCGCTTATTTTACTTACGGTAACTAAATCCATAGGTTCCATATCTTGATATTGCGGATCCCAATGTGTATTAATTGTAAAGTCTGTATAAGGGCTAAATGGAGTGGTTAATAATATTGATGGATGATTATTTGCGGCAGCACATATAGGTATGTTACAAACAAATAGAATAAACAAAATCCTTAGGGTCTGTTGACAGTTTAAATTTCGTAACGAAAAAAGAGGAGATCGAGACAAAATGTGTAGAAATTTGAGGAGAATATTGAACATATTTGACGAAAATTTTTGCATATTTTGGCCGATATTCCTCTTTTTGCAGTCGAAATTTAAACTGTCAACAGACCCTAACCATTGAGTCATCTAAGTTTCTCCTATAACACCCTAACCTCTGCTGTTTATAGGATTATAACAGCAGTTTTAATCACTTAGATTATTAACATAACCCGGGATGATTGTTGCGCCATAAATGGCAAAAATCTTACAAAAGAATCTGTAATTTAGAAGAAATAGGCAGGGGTTTTATAGATAATATAGGCCAATAAAAGTGGTGATTGCCTATAAGAATACTTTGTGTTTTCATGGAGAATAAGTTACCAATTTGCAAGGGCTGTTGACTATTATGTAAGCCAGGACTTTTAAATTGAAAGGAATATACGCAATGAAATATGTTGTTGATCTTAAAGAGGTAAACTTATCTGATTTAGAGCTAGTAGGTGGAAAAAATGCTTCTTCTGGTGAAATGATTCAAAGCCTTTCTGCTGAAGGTATTAAAGTGCCAGAAGGGTTAGCAACTACGGTAAATGCATTTTATCAATTTTTATCACAACAGGGATTAGATAAAAAAATTTCCCAAGTGTTGGCCAAATTAAAGATTCAGAATGTTAAAGAATTAGATAAGGTAAGTGCGCAAATTCGACGTTGGATTGTTGCCACTCCTTTTCTTCCTGAATTCGAACGTGATATTGCTACTGCTTTTGTGAGATATAGTAAGACCACCGTGGCGGTTCGATCTTCTGCTACGGTAGAAGATTTACCTACAGCTTCGTTTGCCGGCCAGCAGGAAACTTTCTTGAATGTGAAAGGATTAAAAAATGTTTTGCATGCCATAAAATTGGTATTTGCATCCCTCTATACTAGTCGTGCTATTGCTTATCGTTGTCATCATGGATTTAACCATAAGAAGTTTGCTATTTCAGCAGGTATTCAACCTATGGTTCGCAGTGACAAAGGAACAAGTGGAGTTATTTTTACTTTGGATACGGAATCAGGGTTTGATCGGGTTGTTTTAATTACAGCTTCTTATGGTTTAGGAGAAGCTATTGTACAAGGGCATGTTAATCCTGATGAGTTTTATGTTCATAAACCCATGTTGGCGGCACATCGGTTTTCTATTTTGCAGAGAAAGTTAGGGGAAAAAGCTATAAAAATGGTGTACGGGGGTACAAAAAATCCCCGAGAGTTCATTAAGACAGTATCTGTGCCAGATAATCAGCGGTTACGTTATTGCATTGATGATAATGATGTGCATGCCCTAGCTAAGTATGCAATTATCATTGAAAAGCATTACGGCAAGCCGATGGATATAGAATGGGCAAAAGATGGAATTACAGGAGAGTTATATATTGTTCAAGCACGACCTGAGACGGTAAAGAGCCGTGTTCAACCTGAACAGGTCATTGAGCGGTATACATTAGTTAAAAAAGGTGAAGTTCTTACTTCTGGGCAAAGTATAGGACAACGCCTTGGACAAGGTATAGCTCGTATTATTCTAGATCCAAAGAAGATGCGGGGAATAACGTCAGGAGAAATTTTAGTAACAGATATGACAGATCCTGATTGGGAGCCCATTATGAAAAAAGCATCCGCCATTGTTACTAATCGTGGTGGCCGTACTTGTCACGCGGCGATTGTAGCGCGTGAATTAGGTATACCCGCTATTGTCGGCTGTAGTAACGCGACAACGATGGTTAAAGAGAACCAATCCATAACAGTTTCTTGCTCAGAAGGGCAAACGGGATATGTTTATGCTGGAAAATTGCCTTATCGAGTGAGTAAACTCAGTATTAAAGACATGCCTAAGTTACCAGTGCAACTTTGTATGAATGTAGCTAATCCAGAGAGGGTATTTGATGTACAACATTTACCTAATGATGGCGTAGGATTGGCACGGCTAGAATTTATTATTAGTAATTCGATAGGTATTCATCCCAATGCGGCATTGAAATTCAAAACATTACCCAAATTATTGCAACAGCAGATTCGTAAAAAAACAGCTGCCTATACAAGTCCTGTGGAATTCTACGTGGAGAAATTACGTGAAGGTATTTCTACTATTGCCGCAGTATTTTATCCTAAACAGGTAATTTTTCGCTTTTCTGATTTTAAATCGAATGAATATGCTAATTTATTAGGCGGTGATTTATTTGAGCCAAAAGAAGAAAACCCCATGCTTGGATTCCGTGGAGCATCCCGCTATAAAGATGCACGGTTTCGACAGTGTTTTGAGTTAGAATGTAAAGCATTTAAGCGAGTACGTGATGATATGGGATTGGTAAATGCGCAAATTATGGTTCCGTTTGTGCGTACTGTAGAGGAACTTCGGCAAGTAATAGAACTTATCGAAACCTACGGATTAAAACGCAGTGTTAATAATCTAAAAGTTTATATGATGTGCGAAGTTCCTTCGAATGTGTTGCTCGCGGAAGAGTTCTTGCAATATGTAGATGGATTTTCTATTGGGTCTAACGATTTAACGCAATTAACATTAGGGCTAGATCGTGATTCAGGCATTGTTGCATCGTTATTTGATGAACGTAATGATGCAGTTAAGGTTCTACTGCATAAAGCCATTAGTATATGTAAAAGCAAGGGAAAGTATGTAAGTATTTGCGGGCAAGGGCCATCAGATCATCCAGATTTTGCACTTTGGTTAGTTGAGGAGGGAATTGATGCTATCTCTTTAAATCCTGATTCCTTATTGGAAACATGGCTGTTATTAGGAGAAGGACTAAAAAAGTCTGAAAGGGTATTCTCGTACGCAGTATGAGATAACTCTAATAACGCGAATTCCGGATAAGAAATGAATTTAAAACATCTCTCTAATCTGCGTTAAAATTTACAAAAAAGTACTTACGTATATCAAATACGCTGAGCATTTTTTTGTAAATTTTGCCTTGAACTGCAATTTTATGGATCGTTTTAAATTCATTTCTTATCCGGAGTTCGCGTTAATAGGAGAATGTATGTATAAGCATATTTTGTTTGCCACAGATCTTCTCAAAAATACAGATTTTCTTGTCGAAAAAGTAAAAAAAATACAGGAATATACTCAGGCGAAACTAACCATTATACACGTTGTGGAGCCTTTTTACCCTTATAGCGATATGTATTATGGGGTAGAAGATCTTGAAAAACAGCAGTTAAAAGAAGCACAGAATAAGTTGGATCTGTTGAGTAAACAGTTTGGTATAGAAAAAACGAATCAAGTATTAAAGTTAGGACAAATAAAAGCAATGATTCTTGAAGTTGCTGAAGAGCGCAATGTGGATTTAATTGTTTGTGGTAGTCATGGGCGTCATGGCATACGGTTATTGCTTGGATCTATCGCTAATGCGATTCTCCATGGAGCAAAATGCGATGTGTTAACTGTTAGATACCTTGAGGAGTAGTTAATCTCGTTCTCGCTCATAGAGTAAATCTATGGCGGTTTCCGTTAAAGATGTTTTTGTTTGTAATAGCCAGTTTTTACTAATAGGATATTGAATATTTAACATTTGTGTTGGATTAAATAATCCCATTTTTAATATTCCCACACTTAAAGTGGATATACTAGATGTACCTGTTGTGTCGGATGTTAAATTCCAATTATCTGCTATGGTACCAAGTAACGACACAGCGCTAGCAGCAGTTAATTCAGAGTGTGGTTGTCCAAAGATGATATAGGACAAGATATTATCTTGGCTCATTGGTGGATCTGAGATTAATGTAATAATAGGATTTTCTAAGGTTCCTTGCGCTAACACGCCTACGGTCATTTTTTTTGGGGTAGCGGTAGAGGATAAGATATCAAACCCAAATAGTGTGGTATGTAGAGGTTGGATAGTTTCTAAGGCGCGAATATTTAATCCAGGATTCATTAAAATGTTTCCAGCATAAATTAAGCGACCATCATTAATAGCAAATAACTTGTTATATATGCGATAATAACCTTTAGTTATCAATAGCTCACCATTTGCGGTAGGTAATCCACCTGGATATTTAAATAAGTGAATGCGACCTATTAGCCAAGCTTTTATATCTTTGTAAGAAACAAAAATATTTTTTCCAAGAATTAAATTTAGTTGTACAGATAATTTAGATAAATAATCAACTGAGGTTTTTTTATCAGTAAATATTACCTCAGAAGGTAGAGTAACAATTTTTTCTTGGTTATTTTTAATAATACTAGCTGTGGGGAATAAAATACTTCCTGTAATATCAAGATTACCGTCATAGGTAACTTTTAAATCTGGAGAGACTATAATCTCATATTCGGGTAAGTGCATTATTTCTAAGTTATTACCAATTAGCTGCAATTGTATTAAATTAATATTTTTATTTATATTCACTTTGCCTTGTATATTGGCTTGCCCAGAGCCAGATGAAAGGGTCCCAATAAAATGAATGTTTTTATCTTTTGTGAATACAGTTATTAAGGAGGTTTTGTATAGAGTAATGCCAAGACTTGGTATACTGGCTTTGGCATTGTTTAATGCTATTTTTCCAGAAAATAAGGGACGATCAAGAGTGCCGGTTATTGTAATATTCCCATGGAGTATTCCTTGGGTATTTTTGATATGGGTGGGTTTAAATAGGCTGTCTAAGTGTGGAAAATAGATGTAAATATTGCCATTTAAAGGTTGTGTAATACTAGGTTCATCTAGGAATTTAGATAAGATAATGTGACCATCAATTTGGTTAATGCCTGGTAAAAATATGGAAAATAAAGTACTCAGATCTTTTTTTATTAATTGTGAAGTAATATTTATTTTCGTTAACGGTAATAAATAATCATTTATGCTTAGATTATTAATAATACAGTTAAGGTTGATGCTATTCTCAGATGAAGTTATTTCCCCATTTATTTTTGGCAGTTTAATTTTTTCAAAACTTATGTGATTACCTTGTAGAATACCAGCAGCTTTAGGTTGGTAATTCTCTATAATAATAGTGCCTTGAGAATAAATGGAACCTTGAATATTAGGTATAAAAGATTTTATATTGGGGATATATATGTTCCAGCTGGCATTGCCATTTTTATTAGTAATCCCTTTAAAATGACCATATATTTTCCCACTCTGGAACTCTATCAATACGAACCTTTCGGAGTTTCTTTGTTTTAAGCTGGTTAACCTGGTGATATGTGCGTTAATCGTATTTTCCTTGATGTGGATGGAATAAAAATTTATGTTTTCCGCATCAATATATTTAATCCATTTTAAATTATTATTGTTAGTGCCAGGATTATTAATAGACCCACTTTTAATCGGGATAACAGTAAGATTATCTACACTTATGCTTTTTATTAGCAAAACACCATGCAGTAATTGTCGGGGACTCCATATTATATCGATATTGTTAGCAGATAAATGTAAATGCTGCGTATTTAATGTAAATTCTTTGATAGAGAAATTTTCGCTCAGGGTTCCTGTTGGATATAGCATTTCTACTTTCCCAAAGGTAATTTTTTTTATTAAATAACAAGAAAATATTAATCCATACTCAGTAGTGAAAAGAAAGTAAATGCTAATAAATGATAAAATCAATAACCAGACTGCATAATTTGTGTAATGCATTATTTTCTTCATGAAAATTCCGGCCCTACCATAAACTCTAAACTAAATGGTTGTGTTGTTTTGCTTAAAGCTTTAGCGCCATAAATTTTAATTGGCCCTACCATAGATTCATAAATGATACCAATACCTGAGCCACGATTTAAAGGTAAGCCAAACTGGTTGGATGCTGTTCCAATATCATAAAAGACAGCGCCATACCAGTTATTAATAAGTTTATTTCGATACTCTAAGCTGCCTATGGTTAAATAACGTCCCGGACCAATGCTGCTATTAGCAAATCCACGGATACTATTTACCCCGCCAGCAAAGTAACGCATACTAAATGGGAATTGATTTAAATTACTTACCGCTGTATAGCCTAAATCTCCCTTTAAAATAATATGTGCAAAGCTAAAGGGACTAACGATGTATTTTGCATCCAGTTGCGGTTGAATAAAGCTGGTGGAGGATAAAAAAGGCCGGTATGCACCTTGAATATTGAAGCTACATAATATCCCATGACTGGGATTAATCAGATTGTCCACTTTAACATAAGAAACTCTAAGGTTTGGGTAAAGTTGATGAGCATACATAATGGGGGAATTAGTTATGGAAAATATAGAAAATCTTTCTTCTAAGAAATTCAAGTTATAATTTATTCTCGTATTATTCATTTTTTTTGCATAACCAGCAGTTAGTATAAAAGACTCACTCCAACCGCTTTTTGGTTTAAATGTTTTAAGATTTGCAGCCAATACCCATTCGTCCATTAACGGATTTTTTCCTGGGATATAATAATTCGCGGTTAGATTAGATAATACGGGTGATAGCTGTAGCTCTGATTCTAAGTGATGTCCATTATTACCTAGATGACGTAAACTTAATCCAGCCGTTATACGCGGCCCACTTAGTGTGCCATAGCCAAATCCAAAGTGATATCTTTTTGCTTTTGGTGGAATCATATAAACATGAATGGGAATTTGTCTATTTTCAATATTCATGAGATCAGGAGTAATGGCAACCTGTTGAAAATAATAACTGTTTTCCATGGTTTGTTGAAGAGTAATTAATTTAGAGCTAGAGAAAGGTTCATTACGTGAAAAACTTACTATTCTATTTAAGAAGTGTGCAGAGTAAGGATGCGTGTTGTAAATAACCTGGCCGAAATAGAATTTCTCTCCTGTATTTAATGCTATTTTTATAGAACACTGGTATTTTTTTCTATCGATGCGGATAGTATTATCGAAGGTTGCTTTTAAAAATCCTTGATTTCTAGCAAGATTAAACAATTTTTGTTTGGCTGCCTCATAGTCTTCACTATTAAAAACAGCACCTGTTTGTAAAGGGAAATGAGCAATATAATGCGTAATGGCCTTATTATTTTTTCCTGGTCCATTTATCGAGATGGTTATGTGGGTGATATGCATGGGTATGCCAGGATTTATATAAAAAATGGCAAGCCAATATGTGTGCTTATATATTAAACGTGATTGAATAATGGGTTTAAAATACCCATAAGGCTCAAGTGCAAGACGTATTTTTTCCGGAGCTTGCTTATAAAAATCGTAGGTTTGTTTTTTGGTTAAATAAGCATTAGAGGTTATGGTTTCATCAAATATAGCTTGGACATTTTTTAAAGCATTTACTGGGATACCGTGGAATTCTAACTTAATATTATTCTGTGCATAACCAGGCGATGCAAGGGTCAGAGTTAACAATAATGTTGAGGTGAATTTTCGTATACACACAAGCATTTTAAGCCGTTAACACTAGGGATCGATAATGCGCATATTGCTCAACAACATTATTAGTACGACTAATAATTGCTAGGTATAAGATTATTATACTAAATATGCCAATTATTAAAAAATCCCAACCAAATGGAAGAATATTCTTACCTCCAAATGCTCCTAGGTAGGAAATTAAAAATAATCCTAATAGATAAGGACCTACCCACAAAATAGATTTTAATCCTAACGATTGATTAGCTAATTTCCTGCGGAAATAAGCGATAGTAAAAAAAATAAAACCAATACAGATAGCAATTGCTAATTTATATATCGTATCCCACCCAGTCCAGTAAGCCATGAGATTGCAAAAGTAAAATGCAAACAGACAAAGAAAATTGGCAGCAGGAAGACGAAACAAGCGCTTTTCATTAGGTAATTCTATACGTAAGCATAATAATGCTATGGGACCCATGGCGTAAGAAATCACCATGCCTGATACTAAAAAGCTCACCATAGATTGCCATCCTGGTAAGGGTAAAAATAGAAACATGCCAATGACAAAATTCACAAAAATAGCAGCAACAGGAAAGTTTTGTTTATTTAACTTTGTTAAAAATTTTGGGAAAAAATTTAGTTGACTCATTGCATATAGAATTCGAGAGGTGGAAGTTACGTAGATTAATCCCGCACCTAATGGCGATATAGCCGCATCAATATATAAAATTTTTAATAACCAACCTAGTCCTAGAGTTAATGCTAACCCGGCAAAAGGGCCTACATCTCCGGCAAAAGTAATATTTTTCCAACCTTTCGCAAGATGCGATGGATCTAGTGCGCCGATGAAGGCTGTTTGTAATCCAATATATAAAAACAAACAACAAATGACTGACCCAATAATAGCTAAAGGTATGGCAAGCGCTAATTTTTTTGTTTCTCCAGCAAGTTCAACGCCATGTTTAAATCCCGTGAACGCAAAAGCAATACCGCCTGTTGCTACTGCAGTTAAAATAGCGTGCCAATCAAAAAAACTAGTATTGCTAGGATGGATAAAATTACTAGGATGGTAACTAACTCTTAATAAAGTAACCACAGTTAAAATTATCACTAATACTTTAAAAGAAAATAATACTAAATTAAAACGTACTAGGCCTTTAAAGCTGGTTATATTTATTATGCAAAGAGATAACATTAAAATTGTGGCCCATACTATGCCAATTTTTGTTAGTACAGGCATACCATTATTAACATATGTTAAGGAAGTAAAGTAAGTAGATGCGTATTGCAGAACAGCTTGCACTTCAATCGGTGCCATAGTAAGAGCGGATAGCCATGCAAGCCAGCCTAAGGTAAAGCTAGCTAATGTGCCATGACTCAGTTGTGGTATTTGCGCAGTACCGCCTGCTACAGGAAAAAGGGTAGATAGCTCTACGAAAGTTAATGCAATTAAGGAAGTGGCAATACCACCTATTAGCCAGGCAATAATGGATGCTGTTCCGGCAATTTTAGCAGCATAGAGAGGCGCGAATAACCATGCTGAACCTACCATGCCATTCACACTTAACATGAATAGATGTAGGGGAGTAAATCGACGGTTTAAAGTCATGTTCTATTCCTTAGCTTTATCACTAGCTCCAGTGTATAAAACTATTAGATGAATATCCATTGATATATACCCATTACCTATTTTTACTTATTCTATGCTTTTACCTATATAATTAGATATGATGTTGTATCTTGATAAGATCAATAGGATTAAAATTATAAGATACTCACAAAGGAAGTCATGATATGAAAAGGATTAAAAAAAATATAAATAAAATCTTAGTTGCGACGGATTTTTCAAAAAGTTCTCAATTCGCAATACTGAGAGCTGCTGAGATAGCCAAAAAAAATAAAGCTACGTTAACAATACTACATATTACCAAAAGCGGGTTTTTAGAGAAAATTATTCCTATAGTGGGGAAGATATTAGTAACACCCGAGGAATATGCAGCATCTTTACTAAAAGAGCAGATAAGAAGATTATATAAATATAAAATTAAGATAGCTTATCTGGTAGAGTCAGGAGATCACCCTGGACCTAAAATACTTAAACATGCTAAAGATAACAAAATAGATTTGTTAGTGATGGGCGCACATGGAAAATATTCTATTCATGATTGGTTTGTAGGAACAACCGCAGAATATATCGCAAGAAAAACTTCATGCCCTGTTTTAATTATTAAAAAATATTACCACAAACCATATAAGAAAATTCTGTTTCCTATTGATTTTTCTAAGGCAAGCAAAGATACATTGCAATTTTCCAGAACTTTATTTCCAAAGAACCATTTTCACATTTTGCATGTGGGTGATCATGAATATGAAAATTTTATCGAGAGAAAAGATAGTTTTCCAAAAAACAAAATAAAAACACTACGTAACGCCGTAACATTTTTACTGTATGATAAAGTGAAAAAATTCATAAAGAATTGTGGCGGTCGTTCAAGAAGTTTTTCTTATGATATTAAGTTAGGATATCCTAGTGTAGTGATTCTTGAGGAAGCAAAAAAACTAAATCAAGATCTCATTATTATGGGGACTGCTGGCCATAGTCGACGGCATTATCTTTTTATTGGCAGAACCGCTAGCCGGGTTTTAATTGAAGTTGATCGTGATATTTTATTGGTGCCGCCAAGAGAAAAATAACAGAGGTAACTGTATCGTTAACATGAGTAAAAATACCCATGAAGAAATTTTCTGATCGTTATGAAGCAGGGAAAGTTTTAGCTGATCAACTTAAGACTTATACCAAAAATCCATATGTTATTGTCTTAGCATTGCCTAGAGGTGGGGTACCTGTTGCTTTTGAAATTGCCACTGCATTATCTGTTCCTCTCGATATTTTTGTTGTGCGTAAGCTGGGTGTGCCTGGACATGAGGAATTAGCAATGGGTGCCATTGCTACAGGAGGAGTGACTATTTTCAATAATGACATTATAAAGAAACTGAATATTTCAAATTCAGAAATTAATAATATTATTAAGTTAGAGCAACAGGAGTTAATGCGTCGCGAATCAGTTTACCGAGGAAAGAAACCCTTCCCCGAGTTAAAAGATAAAATAATTATTTTGGTTGATGATGGAATTGCAACTGGGGCAACGATGCGAGCTGCTATTAGGGCTTTACGTCAACAGCATCTACGGCGTCTTATTTTGGCTGTTCCTGTGGCCGCTTTTTCTACTTGCGCAGAAATGGAAAACTTAGTAGATGAAGTTGTCTGCCCACTTAGGCCACATGATTTTTATGCTGTTGGTGCATGGTATGATGAATTTTCACAGACAACAGACGAAGAGGTATCGCAGTTATTAAATCAATGATGCTTGTGGAAGTGAGTGTACTATTGCTATATTATAGCTCGAAATAACTCTTAGCTCTTCACTAAAAAGATTTAAAAGGATTTAACCATGTCAGATCAACTCACAAAGCTTGTCAACTTTAATCCGTCACCGGGAACAAATAAGTTAATTATTGTCATTATTGTTCTAGCCGCTATTGTTACAATAGCTGCCTTATCTGTTGGAGTGGTACCTGCGGGTTATAAGGGTGTGCTGCTGCGCTTTGGCGCGGTGACAGGTGAAATTAAAGGAGAGGGTCTTTACTATAAAATTCCATTTGTTGAGTCAGTTGTGCTGATGTCGATCCAAATTGAAAAATATACTTCGCAAACCACCGCATCAAGCAAAGACTTGCAAGTGGTGACGACCGAGGTGACATTGAATTATCAATTAGAAGCTGACAAGGTGGCGCAGATTTATCGTACGATGCGCCAAGATTATGAGCATCGTATCATTCAGCCGTTCGTTCAAGAAGCTGTTAAATCAGTTGCGGCGAATTTCGATGCTGAGCAATTAATTACTCAAAGACCCGTAGTAAAAAAGCAACTACAGGATTTACTAACTACTCGGCTTAAAGAACTCGGTATTTACGTTGTTGAGCTGTCAATCACCGAATTTCAGTTTACTCAAGTATTTCAGGATTCGATTGAAGCAAAAGTCAAAGCGGTACAACAAGCACTTGAAGCAGAAAATGCGCTAAGACGCGTCGAGTTTGAAGCGAAACAGGCGATTGTTAAAGCTAGAGCTGAGGCAACTGGCCTTGAGTTGCAAAAGGCGCAGATAACCGAGCAATTGCTTGAGTTGCGTAAAATTGAAGTGCAAAAAGCTGCTGTGGAAAAATGGAATGGGGTGATGCCATCTGTAGTAACCGGCAGCGGCCCTGTTCCAATGCTAGATGTGTTTCGTCCTAACCCACCTAAATCATAAGGACGTCGTCAGACCGGTATAAAACGTAACATCTTGCTACCTGCCCTAGTAAGCTTCCAACTTTATTATTTGATAAGCAGGCTCTTCATAGGGATGAGTTTTTTTAAGTGCAGCTATGACAGAGGTAATGCTTTGTTCTGCGCAGACCATTTCCACCTTATATTCGGCGATTTTTTCAAGATTCCCTTCTGAACCAATAAAAGCATGACTACCAGTAAGAGGCATGAATTGCCCTTCTCCTAATATTTGCCAAGCACAATGGCTGTAGTTACCAATTTTACCTGCACCGGCATTAAACATGGCATTTTTTACTTGTTCAGTATGAGTAACGGGGACATAAAAGCAAATTTTAAACATACATGCCTCATTATTGTTAGCTTGACTCAATTTATTCATCACTAAATATTATATTCTTTAATAGTCTATACTACTAAAATAAACAGGGTTACAAGTGTAATGAAAGGACTTGATAAGTATGAATATATTAAGGAAATTAGCAAATAAATTTTTTCCTAAACAACAAAAGATGGATAGTTTTGATGAAACCTCAGCGGAATCTTTTCCGGCGAGTGATCCTCCTTCTTGGATATCTCGCAATCACATTCATGCTGAATTCCATGCAGAGGAGTCGGCTAATAAAGTTCTTCATAAGAAAACTCATAAGACATTGAAAGTAGATGGCATTGAGTATCACTATTTTAGTTTGCCTGCTGCGGAAAATTGCGGATTAATCGGGATATCTACGTTACCAGTAACTTTAAAAATTCTTTTAGAAAATTTACTACGCCATGAAGATGGTCATACGGTGACAGAGAATTCAATTAGAGCACTGGCGGATTGGGTAAAAGAAAAAAAATCTCACTATGAAATTTCTTATCGTCCTGCTCGCGTTCTTATGCAAGACTTTACGGGTGTGCCTGCAGTGGTCGATCTTGCAGCTATGCGTGCTGCAATTAAGAAATTAGGTGGCGATCCTGAGAAAATTAATCCGCTTTCACCCGTGGATTTAATCATTGATCATTCTATACAAGTGGATCAATTTATTGTACCGGATGCTTTTCAAATTAATGCAAAAATGGAAATGGAACGTAATTACGAACGTTATGAATTTTTGCGCTGGGGACAAAAATCCTTTCATGATTTTCGTGTTGTGCCACCGGATACCGGTATTTGCCATCAAGTTAATTTAGAATATCTTGCTAAAGTAGCCTGGTCAAAAGTAATTAATAATAAAAAGTTTGTATATCCTGATACCTTAGTAGGGACGGATAGCCATACTACCATGATTAATGGTCTGGGTGTATTAGGCTGGGGTGTTGGTGGTATTGAGGCTGAAGCGGCAATGTTAGGGCAGCCTATTTCTATGCTTATTCCAGAAGTTATAGGAGTGAAATTAACGGGTAAATTAGCAGAAGGGATTACTGCTACTGACTTGGTGCTTGTTATTACACATATGTTGCGTAAAAAAGGGGTAGTAGGTAAATTCGTAGAATTTTTTGGCCCAGGGCTAGGAGATTTATCTATTGCTGATCGCGCTACAATTGGCAATATGTCACCTGAATATGGTGCGACATGTGGGTTTTTTCCTGTGGATGAAATTACTTTAGAATATTTACGTTTAAGTGGTCGTGATGCGCATACGATTTCTCTAGTAGAGACCTACACGAAGGTTCAAGGATTATGGCACGATAGTAATAATCCAGATCCGGTTTTTACTGATGTTATGGAATTAGACTTGGCGACAATTAAGCCGGGGCTTGCTGGACCGAAGCGCCCTCAAGATCATGTGGAATTACCCGAATTAGCGAATACGTTTGAAGAATTATTAATTTCTAGTAAACGGGATGCTGAAAAAGATAAGGCATTTCAAGTAGGTGATTTTTCATTGCATCATGGTGACGTAGTGATTGCTGCTATTACCAGTTGTACCAATACATCGAATCCTAGTGTATTAATTGGTGCGGGCTTGGTGGCAAAGAAAGCGGTGGAGAAAGGGTTAACTCGTAAACCTTGGGTAAAAACATCTTTTGCACCAGGTTCGCAAGTGGTAACGAAATATTTAGAGAAAACTGGATTGCAGAAATATCTTGACCAATTAGGATTTACTTTAGTGGGATATGGTTGTACGACTTGTATTGGTAACTCTGGACCTTTACCCGATCCTATAGCAAAAACTGTTAATGAGTATGACATGATTGTTTCAGCGGTATTATCAGGTAACAGGAACTTTGAAGGTCGTATACATCCTCAGGTTAAAGCCAATTGGCTTGCTTCGCCGCCCTTGGTGGTGATATTTGCTTTAACAGGTACGGTATTAATTGATCTAACTAGCCAGCCTATTGGTAATGACTCATCAGGCAAAGCAGTTTATTTAAAAGATTTGTGGCCTACCAATGCCGAGATCGCACAAGCAATGACAAGTATTACTGGAAAAATGTTTCATGAAACCTATGAACATATTTTTGATGGGTCAGAAGAGTGGCGTATGATGAAAACACCCACTTCAGAAACTTATCAGTGGCAAGAAAATTCCACCTATATTCAACATCCACCGTTTTTTGATGATATGCAATCCGTGCCTAATAAAATTCAAGATATTTCGGGGGCACGAGTATTAGCAGTGTTTGGGGATAGTATCACTACTGATCATATATCTCCTGCGGGTTCAATTAAGACAGATAGTCCTGCTGGAAAATACTTATTATCAAAAGGTGTGGCGGTTAAAGATTTTAATTCTTATGGATCACGCCGCGGCAATCATGAAGTAATGATGCGTGGTACGTTTGCTAATATCCGTATTCGCAATGAAATGATACCCAGTATGGAAGGTGGGGTGACTAAATATATTCCTAGCCAAGAAGTGCTTGCTATTTACGATGCGGCAATGCGTTATAAAAAAGATAATGTACCGTTAGTAGTAATTGCTGGGAAAGAATATGGTACGGGGTCGTCACGGGACTGGGCAGCGAAAGGACCTAAATTATTAGGTGTGGCAGCGGTTATCGCAGAAAGCTTTGAGCGTATCCATCGGTCTAATTTGATTGGTATGGGAATTATACCCTTGGAGTTTATGTCGGGAGAAACACGTAAAACATTAAATATTACCGGTAATGAGAAAATAGATATTATTGGTATAGCGGGTGATTTTAAACCTAGAATGCAGATAAAGGTGATTATTCATCGTGAAGAGGGCGCTCATTCTGAAATTAGTGTATTATCACGTATCGACACTTTGAATGAAGTGGATTACTATAAGCAAGGCGGTATCTTACAGCATGTGATTAGAAGTATATTATAAGACGAGGATGATATTATTCTTGTTTTTTGTCGTAAGCAAAGAAACTACTCAAAAAATCAGTGAGCATTTCAGCAGGAATGTCATTAACGACGTGATATTTTTCAAAGTAAATAGCTCGAGCCAAGGCTTCTTCTTGCTTAAATAGGAGCATTTCCTCTTGTAGAGAGGCATACATTAAACGCATGTGCAGGCTGCCATTTTTTTCAGTTATTTTCTCTTCTCTGGCATTAATGGGGGGTTGTATGAATGTGTTTTTCAACAATTGTGCCTTATTTTTTTCGTAAAATTGTATTCGTTGGTTGCGTACAGTTCTATCGTGTTCATTCGTCGCATAATGTGGGTCTTCCACTTCAAAGACTAAGCCCATAGATTCGCGATGATGCTGATAATTAAATTCATGCGCATCAACAATCAGACTACGAAGAAGTGTGCTCCCTAGGTTTTGCCCACGGAGAAGGGGAGCAACAGCAAAATAATGTAAAAAAGTGATGGGCAGTGTTTTCAAGGGGTAGACTACGGCAATAGCAATGGTTTGACCAGCGCATCTGAATCGACCCACAGAGGCCCATTGATTTTTGAGCGCTCGTGTTAATTGATTTTTGGTATCTCGTTCCCTTTCAGGGAAGGATTTAACATAAATAGACCACCAATGGGAATCTTTCTCCCACTCATGAAGCGAGACCCAGGTGAAACAGGGAGGCTGATTATTGGAATGCATGATAATCCTTAAACCTAGATTCGGCAGTTGAAATCTACCGCGACGAGCGCTTAATCGTTTGAATCTGTATGCGATTTTCAGAAAATTTTTTTCACTGTACGGGTGAGTACTGTCTCAAGAAATGTTCTGAAAATCGCACACATCTTCATTAGCTTAAGCGCTCTTGCGACTATTAAAACTCCAAAACCATTAGTCTTCTATACTCTATGCTGGCGTTCTCCTTCCGTGCTGATTTGTGTTAGCTGTTCTTCTAACAAGTCTTTAGAGGGTTCTTGCGATAAATCCATGGCTATTTGATTGCCTGTTTTATCATAGAATATGATGCTTGGGACGCCGTAAACATGGTACCTGTCTCTTAGCTGTTTTAACTCTGCGTTATCATGAGTAATATCCACGCGCATGACTAAGAATGATTGCATAAGTTGTTGTATTCTTAGATTAGAGAAAGCATTTTTATCGAGGGCGCGGCAATCTGGGCACCAGCTAGCATAGAATTCTATCATGGCAGGTTTATGCATAGACTTGGCTAAGGATAATTGCTGTTGTAATTCAGCAAGGTTCGAGATGGGATAGAATAATTTTTGTGTTGGAATAGCTTGGTTACGCGCATAAGCTGTGGTTATTTGCAATGGATGTAAAAAATCTCCTTTCCCACTTATTATGCCAATGGTTAATAACATTCCATATATCAAGCCCAAAACGCTTAATCCTTTTATTACATGAGATTTTTCTTTCTTATATCGAAAATCTAAAGCACCAAAACCAACCGAGCTAGTAATAATAAGCATTGCCCAAAGTAGATTAGTTGTATCTTCTGGTAATAGTCTTGACATCATCCAGATTGCTAGGCCTAACATGATTACACCGAAGAAATTTTTTATTTTTTCCATCCAAGCACCTGCTTTGGGCAATAGTACTCCTTGTCCTATACCAAATAGGATCAGTGGTAATCCCATGCCAAGGGATAGAGTAAATAAAATTAATCCACCTAATAATGCATTCCCTGTTTGACTAATATAGGTAAGAACAGAAATCATAGGTGCGGTGATGCAAGGTGAAGCAATCAATGTTGATAAGACACCCATTAGTGCCACACCCCATAACGTACCTGATTTTTGTTTTTCGCTCAGGTACTGAGCGCGCATTAATATAAATTTTGGTACTCTTAAATTAAATAAGCCGAACATGGATAATGCCATGGCAACAAAAATTAGGCTGAAGCTAGTAATAATCCATGGGGATTGCATGAAAGTTTGAATAGTGCTACCGAGATATCCTGCTGCTACACCTGCTAATGCATAGGTTACAGCCATTCCTAAAACGAAAACCAAGGATAGCTTAAATGCAAAGAAGGTGTTTGTATTTTTTTGCCCTACTAAAATACCAGAAAGAATAGGTACCATGGGCAGTATGCAAGGGGTAAATGCTAATAGAATTCCCAAACCAAAAAAACTCATTAGTGTAAATAAAAGATGCGAGTAATCTGTAGCCACGCTTGGTAATGCATAAGCAGCCGTTGCGGTGAGCGTAATAATAAAAAATAGTATCTTTTTCATATTTTCTGATCCTAGTTAATAAGTTAATAATACATGCTGAGATAATGCAGTTCATCGCATGCAATGACATAAGTTGCTTCGAAAATTATGCGTATTGAAATTTGGGTGGTTTAAATATGGAGTTTAATAAGCCAATAATTAATAATCCAATAGGACAAGTAAAGAAAGGCTTGCCTAATAGAGAAGAGACAATTTGCAAGCAATAAGCATTTATGACGTAATATTGAAACTTAAGAAATTGGCATAATTTAAATATAGGCTGTGTTTGATTTTTTGTGCAAGGAGAAACCATTGTTACAGCTTGTGTTGGTTGTGAGGAGGGCTTAATAGAAGGAAAAAACCCATTTACTGTAGGGGCAATAGAAAGCCATGCTAATAGCAATACTAACAAGTAAGGGTATTTGCTTCTCTTTATTAAAAACAACACATTATCCTCTGCGGCGTAATATGGATCACTTTACCTTAACACTAAGGTGGGTATATGTGCAACTAGGCCTATGTTATACCAGGAATTCCCGTTGAATAAAGGCTGGCAAGCGGATGGGTAGGCATAATGCACAAATAAAGCGCAGGAGG
>MGYC01000033.1:49206-79571 GCA_001801575.1 Gammaproteobacteria bacterium RIFCSPHIGHO2_12_FULL_41_20
ATAGTATGGGGTTTTTCCCTAGACGTAATTTAGCTTTAGGTCCAAATGGTAATGGGTGATTAGATTGACCATGGCCAATATTCACACATCGTAAGACGGGGATATGTTTTGCCTCCAGTTCTATAGTAAATTCTTCTAGGGCGTGATTGACTTGTTGCTGTTCAAGGGCATTTTTAATACTAAAATCACCGAAAATGACGGCGGCTGGCTTATAGTTATCAAAGAAATTGTCTAGTAATAATTGTTGTAATATCCCATCTATTTTTCGGAAAGGTTCCTCAATATCTTCGAGAACAATAATTCTATTGCTCGTAAGAAATTGTTCACTGATCTTTTCACGGCTTAGTGTTCTACTCAGCAACGTTATGTTGCCCCCAGTGATTTCAGATTCAATGAGGCGGTTTTCTTTTGCTATGGTATTCATAGGAGTAAGATCATTTAAGATAACTGCTCTTTTTTCGCCAAATATTAGCTGTCGTAATGTTTCTATGTCTTCAGCCGCACTGGTATTTTGCATGGCTTGGGTAAGGGAAGAAGCATGCAATGTATTCCAATTCCATACCTGGCGTAAATAAATATGCAAAAGAGTAATATCACTAAAACCAATAAATAATTTGGCGGTTTGTTTGGATGAAGGAGATAGTTTTCTAAGATTCCTTATAAGACGGATTGCACCATAGCCGCCACGTATACACCAAATGGCTTTTACTTCAGGATCCAATAGCGCATTTTTTAAATCTTCAAAGCGATTGGTATCCGTATTAGCTAAACTGGGATAGAGTTTGTTTTCACCAAAGATGAGTTTACTTATTTTTGCTTGTAATCCCCACTTCTGCAGAAACGTCCGCGCTTTGTTTATGTCCTCTTCCGGATGAGATGTTTTGGAAGAGGGTGCGATTACTTGAACAATATCACCTTTTTGTAGAGGTACCCATTCTATTGGCATAGAAGATTCTGTATAAAATTAATTATATAAGTTTACCATAGATTGCTGATTGTCAACATTACGCTAACCACTTGGCAACTTGTTTAACATAGTAAGTGATAATAAAATCTGCGCCAGCACGACGGATAGCTGTGAGTACTTCTAAAACGGCACGTTTTTCATCTAACCAACCTTTTTCTACGGCTGCTTTTAACATACAATATTCACCACTGACATGATAAGCACCTAACGGTAAGGTTGGATATTGTTCTTTGACGCGACGGATAATATCTAGGTAGGTATGTGCTGGTTTTACCATTAACATATCTGCACCTTCGTTAACATCGAGAGCACATTCTGCCAAGGCTTCATTACTGTTGGCGGGATCCATTTGATAGGTGCGCCTATCTCCAAATTGTGGCACTCCTTCTGCCGCTTCACGAAATGGGCTATACATTGAGGAGGCGTATTTTACTGCATAACTTAAAATCGGAATGTGTAGAAAGTCTGCTTTATCTAAGCCATGGCGGATAGCTTGTACCATGCCATCCATATTACCACTGGGAGCTATAATATCTGCTCCTGCTTGCGCATGACAGATGGCTTGTTTGGTTAGTAGCACTAATGTTTTATCATTATTTACATTGAACGTATCACCGTGTTTTTCTACTATACCACAATGACCGTGATCGGTGTATTCGCAAAAGCAAATGTCAGAAATTACTAACATTTCCGGAGCGATATTTTTTATCTTGGCAATGGCAGTGGGAATAATACCATGATGGTTATAGGCATCTGAGCCAATAGAATCCTTATGTGCTGGTATGCCAAATAATAAGATCTGCGTTATGCCTAAATTTTTTAATTCTGTTATTTCTTCTTCTAGCCTATCAACACTTAATTGAAAATGGCCAGGCATAGCAATAATAGGTTTTTTAATATTAGTGCCGTGTCTAATAAATAAGGGTAAAATTAAATCGCCTAAACTTAGTTGGGTTTCTTTTATTAACTCACGTACTGCTTGATTGTATCTTAATCTTCGTAAACGTGTAGTTGGGAAGGTGCCTGTGCGTAATCCCATATAATTTCCTCGTTATATACCTAAAAGTGCAACGCTTCGGGTATAGTTCATGATTATGTAAACACATTTAATCGTGCCTGAGCATTTTTCTGGATATTCATAAAAAACAAATTAAAGTCAGATTCGTGGTAATCTCCATGGTAAGATGGATAGTCTAATTTTCCCGGAGAAGAAATCCATAAAATACCTTGTGCACATCGCGCATCTACTATTTCTGGATCAACGCGGTTAAGGTTTCTGGGTACACCTCCTAAGTTTTCTCTTGCACTTGCTGTAGGCTTAACCAAAGAAAAGGTTAATGGGTTAACACATACTGGTTTTCCTAGCGCTGTTCCTGTTACTAATAGCGGTTTTTTACCTTGTAATACACTTGCCCAGGTAACAAAACAGCGAGTTTGTGTAGGTGTTGCGCATACGGGTAAATGAGAAAAAGTTTTTGTACCAATATGTTCCCCAACTAAGTAAGCAGCAACTAAAACTTTATTTAAATGATAGGATTGGTATTTATTTTGTAATAAACGTACTGCTAAATAACTGCCTTGGCTATGCGATACAATAAATAATGGGCGTCCATGGTTGTAACGTTTCATGTAATAATCAAAAGCACGCTCTATATCTGCATAAGCAACATCTAGAGCTTGTTGACTATCTTTTTCTTTGGGGCCATTTTCGCTTTCTGGGACAAAAGCGTATAAAGTCGCTTGGCGATAATAGGGAGCATAAATTCTAGCTATATCAGAGAAAGGCAAGGTTTGCCATTTTAAATAAGTACTTTTTGTTTCCTTATTAACTTTATTGTCACGAACATTGGCATTCCAGGCGAGTTCACTAATAAAAGTAGTGGGATGAATATAAAATACATCTGCTTTTAAAGCGTGGGTATTATTATCAGGAAATGTAGCCCAATCATTAGTATTGCTATAACTAGGTGCGGGTGGAGTATTTTCAGGATTAAAACTATCGTCAAACCATGAAGTCCAAGAAAATCCCATGAGTAATAAGGGTAGCATTGTGCAAATACCGATTATACAAGCTTTCTTCCATGGATACATGGCTATTCTCTCCTGCCTAGGATTTATTGATAATTACTATTCTTATTATGTGCTATGACTACGTTTGGAGTTAGCATGACGTTTTCTTTTTTGGTGATGATTATTTTTATCATGGGGGCGTGTTTTTTTCTTTTTGGATTTCCATTTATCTTGTTTCATAGTAAGTTGCCTTGTTGGTTCTAATCCACTGACCGTAGTAAATGATAATGGTTGCCCTAAGTAACGTTCTATTCTTTTTAAATGTGTAGCTTCTATGGGCAATACAAAAGAAATGGCGGTTCCTGTTTTTCCGGCGCGACCAGTACGACCAATGCGGTGTATGTAATCTTCAGAAAATTTTGGTAAATCATAATTAATAACATGGGTAATGTCATCAATATCTAAACCGCGGGCGGCTACATCGGTAGCTACTAAGAATTGAATTTTTCCCTGACGCAAACGTTCAATTGTTTTATTACGTATATTTTGTTTTAAATCACCGTGTAATGCCGCTGTAGAAAGCCCTAACTTATATAAGTCCTTAGCTAAATTATCAACATTTACTTTTGTAGAGGCAAATATAATAGCCTTAAATATTTGTTGATTAGTTAAAAAATGTCTCAGTAATTTTGTTTTATGCTGCATATTATCTACAATATACGCTTCTTGTTTGATTTGAGTCGGCGCAAGTTCTTTATCTGAAACGTTAATCCATACAGGATTTTTTAATAATTGATTAATGACGCGCGTTACACGATTATCTACAGTTGCGCTAAATAGCAATGTTTGTCGATTGGTGGATGTTTTTTTTGCAATGATTTTAATATCATCAATAAAACCCATATCTAGCATACGATCTGCCTCATCCAAGATTAATACTTCGATAGCAGATAGATCTAATCGATGATTGGTGATGTGATCGATTAATCGCCCTGGTGTAGCGACTATTATATCTACAGGGCGTGATAGATTCCTGAACTGTTGATGATAAGATGTTCCACCAACTAAGCTAACAACATTAAAACGTAGAAATTTTCCATATGTGGAGGTTGCTGTGGTAATTTGATTAGCTAATTCTCGTGTTGGCGTTAAAATTAATACCCGTGCTTTGCGGTGAGAAGGCGATTGACTGAGATGGTGTAGCGTGGGTAACACAAAGGCTGCTGTTTTACCCGTGCCTGTTTGCGCTGAGGCAACAATATCTTTACCACTTAGAATTTCGGGAATGGAACGTTCTTGAATAGGGGTAGGTTGTGTGTAACCGCAAACTTTAATGGCTTTAACAATAGCGGGATTTAAGTTCAGCTGGGCGAACATCATATCTTTTCCTCAAAAAGTACAAAACTCCAAAAAAATAAAATAAGGAGTTTAAGTTAGTTAGCGTAGTACATATCATTGCCAATCTAACTACAACGTAGCTTATTGAATAATAAAGATACTTTCTGCCACATGAACACTAGCAGAGTTATTGGAAATGATATCCGATCTGGAATGATCACATTTTAATCATAAAATAGCAAGAAAATTAATATGTGGCCAAGGGTTTGCATGGATTATCAGTGTGTGAAACCCCTACTAAGTTCGACATTACCTTTATTAATCTTATGATCTGAGTCTGGGTTATCGAAAACTCCCAGTTTAGTCGTTGCTATTTGTAATTGCTGCTGCGCTAAGAAAAACCTGTGGGCTTCTCTAAAACGCTCTCCATCTAATAGGTTTTTACATTTTACTAGATATTCTTGTTTTAACCTTTCTGAAAATTCTGGACTATTATCATCGGTATAATTTTTGTTGGTAATTTGTACTTGATACCATAACGCTGCCCAATAAGCATAGACGGGCTGTAATAAATAGAATAGAAATCGATTGGTTTTATCAATTTCTCCATAATAAATATTAAACATATATGCAATTTGCTGATCAGAAAAATCTGCTTCTATGGCTAAACAGATTAAATCCCAAACAGGATAGTTATTACCTGAATATTCCCAATCAATTAGCCACATTTTTTCTTGTGATAGGATAAAATTAGCAGGTGTAGTGTCATTATGACAAGGTATTTTTTCTATATTTAACTGACGTATTATGCTTTCAATACCCTGCATCAATAATGCATATTTTTCCGGTAACTCTACATCATGATGATTTGCTATACCTAGCATAGTGCGGTTACGTGCAAATATATTCACATCATTTTTAAATTTTCTTTTGGATTGATGAATAGCTTTTAATGTTAATGTGGCTTGTTCAAGAAGATTGTTTTTTTGTAACAATAAGAGTGACATTGGCTGAGGTTCAAATAGATAATCGCTTAATTGTCTGCGTGTCGATTCTTCATAGAAATGAATAGCAGGATTGATAGTAACACTACTAGCTAACTGTGCATTGTACGACTCATTTACTCCTTCAATATAACTGGTATTTTTACCCGGCAATCGTGCCACATAAGCATGGTTAGCAACGGTTATTCTATAGGTTACATTAGTTAATCCACCGTGTAGTTTAGTTAACTTTTCTAGTTTTCCTGGCAAACCACATGCTGCTAATATAGCTTGCATATTTTTTATATTATCAACAAGATTTTTCCAGTGGCTATTAACACAACGGGCTTGTAATAATTGACGTTGATCAAAGTAACCGAGAATAGTTGCCATGAGGGTTTCATTGAAATTAACAGGCTGATCAGGGAAATAACGGGAATTAGACATAATTATTGCCTTGAAGTGTATAATCCAACCTTAGATATTACACTAATTTTACAACAAATAAAAAAACAAGCTATTTTTGCGCATAATTTGAGAATGTCTCCATCATTTGGCAAGGGAGCCATCGGCCTTGTTTTTAACGTGGATTCTCCAGAGGATTCATGTTTTAATAACAGCAAGAAAAATCACCTCGGGGTGCCCTCGTGGCTGAGAGAGTGCAAACTCAACCCATCGAACCTGAACAGACTAGAATCTGCGGAGGAAGTGTGAGATTAGATTCCTGTGCTCCTAGTCATGTTTTTTGAGAAGGAGTCTAATCATGCAAGTAGACCAATTTTTGCGTTGTCCTTTGCAAGGATCAAGAAAACGTTATATAGCTGGGCAACGTTTCCCTTTTCTGCAAATACCTACTAGAGAAATTCAACTGACTAATAACAGTCATTTTTTTGTATATGATACATCGGGGCCCTATGCTGATCCTGCTACTGTTGTCGATATTACTGAGGGATTGCCAGATATTCGCAGTGCTTGGTTGGATTGGCGTGATGATACAGAAAACTATGTAGGTAGAGTGACACAGGCTCGGGATGATGGTTATCAGCAACTTACTAAAACAGAACAAAACGATGCGTTACAATTACGACGTACTCCAAGACGAGCAAAATCCACCTCTCATGTTACCCAATTATACTATGCTAAACGTGGCATCATTAGTCCAGAAATGGAATTCGCGGCGATTAGAGAAAATCAAAATCAAGGTAACACTATTACTCCAGAATTTGTATGCAGCGAGATTGCACAAGGTCGTGCCATTATTCCGGCGAATATTAACCATGTTGAATTAGAACCGATGATTATCGGACGTAAATTTTTAACAAAAATAAATGCCAATATTGGTAACTCGCCAGTTTCTTCCTCTATTGCTGAAGAAGTAGAAAAGCTCATTTGGGCAATTCGTTGGGGAGCTGATACAGTGATGGATTTATCTACTGGGAAAAATATTCATACAACCCGTGATTTTATTATTCGTAATTCGCCTGTGCCCATTGGTACAGTACCTATTTATCAAGCGCTAGAAAAAGTGCAGGGTGTAGCTGAAAATTTAACTTGGGAAATTTTTCGTGACACGTTAATTGAACAAGCGGAACAAGGTGTGGATTATTTTACCATTCATGCCGGGGTGTTGTTACGTTATGTTCCGTTAACAGCACGTCGTGTTACTGGCATTGTATCTCGAGGCGGCTCCATTATGGCAAAGTGGTGCTTAACTCACCATAAAGAAAATTTCTTATATACACACTTTACAGAAATATGTGACATTATGCGCAGTTATGATGCAAGTTTTTCTTTGGGAGATGGATTACGGCCAGGATCAATTGCAGATGCAAACGATGAAGCGCAATTTGCTGAATTACAAACTTTAGGGGAGCTTACTAAAATTGCTTGGCAGCATGATGTGCAAGTCATGATAGAGGGGCCTGGTCATGTACCTATGCATCTATTAAAAGAAAATATGGATAAGCAACTTGCATTATGCCATGAAGCACCCTTTTACACGTTAGGCCCATTAACAACGGACATTGCTCCAGGATATGACCACATAACCAGTGCTATTGGTGCAGCGATGATAGGCTGGTATGGCGTCGCGTTATTATGTTATGTCACACCTAAGGAACACTTGGGGCTGCCTAATAAAGAGGATGTAAAACAAGGTATTATTGCCTATAAGATAGCTGCACATGCTGCAGATTTAGCTAAAGGACATCCTGTTGCATCATTACGAGACAAAGCTTTATCTCAGGCTCGCTATGAGTTTCGCTGGCAAGATCAATTTAACTTATCACTGGATCCTGATACAGCCAGTGCATTCCATGATGAAACTTTGCCACAAGAATCCGCAAAGACGGCGCATTTTTGTTCTATGTGTGGACCAAAATTTTGCTCAATGAAAATAACGCAAGATATTCGTGACTATGCAGAAAAGGTAGGGACGTGAAAGCTGGCATTGTTGGCGCAGGCATCATGGGACAGTTGCTGGCATTTGAATTAACACATCTTGGCTGGGATGTCACTCTCTTTGATCCTGCTGCTAAGAATAATTGTAGTATGGCGGCCGCAGGGTTATTAACACCGGTAGCTGAGTTAGAAAAAAATGATCTCTTAGTTTTTCAATTAGGGATAGAAGCGTTATCGCGGCATTGGCCTGATGTTCTAGCACGACTCCCCAATGTTATTTATTTTAAACGTATGGGTAGTTTGATTTTATCTCATCCTAACGATCAAGCAGAGTTATTGCGATTTATACAAATTATTACCGCTAAAATGGATAGTAATAAACTTGGGAATTATCAGCAGCTAACGCGAGAACAAATAATAGATATGGAACCAGATATTGTTAAGGGGTGTTGTGGTTATTTTTTTACGCAAGAAGGCCAGATTGATAATCAACAATTATTGTCAACATTAGAAAATTATTTGTTTGATAAAGTTATATTTAAGAAATTAGCGGTGCAGAGAGTTGAACCTTATCAGGTTTTAACACAACAAGAAAAATACCATTTCGATTGGGTGTTTGATTGTCGCGGTTTGGGGGCAAGAGATAAATTTATTGATTTACGTAGTATACGCGGTGAACTGATTTGGTTGCATGCGCCTGATGTGACAATTCATCGTCCTGTGCGACTTTTTCATCCTAGATATAATTTATATCTCGTGCCACGTGCAGAAAATGTATATTTATTGGGGGCCAGTGAAATTGAGTCGGAGGATTATTCGGCTATTTCTGTGCGTACTGTATTAGAGCTGCTAACAGCGGCTTATTACATGCAACCGAAACTAGCAGAAGCGCGGATTATCAAAACCATGACCCATTGTCGGCCTACTTTAGCTAACCATTTACCTAGAATATTGTATTCTGATAGATATATTGCGGTGAATGGGTTATATCGGCATGGATTTTTGATTGGACCTACTTTGGCAAAAGAGATAATAAAATTCATTCAGCATGGTAAACAGTCATTAACTTACCCACAACTATGGAATAAACCCAATGATCACGATTCATTTCAACAGTGAGTTAATTTCCCTAGAAAAATCTATAACCGTTAAGGAATTATTAATAGAAAAAAATAAGTTAGAGAATTTTTTTGCAGTTATTTTGAATAAAAAATTTATTCCACAATCACATTATACTACGACAGTTATTACTGATGGTGATACGGTCGAGATAGTGTTACCTATGCAGGGGGGGTAGAAGTATGTGGAATATAGCTAATCAATGTTTATCCAGCCGGTTATTGTTAGGTACGGCACAATATCCAACATTGGATATATTAAAATCAGCGATTGTGAATTCTGGCGCTAACATTATTACTGTGTCTTTACGACGACAAGCTCGAGATACGAAAAATAATAGGTTCTGGGATGATATTAAACAGCTAGCTTGTCACTTTTTACCAAATACAGCGGGATGCCGTTATGCGGATGAAGCGATTACTACAGCTGAATTGGCTAGAGAAATATTTCAAACCAATTGGATTAAGTTAGAGGTGATTGGCGATGATTATAATTTACAGCCTGATCCTTTTGAATTGGCCAAAGCTGCCAATGAGTTAGTTAAACGAGGATTTGAGGTTTTCCCCTATTGCACAGATGACTTAGTATTATGCCAACGTTTAATTGATTATGGGTGTCGTATTTTAATGCCATGGGCCTCTCCAATTGGCTCAGGTAAGGGCATTATCAATTCTTATGCTTTAGCTGTGCTGCGGCAACGGTTGCCTAATATAACGCTGATTGTGGATGCTGGCATTGGACGTCCTTCTCATGCTGTGCAAGCAATGGAGCTCGGCTATGACGGTGTACTACTAAATACAGCAGTATCTATGGCTACTGATCCTGTGCGTATGGCTGGGGCATTTCGTGATGCGGTACTTGCTGGTCGTGCTGCTTATGAAGCAGGAATGATGTTAGAGAGAAATATATCACAACCTAGTACGGCATTATTAGATACTCTGTTTTGGCATCAGGAAGTACAAAAATGAGTTTGCCAATTGTGTGGACAATTGCTGGTTCGGATTCAAGCGGTTGTTCTGGTGTGCAAGCAGATTTAAAAACCTTTCAGTATTTAGGTGTACATGGTTGTTCTATTGTAACAGCGGTGACATCACAAAATATTGATACATTTCATTCTGCGCAGATGGTGTCTAAGGAACAAGTGCGATCACAAATAGAGACAGTATTGGTTAATTTACCACCGAAAGTAATAAAAATAGGAATGTTGGGCAATGTAGAGATAATAAAAATTCTTACTGACTTTTTTCAACACTATTCTGGTCAAGTTGTGTTAGACCCTGTGTTAGTATCTACCTCAGGTAAACACTTATTTTCTGATAATCGTGGTGATTATGTTGTTGCACTTAAAACACTTTTCCCATTTATTGATATTCTTACACCCAATTTACTTGAAGCAGGGACAATACTAGGAAGATCCATTCAGTCTTATGAGGATATTATACTAGCTGCTAATGAATTATTATCGTTAGGGGTAAAGAATGTTTTGATTAAAGGTGGACATTACTCTTGCGATTTTTTTAGCCAGGATTATTGGACCAATGGAAAAGAATCATACTGGATAACCAGTCTGCGTTACTTTCCGGGTAAGTACCGTGGTACGGGTTGTACCTTGGCTTCTGCTATAGCTGCCTGTTTAGCATTAGGCTATGCGATAAGAGACGCGATTGTACTAGCAAAAATGTTTATTAACCAGGCGCTGCGTTTAGCAGACACAACGTATGCAAAAAATATATTGGTATATGCTGGTTGGCCGGAAACAGAAATGGATCTCCCGTATTTGACATTACAACCCATGACAACAAAGCCTGTTGCTTTTCCTGATTGTGGCGATGGAGTATTAGGTTTATATCCGATTGTAGATAGCGTGGAATGGGTGAAAAAATTATTACCTCTTGGAGTAAAAACGATTCAATTACGTATTAAAGATAAGAGAGGTAGTGCGCTGGAAAAAGCTATTCAGTGTGGGATTCAGTTAGCTAAACAGTATAATGCTAAACTGTTTATTAATGATTACTGGGAACTGGCTATTCAATATAATGCATACGGCGTGCATTTGGGACAAGAAGATTTAGCTTCTGCTGATATACAGTATATTCGTCAAGCTGGATTACGGTTAGGCATTAGCACACATTGCTATTATGAGGTAGCACGTGCCCATGCGTATGCACCTTCTTATATTGCTTGTGGTCCTATTTTTCCTACGCAGAGTAAAACTATGGATTTTTCTCCGCAGGGGATTAAAAATTTACAGCGTTGGCGGAGAACGTTAAATTATCCTCTGGTTGCTATCGGTGGTATTAATCTTAACAATATCTCTGCAGTGAGGCAAACCAACGTAGATGGTATCGCTATGATTTCTGCGATTACGCAAGCAGAGAATTTTGTGGTGGCGACAAAGAAATTACTAGCTAGTTTTTGTCATTAGATTATATGTATTCACATTAGGCTTAATTCACTAAAATTAATATTTACACGGAGTATAAGTAATGCATGATTTTCTGCATTTCCCATTACATATTAACCCTGTTTTTTTGTTTGGATTAACATTGTTATTGGGATTATTAGGTGGTGAAATTGCAAAATTAACGCGGATTTTACCAAGAATATCCGGTTATATCGCTGTAGGATTTTTAGTTGGACCTAATGGATTTAATATTGTTACAAAAACACTACTCATAGATGCAAGTTTTTTTGTAGATATCGCCTTAGGTCTTATCTTATTTGATTTAGGAAGACATCTTGATTTTAACTGGCTTCGGCATGATCGTGGTTTGTTACCTATGGCAATAACAGAATCCTTTCTTACTTTTGCTGCTGTATTTACAGTATTGTTTTTGTTCAAACTTCCATGGCTACCATCAGCATTGGCAGCCACGATTGCTATGGCAACTTCGCCAGCGGTTGTGCTAATGGTTGCACATGATATTTCTTCTGAAGGACCAATCACACGCCGTACTATGATCTTGACAAGCCTTAATAATTTATTTGCGCTTATTTTATTTACCATTCTTCTTCCAATAGCTCATATAAAAAGTTCTACCCCACAAGTTATATCTGAACATATTACTTATCGGTTATTAGGATCTGTTGTTTTAGGGTTAATCATGTTTATGATAACCATCAATCTTTCTCGACTAACAGGTAAGAACAAGGATAGTCAATTTGTGCTTTTTGTAGGAGCGATAGCATTAAGCATTGGTATGGCCATTTCTCTAAATCTTTCTACCATGCTGACATTATTTACCTTAGGAGTTGTTGCTAGAAATTTTGATTATAAGCATAAATTAACAGAAGTAGATTTTGGTTGGTTAGCAAGATTATTTTTTGTACTTTTATTTGTTGTAACTGGAGTCTACTTAAAATTGGACGGTTTATGGAAATTTACTTGGATTGTATTAATCTTTCTTATAGTAAAAATACTAGCGAAGATATGTGGTGTTTTTATATTTAGCGCTACAAGTCGTTTAACAAAACAGCAAGCATTGACACTGGGTGTAACTTTATTACCAATGGCTGAATTAGCTATTGGAATGTCTAATCGATTAGTATATTTTAATCCTAATTTCAGTTATCAACTGATTACTATTATTACTGCTGTTGTGGCGGTTCTATATATATTAGGACCTATTGCAGTGCAGCTTGCTTTTATTAAAACTGGAGAGGCAGAAAAACTGTCTTATTAGGACAATGGATACACTATTACCCTTCAAAAAAAGTGCGCCTTTAACTATTGGACTTGAGTTGGAATTGCAGCTTGTTGATTTGCATCATTTTAATTTGGTGATGGAAATTAACGATTTTTTGCGTCGCTTATCTGAAATATCTCATACGGGGACTATTAAGCCAGAGATTACACAATCCATGTTGGAAATTAACTCTTCCGTACACTTATCCTATTTATCTTTGTTGAATGAAGTTGAAGAATTAAGAGGTATTCTTGTTGAAGAGGCAGATCAAACACATATTGGGATTTGTGGAGGAGGTGCGCATCCATTTCAAAAGTGGAAAGAGCAGAGGATTTTTCAAACAGAAAGATTCTCCAGTTTTTCTGAGCAGTACGGCTATCTAGCACAACAATTTACTGTATTTGGTCAGCATATCCATATCGGATGTGCAAATGCCGAGGACTCTCTTTATTTATGTCACGCCATGGCGCGTTATTTGCCGCAATTTATTGCACTTTCTGCCGCATCACCATTTCATCAGGATGTTGACACCACTTTTGACTGTTCACGTCTTACCGTTATTAGCGCTTTTCCTTTAAGTGGAACTCCACCCTGGATTCTTTCTTGGCAAGAGTTTAAAACGTATTATCAAAAAATGCTAAGACTAGGCGTTGTTAAGAGCATGAAAGATTTTTATTGGGATATCCGTCCGAAACCAGAATTTGGCACGATTGAGATACGCATCTGTGACACACCTCTTACTATTAGCAGAGCAGTAGATCTTGTGGCTTATGCACAAGCTTTAGCCCGTTGGTTATTGGAGAAACGTCCTACACTATGTAGAGATATTTATCTTACTTATCTTATCAATCGATTTCGCGCGGCTCGTTATGGATTAGAAGCTATATTGATAGATCCTATTCAGCAAAAAAACATTTTATTGGCGGATGATATTGTTCAAACTTGTAATCAATTAGAATCTCAAGCAATCAACTTAGGTAGCCAAGATGCCTTAACGCGTATATATATAATGGCCGTAGAACGTAAAAACGATGCTGCTTGGTTAAGAAAACAATATGCGGAGTTAAGATCTTTAAATGATGTGGTAAGAAGTCAAACAGAAATATGGCGTTATGGGGAGGGCAGTGAAAAGAAATGTTCTCACTAAGTTAGTTTATTGCTTTTTGCAAACAGGCCCTATACTTCACCCAGTGCATCTACCTTTGCTGCGCAGATAAAATCATTTTTTGTGAGTCCATCTATAGCATGTGTTGTATATTTAACAAGACAATAATTATATCCTAGTTCCATGTCTGGATGATGATTTTCTTGGTTGGCAATCCAGGCTATGGCATTAACAAAGGCCATAGTTTTATAAAAGCCTTTAAAGGAAAAGCGTTTGCTAATTTTTTTTCCATCGTGACTTATTTGCCAATCTTTAACTTGTGCTAATAATTTTTTTACTTCTGTAGGAGACAAAGCAGGAATACCTCCTTCACAACCTACACAACGAATCGTATGCAATTCTGTCATTTTTATTTATCCTATAAATTTATCTTAACTACGATGATAGTTTCTTTTCATACACAGGTGGATACATACCTAATTTACGTGCTTGGTGTATTAATCCGATCAAATCCATATCAATCAATTGAAATAATACATCAAAACTATCAATTACAAAATAAATGGGTTGCATGATATCGATGCGATAGGGAGTACGTAACACATCTAAGACATTAAAAGACTGGCGTTGTGGAATATTACTTTCTAGGCAATAGGGTGTTTCGCTCATAGAAGAAAGAATGCCACCGCCGTAAGCGCGCAAGCCAAGAGAAGTTTTGATTAACCCAAATTCAATAGTAAACCAGTATAACTTAGCTAGCATGATGCGATCTTCATGCGTTGCATGTAAACCAAGATTGCCATAAGTATGGGTAAAATCTGCATAAGCTTGATTAGTTAGTAAAGGGCAATGGCCAAATACTTCGTGAAAAATGTCAGGTTCTTGTAAGTAATCCAACTCTTCGCGGCGACGAATGAAGGTAGCCGCGGGAAATTTGCGGTTAGCAAGTAAATGAAAAAATTTATCAAAAGGGATTAATGCTGGCACGGGTTCTAATGCCCAGCCTGTGGTAGCTTGTAATACTTCAGATACTTCTGGGCACTGAGGGATGCGGTTTTTTGGAAAGTCTATTAAATCTATACCATGCATATATTCATCACATGCACGGTTTTTTAAAATTGGCATTTGTCGAGTAATTAACTCATGCCAAATCTGATTTTCATCTTCAGTGTAATTCGTGTTACCATTTTTATCGACCGGCTTGGCAACATAAGTGGATGTTTTTTTATATGCCATAAATTGTCCTTACTTCTCACGTTGAAATTGTATGGGTAATGCCTGCCAGCAATGTTGATAATTTTGTTGTCGGAATTTAGCTGTATAGGCTTGCTCTGTGAGTTGCCACGCTTGGTTAGATTCGAACATAAATGCTAAGGTATTTGCATAATATTCTGGTTTTAATGATGTAGATATGGCTTTATTATAAGCTTCTGCATCGGGGCCGTGTGCGGACATGCAATTATGTAAACTTCCTCCTCCGGGTAAAAATCCCGTTTCTTTTGCGTCGTATATTCCATGGATTAATCCCATATACTCACTCATGATATTGCGATGGTAATAAGGAGGCCGGAATGTTTCTTCTGCCACCATCCAGCGTGGTGGAAAAATAACAAAATCCACATTCGCTATGCCGGGAATAGCAGAGGGTGAAGTAAGTACAGTAAAAATAGAAGGATCTGGATGATCGAAACTAACAGAATTAATTGTATTAAATAAATTTAAATTATATTTATAAGGGACATAGGTTCCATGCCAGGCTACAACATCAAATGGTGAGTGGGAAATAGTGGTATGCCATAATTTCCCTTGAAATTTTACGAGTAACTGGAAGTTTCCATTGCGTTCTTCAAAATCAGCGCTTGGACTTTGGAAATCGCGGGGATTTGCTAGGCCATTAGCACCAATTACACCTAACTCAGGCAGACGAAGGGGTAGCCCGTAATTTTCGCAGATGTAACCACGCGCTTTATCTTGATGTAAGTGCACTTGAAATTTTATACCCCGTGGAATAACTATTATTTCACCAGGAATAACATCTAGAATACCAAATTCTGTTTTGAATCGTAGATTTCCTTCTTGCGGTACAATAAGAAAATCACCATCCGCATTATAAAAAAACTCATCTTCCATTGAACAAGTAGCTTGATATAAGTGGATAGCGGCACCGGTGTGCATGGCTATAGAGCCATTGCCTGCAAAGGTAAATAACCCTTGGATAAAGTTTATTTTACTTGTGGAATAAGGAAGAGGATTCCAGCGCATTTGCATGGGTGGAGTATGGCGTGTGTCCCATGGGTCGCCTATTAATGTTGGATGAGATAATAGCGAAAATTCACCATGCATAACGGAGGGGCGAATACGATATAGCCAACTGTGCAGATTGAGATGGCGAGCCATTGTAAAGGCGCTGCCACTGAGTTGTTCTGTATACAACTTATAAGGCACTTTTTGTGGAGAATTCCGCCCATGTGCTAACACGTTAGGTAGTGCTTCTGATTGTAAATGGTTGCCAAAGCCATATAAATAAGAAATAGCGGTATGCATTTTTATTTCCTTATCTTATGGTAGAGATTGTTTGTAAAAATCGCTCATTTTGTTCTGCTGTACTAATAGTAACACGAATATGCCTAGGCATGCCGTAAGCTTTTAGTGGTCTAACAATAATTCCTTCTCGTAGTAGTTTTTGATAAATGGTTTCGCCATTACCAACATCAATAGTTAGAAAGTTACATATAGACGGGATATAATCTAGCTGTAAATTTTTTAATCCCTCGATTAATTGTATCATGCCTTGTTGATTAAGCTGGATACTCTTTTTTACGTGGTTTTGATCAGTAAGCGCAGCGATCGCAGCACTCGCGGCAATGGAATTTACATTAAAAGGTAAACGTGCACGATTTAAAATATCAGCAATTTCTGGTGATGAGATTGCATAACCCAAACGTAATCCAGCTAACCCATATGCTTTTGAAAATGTGCGTGTAACAATTAAATTAGAATAATGTGATAAATAGCCCAAGGCATCAGGGTAATCTTCTTGTGTGCTATATTCGAAATAAGCTTCATCAACCACTATGAGAATATGTGGCGGAATGTTTTCTAGTAAGGTAATAAAATCTTTTTTATTCGTATAAGTGCCCGTCGGATTATTTGGGTTAACTAAAAATAATACTCGAGTTTTTTCATCTATGGCATTAAGCATTGCTTTGACGTCAGTTTTCCAATTTTTTTCTGGAGCCATATTTATTTTTATACCATAACTTTTTAAGATAATTGGAATTGTTAAAAAAGCATATTGCGAAACAACGGCACTATCCTCTTGATGTAAATAAGCCTTTACAATAAGCTCTAAGATGTTTTCTGAACCATTGCCTATAGTTAAATTTTCTGCTGTCACGGATAAAAATGTAGAAAGGTTTTTCTTTAACTCATAACAATTTCCATCTGGATAAATATGTGCTTTTTGCAATGCATATTGAGCTGCCTGGAGAGCTTTTTGGCTTGCACCTAAAGGATTTTCATTGCTAGCTAATTTAATTGACGAGGTAATGCCTAATTCACGCTCTAATTCTTCGATAGGTTTTCCAGGTTGGTATGGAGTTAGGTTGGCAATGAAATGATTTGCTAAGGCGCGGAAATCAGCGATCATTATTTATATTCCTCTTTTACCTATATCTTATTTTCCACAGGGAATGCATTTTTAAAGTCCGGGTGCTGTTGGCAATGTTTATCTATATTGATTAAGGTTGGATAATGACTAAGATCACAAGCAAAGCGTCTAGCATTATACATTTGTGGGACTAAACAAATATCTGCTAACGTAGGGGTGTCGCCAAAACAGAAATTTCCTGACATGTTATATGAGATCAATTGTTTTTCTAGAGCAGTAAATCCTTGTTTTATCCAATGTTGATACCAGATATTTTTTTGCTCTTCTGTAATGGAGAAAGTATTTTTCAGATAATTTAAAACACGTAAATTATTTAATGGGTGAATATCTGCTGCAATAGCTAAAGAAAACGCTCTTATTAGGGCTTTTGTGCAGCTGTCATGAGGTAATAATGGCGGGGTAGGATATTGTTCATCAAGATACTCAATAATAGCGATGGATTGCGTTATAATCCGCTGATGATCTTGTAATGCCGGAACTAAATTCTGAGGATTAATCTTACTGTAATTTTCAGAAAATTGTTCGCCATTATTGTTAACTAAATGAATGGGGATGGCTTGATAAGTTAATTGCTTAATATTAAGTGCTATTCTCACACGAAAAGCTGCACTTGACCGAAAATAATCATAAAGTATTAACATGTTTTTCGTTCTCTTTAATGGCGATGACTGTTTGGCTGATTGCGCCAAAAATAGTTTGGTTTTTAGCATCTAGCATTTCAATATGTATGTGATCGCCAGGTTTCATGAAAGGAGTCGAGGGACTACCGATTTCTAGTGTTTCTAACATGCGTTTTTCAGCAATACAGGAAGATCCTTTTGATCGGTCGCGATTTGATACCGTTCCTGAGCCAATAATAGATCCTGCACTTAATTTTCGAGTTTTTGCAGCGTGGGCGATGAGAGTAGGGAAGTCAAAAGTCATATCCATACCCGCATTAGGGCAACCAAATAATTTTCCATTAAGCTGAGTAATTAACGGGAGATGTAATTTTTTTCCATCCCATGCTGATTGTAATTCATCAGGAGTAACAGCAACTGGTGAAAAAGCACTAGATGGTTTGCTTTGAAAGAATCCAAATCCTTTTGCTAATTCATTAGGAACTAAATTACGTAACGATACGTCATTCACTAACATTAATAAACAGATAGCTTGTTCTGCCATTTTACTAGAAATGCCTAAAGGTACATCTGTAGTAATCACAGCTACTTCGGCTTCAAAATCTAAGCCCCAATTTTCATTAACCAACGGGATATTTTCATGCGGGCCAAGAAAAGTATCAGAACCTCCTTGATACATTAACGGATCATGCCAAAAATTTTCTGGCAGTTCTGCGCCTCGAGATTTGCGTACTAATTCCACATGATTTACGTAAGCACTACCATCAGCCCATTGATATGCACGCGGCAAGGGAGAGCAGAGAGATTGCTCTTGAAATGGTAAGGTGTTTTTTAGCTGGCCTTGATTGAGTTTTAAATAAACCGCTTCTAATAAAGGATTACATTGTTGCCATTGGTCAAGTGCTTGCTGCAATGTTTTAGCAATATCTGGCACTAATACAGCATGTGATAAATCTTTACTAACAACGACTAACTGTCCATCCCGATTTGTATTTTTTATTGTGGCTAATTTCATAATGCATACCTTTTATGCTTTTAATACTCCGCGACGAATTTGGTCTAATTCGATGGATTCAAATAAGGCGCGGAAATTACCTTCACCAAATCCATCATCACCCTTGCGTTGAATAATTTCAAAAAAAACAGGACCTAGCATATTCTTAGTAAATATCTGCAGTAATAATTTTTTTTCTTTCTTAGTGTTGCCGTCTATTAAAATGCGATATTGTTTTAATTTTTCTATAGGTTCGCCGTGTTGCGGTAAGCGTTTATCAATTAATTCATAGTATGTATCTGGCGTATCTAGAAACTCCAAACCATGTTGGCGCAATAAACTAACACTATCATAAATATTTTTTGTGCCGAGAGCGATATGTTGTATGCCTTCCCCATGAAATTCCTTTAAAAACTCTTCAATTTGTGATTTATCATCAGAGGATTCATTAAGGGGAATACGAATTTTACCGCAGGGACTAGTCATTGCACGGCTCTTTAAACCGGTTAATTTTCCTTCTATGTCGAAATAGCGTACTTCATAAAAATTAAATAAACGTGTATAGAAATCTGCCCACTTATCCATATTGCCTCGATGTAGATTGTGAGTAACGTGATCAATATACGTCAACCCTAGGCCGTTACTTGTCGATGAAGTGGCGGATGAATAAGTAAAGTGCTGTGCATAGTTGGCGGTATGGTTTTGATAGTCAACAAAATAAATTAAACTACCCCCTACTCCATGAATGGCTGGCATAACATATATTTGTTGAGATGGTTGATGGTTTTGAGCTCCCATGGCAACAGCATGCTGATGAGCTTGAGTGGCATTTTTTACGCGAAATCCCATAGCAGATACGGATGCGCCATGTGTTTCAGCAAAGCGGATAGCATCGCTGTTTTTAGTGGTATTGATAAGAAAACGGACATCATTTTGCTGATAAATAATTATATCGGCAGTTTTGTGTTTGGCAATAGGAATAAATCCCATAGATTCAAATTGTTGAGCGAGTTTTTGAGGATTATTGGTTGTAAACTCAAGGAAATCAAAACCATCTGTACCAGCGGGATTATGCATTGCCATACTTTACTCCTAACGCACTCTAAGAATGTATGCATGTTAATAGATAGCAGCTATGATGTCACCTGTGGTTGAAGGATGACAAGTAGCTAGATAGATATAACGCACAATAGCTTCCCCGCTAAAAGCATGCGGGGACAGGTTGCTTCCAGCCTCCTGCGTTTTATTTGTGCTTTTATACCTATCGAGTTGCTTGTCATCCTTTATTCAATAGGAGCTCCTAGGATACAATAAGGTTCTGTGGAGGAAAAAGGGTGGTCATTATGAGAAACATAATTATTTCTCTGTTTTTTCTTATCTCTTTCTCAAGTGCGTTGGCGAGTGATTTTAAACATATTGCTTTTTTTGGTGATAGCTTAAGTGATAATGGTAACTTATATAAATATTTTTTACATGTTATCCCTAAATCCCCTCCTTATTTCCAGGGGCGTTTTTCAAATGGTCCTATATGGGCTGAGAGTTTTGGAAAATACTATAACGATAATTATCATGTAGACTATAAAATCTATGCTGTAGGTGGTGCAACAGCGATTTTTCACAAACCAACGCAGGGATTCGTAACACTAACTACTCTCAGTTTTGAGGTTAATCAGTATCTTTTAGGGCATTTATTTAAAAATAAAAGTGATACGTTATATAGTTTTTTTATAGGCGCTAATGATTATTTATTTGATAAAACTACCGATTCTAATCTAGTAACTACGCAAGTGGTGAATGCCATTACAAAGGCCGTTACTACATTAGCTGATCGAGGCGGAAAGGACTTCTTAATTCTCAATATGCCCGATTTATCTAAAACGCCGTTTAATAAAAATAATGTGATTTCTATGCGACTGCATGCCTTAAGCGTGTTACATAATCAAAAATTAGCAATGGCTATTGATAACATAAAAAAAACTTATCCTTTTATAAATATTTATCCTATTGATGTTTACAGTACGTTTAATAATCTTATCCGTGATCCAGAAAAATATAACCAGAAATATGGCACGCATTTTCTCAATACAACTCAATCTTGTTGGGACGGGGGTTACTGGCTTAATCAAAATATATCTGAGCAAGCGATAATTAGAGAAATACAACAAGAAATACTTAAAAATCCCGGAAATCACCCTGAAGAAATAGATGCAAAGGAAGTTGCACAGTATATTAAAAACTCCCCTGAACTTGCGCTGACTTATAATACAAATAAGTTATATGCAAGTGGTGTGTTACCTTGCGCTGATGCAGACACTTTTTTATTTTGGGATGACGTACATCCAACTGCAGCAGTACATCAATTATTATCAGAAATAATTATAGATACCCTATCAGGAAAATGAAAAAGCAGCATAAAGTTTGCGTGCTAGCAGTGGTTATTTACAAGGAGTAAGTTGATGGAAATAACGGAATTATTGACGCTTGGTATTAAAGAAGGTGTCTCTGACATACATATTTCTGCTGAGCAATCTCCTATTTTCCGTATTGATGGGGATTTGTGTCCTGCTCTAAATTATCCTGTATTAGATGCGGGTACTGCGCAGCGTATTATTTATAGTATTATGACGGCTGAGCAAGTGAAAAAATTTGAGTCTGAGCTTGAATTGGATTTTGCTATCAGTCTTCCTGGGGTGTCGCGATTTCGTGTTAATGTTTTTCAGCAAGCTAACGGCGTGTCTGCTGTTTTTCGTGTAATCCCAGATAATATTCCTACTTTGGACCAACTAAATTTTCCTGATGTATTTAAACAATTACTAAACTTATCTAATGGACTAATTTTAGTAACTGGGCCTACAGGATCAGGAAAGAGTACCACTTTAGCAGCCATGGTGGATTATCTGAACACAACACAAGCTTATCATATTATTACTATTGAAGATCCTATTGAATTTACCCATAGAAGTAAAAAAAGTTTAATTACTCAACGACAAGTAGGACGTGATACACGTAGTTTTAATTTGGCTTTGCGTTCTGCTTTGCGTGAGGATCCTGATGTTATTTTGCTCGGTGAAATGCGCGATCTAGAAACTGTTCGTTTAGCTTTAACTGCAGCAGAGACTGGGCATTTGGTAATGGCAACATTACATACTAGTACAGCTCCGCGGGCTGTCAGTCGTATTGTTGATGTATTTCCAGCGGGTGAGAAGAATATTATTAGAAATATGTTATCAGAATCATTGCAAGCGGTGATTTGTCAGACATTAATTAGAAGAAAGGATAAGGGTAGAGTTTCTGCTTTTGAGATCATGTTGGGGACAAGTGCGATACGTAATTTAATTAGAGAAGATAAAGTTGCACAAATGTATACTAGTATTCAAACAGGTAGCGAAGTAGGCATGTGCACACTAGAGCAATATTTGCATATATTGGTTGCTAAACAGCTTATTACGGCCACAGTAGCGCAGGAAGCCATAATAAATAAAGAAATATTTTCTAAAAATAGATTGCAAGTATAATAAACCGTTTTAATTAATGTCAGTATTGCAAAGTGAGTTACAGGCAGAACCCTTTTTTACTAAACTATACAAAGGACTTCCACCCAGATAATAGGCGAGTTCTGCTGGGTGATTAATATTCCATATGGCAAAATCAGCAGTTTTCCCTACACTTAATGTACCATGAGTGGTTTGTAATCCTAGCGCTTGAGCAGCATATTTTGTAACACCTTGTAAGGCTTCTTGCGGGGTTAAACGGAATAATGTACAGGCCATATTTAAAATTAATAATAACGAAAGAATAGGAGAGGTTCCTGGGTTGCAATCGGAAGCTAAGGCAATAGGGACGCCGTGTTGGCGTAATAATGCGATGGGGGGTAGCTTATTTTCACGTAGAAAATAGAATGCCCCTGGTAATAATACGGCGACCGTTTTTGATTTTGCTATGGCTTCTACCCCTTGGTCCGACACGTGTTCCAGATGATCTACAGATAAGGCATGATATTTTGCTGCTAATATAGCACTTCCAGAATCAGAAAGCTGTTCGGAATGACATTTAATTGCTAATCCATGTTGTTGAGCGGCTTTGAATACGCGTTCTGTTTGCTGTAGATTAAAAGCAATTTTTTCACAAAACACATCAATTGCATTCGCTAATTTTTCTTTAGCAATAAGCGGTACCATTTCATTGCAAATTAAATCAACATAAGCATTGGGTTTATCGCGGTATTCAATAGGGATGGTATGTGCACCAAGAAATGTTTTATAAATAGTAACTGGTAATATTTCTTCAATGCACTTGGCCACACGTAGCATTTTTTCTTCTGTTTCCCAATTTAATCCATAGCCAGACTTAATCTCAATGGTTGTAGCGCCACTTGCCATTAAGGCTTGTGCGCGCGGCAAACTTTGTATTAATAGCTCTTGTTCAGAGGCATTACGTGTTGCTGCAACCGTAGATTGAATGCCCCCACCTTGTTTGGCTATTTCTTCATAAGAGATGCCTTGTAAGCGCATTTCAAACTCATTAGAACGGTTTCCTGCATAGACTATATGGCTATGGCAATCAATTAATCCAGGAGTAACACACCGACCTTGCATATCATCAACATGATTGGCTAAATTATCAGGATGATCAGGTAAGGTTTGCATGGTTCCAACCCATGCAATCTTACCATTTTTAACAGCAATTGCGCCTTGAGCAATCAGTCCGTAACCTTGTTCACACGTTGCAATTAATCCGTTTATCCATAATGTATCCCATTGCTGTTTTGACATGATTAAGGTCCTTGGTTTTAATATCAGGAGTTTTGGATGAGGCAATGCTATAATATCGCATCAAAGATATCTACAAAGGAAAACACATTCTATGAGCTGGACAGAATATTATATTCCTCCCGATGTTCAGTTATGGCAAGGACGTTCTGATGCACCACCGCTATCCTATTTTTTTCAAGTAATGCAATGTATTGATCTCACTAAGAATAAAAAAATTCATTGCGCTAATACAACGATAGTATTTGGGCTTATTGGATTTTGTTGTGATGAAGGTATTCGTCGTAATTTAGGCCGTATTGGGGCAGCGGAAGGGCCTTTGGCGATACGGAACAGTTTAGCTAAATTACCAGTACCACAAAGAGCATTTGCTTGTTTTGATGTAGGGAATATTGTATGTGTTAATGGTAATTTAGAGGGTGCGCAGCAAGCGTTAGCAAATGTTGTGGCTTTATTATTAGAAAAAAATATTACACCGATTGTGCTGGGTGGTGGGCACGAGCTTGCCTGGGGACATTATCAAGGAATTACAAAAACATTTCCACAAAAACAACTGGGCATTATTAATTTTGATGCACATTTTGATATGCGGCCTATTGCACCTGATAATAGAGGGAATTCTGGAACACCGTTCTTACAAATGGCTTTGGCTACACAAGTGGATAGCCGTCGGTTTGATTATAATTGTGTAGGTATTCAATCGATGGGAAATATTACCTTTTTATTTAAAACAGCAGAAGAATACCAAGTCAAAATATTATTAGCGGATGATATCCAACAAGGGAAAACAGAGAAGAACATGCAATTTTTTGATCGAGTATTTAGTCAAAATGATATGGTTTATTTAAGTTTATGTTTAGATGTTTTTGCTGCTGCTTATGCACCGGGAGTCAGTGCACCTCAAGCGTTAGGCATCCCCCCTTGGCTATTAATGCCATGGTTTCAATATGTTGCGACATCAGGTAAAGTGATTAGCTATGATGTTGCTGAATTATCTCCAAAATATGATATTGATGCACATACAGCAAGATTAGCAGCGAGTTTTGTTTATCAAATTATTTATCATCATACAAAATAGGTAAAATATAGTCATGAAACCCACTACATTACGCCATGATGTTACGCGAAAAATTCATGCGCCACATGGTACTGAATTGACAGCGAAAAGTTGGTTAACTGAGGCGCCGTTACGCATGCTGATGAATAATTTAGATCCCGATGTAGCAGAAATACCTAGTGATTTGGTGGTATATGGTGGTATGGGTCGTGCTGCGCGAAATTGGGATTGTTATGACAAAATTATAGCGGCGCTAACTCAACTAAATGCAGATGAAACCTTGCTTATTCAATCAGGTAAACCGGTAGGAGTTTTAAAAACCCATCCTGATGCACCGCGCGTATTAATTGCTAATTCTAATTTAGTACCGCATTGGGCAACTTGGGAGCATTTTCATAAGTTAGACAAGCAAGGATTAATGATGTATGGGCAAATGACGGCAGGTTCATGGATTTATATAGGTAGCCAAGGTATTGTGCAAGGCACGTATGAAACTTTTGTGGAGGCAGGTAAGCAACATTATGCCGGCAATCTGCAGGGAAAATGGATTTTAACAGCAGGCTTAGGCGGCATGGGAGGTGCGCAACCACTCGCTGCTACTATGGCAGGTGCTAGTATTTTAGCTGTGGAGTGCGATTCAAAACGAATTCAACGCCGGTTAGATACAGGTTATCTTGATAAACAAACCCCTGACCTTAAGCAAGCATTAGAGATTATCCATACTGCATGTACTCAAGGTAAAGTGGTATCAGTGGGGTTGCTAGGTAATGCGGCAGATGTATATCCTGAGCTAGTTAAGCGCGGTATAAAGCCAGATTTCGTTACCGATCAAACTAGTGCACATGATCCATTAAATGGTTATTTGCCTAAGGGTTGGACGTTGGAACAAGCACAACAATTGCGAGTTACTAACCCGCAGAAGGTTATTCAAGCAGCAAAAGAATCTATCGCCATGCAAGTGCAAGCCATGTTGGCTTTTCATAAACAAAATATACCCACTTTTGACTATGGAAATAATATACGACAAATGGCTAAAGATATGGGTGTGAATAATGCTTTCGATTTTCCAGGATTTGTTCCTGCTTATATTCGCCCCTTGTTTTGTCGAGGCATAGGACCATTTCGTTGGGTGGCTTTATCTGGTGATCCAGAAGATATTTACCGGACCGACGAAAAAGTTAAAGAACTAATGCCTGATGATAAACATTTACATCAATGGTTAGAAATGGCAAAGCAGCGCATTCATTTTCAAGGGTTACCTGCGCGTATTTGTTGGGTCGGATTAGGGGATAGGGCGCGGTTAGGATTGGCATTTAATGATATGGTTAAACGTGGCATAGTGAAGGCACCTATTGTTATTGGCCGTGATCACCTTGATTCAGGGTCTGTTGCTAGCCCTAATCGAGAAACAGAAAGTATGCAGGATGGTTCTGATGCAGTGTCAGACTGGCCATTGTTAAATGCACTAATTAATTGCGCGAGCGGCGCGACCTGGGTCAGTATTCATCATGGCGGAGGAGTAGGGATGGGGTACTCACAACATGCTGGCATGGTAATAGTAGCTGATGGTACAGAAGCGGCAGCGCAGCGATTACAGCGTGTATTAACTAATGATCCGGCTTCTGGTGTATTGCGTCATGCAGATGCAGGTTATGATCTTGCACTACAATGTGTTAAAGATTATGGGTTAAAGTTACCCATGCATGGTTAGTAGGAAGTAACATGAAATTTATTCTTTCTCCCGGGCAATTAAAAATCACCGACTTTGCATTACTGTTGGATGAAACAACTACATTAGCATTGCATCCACAATGTGAGACGAAGATTCATGCTGCTGCAAATACTATTACTAAGGTTATCGAAAAAAATCAGATTGTTTATGGGGTTAATACTGGGTTTGGAGCGCTTGCCAATACGCGTATTGATACCTCTGATCTTGAAATATTACAACGTAGTATTGTTTTGTCACATGCCGCAGGTACAGGAGAATTACTGAGTGATGAAGCAGTACGACTTATTTTAGCTCTTAAAATTAATAGCCTAGCACGGGGATTTTCAGGGATAAGAATGCAGACACTTGATGCATTAATCGCTTTATTTAATGCGAAGATTTATCCATGTATTCCATGCCAAGGCTCTGTAGGTGCTTCTGGTGATTTGGCGCCTTTAGCGCATTTAAGTGCAATTTTAATTGGTGTTGGTCAAGCACGTTATCAAGGACAGATTATTTCTGCGGAAGAGGCATTGGCTAGAATACAATTACAGCCTTTACGGCTAGGACCTAAAGAAGGCCTAGCATTATTAAATGGCACACAAGTTTCAACGGCATTAGCAATTTTGGGATTAGTTGCCATACAAGAGATTTTTATTGCTGCATTGATCGCAGGTGCTTTATCTGTTGATGCAGCGCAGGGCAGTGATCAACCTTTTGATGAACGTATTCATTTAATTCGTGGGCATGTTACGCAAACTAAGGTCGCATGTATACTAAGGGATTTATTAGAAAACAGTAAAATACGTCAATCACATTATACATGTAAAAAAGTGCAAGATCCTTACTCCTTGCGTTGTCAGCCACAAGTTATGGGCGCGTGTTTAAAACAAATTTTATATACGCAAGATATTCTATTAACAGAAGCTAACGCGGTTTCTGATAATCCTTTAATATTTTCCGAGCAAGAGGAAATTCTTTCTGGCGGTAATTTTCATGCGGAACCAGTAGCTTTTGCTGCGGATGCTTTAGCTGTATGTATTGCGGAGATTGGTGCACTTTCCGAGCGGCGTACTGCTTTATTGGTTGATCCACACTTTAGTGGGTTACCTGCGTTTTTAGTGCATAATTCGGGGATTAATTCAGGATTTATGCTAGCGCAAGTGACTGCCGCTGCATTAGTCAGTGAAAACAAATTACTTGCCCATCCAGCTAGCGTAGATAGTTTACCTACATCTGCTAATCAAGAAGATCACGTTAGTATGGCTACATTTGCAGCACGTCGTTTATTAATGATGACGGAGAATGCTACTGCGGTTGTTGGCATTGAGTTATTAGCTGCGTGCCAAGGCATAGATTTCTTACGGCCTTTAACCTCTTCTCCTAAGTTAGAAGAGGTTTATGCATTAATTCGTGAGAAAATTCCTTTTTATGATAAAGATCGTTTTTTTTCTCCTGATATTGAAAGCATAAAATTATTAATTAAATCTGGTGCTATTCGGCGCAGAGCAGCGCTACTACTATTTCATAATACTCAGGATTTTTAATGGATAGAACAGCCCTAAGTTTACCTATTCTTATTTCTCTTGTGGTTGGCAATATGATTGGCACTGGAATTTATGTGTTACCAGCCTCTCTTGCTCAATATGGAACTGTGTCTCTATTCTCTTGGTTATATACCGCATTGGGCGCTATGTGTATCGCATTAACTTTGGCTAGACTCAATAAACGCTTTCCAAAAACGGGAGGCCCCTATGTTTATTGTAAGGAAGCTTATGGGAAACCTATAGGTTTTTTCGTAGCCTATATGTACTGGATTTGTAATGCGGTTTCTATTGCTGGATTAGCTGTTGCTTCAGTTAGTTATCTCGGATTTATCATGCCAATCTTAGATTCTAATAATGAATTATATAAGCCGCACGCTGCATTAATTCTAGAATTATGTGTGGTATGGGGATTTACATATGTCAACATCTTAAGCATTCATATTGCTGGTGTCGTGCAATTTATTTTAACTATTATTAAAGTAATACCATTACTTGTTATTTCTTTACTTGGGTTGGAGAAAATTCATATTGTTAACCTTGTGCAATTTACCCCAAATCATATGACTTATTTCAGTGCTATTAGTGGTGCAGCAGCCTTAACATTCTGGGCTTTTATTGGTTTAGAAGCAGCAACTATACCTGCTGAAAACACACGGGGTAATAAGGATATAGCACGAGCTACCATTTATGGCACATTACTTACTTCATTTATTTATATAGTTAGCACTTTTGTGTTAATGGGTATGATACCATTAAGCCAATTACAAAACTCTCAATTTCCCTTCTCTATAGCAAGTACATTATTGTTTGGTCACATGGGCGCTATATTAGTTACAGGTTGCGCAGTAATTTCTGGATTAGGAGCGTTGAATGTTTGTGTGCTACTTCAAGGGCAAATAGTATTTGCCGCAGCTCGCGATAATGTATTTCCATCTATGTTTGCTAAATTATCTAAGAATGATGTTCCCATTTCTGGACAATTATTATCGTCGGGGTTGGTTACATTATTATTAATTTTTACCATAGAACCTATGTTATTAAATCAATTTAATTATATTGCTTTACTTGCTGCTTTACTCGCATTGATAACCTATTTGATAACCTCTTTTTCAGAAATAAAATTTTTATATGTAGAAATGAATAATAAAGGCCAACTTATTCTTAATAAGAAATTTTTAATTCCTATCTTGGCGGTATTATATTCTCTCTGGATGTTAATAAGCTTAGAAGAAAAAATATTGTTTGCTGGGTCAATTATATTAGTTATTTTTATCCCTATTTATTTTTTGACAGTTAAAAGACAGGGTTAATGTAGGGGATTTTAAAAAAACCCTCCATTATAATTACACTGATGAGTAGAAATTCACAACGTTAATAAGGATGTCAAATGCCGATGTCGAAACCTTCAAACCTTCAGAATGGTACTGGTACATTTATGCCCGGTCAAGTTCGGATAGTGGACTATGATGTAGCAAATAACAATATTTTAGTTCGAGGCAGTGCGGCCTTTGGCGCCATAGTCTCTGACACCACTAGGCTCTTTGTTATTTCTGATTTGATCAATGCAATCAAGAGTGATTCAAATTGGCCTGAAGTCTCCCAGGCAGGCATTACCTTGGGTGCAAATCCGTTTATTATGGATTTTTGCCTGATTGGTGGGTTTCCCTCTACTGTGCCAGCTCCAACTCTTGATGCACAAATTGTCTATAACGAAGAAACATGGTTTTCTCCCAATCCTCCGTCGTTAAACGGTGAAAGCCTGGGAAGCTATCCGCAAATTGTTTATGCTGAGATTGAAAGCAATCCAGGCATCATGGTGTTCTGGCCAGTGCAATCGGTTGGCTGGGACGCGAATCATCTATATCCCTATTTAGTGAATCAAGCCTGGACGATTAGCCCGAAACCATCTATTGATTTTTCAAGCTATAACTTCCAGCAGATGCCTCTATTAATCAACATTGCTTTGAAAAATGAGGTATGGCCGGCTTTTCCTACTACTCAAAACTCGATAATTTATGTGCACTGCGACTCTGGTGTTAATCGCACAGGCGCAGTGATTGTCAGTTACCTTATGTTGTTTGGCTCTAATGTGTCAAAGTTTGGTTTGGCACCGACACAGCCTAGTAAACCATACCCGCTAAAACAGGCACAAATTGCATCCAACCGGGTGCCGCCTCTGCAAGATTCAACGCCCAACCCAGGGGGAACTGATATTTCAGTGGCCGAAGCGTTTTGTAATTATTTTGCTACTAATCATTACGATACTAATCTTGTGCAGCAGTGTGTCCCACTCTACAATCCGAACGCTGATATGATCTAGCCCCGCTTTAGTAGACACGTAATTTTGATAAACTACGAGTCAACAACAGAGGTGCTACGCATGAGCAGA
>MGYC01000034.1:0-14591 GCA_001801575.1 Gammaproteobacteria bacterium RIFCSPHIGHO2_12_FULL_41_20
CCACACAACGGATGCCGCGCCACCGCGCCATTTTTATTATACCAATCAAAAGTACCCGGCCGAGAAGATAAAACGCAAGAATATCCATTATACGCGTCTACGAACATCGTGCGGCCAAGCTTGTCAGTTAGGGGCGCCAATGCTAGCGGAATGCCCTGCGGCCGCGGGCAAAATAAACCATCCCGCCGATCAGGGCCTTTCTCCATATCGAGATTGCTTAACCCATTCTTGCAACACTGGCCATCCACCGCGGTTAAGGCGGCTTCCGCTGCTCCTATGACTGCACGGGAAAAGAAAGATAACTGATTGCCACTCCATGGCTGGAATTGAGCATCGTATACTTTGTATATCTCCTTGTATATCTCCTTCATAATACCTAATGGAAAATGCAATCCTGTTTGAATAACTTCTCCTTCCTTGGGGGCAAAGAGTTGGCATAGGTCCGCAACGGCTTTTCTTGTCTCATCCAGCGTGGCTTGAGCACCGGTGCAGGGGTCGGCTGTTATCTTCTCAACAATCACTTTTAATTGGGCAATCACCTCAGCGATCTGTTTTCTATTCCTATCGTCATAGAGCGCTTCTTCATTCATATCCGGAGTGGACGGCCATGGACAATGGGGGAACTGGGCTTTAAATTGGGCTTCAGCTAAAGCTTCCCCATCTTGTATGTGCGGTATGATGGATGCGTGTACTTGCTTTAATGCCCAGGTGTCGCCTGCACCCAGGAAAAGTCAATAAGGAGTCGCTTCTATCTTTCGACCAAAATGGTCTGTTACTGTCCCTGCTATAAACAATAACTCAGGATGTCTTTTCAAAATAGCTATCGCTGCTAATCGCGTTGCGTCTGCTTGTTGATAAGATTCAGGTTCTGCATTCACCGTGGCAGCGAGTAACCGGATGAAAGCACTCGCTTCTTCAGCTCCGCGTGATGCTCGTGCAAACAAACCCAGTGCTGCTTGCGGACAGCGGGAGTATATTTCTTCTCTTATCTCTATCGGTAGAACCTCTAGATCACCTAATGACGTTGGTCTGTTCGTAGCCATTCTGCACCCCATCGTTTATTATGTTAAATAATCGCACTATTATATCAAAAAAATTCGGTGTCTAAATTAAGCAATGCTTATGGATACTTAAGTCATCGTCTACGAAACCAGGGGAAGATCAGTACCTCTAGAATTTGTCATCCTGAACGAAGTGGAAGGATCTGGTTTGTGCTTGATAAATAATCAGATTCTTCGCTTCGCTCAGAATGACGAAAGTCAAAATGGTAATTTCTAGAGGTGCTCCTTATGCACTGAATCGGTCGAATTAGGCAGCGACAGAATTCTTACTCTCCGCATACGGCTATACTCGAAAACTCACTCACAATACCAAAAAAGTTTACGAAAGAAAGGCGCTTAAAGCGCCAATGTGTGATGTTTTATCAAGTTAGCGGAACCGCTGATTTCTTTTCGTGTAATTACAGTGAACCTAGACTAGCTGTGAACATCCAGATGCAAAGTAGTAATGAAACAATTAGGCCGGCAGTGCTAGCCCATAGAGGTATGGTTTTGCCTGCTATAATAACTTCCCATTTATAAGTTAACCGTAATAAGTGCATTAGTGCAACTAATCCAAAAATAATGCCGGCAACGATTAAAGCAGGGTAGGCGTCCATGTGTTTTATTCTCCTTGAAGATAATATATAGATTATATGCTATTTAAGATTATAACCCTTTTCTACGTAACTTACCCTAGCGACCCTCACCCTAACCCCCTCCTGCAAGCGGGAGAGGGTTAGGGTGTTATGGGGACCTAGAGCGCTTAGTTAGCGCTTATATCTTCCCATAAGTTGCATTTCTATTTCTGCCCCAGGAGGATAAGGTGTTTTCGATGCAGATTGAGAAACGTGGAGGTGCGCTGCTTTTTTCTCTTTCTCTGCTTGTACTCGCTTTTCCAGTTGATGTATTGCGAGCTGTACTAGACGTCTATACTCTAGCCCACTGCCAACCTCACCGTTAGGTAGAGGTATATTTGGAAAGAATCTTGCATACGCCATATAAGCCCACTCTTGTTTTGTGAATAATTAAAACATTGTACCTGAGCCAGGCTTAAGGTTTGATGAGGTAAGTTAGCACTTATCTTTGTTTCCGTGGTAGTATAAGCCCCTCTAAGTTTAACATTGTTATTAATATTTATGGCCCAAACACGGCAATTAACCAATGCTATGCAAGTTTATGCGCGTCTTTTTGTATACATACGGCGGCATTGGTTAGCATTGTTGATTGCTGTTATGGCCAGCATGATTTATTCTGGCATTGATGCTTGGTTTATTTACTTTTTAAAACCATTATTAAACAAAGGCTTAGTTCAAAAAGATGCTCACTTTCTCAGCTGGGCACCTTGGCTAGTCGTACTCGTTTTTATGCTGCGCGGTGTGGCTAGTTTTTTCTCAAATTATCATATTGCCTCTGCTTCGCGTAGCGTCATTATGGCGCTGCGGCAGGATTTATTTGCCAAATTGCAACGCCTGCCAGCGCGTTATTATGATCATCACACCAGTGGTCATGTATTATCCGTTCTTTTATACAGCGTGGAGCAAGTAGCACATGCTAGTGCAGATGTGTTGACTACGGCGGTGCAGTCATCTTTCCTGATTATTGGTTTGCTAGTAGTAATGTTTTCAATTAGTTGGAAGTTAAGTCTACTATATTTCATTATTATTCCTTTGATTACTATTGTTATGCGTATCACTAGTTTGCGTGTGCGGCGTTTAAGTTTGCGCATTCAGGATTCTGTTGCAGAATTAAGTCATAATGCTGAAGAAAATATTGAGGGATATAAAGTGGTGCGCGCCTTTGCGGGCCAAGATTATGAAATAGATAAATTTAATCGGTTGGCGCGGTTTAATCGTCAACAGGAAATGAAAGTGGTGGCAGCGAGAGCGATCAGTGTGTCTGCGGTGCAATTGATTGCTGCTGCTGCATTATCAGTGACATTATATATTGCTACGCTAGATATTGCCGGCTCTGTGTTAACAGCGGGAGGTTTTGTGGCGATAGTGGGTGCGATGTTGGCATTGTTAAAACCCATGAAAGATTTAACCACTATGCAAAACAAACTTTATCGTGGCTTAGCAGGTGCGCAAAGTGTATTTGAAGTGTTGGATGAACCGCAGGAATCAGATTTAGGGCATGGTGTTTTGCAACGTGCGCGTGGCCATATTTGCTTTGACCATGTGAATTTTTCTTACCATGTAGATAAACCAGTGTTACACGATGTCTCTTTCTCTGTGCAACCTGGCGATATTATTGCTTTGGTAGGGCGTTCCGGTAGTGGGAAGTCAACCATTGTTAGTTTGTTACCACGTTTTTATGAAGATTACACCGGGCAAATTTATTTAGATGATAAACCTTTATGCGAGTATCGGCTGGCTGATTTGCGTCGGCAGTTTGCTGCGGTTTCACAGCATATAACATTGTTTCATGATACGGTGGCGAATAATATCGCTTACGGTAGTTTTGAAAAAGCCTCGCAACAGCAAATTTATGAAGCAGCACGTGCCGCTCATGCGCTAGAGTTTATTGAACAATTACCACAAGGATTTGATACGTTTGTTGGTGAAAACGGTGTGTTATTGTCGGGAGGGCAACGTCAGCGTATTGCTATTGCGCGAGCTATTCTCAAGGATGCGCCTATTTTAATTTTAGATGAGGCTACCTCTTCATTAGATACAGAGTCAGAGCGCCATATCCAGGATGCACTGGATGGGCTAATGAAGAGTCGTACTACTTTAGTGATTGCACATCGGTTATCTACGGTAGAGCATGCTACCAGTATTATTGTGATGGATCAGGGCAGAGTAGTTGAAATTGGCAATCATGCTGAATTACTAGCGTTGAATCAGCACTATGCACGGCTCTACCGTATGCAATTTAAGGATTTGCCCGTGGAGAGAGAGTCGGATGCCGTCTCTTCTTGAGCGCTGTTGGTATCGTCCACATTTTCATATTTTGTCTCTGCTGCTTTTACCCTTGTCATGGCTATTTCTCTGTGGTGTAGGTATACGGCATTGTCTTTATCGATGCGGTATAAAAACAACCTATCGCTTCTCAGTACCCGTCATTGTAGTGGGTAATATTAGCGTAGGGGGTACAGGCAAAACACCGTTTGTAATTTGGTTGGCGAAGTTGTTGCGTGCGCAGGGTTGGCAGCCAGGCATCGTGAGTCATGGCATAGGTGGGCATGTGCATACTCGGCCACGTAAGGTGTATGCACAAGATGAAGTGGCAGTAGTAGGAGATGAGGCGCTGTTGTTGGTGCGGCATACGGGCTGTCCGTTAGTGGTGTGCAAGGATCGGGTGGCTGCCGTGCGTGCTTTGCTTGCTGATTCTACTAGCTGCGATGTAGTGATTAGCGATGATGGATTGCAGCACTATGCTTTAGGTCGTGATATTGAAGTGGCGATAGTCGATGGTGAGCGGCGGTTTGGTAATGGATGGTTATTACCCGCGGGGCCATTGCGAGAACCGTTGTCCCGATTACAGAGAGTGGATAAAGTGATAGTGAATGGCTCGGCAGATATGTTATTGCAATCTTATCCATGGGCGGCAGTGCAAGAGGGGATCTCAGCGGGGATGTCGCCGTTGCCTGGAACAACGATACATGCAGTCGCGGCGATTGGTAACCCGGGACGATTTTTTGCGTATTTGCGTAAGCAGGGGTTTACTATTATAGAGCATATTTTTCCTGACCATTATTTGTATCAAGCAGCGGACTTGAATTTTACAGATAGCTTGCCTATTGTGATGACGGAAAAGGATGCAGTTAAGTGCGCTAGATTTGCAGATGCACGGTTTTGGTATGTGCCAGTGGAAGCGATAGTGGCAGATGAGGTGCGGGCATATTTGTTGAATTTGCTTTCCGTGAGGAGGGCTTAACAGGAGTTTTTAATAACACAGAAGGTAAACTATGCGAAATATTATTGTATTGCTCATTGCGTTACTTTGTTTCACGTCTGTATCCATCTACGCTAAACAAACTTCTTTACCAATATATACAGAACAAAATACTAACATTACTGTTCTTTCTGCTCATCCGCAGTTTCAGATTAAATTAATATCTAATGCAACCACAGGGTATTCGTGGTTTTTGCAGGATTATAATTCTAGCTTATTACAAGCGGTGAGACATATATATCAAGCTCCGCAGAATAGAAAAATAATGGGTGCTCCAGGTTATGAGGTTTGGACGTTTAAAGTAAAACCAGCTGGATTTATTGTGCCACAGCAAACAACATTGCGCTTTATTTACATGCGTCCATGGGAGAAAGATAATGCAGCAACGCCGTTGGTGTTTACGGTGACAATGCTGCAGGGCAAGCCTTAAGTATAATATATAGCAGGAGGCTTTTATGTCTAATCATCTTCCCGTATTAATCGTAGGTGCTGGCCCTACGGGTTTGACTGCAGCCATAGGCTTGCAGCGTTATGGTATTCCATTTCGCATTATTGATAAGCAAATTAAACCTGTTACCACATCGAATGCTATTGTCATTCAATCGCGCACTTTAGAGGTGTGGGATGATTTGGGGTTGCTTTCACAAGCATTGCAAAATGGTAATCCCATTCGTGAGTTTACTGTTTTTGCTAATAATAAAAAAATAGCGACGGTGAATTTAAACTTATTAGAAGGTGTCTATCAGTTTTCATTAGGGTTAGCGCAAAGCCAGACCGAACAAATGATGCATACGTATTTACATGCACAACGGATTCCAATAGAAACAGAAGTGGAATTAAGCGAACTGCAAGAACAAAAAGACAGCGTGTTAGTAACGCTACGTCATAAAGACGGAAAAACAGAAACAGTAACTACTGATTGGTTATTGGCGTGTGATGGTGGGCATAGTTTTGTGCGCGATAAACTGCAATTGGCTTTTCAGGGGAAAGAATTAACCCAGCATTTTATTGTGGCTGATGTGTACTGTTCGACGCTGATTGCACAACAAGACTTGGAATTATTCTTATCCGAGGATGGTCCATTAATACTAGCACGATATAATAAAGAAAATATGCGTATTATTGCTGAAGTTACTGGTGATGCCGAATTGCATGCGGCTAAAGTAGTTACTGATGCACAAATAAAACGGATTTTGGCTGCGCGTTGTCCTATACCATTACAAATAGAAAAGTCTTTATGGACATCAGGGTTTTGGATTCACGAACGTCTTATTACACAATATTCTAGGGAGCGGATTTTTTTTCTAGGTGATGCTGCACATTTGCATTCACCTGCAGGTGGACAGGGGATGAATACCGGTATTCAAGATGCTTATAATCTAACTTGGAAACTAGCATTGGTTATTCAAGGATATGCTGCGCGGGTATTGCTTGATAGTTACCATGAGGAGCGTCATCGGGTCGCAAAAGCACTGCTACGTAATACTACCGTTACAACCCACATGATTACGCTAAAAAACAAATGGTTACAAAAGTTGCGTAATTTTATTATGCAGCTGGTGATGAAGTCAGAAAAGAATCGCAAGAAATTGACGATGTTGTTCTCACAATTAGCCGTGAATTATTGCTATAGTACGTGGGTACACGATTGCTGTGGTCATCAACCGGGTCCTGCGGCGGGCATGCGGATGATTGATGTGGTTATAGACGGGCAGCGGTTGTTTGACAAGGTGCGAGGCCGAGAATTTTGTTTGCTGGTGTTTTCTGGCCAACAACCTGAGTTGGGATTATCTGAGCGGTTAGCTGAATTACAAAGTATTCTCTGTGAGAAATATTTACACGTTGTAAGGTTGATTTTAGTTACACCTGATGCAGGTTTGGCTGCAACATGGCAGGGAGATACCTGGCTAGATACTAATGCCATTGCTCATCAACGTTACCACGTGGTGAGTTCTATGTTTTATTTGCTTCGCCCAGATAAATATATTAGTTTTAGAGGGGAATTAAGGCATCAGCCTGAATTGATGCAGTATTTCAAGAAGGTATTTGTGTAACATCTAAGGAGAACACTGTGAAACGTTTATTTTTATCTTTATTTATTATCTTGGGATTATCTTTATCTATTATTGGTTATGCTCAATCTACAGCACGTTGGTCTGAACAAGCAGCAAAGGATTGGTATGCAACACAACCTTGGTTAGTGGGCAGCAATTATCTGCCTGCTTCCGCTAGTAATCAGCTAGAGATGTGGCAAGACCAAACCTTTGATCCATTACGCATTGAGGGAGAGTTGCGTTTAGCAGAATCGCTAGGCTTTAATACCATGCGTGTTTTCTTGCATGATTTATTATGGCAGCAAGATGCAAGTGGATTTATCCGTCGCATCGATGCATTTCTTAGTATTGCGCAACGATATCATATCAAACCCATATTTGTTTTATTTGATTCTTGTTGGGATCCTAATCCACACTTAGGAAAACAAGCAGAGCCACAGCCGGGTATACATAATTCACGTTGGGTGCAGAGTCCTGGTGCTGCCGCTCTTAAAGATCCTACACAATATCCACGTTTAGAAGCCTATGTAAAAGGGTTAGTCGGTGCTTTTGCTAAAGATACGCGTATTTTAGCGTGGGATATATGGAACGAGCCTGATAATACTAATTATAGTAGTTATGGAAAACTAGAACCTGCTAATAAAAAGGCATTAGTAGAGGCATTATTGCCGCAGGTATTTAGATGGGTGCGCGAGGCGGGTGCAACGCAGCCATTAACCAGTGGGGTGTGGATGGGTGATTGGACATTCCCACAACAATTGAGTGCAATAGCAAAGATTCAATTAGAAAATTCTGACATTATTTCCTTTCACTCTTATGATAGTGTTGGTATTGTCTATGCGCGTATCCAATCTTTATTACGTTATCATCGCCCTATTATTTGTACCGAGTATATGTACCGTACTAATGCGAGTACTTTTCAGTTTATCATGCCACTTTTCAAACAGTATCATATTGGCGCAATTAACTGGGGATTCGTAAGAGGCAGAATGCAGACATACTTGCCCTGGGATTCTTGGGCTGTTCCTTATATAGATCGCGAACCTATTGTATGGGCGCATGATATTTTTCATGGTAATGGTGCGCCTTATTCGAATCAGGAAGTAGATTTTATTCGACATATCACTCATGAGGCGTGAAGCTAACGAAGATCCAGTGCTATAATCCTAGAAACAGTGGTTGATTCGCGGTTTCTAGGATGGATAATAAAACATTAGGAGTTCCCGCTGAAGACGGTGAGCTGATCCTTCGCTAACGCTCAGGATGACAATTGGATAGTTTAATTGCCACATTGTGTCATCCTGAGCGTTAGCGAAGGATCAGCTCACCGTCTTCAGCGGGAACTCCTGATAAAACATAATAGTTAAAATGAATGGACTCATAGATGCATATGAAGGGAAGGCGGCAGCATCCTTGTAAGAGTATACGGACTAAACTGCGAAACATGGTACTTGTTTTAGTCATGTTTAGTACGTTATTGATAGCGATAATAGCTATTAATTTTATGATGGATCAATATCGAGATTTTAATGAAACATTTAAGAATGCTATTTTAAAAAATTACAAACAGCAGTTAAAGTTTCATGTGGAGTCTATCGCTTCTTTGATTGATAGCTATACTCAGTCAGTTAAAAACAAAAAAGTATCTTCGTCTATCGAAAAAAACGTGCGTTATATTATTCACCATGCTTCCTATGATAAACAGGATGGATATTTTTTTGTTTTTAACTTAAAGGGAACCGTGATAGCGCATGGTGCAGACCCTGCATTGGAGGGAAAAAATCTTATTGATTTGCGTGGCCCTACCGGCGTATTCGTAATACAAGAAATCATTGCAGCAGCAAAAAATGGAACCGGGTTTGTAACTTATGAATGGACTAAACCATCTGATAATAAAAATGTATACAAAAAACTGAGTTATGTTACTTTAATTAAAAACACCCCATGGTTTGTTGGCGCGGGTATTTATATTGATGAGGTGGATCAATTTGTTGCAAAACAGCGAGCCAAGCAAGCAGCAGCACTGTGGGGTTTAATTCTGCAGTTTATTATTTTTTCATTTTCTTTAATGGTGTTTTCTATCGCTGTTTCTATTTATTTTTCTGCACGTATTTCTCAACCTATTATTTATATCTCTAGATTAGCTAAGAGAATCGCCCAGGGAGATTATGATGCAAGGGTGGAAATAGTAAGCAATGATGAGCTGGGTGATCTGGCAAGCTCATTTAATCTAATGGCGGAAAACATTGCGAAAAAAATACGGGAGTTAATGGAGGGGGAGCATTACATTCGTTTTTTACTGGAAAGTGTTGCGGATGGATTGGTTGTGACAGATGATGATAATGAAATTCTACAAGTGAATTCAGCTGCCGTGAGAATTTTTGAGGCGACGGAGAGGGAGTTATTAGGTTCAAATATTACTCTTTGGTTTCCTGGTAACGATAAACTCAACCATCATGGCGAAAAAATAGCTAACTATGAAATCACTCGCATTAGAAAAGATGGTGCAGAATGCCGCTTGATGGTGGCAGTATCTTCTGCTGTTGAGAGTGGAGGTATGATTAGGCGGGTGATTTACTTGATCAAAGACATTACGGAGCAATATCAATTAAAAACCAAAGTAGAGCAAATGAATAACTTGAAAAAGTATTTTCCTACGCAAATAGTGGAGAAGCTAATAGAAGGCGATACAAGAGTGACAATGGCTTACGATCGTAAAAAAGTCACCATCTTTTTTTCTGACTTGGCGGGATTTACTGATTTAAGTGACTCTATGGAAGCGGAAGAAGTTACGGCCATCCTGAGAGATTATTTCACTCATATGTCAAATATTGTTTATAAATATTCTGGCACTTTAGATAAATTTATTGGCGATGCGGTAATGGTGTTTTTTGGGGCACCAACTTCTAACGGAGTGCAGCAAGATGCGGTGAATTGCATTAAAATGGCATTAGAAATGCAAGAGAAGTTAATAGAGTTAAATAAATCATGGAAACTTGCTTCCACATTAAAGATGCGTATTGGTATTAATACTGGATATGTAACAGTAGGAAATTTTGGATCAGATATACGCTTGGAATATACAATTATTGGTACTCCTGTCAATGTTGCATCACGCTTAGAACATGCGTGTCCGGCTGGTGGTGTTCTTATCAGCCATGATACAGCGCAATATGTTAAGGATTATTTTGTTTTAGCAGAACAGGAACCCGTGCAGTTAAAAGGCATTCACCATCCAGTCAGTGTATTTCAAGTGGTGAATGAAAAAAAATAAACAAACCCTAATCTGGACTTTGGCCATTTTTACAAATAGTCGTTTAGCACTGTCATCCTGAGAGCATCTTTAGCATGAGTTATTGTACTAATTGCCCAGCTTTAAATTTTAAAGTTACTGGCGGATTCGTATTATAAGTAATTTCTGTCATTGTATTCGCTGCATTTTGTTGATCCGTGGAAGAGGCTGCGGTTTCATTAACTAGAATAGGTTTGCCGCATACAGCTTTCACTGTCTCGGTGGTACTGCCCATTTGTATCGTATTGCCACAAGCTTGGGTTGAGCTTACGCCCACACCGTTGACATTAATGCTGATAGCTTTGTTTTCTACAAAAGCAACGGTCATTTTAACCGTGCCTTGCAAGGGGGGCGCGAGTTGCAAGAAATAACTCCATTCTTGAGGTTGACTTTGTTGGGCGATATAAGTTTTTTCTGCATCAGGTTTACCGCAAAGTTGTTTTACTGTATCTAAATTGTCACCAGGATTAATTTGATTAAAATTTGTCGGACAAAATATCGCCCACACTGATGGTGTTATGAATAGTGTGAACGCTAATATTAGGGCGGAGAATTTAGTCATATGTCTTCCTTTACGGTGTTAATATGCAATCATGATACAATAAAATAGACAGGAGTTTTGCACTTTATTAATAGTTGCTTTCGTCTACACTTTTAATATTGACGAACACGAGAGGCATATGTCCAAATCCTTGCTTGCCGTAGTAATGGTTATTATTACCACTTTTTTTTGGGGGACAAATTTTAATGCGGGGAAGCTGGTAGTTAGCCATATTATGCCTCTGACTGCATCGGCCATGCGCTATGTGCTCGCCGCATTGGTATTACTAGCAATTAATCTCCCGCATTTAAAGTTATTACCAGGTGCATTCAAAAACAATATGGTTATATTTATTTTATTAGGTGTCATAGGCGTAGCAGGGTTCAATGGCTTATTTTTATTGGGATTAAAATACACATCGCCTATTAATGGTGCGCTTATTATGGCAACGAATCCATTGATAACCACACTATTAGCCGTACTTGTTTTAAAAGAGCCGATTCATTTGCATCATCGCATTGGTATGTTAATCAGTTTACTGGGTGTGATTATTGTTATTACCCATGGTTCATGGGATGCGCTTAGTCATTTTCGCATAAACATAGGAGATGGCATTATTTTTGCGGCTAATTTTTGTTGGGCATCTTATGGCGTGTTAAATCGCCGTTATGTGAAGTATAGTTCTGCATTACTAACCACTACCAGTACCATGTTATTAGGTGCCGCATTGCTCGTATTGGCAGCGGGTTTTGAGCCACATGGCTATGCATCAGCATTACATCAACCATGGTATATTTATGCACTGATAGTGTATATGGCTATTGGTGGTTCTGCATTTGCTTATTTGTTTTGGAATTACAGTATAGAACAACTAGGACCGAGTCGTACCTCGTTATTCTTTAATCTTGTCCCTGTGTTTACCGTGCTGGTGTCTATTATTACTGGGACACCTCTGAATGGATTACAACTTTTTGGCGGAGCATTAGTGATTTTTGGGGTGTTTATTTCTATGAGTGTTAGTCAGAAAGATAGAATACAGGAGGTATGATGGTTACGATGTTAGACTATCAAAAATTGTTAGAGGTTGCGATTCAAGAAGCAAAAATAAGCTTAATAGACATATTGCGTCAATATATCAAACAGTACCCAGAAATCTGGCATGAAGATATTGGTGAAGTGTGAGGTTGAGGAGATTCATAGTGATACCGTTTATGAAGACATTTAATGTGATTGTTTTATGTTTTTAAGAAGCCATCATTTGTCGCCTGTTCCTTACCCAACTTCATTGGTAGAGGAGATAGACTCTATTTTAGATTTTTATAGGAAGATAGCTAATAATGATCCAAACCTATTGCGACTTATTATTCCTAGTGAAGAAGTATGGCGTTTTTTTGTAGATGGCGTTCAACAAGCTAATGGTAGTTGGGCTGCATTTGAATATAGAGAGCCTGGTTATTTACCTGCTTTATATAGGGCCTATCAGACTCTATTCGATTTTTCAGTAAATATAGATATTCATTACATTTTTCGGTTGCATGCGCTAGCAACAAGTGGTGTAGATAATACTAATTATTCCCAAGACGATCGCGCGATAACAGGGTCTTTTCGGGATAATGAACGCGGTGTTTTTTTTAGGCTAGGGATTTGGAAAAATCAACCCAATGTTTCCGAGGATGGGCTCTACGAGTATTTTGAGCGTAATAGCTTATTAACTACAATCACGATGAATATCGTTGGTATTTCGATTGTTGTTGATGATTCATTGCTTACATTTTTGCGCAACGGTATGGAGGCGGTTCAGAGTGGAATGACTAACATGGATATTGTCAACGCTCTATGGCGAAGTATAGAAGTCTTTATTCCTAAAGAGGTTTTCAAATCTAGATTAGCATTAGCTAAAGCTCGTCTTGCTCCGTTATTAAAATTATTAGGAGAGACAAAAAATAATCGTGAAGTTGCTACAGTCATTTACTCAACCATGATTAAAAATCGTTTTATCAGGGATGGTATTGAATTTCGTTTAGCCAGTGATCAACCTATTGATACCTTTTCTATTCTTGCTGTAGAAATGAAAAAATTAATAAATGACTATCAACAAGGTATCAATCAAGCGAAAACATCGCTTGAAAAATTACATGTGATTGCTACTTTTATTCAGTCATGTGAGCAGCTTCATCCTTTTCTAGATGCGAATTGCCGCACTTTTTGTATGCTTTTGGCTAATCATCTTTTGATGCGTCATGGATTTCTCCCTGCTATTTTCGATGATCCTAATCGGTTTGATGCTTTTTCACGCCATGAATTGGTAGCTGAAATGATTAATGGGATGAAAAATACAGTGGAATTGATTAAGAAAGGAATGTTATATGGGGTTAAAACAATGGATACTTTTATGCGAAGAGATCGTGATTATTTTTATAACGTTGTTGCTATTGAAGAACAGGGCAGAGATAGACCGTGTAAAAGAATAAAATATTAATACTCCTGTCTTAAGGGCACTTCTATAATTTGTCATCCTGAACCCTTCGCTTCGCTCTAGGGTAAACTCCGTGAAGGATCTGGTTTGTGCTTGATAAATAATCAGATTCTTCGCTTTACTCAGAATGACAAAAGTCGAAATGGTAATTTCTAGAGGTGCTCTTAAAAGTCAGCGTAGTCGGTTGGTTGGTGTTATAAGTAATTTCTGTCATGTTTTTCCTTGTAATGCATTTAAAATGAAATCTCTGGATTATCGGTATCGTCGGCAGGAGGCTCTTGTTTGATATGTTTCTTTTTCTTACTGCGGTCGCTAATCATTCCATGGTCATGGTGCATGAGTCCAGTTTTATTCCACGGTAAACGACGATAATAAGGTAGGGGCTCTTCCGGGTTAAATAAAGGATATTTGATGATTTCAAAGTAAGGTGAATAGTCAAAGTCTTTGGGAGTAAATAAATAAGGATTACGTGGAATTAATTCCACACCGGTTTCTTCCGCAGGTTTCACGAATGGTAATACGGGAAAGCGGATAGATGAAAAGGCTTCGGCAATAAGAGAGGAGCATATGCCACTTTCTGGCTCACCGGTTGGAGTGCGAAATAAACTGGATCCCCAACGTCGCGGTAACAGCGACCAAGGGAGTAGGAAGCGTGCAAGATCGATAAGTTGTCGTACATTATATGCAATGCCAACAGAATGTACTGCATAGCGAATAACTTCATCCACGTCATCGGGGGCAATACCAATGGGTCTACAAATACGAATGTGGTGATGGCGATAGGTGCTTAAGGGGACAATTACTGTACCTTTATCCATTAAACCCTCTGCAATAAGGCGGACATTTTCTTTCTCATCACAATGTTGTCGCACCAGATTAGCTAATTCTTCGCTTTCAATATCACTAATGCGACCAATATACAGTGCGGCATGAGTCCACGGACTTTGTGTGATGGAGCGAATAATATGGCTAACACGACTACGACCTTCGATGAGTAAAACGTCACCCGGACGAATTTCATGTTTAAGACGATTGAAATCGCAAGGTGGGATTTCTTCTGGAGGGGGTTCGTGGATTAACCAGTTAATTAACTGGTGACGTAACTTGTTATAAGCCCACATACCCATGGTTTGTCCTTTATGGAAAAATCCCTTATATATCCTTACATAATATAGTGGCGCAAGCAGTGTAGAAAGTAAATGGTTATACAGCGGTTCCCGCTAACACTGTCATCCTGAGCGTTAGCGAAGGATCTTCTTAATAAATCCTCGGTGTTTATTAAGAAGATCCT
>MGYC01000034.1:14612-23540 GCA_001801575.1 Gammaproteobacteria bacterium RIFCSPHIGHO2_12_FULL_41_20
GGTAGGGGTTGTTCCTGGATGAATTTTTCTAGCGCTGCCTTGTCGATAACCTTACCGCGAGTGAATGCTTTTAGCTTTTCGTAAGGCTGTTCAACTTGATAACGTCGCATGACGGTTTGAATGGCTTCTGCTAATACCTCCCAATGTTGATGTAAATCATGTTTAATAACTATTTGGTTGGGCACTATTTTTTGTAACCCATGACAAGTGGATTGGTAAGCGAGTATAGAATGCGCAACAGCCACGCCCATATTGCGTAACACGGTAGAGTCTGATAAATCTCGTTGCCAACGTGAAATCGGTAATTTGCTTGCCATATGTTCTAATAGCGCATTAGCTATTCCTAAGTTCCCTTCGGCGTTTTCGAAGTCAATAGGGTTAATTTTATGTGGCATGGTAGAGGACCCTACTTCTTGCTTGAGGTTTTTTAGCGTGAAATAATTAAGCGCGATATATCCCCAAACATCTCTGTTTAGATCAATCAATAGTGTGTTAATCCGCACCATGACGTGGCATAGTTCAGCGATATAATCGTGCGGCTCAATTTGTGTGGTAAAGGCGTTCCAACTTAGGCCTAACTTACTGACAAAGTTCTTGGTTAACTGTTGCCAGTCGATATCAGGATAGGTGACGGCAAGCGCATTACAGTTGCCAGATGCGCCATTCATTTTACCTAGAATAGATATGGCAGCAAATTGTTCCATTTGTCGACGTAACCTTGCGGTAAAATTAGCAAACTCTTTACCGACAGTGGTCGGCGTAGCTGGTTGTCCATGAGTGTGCGCTAACATGGATAAATCTGCATAGTTGTGTGCCAGCTGGGTTAACGTAGATAGTAATTCATCTAACGCAGGCAAGATACATTGCTGCCTAGCGGCTCGTAATATTAAACCGTAAGCAAGGTTGTTAATGTCTTCTGATGTACAACCGAAATGTATAAATTCACTGATTTTTGCTAATTCTTGATTGCCGACAACATGTTCTTTAATGAAATACTCAACAGCTTTGACATCATGGTTAATGCCTGATTCGATGTGTTTTATTCTTGCGGCATCTTGTTCAGAGAAGTTATCTACGAGTGTATCCAGAATTTTTTGTGCGTGCGGGGTTAACGATGGTAATTCTGGAAGATTGGCATGTTCAGCTAACATTTGTAGCCAGCGTATTTCTATTAGTACACGAAAGTGCATTAAACCGTATTCACTGAAAATAGGTTGTAATTGATTTAATTTTTCGCGATAACGTCCATCTATAGGCGAAATAGCTAATAGGGCAGATGTATCCATGAGGATTCCTTTTCAATTCCTATCAATAATACCGCCACCTAAACAGATATCGCCTTGGTAAAAAACGATAGATTGTCCAGGCGTGATAGCTCGTTGTGGTTGCGTAAATAGGACATCATAACATGTTTCATTCACTGCCTGAATGCGGCAGGCTTGTTCTGTTTGGCGATAACGAATCTTTGCAGCGATTTCCTGGCTAGAAGGGGGGATGCCTGCAATCCAATGTAAGTCTTTTGCTAACAATGAGGAGGCATATAAGGCTGGATGTTCTCCTTGTGCAACCAAGAGTATATTATTCGCAATATCTTTACCTATAACATACCAAGGTGCCTCAGATTTACCTTTTTTCCCGCCGATTTGTAATCCTTGTCGTTGTCCAATGGTATAAAACATGAGTCCATCGTGCTTACCTATTAGCTCGCCTTCTGGCGTATGGATTTCTCCTGGATGAGCAGGCAGATACTCATTTAAAAAATCTTTAAACCTTCGCTCACCAATGAAACAAATGCCAGTACTGTCTTTTTTGGCGTGGATTTTTAAGCCTAATTTTTTGGCGAGAGCACGCACCGCTGACTTTTGAAGATGGCCAACGGGAAATAAGCTATGCGATAATTGTTGTTGTGATAAGGCATACAAAAAATAACTTTGGTCTTTATTAGGGTCTAATCCTTTTAATAATTGCCATACATTATCTTGTTGTTGCGATCTGACATAATGTCCCGTTGCCATATAGTCGGCTTGATATTGTTTGGCATAGTCGAGAAAGGCTTTAAATTTAATTTCCTTATTACACAGGATGTCAGGGTTAGGCGTTAAGCCTTGTCGATAGGCATCTAAGAAATAAGTGAATACGTGCTCCCAGTATTCATTGGCAAAGTTAATGGCACGAAACTCAATGTGCAGTTGCTCGCAGACGGCCTGTGCATCCGCCATGTCAATGCTGGCTGGGCAAGTTTCTGCGGAGGCAGGTTCTTCCCAGTTTTTCATGAAGACCCCAGTTACTTGATAACCCGCTTCTTTAAGTAAGAAGGCGGTGACTGAGGAGTCGACGCCGCCTGACATAGCGGCGAATACGTGTTTGGCAGCCATTTTAATTACTATCTCTATTTAGGGTCTATATCTTTAATAATTTTGCATTTATTGCCACGATTACTGTGCTTAATGACATCAAAATTGCAGCAATGGCGGGTGTAAGTAAAATACCATATGGATATAAGATACCCGCAGCAACAGGAATAGCAAAAACATTATAACCAGTTGCCCATAGTAAATTTTGTATCATTTTATGTGTTGTCGCTTTTGCTAAGGTTAAAATGGCGACGACATCTTCCGGGTTACTTTTAACTAGAATAATGTCTGCTGTTTCTATAGCCACATCTGTTCCTGCTCCTATAGCGATGCCGACATCAGCTTGAGCTAACGCAGGTGCATCATTAATGCCATCCCCGGCCATGGCAACTAATAGGCCGCGGCTTTGTACTTCTTTAATTTTTTTCACTTTATCTTGTGGCAAGACTTCAGCAAAGTAACTATCTAAACCGATTTCTTTTGCTACCCATTCAGCTACTTGCTTATTGTCACCCGTTAACATCAAGCATTGAATGCCCATCCCTTTTAATTTTTTGATAGCAGTCTTAGATTCTGGGCGAATTATATCAGCAAGCGCAATGGCACCCTTTAACTCATTATCAATTATAACATAAATAACGGTTTTTCCTTGAGAACTAAGCGTGAGAGTATTGTCATTGTTAATGGAAAGTGCCTGTTCTCGTAAATATCCTGGACTGACAACTTTAACATGTTTATCTTTTACTATTCCTTCAGCGCCTTTACCAGGGATGGCTTTGAAGTCATCAACGTCCCATATTGATGGAGTGGATTTAACAATACCTTTGGCAATAGGGTGTTCAGAGTGTGCTTCAACAGCTGCTGCATAATTAAGTAAATCCATTTTACTGAGCGCAGTGTCAAAGATTAGAATGTCAGTTACACCAAATTCACCTTGTGTAAGGGTTCCTGTTTTATCAAATACTATGGCATTAATATTTCTCGCACGTTCGAATGCCGTTCTGTTACGAATTAAGAGTCCATGACTGGCTGCAATTGCAGTGGAAACAGCAACCACAAGTGGGACCGCAAGACCTAATGCATGGGGGCAGGTAATCACCATTACCGTTACTGTTCGTTCTAATGCAAACGCAAAATTTTGTGCTGTAAAAATTAGCCATATTAGTAAGGTAGCGGTTCCGCACGCGATAGCAATGATAGTTAGCCATAGTGCAGCGCGATTGGCAAGATCCTGCGTTTTTGATTTACTTTCTTGTGCTTCTTTCACTAGTTTGATGACTTGAGATAAAAAAGAGTCTTTACCTATTTTTGTGACGGTAACTTCAATAGAGCCTTCTCCATTGATGGATCCACCAATGACTTTTGCGCCTTTAGCTTTGCTTACTGGTGTAGATTCGCCTGTGAGCATAGATTCATTGATACTGGTTTCACCTTTCGTGACTTGACCATCAGCAGGTATTTTTTCGCCGGGTTTAATCAGGATTCTGTCACCTTTTTGCAGTTGCTCAATAGGTACATTCTTAATGTCACCGCCAGGCATAATTTTATGTGCTTCGGATGGCATTAACTTTACTAATTCTTGTAATGCTTTACTTGCACCTAAAATAGAGCGCATTTCAATCCAGTGACCTAGTAGCATAATGTCAATTAAGGTGGCTAGTTCTGCAAAGAATATTTCTCCTTTCACACCCAGTACCACAAAGGCACTGTAAACATAGGCAACGGTAATAGCGATAGCAATGAGCGTCATCATGCCGGGATTGAATGCAAACAGTTCTGTATGCAGACCCTTGAGAAACGGCCAGCCACCATAAAAAAATATCACAGAGGAAAGAGCGAATAAGACATAACCATTTCCTGGAAAAGTTAGGAATTGTTGCACTCCAAAGAGATGGGGAATCATGGGCGATAGCGCTAAAATAGGGACGGTTAAGCAGATAGAAATCCAAAATCTTTTACGAAAATCGGCCACCATATTTTGGTGGTTGTGACTACGGTGATTTGAGTGGTGACAATGCTCCATATGTTCTCCTTTGGCATATTATCCCAGAAACAGCAGTTGATTCAAAGTTTAACACTAGTAAAAATAGGCCAACATCCATGTGTGTAGCATCCATGGTGGACTTCGATCCTGGATGTTGCTGGCAAGCGAATCGACCAATTCCATCGTGGCATCTTGTCCGCGGGGGAAAATTATAAATTTTCTCGCAGAAAAAATTAGGATATTAGCTTTGGCTGAGCTTCTGGCGGACTTAAATAATCCCTAACTACTATTAAGATATCATTATGAAAGGGGGTGTCTTTAATAGGGTTACTTTCTGTTGCGGTTTGTATTGCTTGCTCCATCATTTCATTAGATGACGTAGAAGTAATACTTGCTTTTTTAATAAGCATGTCAAAATATTGTTGATAAAAACCCCATAACTTATTAATAAATATTTCACCCTCTGGTGATAAAGCATTACATTCTACACCACGATCAAGATAACAAAAGAGTCTAGATAAAGCTGGAACCCCCTTCTCAAAATTTGGTGCATTATTCGATGATATATGACTTAAAAAAACAGCAGAAATATGCGGATAAATTATTCTAAAATAGAATAATGCAAATAAATTACTTATATTGTTAGTATCGACAAAATGCCTTGCTTTTTCAGCAAGATACCCACCTAAATGATCTGTTAAAGTGTTAAAATTTTGCCCTGAATTAGGGTATGTTAATTGAGCTCCAAATCTAGTACTAATAAGATATTCCATATCATCATGCCACTCGGATAACATGCGTGTTCTGGAAGGTGGCACAGTTCTTTCTGTATTTTGATGATAATATTGCGCAACTTTAAGTGCTAAATAGCCACAAGTAGTTTCGCCTGGTTCTTGAAGAGGGCAACTTTCATTAATAACTTTATAATCAGGATATTTTCTCTTTAACAGGATTATAATATCAACAGAAAATTGAATACCCTGATTGCCTGTTAAAGGTTCATTAACATAAATTTCTTTTTTATCTGGATTTATAAAAACTGTATTAGCATGTTGGAGCATCTTTCCATCTTTATACCTTGATCCGCATGGTGTGGGAACTATAAGGCAAATGAATACGGGAGTACTAGATACTTCTGGAAGAGATCGTTCTAATTTCTCTAAATCTAACAAATAATCTTTTCCTACTTCTTTAGTTGCGACGACTTTGTGATAATCAAAACCATGAAGATATTTATTTCTCAACATATCTTCCATCCATATAGAGCACTTAAATTTAGGAAAAAAACTACGCGGCAAGATACAAATAGTATTTTTAAGATAACTATCAAATAATCTCTGCATACAATATACTCCAATGTCCTGAAGCTGATCCTGTTCTGCCGCCGCCACAAGGGTTTCCACAATTGACTCCACACCCACAAAGTTGTTGTGGGAAGATTTCCATCTTACAGCTCCGACAATACCTTTTTGCACCCCTCTCATTATTGAGCTTTTGCTGCGATGCTCTTTTATTTTCTTCTTGTTTGACGTCTCTCTTAGTCATAAAATAGCCTGCTATTTTTGGCAGTAATCTATATATTTTTCATTACCTTGAAATTTTATATTCAAGTAACCATACATTATTATAGCACATAGACACATGCCAAATTAGGGTGAAATTCACCCTATCCTACTTGCATAATCGACGACCACCTTATTTGCATATATGAAAGTATATTATATAATATATGTATGTTAAGATTATTTTTGCAGGAACAATCATGTTACATATCAAAAGGTGTTTAAAAAATAGCCTATTAACTGCTTTACGCATCAACCCAGCCGTATTCTTAAATGGCCCCCGTCAGGCAGGTAAAAGCACGTTGGTGCAGCGTATTGCCAAGGATGAATATCCTGCTGAGTATGTCACCTTTGATAGCGCCACACAGATGGCCGCGGCAGCCGCAGTGCCTGAGGCCTTTCTTCGAGAGCGCAAAGGTGCACTCATCATTGATGAAATTCAACTCGTACCTGAAATCTTTCGAGTCTTGAAAATAGTTATCGATGAATTGCGTCAAGCAAAAAATAATAAGCTGACAGGGCGGTTTCTACTAACAGGTTCAGCCAATATCATGGCACTGCCAAAACTTTCAGCCGCACTGGTAGGGCGCATGAGTGTGCTAACGCTCTACCCATTTTCAGGAGCAGAAGTCATGCATGGCAAAGGAGATTTTATCGATAAACTCTTTGCTGGCAATTTTTCTGCTGACCACGGAAATACGTCATTGATAAATGTCATTCAAGCAGCAACATTCCCTGAAATATCAGGAGCGAGCGAGAAAAAGCGTGCTATCTGGTTTGAAGGCTATCTAACGACAATTTTACAACGAGATGTCCGCGCATTGGCAGAAATCGAAAAACTAAGCGCGTTACCCAATCTGCTTCGTATCCTTGCTAACCGAGCAGGTGGTCTGGTCAATGATGCTGAAATTGCACGGGATGCGGGCTTAAACCATGTCACTGCACGAAACTACAAGACATTGTTAAAAATGCTATTTCTGACTTTTGAGATATCACCCTGGTATCGCAATATTGGCAAGCGACTGGTGAAATCGCCTAAAGGATTCATCATTGATACACTACTGCTTTGTCATTTAATGCAATATAGTCTGCCAGACTTAAAAAGAAATAGACCAGAACTTTTTGGTCATGTACTTGAAAACTTCGTGGCAACTGAACTGCTAAAACTGATAGCGAACAGCGAAGAAAAACTTGAACTATTACATTTCAGAACAAGCGACAACAAGGAAGTTGATTTTGTTCTGGAAAAATCCAACGGTCAACTAGCTGCCATTGAAGTTAAAAAACATAGTAGTGTTGATAAGGATGACTTTAAAGGACTTGAAGAACTTCAGCGTCTTTCTGACAAAGACTTTGTCTATGGCATCGTTCTTTATCAAGGTAAAGATGTCGTGCCATTTGGAAACAAACTGTGGGCGGTTCCGATTGCTAATCTATGGCAATGAATGAAGTCAATCAGCTCTAAATTTTGTGGCTAAACTTTGTCTCGACCTCATCTTGATCTAGCCCTGCTTTAGCACATCATTACCCATAAGTTTTACCATTTGATGCCATCATAAACATTTTTAGCCTTAATAAAATCACGTAATCTTTGTAATCCGATCCAGATTGCAGTGGGTCCAGGCTCACCATCACTTTTTCTATTAAGATAACCACCAAATTGTGCGATTAAATTTAACATGGTTTTTAACGTAATAGGATTTTTAGGCGGTTTTTTATTGTGTTTCATCATATATGCTATTTTCCATTCTTCTTCAGTAAAAACAATATGACAAGAAGCATCAGGACATTCACGTGCTAACATAGTTAAATAAAGAATTCGCCAAGTTATAATCATATAAAGAGTTAAACAGGAATCAAATCGCGATTTATTTTCTAGTTGTAATTTTTCAACTTTGCAACCACTTTTCAAAATCCGAAAATAAATTTCTATTTGCCACCGGCATAAATACCATTTTACCATTTCATAACCGTCTACAGCATGATTGATAGGTACATTTGTTAATAATACCCATTCTAAAGGAGAATGATTGGGTGGCGTATCTATTTCGCTAGCAATAATTACATTTGTTTCTACAATTTGATAGCGCGTTCTTTTTCTTTTACGATCCGGAGGGCTTAATCTTACTTTTTTAATATAAATGGCTTGTTTTACCTGCCGACGTTCACTTTTATTCCTAGCTGGCAACTCAAATTCAATAATCCCTATCGGCTGTGTACTCTTAACTGTTTCGATGAGCTTAAGAGATTCTAGATTCTCATTAGCATCTAATAATCGTCTATTAGCCATTGCCCGTATTAGCCAATAAGCAGAAGAAGGTTGCTCACTTATATATGCCTCATGGTAAAGATCATACAAATCTCCTTCCCGATCAGCAACAGTAACAACTCTTGTGCTGGGAGCTAATGCGGCAATTTCTTGGGCTTTACGGTAGCTTAACAACCATTTGTAGCTTTCTTTTTCTTCAATAGGAATCGTATGATTTTTACGGTTTTTTTCTTCTCGATTTTCCCAACGATGCAATTCTTCTCTTGCCCAATGATAAGTATCAATTACACCTAAACATAGCCGCTCAGGCGTAACAGCAATAGTGGGGTGTAATAAAATACCACGATGTTTATCGTGGTTAAGCGGACCTGTATCTGTTCTTTTGTGCTGACCAGAAAAATTTAGTGTGGTGGTATCTTGGATAAGAAGTACAGTGTTTTGCTGCTTAATTCGTTCTATAGTGGCTGCCCGATGAGGCGCTAAAATTTTATCTGCGTTAACATGACCATTATCAAAAAAACGATAAGCTGCTTTGGTTTCCGCCCATCCTCCACAAGCTACAGGAATGCTAGCTTGTGGGTCATTACCAAGTGTATCTAATAAAGACACCAATCTTTTATTTAAACGTTCGTCTCCTAAGCTGGCTGTTTGCATTTCTATTGCTGCCCATTCCATTGTAGAATATCTCCAAAAATTGGCTATTCTATTTGGTATGCAGATTTTATGCAGTGCTTTTTTGGCTAAAACTTATGGGTAATG
>MGYC01000035.1:0-14564 GCA_001801575.1 Gammaproteobacteria bacterium RIFCSPHIGHO2_12_FULL_41_20
AAAAGTGCGCTCGTTCATCGCTCACTATCTTCCAGCTTGTTAAAGAGCAAAACCTAAGAATCAGGCATTCTACTCGATGCCTATCCTTTGTCAACTGCTAGCGTAGAAAATTATTTAAACTCCGAACTCGGATCGCCGTATATTGCTATCTATAGGTATCATCTATACTTAGCAATATAAAGAAAAAACAGAGGAAGTATACTCATGTCATATACAATAGATGATCTGGTAAGGTTTATAGAAGAAAACAAAGAATTCTTCAAGTTATTTATAAAATCCCCTGCAGATAAAAACATGCAACAATTTGTGGGAGATTATTGTCTAGAAGACTTTATGAGCCAATGCAGGCCTATACTAGAAAATGCATTAACCCCCATAGAAATTGCACAATTTGAAAATGCTGTTACAGCTGAAAATTTCACCCGCGCTACGGATACGAAATCTGCATCTATGTTTCAAGCACAACCTTCTGTTCAGGAAATACTAAAAGCCAACCCCAAAGCAGTCATTTTTTTTAGTGAACTCCTTGCCCCATTTAAAATAATTATTCCGGAGTTTCACAACCATCAGAAAACAGAGGGAAACATAGATCGAATTGGTGATTTACTAGATACATATCAAGAGCAAAAACTCGATGAGTTTACTCGATTAGCTGATAAAGCTGTTGCCCATTTAAACCAGTCTGTTGGCAGAAAATCTTATCGCTAAGCAACCTCACGAATATCTTCCAGGAGTTTCGCACTTTATCAGGAGTTCCCGTTAACACTGTCATCCTGAGCGTTAGCGAAGGATCTTCTTAATAAATCCTCGCTGTTTATTAAGAAGATCCTTCGCTAACGCTCAGGATGACAGTGTTAACGGGAACTCCTGATAAAGTGCGAAACTCCTGCTATATAAGCGTTACCTTTGCAAACCGCCGCTTACCAACCTGAAGAATAACCGTAGCCCCATTAGTCATAAGCAAATTCTTATCCTGCACTTTTTTTCCATCTAGACGTACTGCACCTTGCTGAAGCATGCGCATAGCTTCCGAAGTGCTGGGTGTTAACCCTGCCGCTTTTATCACTTGCGCAATAGCCATACCCTCTCCAACACGGATTTTCACTTCTGCAATGTCATCAGGTATTTTCCCCTGCTGAAATTGTGCCACAAAGTGTTCTTGTGCAGCTTTCGCTGCTGATTCATCATAAAAACGCGCGACAATTTCTTGCGCCAAACGAAACTTAATATCACGTGGATTTAACCCATTTGCCACATCGTTACGCCATTGTTGAATCTCGGATAAGGGACGAAGACTAATCAAATGAAAATACAACCACATGGTTTCATCTGAAATGGACATGATTTTGCCAAAAATAGTATTGGGCGGCTCACTAATTCCAATATAATTACCTAATGATTTAGACATTTTTTTTATACCATCTAATCCTGGTAATAAAGGTAGTGTAATAATGCATTGCGGTTTTTTACCGAAGTGTTTTTGTAATTCGCGGCCCATCAATAAATTAAATTTTTGATCTGTACCACCTAATTCAATATCTGCATCCATAGCAACAGAATCATATCCCTGCAGCAAGGGATAGAGAAACTCATGAATCGCAATAGCCTGCCCTGAGACATAACGCTTATGAAAATCATCGCGCTCTAGCATTCTTGCAACTGTATGTGTAGCTGCTAATTTAATTAAATCCGCAGCGGATAACTTTCCCATCCACTGTGAGTTAAAAAGAATCTGCGTTTTCTGTGGGTCTAGAATCTTAAATACTTGTTCCTGATATGTCAGGGCATTTTCTGCCACTTGCTCACGCGTTAAAGGCGGACGAGTTTCATTCTTGCCACTAGGATCCCCAATCATGCCAGTAAAATCACCAATCAAAAACAGAATTTCATGACCTAAGTCTTGGAAATGGCGTAGTTTATTGAGTAATACTGTATGACCTAAGTGCAAATCCGGTGCGGTAGGATCAAATCCCGCTTTAATTCGCAAAGGTTTACCAGTTTTTAATTTTTCTATTAATTCTTCTTCTACTAGAATTTCTTCTGCGCCACGGCGAATAATATTAAGGGCTTCTACAGCAGAAACCATGTGCTACTCCTCAATTAGCTGCTCTCGAGTAAACGTTAATTAATGTCATGCACGGATGATCCTGGTTTATAAATCGCTGGGCGATTTGCCGGGATAGTCTCAATATATGTAAGCGTACGAATAGTTTACGCTTATGCAATATTCAGGTTAATTATGTCACAGTATCATTTACAAGCAGAATGAAAATTTTCTGGGTGTATTCATACCCCCTCTCCCTCTTGGGTGTGACCCGTGATTAATGCCATGCTGGTGGGGCTATTCTGTTCTCAGGAACGTACATCCCTGTACTCGGCTCTTCTTACCCTCCCTGGTCGAGACGTCCTTCGAATAGAATAGCCCTACCAGCATGGCATTAATCACGGGTCACACCCCCTCATTGAAAAGCAACGGGGGAGAGGGGATACTAATTAAATAGTAAAAGGTAACTCCATGTCCGAACTTTATCTTGGCCTTATTTCAGGTACCAGTGCTGATGGCATTGACGCTGTCTTAGTGGATTTTAGCTACACCCATCCACAACTGATAGCCACGTCGTGCACTCCTTACCCTGCTGAACTACGTCAGCAAGTTCTCGCCTTCACGGAAACCCCTCAAGTATCTTTACAACAATTAGGGACCCTCGATACCCGCATAGGGCGCGCGTTTGCCCAGGCAGCACAACAACTACTTAGCACGCATCATATTGCCCCCGAGAAAGTTCGCGCCATAGGTAGTCACGGCCAAAATATTTTTCATCACCCGCATAGCGATACACCTTTTACTATGCAAATCGGTGATCCCAATATTATTGCCACAGAAACCGGGATTACGACTATTGCTGATTTCCGCCGCAAAGATATTGCCCTAGGTGGGCAAGGCGCACCCCTAGTCCCAGCCTTTCATCAGGCCTTATTCCGCACCAAAGAAAAAAATCGTGTCATTGTCAATATCGGTGGCATTGCTAATATCACTCTACTACCCGCGGATTTCTCACAACCTGTTATGGGTTTTGATACTGGGCCAGGTAATGCGCTCATGGATTGCTGGGTAGAACAACATTTACAGCAACCGCATGATCATCATGGACAATGGGCTGCACAAGGCTGCTTACAACTTGACTTGTTACAACGCTTATTAGCCGATCCCTATTTTCAATTACCTCCGCCGAAAAGTACCGGACGCGAATATTTTAACTTAACATGGCTACAACGTTTCGTACCCCTGAATTCCATCCCAGTAAATATACAAACCACACTCGCTGAACTCACTGCGCGTAGTATTCTAACCGCAATCACTCCACACATCGCACAAGGAGAAATACTAGTTTGTGGCGGTGGAGTACATAACGAATTTTTAATGAACCGACTTAGTGAACTAGCCAAGAATAGTTATATGGTAATGTCAACCGCAGCTCATGGTATAAACCCAGACTGGGTCGAAGCAATGGCATTTGCTTGGCTAGCTAAACAAACACTCACGAAACAGCCTGGCAATATACCGCAAGTTACTGGAGCACAAGCCGCGGCTATTCTTGGTGGTATTTATTCTATGTAAGTAAAATTTATACATGAATTATCGAGGGTGTTTATTGACTGCGTCAGTACCTATGTAAACGAAGGACGTCACGGCCACGGAAGGCAAGAAGCGCCGAGTACAGGATGTACGCTCCTGAGTTACATAGGTACTGACGCAGTCAATAAACACCCTCTAATTATGGAGTCGCCAACATCCCATCTGGAATAGGTATATAGCCATCTACTTGCGTCGCTCTCGGAGCCGGAGCTGACTGAAATAATCCGCAAGCACGTAGTTTTTCTGCCGTAGCATGCGGGATAAGACGCTTTCCAGGGTTATCCCAATAACGGACCAAACTCTCTAGCTCACTAGTAGCAGGATCAGGAGCAGACAAATATACTGGATCAACTGTTAACGCTGCATTTGCTACACCTCCCCCCAATGCATTTAAAATGATATATAGTTGCCCCAATGTTGTGTTAGAAGAGGGTATTGAAAAAACATTATCCGGGTTATCTGCCACACCTTGAGAAATACTACGCATACTGCCTGTTGATAATCCATTCACTGCTAGCAATAACAATGCCCCAGGGATTTCCGTAGGGTGATGATAGAGATGAGTCACTAGCTGTAACATGGTCTTGCGAAAATCCATTGCTACCAATGGGAAAAAAATAGCTGTTATCAACGCGGGTAGCGCCCCTATCGCTATTTTTGCAGCTCTAGCTGATTTTTCTAAAACATTACTACCGGCAAATTGCTCTAACAACGCAACCCCCCGAAATCCAACATCAGTATACGTTGCTAACACTGGTACAAATAGTGCTGTAGCAAGTGTTATATCAAATAATGTACCCGCCCATTCTTTTGCGCACTCACCCCCTGTTTTTTCTCTAAAAATATTTACTCCTAGGGCAGATAAAGGCTTAAGTTTTTGTTCAAACACGTCCTGCAAAGCCTGTTGCAAATCCGCTTTTAATTGGGTTTTCCGAGATTCATCTATCCTCCCTGCTTGCAATTCCCCAAGAATAGCCGTGATGTGTTTCTGTTGTAAAAAATCATTTATCTCCTGTAAATACTCTGCCTTAATATGTTTTAACTTATCAACATATTCCTTCTGTACTTTAATATCTGGATTACGACTATTCTGTATCTTATGCACAAGATTCTTGATTGTGACATAGCCAATGGCAAAATCGATTACAAAACTCAGCAATGCAGGTATCGCTGCCGTGATACCTCCTAGCGGTAGCCACAAAAACGCTCCATAGGCTAGAGCAGCGGTAACAATAGAGCCAACCAAGCTCAGCAGAACTAACCCGGTATTACCAAAAAAATACTTGGCCCCCTTACAACACGATGCAAAACTTTCTTTAAGGCCTGTCCACATTGCAGTTAGAAAATCAATATTGATAATGGTATTGACCAATAAAGAAGAAGCTGCATTCGACAGGGAGTAAAGCTTTTGTCCAGGCGATATATTTGCCCACCATTGCGCATTAACATCTGTGGGTCTGGTGTGAGTTGCATCTAAAAAAGCATAGATAGCCGTAGGTAACGCAGTGAATATTGAGGTCACTGTAGCAATGGGATGTTTTACCACATGGCATAGCCCATTATACACAGGTTTAACCGCACGATTAAAAACACCGCTCGCTAAGCGACGATACCAATGTTGCTGTGGAGCCTGGGCAAGCAGAGGGGTAGCATCCGTCACGGGTACATCAATAACTACTTCACCTTCTGTCCCAGAAAAACGTACTGCTGTCATAAGAATATATCCATTATTCTAATATAACGATAGTCACACCTGTCCGTATTGCAACACGCCGCGCAGCCAGCGCAACATTAAAGGTAAGATAAGCTCTGGATGGTCGCGAATAATCACGTTAGCAGCCTGTTGTACAGCTGGCAACATATCTTTATCACGAAGCAAATTAGTAACACGAAATGCTAACTCTCCCGTTTGTCGCGTTCCTAGTATCTCTCCCGGGCCGCGCAGCTCAAGATCACGTTCAGCAATTTTAAAACCATCTGTTGTTTCGCGTAGCACGCCTAAACGCTCCTGAGCAAATGCAGACAGAGGATGTTGGTATAGCAACACACAATAACTCTCAACATTGCCACGCCCAACCCGACCGCGCAACTGATGTAACTGCGATAAGCCCAAACGCTCGGCATTCTCAATAACCATCAAACTAGCATTAGATACATCTACACCTACCTCAATCACTGTCGTAGCAATTAACAAGTGAATCTTGCCATGTTGAAATGCATGCATCACCGCTTCTTTATCTTTTGCCTTCATGCGACCATGCACCAATCCCACGGTTAATTCTGGTAAAATCCGCTGTAACGCCGCAAATAATTTCTCAGCTGCTTGCAATTGCAGAGCCTCAGATTCATCGATTAACGTACACACCCAATAAGCTTGCCGACCTGCTAAACAAGCTTCACGAATACGGCTAATCACTTCATCACGCCGTGATTGCGGAATAACAAGAGTCGTAATCGGTATACGTCCCGCAGGTAATTCATCTATTGCCGAACAATCTAAGTCGGCATACAAACTCATGGCTAAGGTGCGAGGAATAGGTGTGGCTGTCATTAACAATTGATGTGGACAATCCAATTGTGATGCGCCCTTATCACGCAGCAATGCGCGCTGATGCACGCCAAAACGATGTTGCTCATCAATAATGACCAAAGCTAACCGGCAAAATTCTACTTCTTGCTGAAATAATGCGTGCGTACCAACAACAACTTGCGCTTCCCCACTAGCCATCTCTTGTAACACAGCACGCCTTGCCGTAGTCTTCACGTTACCTGAAAGTATTACTACATTCACACCTAATGGCTGTAACCAGTGCTGAAAAACTCGGTAATGTTGTTCTGATAAAATTTCTGTTGGCACCATCACTGCTACTTGGCACCCCTGCTCCACCGCCTGCAATGCCGCCAATGCAGCTATCACTGTTTTACCAGAACCTACATCCCCTTGTAGTAAACGTAACATGGGGCTTGATAAGCTTAAGTCATTCTTGATTTCAGCTAATACACGTTGCTGTGCTGAAGTTAAAACAAAAGGTAACTGCTTTAAAAGTGCAGCAGCCAGGTTTCCTTGTGATAATAAGGGAATAGCACTCTGTTGCTGTACAGTTTGCTTTGCTTGCAACAATGCCAAACGATGCGCCAATAACTCTTCAAATACCAAGCGTTTATGAAAAACAGTTTGTCCAGTAATTAATTGCTCAATCGCTATATTACGAGCAGGGCGATGAATAAATTGCAGTGCCTCTTGTAATGTGGGAAAAGATAAAGTTTGCAATAGTGTGGGAGGAAGAAGCTCCGGCAATATTCCCCCTTGATGTAGCATGGCTAATGCATGCCCAGAAATTTTCCGTAATACGTGTTGGCTAATGCCTTCTGTCGCATGATAAATCGGTGTCAAACTTTCATCGACGGGAATTTCTTTCCCTGGCTTAATTATCTGGAAATCCGGGTGAAACATTTCCAAACCATGATAACCATAGCGAACTTCACTAAAACAGCGTATCCGCATCCCCTCACGTAACAATTTACGTTGAAATGGCGAAAGATAAAAAAATCGGATAAAAATACGTCCGCTATCATCGCATAATTCACACAGGAGCTTGGTTTTGCCACGTTTAGGCATACTCACTGCGGCAAGCACTCCCTCCACGACCGCATATTCTCCGGGAATTAACTGACAGAGTGGAATAAGCCGGGTACGATCTTGATAGCGAAAAGGCAAATGAAATAAGACATCTTGCACAGAATAGATACCCAGACGGCTTAAATATTGTGCCGTCTGTTTACCTACTCCAGGCAATGTATGACAAGATAGTTGGCTCAGGTCCACAGGGAATTTGTACAAAACCTCCTAGGCTAAAGTTGGAGAAGAGTGAACCCGAGGTAAAGCAGCAGGCGTAGTAGCAGGAGAAGATGAGCGAGCAGCAAACTGACTTTGTTGCTGCAAAGGGCTAGGACTTCTCCGACTTAAATCATTCGTTACCTCTAGCGCTTGCTTAACTTCGCCTAGCATTCGCTCTAAATCCGTAATCACTTTAAGAGTAAATGCTTGTTCAACTTGCTCTGGCGCAGAAATAGCGGTATCTGCAATTCTATCAGCCAATTCTTTATCTCCTGCTGACGGCCCCCTAACAACGGGTAGAAATGTATGCAATACGTTTAACAAGGTTCCAGCAATGCCCTCTATGGTATTAATAGATAGCATAACACGTTGAATATTATTAACATAATAATCTAATGTCCCGGCCACATGCTGTCCGTCTTTACAGAGCTTTTCAGCAGCCGCACGTATCGCATCCGCATTGGCACTTGTGTTGTTTTTTAGTAATTCCTGTAAGTCATGGCTAGACTGGAGAAGCGCACGATGTAGCGGCTCTAATGTAGTTCGCGCTTCTATTAGAAAAGTTTCTAAGCTGTTTTTTGGCAAAATATGCGCTGTATGCGGTGCAACTTCTTGTTTTAGCTTTTTCATGGCTTCAGCCACATCAGGTAATGGACTTTCACTTCTTCTTTGTTTTTTTACCTTTGCTAATTCAGTGCCAAAACTTGCATATAATTCATCTAATTGCTTTTCTTGTTTTGCAAGCACGTCACGAAAATGCACTAAAGGCGTTGCAACACTACTTGAAGCCTGTGATGTCGTTGCACTACCCGTTGCTGCCGCTGTTGGCCCGGAAAACCAACTTCCCAACCATCTTAATGCAAACATGTTACCCCCCCCTTGTAATAAAAAACTAAGCCTATTACCTTAGCATAGGTGTAAAAAATTAGGAATCCGTATGTCTAAAAAACAAGTCGTCCATACCGCTTTAGCGCCACAAGCAATAGGCCCTTATTCGCAAGCCGTCCGTATAGGCGATACTGTATATTTCTCAGGGCAAATTCCACTTGACCCACAGACCATGACCGTCGTTACAGGAAGCATTACGCAACAAGCTACGCAAGTATTTAAAAACTTAACCGCCGTTGCAGAAGCTGCTGGCGGAAAACTAAGCGATATTGTGAAGCTAACTATTTTTCTTACTGATTTATCTGAATTCTCTACGGTAAACGATGTGATGATGCAGTATTTTCAAGCGCCCTACCCTGCGCGCACTACCATAGAAGTCAGTGCCTTGCCTAAACAAGTTAACATTGAGATTGATGCAGTAATGGTGTGCTTACAAGAATTCTGCTGAATAAAATGTGGCACGCACACGGATAGGTATAACGCACAATGGCTCGTCGGCTTCCAGCCTCCTGCGCTTTATTTGTGCGTTATACCTATCCGTGTGCGTGCCACATTTTATTCAGCAGAATTCTTGGAGTACTTATGATGCAGCCTTAGCCACTGTGGTCGTACTTTGATTTTGCATTTGCCCCACCACATGCATGGTACGAAGAATTTTTAATGCTTGAAACAGCTGAAAATCTTCGCTCGCCAAAGCAAAATCATTTTGCGCTTGCAATGTGGCATTCAATGGGTTGCTATCTGTCGTCGCAATATGATTTTTTAATTGATATTCTTTTAATGGTTCGATCATAGCTAAATCATCATTAGCGGCATTTTTCTGTATTTTTAAGTTTTCAACCGCAATATCAGGAATGATCCCTACATTTTGAATCACGCGACCGGATGGCGTGTGATACAATGCTGTGGTTAGTTTGATGGCATGATTTTTGTCTAATGGTAACACTGTCTGTACAGAGCCCTTTCCAAAACTCGTTTCACCTATGATAACTGCGCGATGATAATCTTGTAATGCACCCGCAACAATTTCCGATGCGGACGCCGAACCTGAATTAATCAGTACAATTAATGGGGCGCCATTTAAAATATCCCCTGTTGTAGCTTTGGCTTTATATTGAGCCTCGGGTAATCTACCATCGGTATAGACAATCACATTATTAAACCGATTCTTTAACGTATTGCTATCTAAAAATGTATCCGCCACACCCACCGCACTTTCTAATAAGCCCCCTGGATTATTACGTAAATCTAAAATAACCCCGCTCAGATGATTGTTACTTTGACGTTGTAAATTACGAATTGCCTCTTGCATAAGCTTTGCAGAAGGCTCTTGAAACTGAGTGATGCGAACATAGCCCACATTATTATCTAACATCTTACTTTTTACACTTTGAATATGAATCATTTCGCGCGTTAATTTAAATACCAGCGGACTTTTATTGCCCTTACGCAATATAGTTAACGTCATTTCCGTGCCACTTTTTCCACGCATTTTCTCTATAGCTTCCTTGAGTGACATTTCACTCACTAATTTCCCATCCAATGCAACCACGTAATCTCCTGCTTTAAGACCGACTTTTTGTGCAGGTGTATCATCAATAGGGCTAATAATCTTTAACACACCAAACTCAGGAGCTACTTCTATACCAATACCACCGAATTCGCCGCTGGTAGTCATCATCAACGTCTTATAGGATTCTTGGTCTAAATATTCAGAATGAGGATCTAAACCATTTACCATACCGCGAATGGCATTTTCTAATAATTGTTTATCTTGAGTAGACTGCACATAGAAATCTTTGATCAAGGCAATAGTCCCAGTAAAGCGCATAATATCATTTTCATCTGCAGTACCAGGTTGTGCATCTTTAGCCTCTGCTGAAGTTGTTAAGGTAGAGGAACCTGTTGGTAACGAACTTACTGGAGCAGCACTATTTATTACAGGAAAGAAGATCCAAACTACGCTAACAATGAAGGTTATAATAGTATTTTTCATGTCGTCGATTCCTGCAGGTCGATGGGCAATAGGATTTTATTACTAGTATAGTGGATATTTAAGAATTTAATGGTGAGAGGCAAATTTTTTTGGAAAATCATTTTTAACGATGTATGCTGAAAAAATTACCAGTTGTTTTGGTATTGATTAAAGTGTTGCTATTTTTTCTTGGGCTTTCGCTCTTCCTCCATCATTGCCGCTGTACTGGCATTATAAGAAAACTTTCTTTGACTAAAGAATCCGCCCTTTTGTATCTGTATCAGCGTTGGCGCAAGCACTCCTGCGTCAAAAAGAAACCCCACTAATTTACTCTTTGCTCCGCATCGAAAGCGATCATTTTTAATATATTCTAAAATTTTTTGGTGAATTTTCTCTTCTGTTTCGTTGTCAGCCATCATTTCTTGCACATCACTAACTAAGCGAATAGAAGCCTCAGACCGCCATTTAAACGTTCTATCTTCATATCTCCGAAAAGCGTCTATCAATTTAGCGTAATAGCATTGTTTAGCATCTACAGTAGGAACAGGAACCCCCATCCTTTGCCTAAACCCTTCTAGCGTATGATCCATTATTTTTCTATCAACGTCTGTAGCAGAAGTTATTTCTAAAAATCTTCGCGTATGCTGTGTAAATTTTTGTAAAGCAAATTGCAAACGTTTATTAATGCGCTTTCCTTGTTCTTCTTGAAAATAGCTCGGCGCACTATGCGCACTAAGCAACTCACCTCTTTTACTAACTGCCTGAGAAGTTTCGCTAGCAGACCGTTGCGGAATATAAGTAGTATACAACCTAGATGATAGAGTGGTGCGCATAAGAGACAAAGGAATAGGAATACAGTGCACAGTACCGCCATTTGCTAATTTCCGTTCTCGATACGGCTCGGCCATATTACCAGAACTGCCAACTTGTGCCGCCAAATAACTAAATAATCCTGTATATTGAGATGGTAAATATTTTTCTACCGTAAACAAATGTCTCACATCATCTAATGCAAAGACAGAACAACCTGGCCCACTAGCTTGTCTGCGTGTTTTAGAAAAATAAATAGATGCATCTGGAAATACATTTGAAAATTCATTTATTATGTCTGCAGTATTAATATGCATGGATGTTACTGGGTACTCCAACCCCATAGAATCTAAAAACAGCACTTGTACTTTACCATCCGCATCTATTTGTATATCACCGGTAATCCAATGTTGCCCAGTGATAATAAATCGCTCTCTTAACGGTTTTTTACCTGATTGTTTAATAATGGAGAGATATGCTCTAAATTCCGCTAAATCTTCTGGAGAATTAGCAAACTCTAATGGCCCCCGTAACACCGTGGGATTAAAATCATAATCACTTTTACTAGCCTTTATTTGCGCACATGCCAACAATCCATCTGCATATACTAAATGTCCGAAACCTTCTTCAAAATGCCGAATTTTCTCTGCTATATAATTAGCTCTCGTCTCCATAAAGGAATCCCATTATTGAGATTTACTTGCTTATATGTTTAATTATAGTAAATGATAGGTTATCTTGAGGTAATGTGCTATTTTCTCATAAATAACATTAAGATAAGCTATTGTAACTCCACCAGCGATTGCCCCGTCATCTCCGTAGGCTGAGCCAAATGCAGTAAATAAAGCATGGTAGGCGCTATGTCAGACAATATTCCATGAGTTTTAATGATTTTTGCAGGTCGACCCACATACACAAAAGGCACTAACTCTTCGGTATGCGCGGTATGCAGCTGATGGGTTTGCTGATCAAACATTAACTCCGCATTACCATGGTCTGCGGTAATAATTGCTTCACCCCCTACGTCCTGTAAAGCGGCGATAATTTTTCTCAAGCATGCATCCACTGTTTCTATCGCTTTTACGGTAGCAGAAAAATTACCGGTATGCCCTACCATATCGGGATTAGCAAAGTTACAAATAATCACATCGTATTCATGACGCTCAATCGCTGCCACTAAACGTGTAGTCACTTCTCTTGCGCTCATTTCAGGCTGCAAATCATAGGTACTAACTTTCGGCGAAGGAATCAGAACCCGATCTTCCCCTGGGTAAGGTGCTTCTACGCCACCATTAAAAAAAAAGGTCACATGCGCATATTTTTCAGTTTCAGCAATACGCAATTGACGTAAATTCAATGTGCTCAAGTACTCGCCCAAAATACGCTGCAGCGATTGCTGCGGGAAAACAACGGGAACGGGAAAGCGCTTATCGTATGCGGTTAACGTTACAAAAGTAGCTAACTTCGGCCATATTGCCCGTGGAAATTCTTGAAAATAAGGATCAATAAATGCTTGAGTTATCTCCCGAGCACGATCTGCACGAAAATTCATGAAAATGACTGTATCACCCTCTTGCATAGACACAGCTGGCTGGTCTAACACATGAATACAGGTGGCCTGCACAAATTCATCACTTTCACCACGCTCATATGCTTGCTGCAACCCTATCAATGGGTCCTCTGCATGGAAAGTGGCTATGCCTGCAGCTAGTAATTCATAAGCCTTTTGAATGCGTTCCCAACGCTTATCTCTATCCATCGCGTAATAACGCCCAATAAGCGAAACAACTTTACCACAATGCAATTTTTTCATATGCGCTACCAGTGCTTGTATCGATGACATAGCACTGCGCGGCGGCGTATCACGGCCATCTAAAAAGACGTGCACTACTACCTTATCCAACTGCTGCTGGGCACATAATGTAAGCAGTGCATGTATATGTGCCTCTTGGCTATGCACACCCCCTGGTGATAACAAACCGAAAATATGTAAAGTGTTTTGCGATTGCTTAGTAGCAAGAATAGTTTGCATTAATACTGGATTAGAAAAAAACTCACCCTGCTGAATCGCCATATCAATACGTGTTAAATCTTGATGTACTACCCGACCAGCGCCCATATTTAAATGGCCTACTTCGGAGTTGCCCATTTGTCCCTCTGGTAACCCCACATCATGGCCACAGCCGGAAATAAGTGTATGTGGATAATGTTGCCATAAATAATCCCAACACGGTTTTTTTGCTGCAGCAATGGCATTATCTGCCATTTCTTCACGATACCCCCAACCATCTAAAATCAGTAAAGCTAGCGGTTTCGGTCTGGCATGTGAATTATTATGCATAGCCTATCTCGTAAATGCTGTGAATTTATCCTGAGCTCGGTTGTCATCCTGAGCTTGCGAAGGATCTCCATCCTTGTTAATTATCATGACAAGGATGGAGATCCTTCGCAAGCTCAGGATGACAACCGAGCTCAGGATGACAACCGAGCTCAACGTAACAAAATTCTATAAATCTAATTGTTATGCGATAATCCTAGCGTTACACTAATTACTTTCGCTTATTCTATAATCTTTAGGATTTTATATGGAACGACAAATTATAAAAGGGATTGCTTTTGTTTTTTTATGCTACAGTTTGATAAATGCTGCTTTTGCTCAATCCACTGCACCTAGCAACTCCCAAGATCCATATGAATCATTAAATCGGCCTATATTTTATTTTAACGATGCACTAGATCAAGTTATCCTTAAACCTGTCGCCATGCTTTACAATAAAGTTATGCCCAAACCTCTTAATACGGGAGTCCATAATTTTTTTAACAACATTCAAAATCTTCCCACTATTGTCAATGATGTATTACAAATACGCCCGCAACAAACAGCGAGCGACACTTGGCGACTGGCAATTAATACAACAGTAGGCATTGGCGGCTTGTTTGATATAGCTACCTATATGGGTTTAAAACAATCTTACAATGATTTCGGTCTTACCCTAGCTCGTATCGGTATGGTAAATTCGAGTTATATCGTCGTACCCTTTTTTGGCCCTGGCACGATACGTGATGCAGTAGGTTGGCCTATTGACTACTTTTTATTTTCCATCTATCCACGTATTCACCCATTGTCAGCCCAATATAGCCTTTATGCCTTAGGAGTTATTGATTGGCGCGCTCATTATTTAAAATATAACGAGATCATAGAAGAAGCGGCTATTGATAAGTATGCCTTTGTGCGCAGCGCCTATCTACAACGCCGAGCTTATTTAATCGAGCAACAAAAACAAGGATTTAATGAATAAATAGCAACAATCATTTACCCAAAGCCTCTGTACACGACAAAAATAACTTTATGTCATCTTGAGCCCTTCGCTTCGCTCTAGGGTAAACTCTGCGAAAGATCTATCTAGTTGATTAAA
>MGYC01000035.1:14604-20305 GCA_001801575.1 Gammaproteobacteria bacterium RIFCSPHIGHO2_12_FULL_41_20
TACCCTTTTTAAAGAGAAATGCGCTATTCTTAATAAAAAGGGCCTGCGATTATGATAATGACTAATATAGAAATTACTCCTCGAACGGCAAAAGAAGAAATAGATGCCATTGCAAGGCAAGCTGCAGGACTAGCAACAGGATTGCAAAACGTAGCGCCAGCAGCAAATAAATCTTCCACCTCTATCGTATATCTCATGGCAATTGCTCAACAGTTAGCAACAACGAGTGAGCAAATAGATGAATTCTATGCAGAATAAACCAGAGGCTTAACGGTGTATGTCTACCCATGACAAAGAACAAAAACTCTTAGAAATAATCCGTAACTTAGTAGAGCAAGACAAAAAGCTACGTGAACAATATCAGATGGGTGATAAATTCCGCTTTATTCATGATCGTTTACATGCACTATTAAAAAAATTGCAAGAAGAGTTAACCATGGTCGAAACTGCGAAAAAACTCGCCTTACAGAAAATAGACGAAGGAGACATATTAGTCTACGTACATATTTACAATACCCAAGGCTCTACCTTTTCCACATGGCAAAAAATGTTATTGCCTTCTTTATTTTATGAGTACAGTATTAACCGTCCTATTTATAGTAAAAAAGAATACATTGAAGCATTACTTCACGCAAAAAATCCGCGCATTCAACATGCCTATCTTACCATTGCAGTTAATCCTGATGCAGTTTTTCAATCCGATGAAAATACCGCACCTAAAGATGCCATTGGCAATCCTCTCATCAAAGTAAAAGAAGGCTCGTTACGTTTAGAAAAATTAGCGACTTTTACCCATGAAGGTCAGAACTATTCAATTAATGATAAAGGTGAGTTAATAAAAAAAACTAACGTCGACGCGTTGACCCCCAATTCCGGTTAACATAATCCACCAAAGGATCCTCTCCTGCTTTACTATTTTCTGGCACGGATTTCACTGCTGCTTCTTTGTTTCTAAGCATTTGTTCAATAGTACGTGTAATCGGTGCACTAGAACCCAACCAAGTGCGAAACTGTTGAAAAATAGGAGAATGATATTTTATTTCACTAAATTGCGGATCATAGTAAGGACCAACAAGGTCTATGGAAGTAACACGCTGTTCATGTTCTATTGCTGCTTCTGTATGACGCGCTTGCAAGGCTGTTTGATCGCTTATTCTAACTTTAGCTATAGCTGCCTCTGTATGCCTAGTTTGTATTGCCGTGGCTTGTTTTTGTATTTCACCACGCTTATTAAATGTTCCGAGAAAAGATTCTTTTTTACGGCCTTCAATATAATCTTCTCTATGTCGCTTCTCTGCTTTTTCAATATGCTCTGTTTTCTCTAGTTTTTCAGTACCCGTTTTTTCTTTCTTTTTCTTGTCTTTCTGATGTATGTTTTTTAGTCGTTGCAAGAAATGTTTCTTATCTAATTCCTGCTGCACTTTAGTTTTGGTATTAATAGTAACACTGGTAGTGCTGGTAGAATAATCGTCTTTGTCTTTAGCCGTAGGCTTAGCTATGCCACGGCAATCAGCACAAATAACCCCATATGTTGCACCTTGCGCTCCAAACTGCAAAAAAGCGGATAAAGGCTTTTGCTGGCCGCATACCGTACACATGCGTGATAATTGAGATGGTTTTTTCATGTCGGCAAATATTATACTAAAAATACGCTACATTTTATATATGTAGTTCATCATATGATCAGTTATTAGAACAAAAAAAACTAGATCTAGCTGCCCCCACAACATGTAGGAAATTAGCCTAACGTGCGCCATGACTACTAGCAGCCGTGCCATGATAAGTACAGCAACATGAAATTCATTAGATCAAAGAAATAGTTAGACGATTAAGAGAAATTCATTTAATCTAGCATACGTTAGGAAACCATGTTTGGAGAATTATTATGACAAAGGGACCATCACTACAAGATCCTTTCTTAAATACGTTACGTAAAGAAAAAATTCCTGTATCTATTTACCTAGTTAATGGTATCAAGCTACAAGGATTAGTGGAATCATTTGATCAATTTGTTGTGCTATTAAAAAATACGGTAAGTCAAATGGTATATAAACATGCAATTTCAACCATTGTACCCGCACGTAATGTTCCTTCCTCATTTGAGTACAACCACAATGGGGGAACAAACAATGGTAGTACCGGGACTCCTACCAATGGCAATAAAAAACCACTATCTTGATTGCAACTCTATAAATCTATATTTGGTAGGGTGGGCACAAAGCGCATTTAATCCACCCTACAGAAATATCTAAAAGAAGGTTACATCCTTGAGCAATCACCCTGCTAGCGGTGAAAAAGTTATTCTTGTGCATGTGGATTTTCCAGCCGGTCCAATGCAAGAAGATTTAGCTGAGTTTTGTGAGCTTGCTAATTCTGCAGGTGCAAAAATTGCCACTATTATTACCACAAAAAAACGGGCCCCGGAAGCAAAATACTTTATTGGTAGCGGCAAAGCTGAAGAAATTCGTGATGCAGTGATCGCTCATCAAGCCAAGTTAGTTATCTTTAATCACTCACTATCGCCAGCACAAGAACGTAATCTTAATAATTTGCTACGCTGCCGAGTATTAGATCGTGTAGGACTTATACTAGATATTTTTGCGCAGCGCGCACGTAGTTTTGAAGGTCAATTACAAGTAGAATTAGCCTTATTAAAACACTTATCAACACGCTTAATTCGTGGCTGGACCCACTTAGAAAGACAACGGGGCGGTATCGGCCTACGTGGACCAGGAGAAACTCAGCTAGAAGTAGATAGACGAATAATCCGCACAAAAATGAAAACCATCAATCAACGCTTAGCTAAAATACGTAAGCAGCGCGAACAAAGTCGACGTGCACGACAAAAAGCCGTCATTCCAACCGTGGCACTAGTCGGCTACACTAACGCAGGAAAATCAACCCTTTTCAATTTACTTACCGGAGCCAATGTATACGCAGCAAATCAACTCTTTGCTACTCTGGACCCAACGCTGCGACGCATCACCTCTCCGCAAGTAGGGCCGATTATTTTAGCTGATACAGTCGGGTTTATCCGCCATCTCCCTCCTGATTTAATTGCAGCTTTTCATGCCACACTAGAGGAAGTCAGTAAAGCCGATTTATTATTGCATTTAGTAGACATACACGATGAAAATAAATTATTTCATGCTGAGCAGGTGAATATAGTATTACAACAATTACATGCGGATCATATCCCACAATTAATGGTGTATAATAAAATAGACTTATATCCAGAACTATCTCCCATTGCCCATACACCCATAGAGAAAGCCGTAAAAAAGGTGTTTATTTCAGCAACTAAAAACATAGGCATAGAAGAATTAACTATAGCTATTGGCAGCTTATTAAATTGTAATATGGTAGAAAAAACCCTGGTATTACGCCCTAAAGAAGCGGCTTTACGGGCAAAACTTTATCAATTAGGCAAAGTAATAGCGGAGCAAATAGACGAACAAGGTAATGCGCATTTAACTGTGCGTTTACCTGTACACGAAATGGAAAAGCTGAGGAAACAATAAGATGAAATGGCAAATGTTTTTTATAGGTTTAGCCTTGTTGTTTGTCTTCGAGGGAATTCTACCATTTCTCTATCCACGTTTTTGGCGTCGCATCATGTATCAAACACTCACGCAACCTGATAGTGTATTACGCGCCATGGGATTATTTAGTATGTTAGTCGGGTTAATTATCTTGTATTTAGTTCGAGATAAAGTATAGCGAGAGGATATATGGGACAAACAGTAATCGTATTAGGCAGTCAATGGGGTGATGAAGGAAAAGGTAAAATTGTTGACTTGTTAACAGAGCAAGCCAACGTCGTGGTACGTTTCCAAGGGGGGCATAATGCAGGACATACCTTGGTTATTAATGGCGAAAAAACCATATTACGTCTAATTCCCTCAGGTATATTACATCCCCATGTAGAATGCTTAATCGGCAACGGTGTTGTGTTGTCTCCTCCTGCTTTACTCGAAGAAATCGCCGAACTAGAACGACGCCACATTGATGTAAGTCAGCGCTTACGCATTAGCGAGGCTTGTGTGTTGATTTTACCGTATCATGTCGCTCTTGATCAGGCACGCGAAAAAGCAAAAGGCAAGGCTGCAATAGGTACCACAGGTCGCGGTATTGGCCCTGCTTATGAAGATAAAGTAGCTAGACGCGCACTCCATTTTGGTGATTTATTCGATAAAAAAACCTTATCTAGCCGCCTTGAAGTAATTTTAGAATACCATAATTTTATTTTACAACATTATCACCAACATGCGCCTATCGATTATGCACATCTACTAGAGCAACTATTCGCCATGGCTGAAAAACTACAGAACATGCGCGCCGATGTTTCAGCATTATTAGCGCAGTATCACCAAGAAGGGAAAAAAATCTTATTTGAAGGAGCACAAGGTACTATGCTGGATATTGATCATGGCACGTATCCTTTTGTTACATCCTCGAACACCACCGCCGGAGCTGCTTGCGTTGGCAGTGGCTTTGGACCACGCTACATTGACTATGTATTAGGTATTACTAAGGCCTATACAACACGTGTAGGAGCTGGCCCGTTTCCTACGGAATTAAACGATGAAACCGGGAAATATATTGCACAACGCGGCAATGAGTTTGGATCAGTTACTGGACGACCACGACGCTGTGGTTGGTTGGACATGGTTATTTTACGACGTGCACAGCAACTAAATAGTTTTTCAGGTTTAGGGGTAACAAAACTAGACGTACTGGATGATTTACCCGTTATTCAATTATGCACAGCTTATCGTTTACACGGTAAAACACTGCGCTTACCACCTATGGAAGCAGATTTATTGGCGCAATGTGAGCCTGTGTATGAAGAGTTACCCGGTTGGCAATCCTCTACCAAAGGTCTAAAAGATTTTGCTGATTTACCCATTAATGCACAAAAATATCTGCTGCGCATAGAGGAATTAGCGGGCATCCCTATCGATATTATTTCCACAGGCGCAGATAGAAATGAAACTATTTTATTGCAGCATCCATTTGCTAATACTGAGCAAGACAGTCTCTATGCCGAGGAGAGGACTTGAACCTCCACGGGGTTACCCCCACAAGTACCTGAAACTTGCGTGTCTACCAGTTCCACCACCTCGGCATCTAATACCCGAAGCGTTTCACTTTTAGGTGTTTAAACCTAGATTCGGGTATAGATGCAAGAGGCTAAAGAGATTGCTGCAGATTGTCAACGGATCAACAGAAGTTTCGCAACGCATTAGACATCCTCTTGCATAACCCGCATCTATTACCTTTATCCAGTAATTCCCGCTATCTCGATAAACCATCACACATTGGCACTCTAAGCCCCTTTCTTTCGTAAACTTTTTTGGTATTGTGTGGGTTTTCGAGCATAGCCCTATGCGGAGAGCAAAAATTCTGCCGCCGCCTGAAAATTCGGCCGATTCAGTGCATAAGGAGCACCTCTAGAAATTACCATTTCGACTTTTGTCATTCTGAGCGAAGCGAAGAATCTGATTATTTATCAAGCACAAACCAGATCCTTCACTTCATTCAGGATGACAAATTCTAGAGGTGCCCATAAACATTGCTTAATGTAGGCGCTGGATCTTTTGATATACTGTACAATTACCTAACATAATAAACGAGGAAGAGCAGAATGGCTACGAGTAGAGCAACGTCATTTGGTGATCTACCGCTAGAGATAAGAGAA
>MGYC01000036.1:0-10271 GCA_001801575.1 Gammaproteobacteria bacterium RIFCSPHIGHO2_12_FULL_41_20
GGATGACAGCCTAACGCTCAGGATGACAGTGTTAGCGGGAACGGCTGAGCACTCCGCGAATACTCCTATTTTATAACATTTTTTTGCCAGGAAGGTAATCTATGTCTAATACCCCGCTAGCCATTTATCAAACAGCACAAATTCGTGAACTCGAACGCATAGCTCAAGAGCGCTTTGGCATCTCCAGTGATGTCATGATGCAACGTGCGGGGAAGGCGGCTTTAGAATGCTTAGCTCGACGTTGGCCACATGCAAAAAGTATCGCGGTGTTTTGTGGAGGCGGTAATAATGGCGGAGATGGTTATGTATTAGCTCGTTTGGCACAAGAGCGAGGCATGCATGTTGCGATTTGGCAGGTAGAAGATAGCAGTGGATTACAGGGTGAAGCAGAACGTGCTTTTAGCAATTGTAAACAAGCTAATGTGCCAATGAGTTGTTTTGACAAGTCGGCACCCTTTGCCTTAGTAGACGTAATAGTAGATGCCATGTGTGGAATAGGCTTGCGTGGCGAGGTGCGAGCCAACATTGCACATGTTATCGACATGATAGAACAAATGGATATCCCTGTTTTAGCTATAGATATTCCCTCCGGTATCGATGCAGATAAAGGCTGTGTATTAGGAAAAGCAGTGAAAGCCACACAGACTATTACCTTTATTGGCTTAAAGTTAGGGTTGTTGACAGGCAGTGGTATCGCTTATGCAGGTGATGTTGTTTGTCATAACTTGCAGCTGCCGGCGGAATTATTTGCGCAAGTTCCGCCAATAGCAGAAAAAACCACATTGACTTATTTGGGCGGTAATTTAACGTCCCGGCCTCGGGATTGGCATAAGGGGCAGTCTGGGCATGTGTTGATTATTGGTGGTGATTGTGGAATGCAAGGCGCGCCTTTACTGGCGGCAAAAGCTGCATTGCGAGTGGGCGCAGGGTTAGTAACCATAGCGACATATCCAGAACATGCTGCTTATCTGAATGTTGCTACCCCTGAAGTTATGGTGCACGGCGTGCATACGGCAGCAGACTTAGCAATGCTTATGAAGCGTGCGGATGCTATGGTATTAGGCCCTGGCTTGGGGTGTTCCAAGTGGTCTAAAGAAGTATGGCATCAAGCATTGCATGCTACCGTGCCTTTAGTTGTGGATGCGGATGGATTAAATTTATTAGCTGAACAACCAAAGACAAGGCAGGATTGGATACTTACTCCGCATCCTGGCGAGGCAGCGCGTCTTTTACGCAAGACTGTGCAAGAGGTACAGGATGATCGCTTGCATGCTATACAGACTATGCAGCAGCGTTATGGCGGCGCGTGCATATTAAAAGGAGCAGGCAGTTTGGTACTCTCGGCAGGGAAAATTCCTATTGTATGTGATAAGGGTAATCCTGGGATGGCAACAGCTGGGATGGGAGATATGTTGAGCGGGGTGTTGGGTGGGCTCATTGCTCAAGGTATCCCTTTAGCGAATGTGGCGCCATTGGGCGTGTATTTACATGCTGTAGCGGGGGATTTAGCTGCACAACAAGGAGAGCGTGGCTTGATTGCTACAGATTTATTGCCTTACCTTTGGCAGCTGAGTAATCCACCTTGTAAGTGATTTGTTAAGCGCGAAACTCGTGTTAATGTGGGAATTCCCGGGGGTGAGGGGCAGTGCGTGAATTATGCTTAATTATTTTCTTGCTGATGAGCAAGCAACGTTACAGGCAGGTGCTTTGTTAGCTCAGGCTATTTTACAGCCGCCAGTGATTGTTTTTTTAATTGGTTCTTTGGGTGCAGGCAAAACCACGTTTGCTCGTGGTTTTTTACAAGGATTGGGTTATACGGGTAAGGTTAAAAGCCCCACCTATACATTGGTAGAACCTTATCAAGTGCATGAGAAAAGCATATGCCATTGCGATTTATATCGTCTTCATGACCCTCAAGAGCTACTTTCTATTGGCATTCAAGATTATTTTTCACCACAAACCATTTGCTTAATTGAGTGGCCAGAGCATGGCGGAAAGCTTTTACCTTCTCCAGATATGATTAGTTATCTGGATATAGAGAGATCCGGGAGGGGTTTACGATATGTTGCTTACTCATTGCGTGGGGAAGAAATTTTGGGTAGGTTAGAAGCTCACCACCCGCCTAGTTAAGTTGCGCTATACTTAGAAATAAGGCAATGTGGTTAAAAAATATACTAATATCAAGGAGGTGGGAGGAGACATGCCTATTTTATTTTATCCTCAAGAAGATGATATTCAAAAAGGCACTATTGCAGAGAGATTAGAAGTGATTGCTGAGGCAGCACAACGATACAAAGCGGTAGTGATGGATGCGGTAGCCAAAGCAGAAGCTAACCCAGAAGAAAAGAAAAAGAGTATATTGGTGCCAGGGGAAATAAGCGCTGCTTATAATTGGGATGCTATTGCTAAGTTGTTACGTGAGATTCGGGAAATGCCAGAAAATACCGCGCCAAATAAGGTAACAAAAGCAGATTTATTAGCCAAGCTCGCAGAAGTCTACGAGGTATTGCGTGCAGCAAAAATGCCTAAGTTAGAAGCCGTACGTCTCGCTTTGATTAATGAGGCGAATCAGGTGCGTGGCGGTACTGCACAAGTAGCTTGATAAACGGGATACTTATTTATTCCCCTTCGACTACCAATGCTTGCCGCAACTTATCCAAGGCGTTTTTTTCAAGCTGTCGTACCCGTTCTGCCGAAATCTGATATTTATTGGCTAAATCTTGTAAAGTGACTTTCTCTTCATCTAACCAACGGCCACGTAAAATATCTTGGCTCCGCTCATCCAATTGAGCTAGCGCGTGGCGCATGTTATCCGTCGATTGTTCTGTCCAATTTGCCAGGGTTAATTGCTCTTCCGGGTTTGCGTGAGGATCTTCCAAAAAGGCTGCGGGGGCGAAAGCATGCTCATCATCACTACTATCGTTGTGGCCATCATAAGAAGCATCGGTGGCAGTTAAGCGCATTTCCATTTCTCGCACCGCTTCTGGCTTTACTCCTAAATCTCTAGCCACGCTATGCACTTCTTCTTCTGTCATCCAACCTAGATGTTTACGGATTTGGCGTAGATTAAAGAATAATTTGCGCTGGGTTTTAGTAGTAGCAACTTTGACAATCCGCCAGTTACGCAAAATGAATTCGTGTATCTCTGCTTTAATCCAGTGCATCGCAAAAGTGACTAATCGAGTACCTTGGTGAGGGTTAAAACGTTTTACCGCTTTCATTAAGCCAATATTGCCTTCTTGAATCAAATCAGCTAAAGGCAAACCATAACCAAGATAGCCTTTTGCTACCTTTACCACATAGCGTAAGTGGGGCAAGATTAATTGTTTAGCTGCGCCTAGATCATTCTGGGCGGTGAAACGGATAGCGAATTGATGTTCTTCCTCTTGGCTTAACATGGGAATTTGATTGGCATAAGCCATGTAAGCTTCTAAGCTATTGATTGGTAATAGAATATCTGTTTTTTGTAAATCAGTATTGGTCATGTTATTCCTGGAATTGAGTCTACTCGTTTACTTATTTTAGCACTCTTCCATCGAGAGTGCTAATGAATTCCTGTCATAGCTAGGCGCAAAATCCGGGGTTTTCAGGCAGAGTCCAACAGTGCCTTGGTGAATTCCTCTGCCTGAAATGGCCTAAGATCATCGATGCCTTCACCTACACCAATAAACCGTAACGGCAAACCTGTTTGTTTGGCGATGGCAAAGAGGATGCCGCCTTTAGCTGTGCCATCTAACTTAGTGAGCGCGAGTCCAGTAAGTCCTATAGCTTCGTGAAATTGTTTGACTTGAGTTAATGCATTTTGTCCAATAGAGGCGTCTAGTATCAACAAGGTTTCGTGAGGGGCAGAAGAATCTAGTTTACTAAGTACGCGTTTGACTTTCTGCAGTTCTGCCATCAAACCTGCTTGAGTATGCAAACGTCCTGCAGTATCTGCAATTAATACATCGATGTTACGGGCTTTAGCAGCAGCTAATGCATCATAAATGACTGCAGCGGAATCCGCCCCCGACTGCTGGGCAATCACGGGGACGTGAGTGCGTTCGCCCCATACTTGCAGTTGCTCAATTGCTGCAGCGCGAAAAGTATCTCCGGCTGCTAACATGACGCTTTTCCCAGTTTGTTGTAAGTAGTGAGCTATTTTGCCTATGGTAGTGGTTTTCCCAGAGCCATTGACGCCAACCACCAAGACTACAAAAGGTTTCTTCTCTGTTAAAAGGGGCAAGGGAGTTTCACAAGGATGGAGTATTGCTTGCATTTGCTCTTGTAAGACGGCCAGAGCAGCTTGGGCATTAGCTAATTCTTTGCGCGCTAATTTTTGTGTGAGTACTTGGATTAATTGTTGGGTGGTTTCTACTCCGACATCGGCAGAGAGTAATAGTGTTTCAATTTGTGCTAATAAATCGGTATCTAAGATTTTCTCCCCCAGGAAGAGTTGCGCGATACCGGCTGTGAGATTGTTACGTGTTTTGGTTAACCCTTGTTTTAGGCGTGCGAAAAAACTTGAACGTTCAGAGTTGGTGACCTCTTCTTTTGTCTCATCAGCAGATTTACGTTTAAATATATTTAACATGAAGGTACTCTTATGCAAATCTAGAAACGGCATAATAGCACAAATTAGGCTTCTAAATATTGTAAGAGAAAACATTATGTCACGCGGTTATGTACGCATTATTGGTGGAAAATGGCGAAGTAGACGTATCACGATACCTTCTGTCGAGGGCGTACGGCCTACATCTGATCGTATGCGCGAAACGTTATTTAATTGGCTTGCGCCAGTGATCGTGGATAGACATTGTCTGGATCTATTCGCAGGTGGTGGTGCTCTCGGCTTCGAAGCATTGTCGCGTGGCGCAGCGTCATTGGTGATGGTAGATCAATCTGCCGCAGTGGTGGATAGCTTGCGGGAACAATGTCGTGTACTAATTGCAGAGCATGTACAAGTCTATTGTGCCGCAGCTCCGCAACAATTACGTCAACCAGCTATACCTTTTGATTTAGTCTTTCTTGATCCGCCATACCAATCTCCCTTGTTATTAGCCAGTTGTTTTTATTTAGCAGAAACCCCTGGCATGTTGGCAGTTGAAGCATATATTTATCTAGAAACGGATAAATTAATCCAGGATAATGATTTGCCAGTGGGTTGGAAAATTATTAAGTCACAACGTGCAGGGCAAGCAATGTCTTATTTGGTTAAGGTATAAATATGCAGATTAAACCGCGCTTATTAACGGGAGATACACCGACTGGGCGTTTACACTTAGGGCATTGGGTGGGGTCATTAGAAAATCGTGTGCTGTTGCAAAAACAATATGACTGTTATTTTATTATTGCCAATGTACAAGGGTTCACAACACGTTGGGATAGGCCGGCAGAAGTTCACCAAAATGTACTGGATGTGGCGTTGGATTACTTGGCAGTAGGTATTGATCCGAAACAGAGTACGATATTTATTCAGTCCGAGGTGCCAGCTATCGCCGAATTGACATTGTTTTTTAGTATGCTGGTGCCATTTCCACGCTTAATGCGTAATCCAACAATTAAAGATGAGGTGCGTGACAAAGGGTTAGGCGATAATTATCCTGTGGGATTTCTGTTTTACCCAGTGCATCAAGTTGCAGATATTCTTGCATTTCGTGCTGAGCTGGTACCGGTCGGTGAAGATCAAGTTCCCCATTTAGAATTAGCACGTGAAGTGGCGAGACGTTTTAATCAGCTATATTGTGGTGTTGATCCGCATACCGAAGATAAGGATTATGTTGCTCGGGGTGGGCTTTTCCCGGTGATTGAAGCAAAGTTAGGCCGCGCTTGCCGTTTAGTAGGGATAGGGGCACCGAATGCAGATGGTAATTTACTCAAAATGTCAAAATCACTGAATAACGCTATCTTTTTAAGTGATGATCCCGATACTGTTACTAAAAAAGTGAAATCCATGTATACCGATCCTAAGCGTTTGCGGCCAACAGATAAGGGAACGGTAGAGAATAACCCGTTGTGGGTTTTTCATGAGATCTTTAATTCTGATAAAGTCTGGGTACAAGAAGCGGAAGAGCGATATCGCCAGGGGGCTATTGGCGACGTAGAGTGCAAAAAACGATTGATAGATGTATTGGTGGGCATTATTGAGCCTGTTCGGCAACGGCGTTTGCAATATGAGGCAGATATGCAGCAGGTTTTGGCCATTTTGCAAGAGGGTACAGAGCGTGCACGGGCTGTAACTGGCGAAACCTTGCAATTAGCTAAACAGGCGATGCAGCAGCAGTATTTTTATTTTCGCACATAGCCTATTCCCCTCTTGCACTCCTATAGGATTAAGATAAGATACAAGTTTTTGAGTGTCGCCCTTGGGTAGAGTTTTTTAAGATTGTCATTACATGTTAAAAAGGAATATAAACTATGCGTAAATATCTTCTTCTTGCAGCGCTTGCTGGTATATGTGTGTTGGGTGTAACAGCGTGTGGTCAAAGTTCAGAAAATAAGTCATCAGAGGATGCTTCAGCAACGACAGCACAAGCTGAGGTTGCTCCTGTTCCTGCACCAGTAGAGCAAGCCCCTGTTGAAGTTGCTCCAGCTGAAACAACAGCTGCCGCTGCCGCACCAGAAACAATGGCTGCAGCGCCAGCAACAACTATGCCAACTACAGAAGCAGCACCAGCAACCACTGCTCCTGCTGCTACTTCCGCAGAGGCTATGCCTGCTGCGCCGGAAATGGGTTCTGCTATGCCAGCTCCTGCTACAGCAGAAGCTGCTGCGCCTGCAACCACTGCTCCTGCACCAGCTACACCAGCAACAAATCAGTAATTAATAATTCTTTTTGGAACTTAAAGTCCTCGTTAGGTGACATAAAACCTAACGAGGACTTTTTTAAGGGTTATGTCAAGAAGTCTAACTTTATGGTACTCTTGGTGGTTTAAATACCAATGTTAGAGACACATGAAACTGTATCGTTTGCTTATCGCCAGCATTATTCCTAGCTTAATTTTTCTAGGGTTAACATTCGGCACTCCAGTAACCCATGCTGAAGATGAGCCGAATGTCTCTGCGTCTTCTGTATCGCAACAAATTGAAAATAAAGAAAAAAAATCCGCAGCCGCATTTCTGTGGAACTTGCAAGATGCTGATATCTTAAGTGTCATTAATGAAGTTGCACAGGAGACAGGGAAAAACTTTGCTGTTGACCCCCGTGTTAATGGCAAGATTACCTTAATTTCTAACAAACCGGTGCGTCGTAGTGAAGTTTACCAAGTGTTTCTTTCTGTTTTAGGTATGTTGGGATATTCCGCTATTCCGAGTGGGGATGTAGTTAAGATTGTGCCTAACATGGAAAGCGGTGAAATGGCTACCAAGGTAGCGACTGCAAAATCACCCGGACGCGGTGACGAAGTAGTAGTGAGAGTGATTCCATTACAAAATGTGACTGCAACGCAATTAATTCCGGTATTGCGACCCATGCTGCCGCAATGGAGTAATATTGCGGCTTATACGCCAGGCAATGTGTTAATTGTGGTTGGTCGAGCATCCAACTTGAAACGTATTGTTGATATTGTGCAAGATGTAGATCAAGCCTCCAATAGCCGTATCGAAGTCGTGACATTACATCGTGCTTCGGCGGCGCAAGTGGCAACGGTATTAAATAATTTACAAAATGCATCACGTGCTTCTGGTGAATCCCCAACCGTATCTATTGCTGCAGATGAACGGAGTAATAGTATTTTACTAGGTGGACCAAAAGCATCACGCTTGCGCATGCGGATGTTGATTTCGCAATTAGACACACAGGGAGCCAATTCTGCAGGGAATACAGAAGTTGTGTATTTGCGTTATTTAGAAGCAAAAAATCTTGCGCCGCTATTAGGGAAGATCGCGCAAAACATGTTGGGTAAAGATAATGTTGGGCAGGGCGTAGAGTTTGCTCCGCCGGTGTCAACGAACAGCATGACAAGTAGCACAGGGTCTTCTGGAAAATCGAAAGCAGATACATTTAATCAAACTAATATTCAGGCGGAACCTAGTACAAACGCTATTATTATTACTGCACCGCCTTCACTAATGCGCGCGTTAAAGTTGGTAATTACTAAATTAGACATACGGCCTGCGCAAGTAATGGTGGAAGCAATCATTGCTGAAATTGATGAAAGTAATTTGAAAACATTAGGGATTCAATGGGGGACGTTGGTATCGCAAGGAAATGGCAGTAATAATCAGCCAGTTAGCGGTACGACGCCAACAGATTTTCCACCTTTAGGTACAGGGGTGTTTGGCATTATTCCTAGTATGCAAATGCGCGCGGTATTATCAGCATTAGAAAATACTAGCGGTGTGGATATTTTATCTACACCTTCAGTGGTGGTATTAGATAATCAAAAAGCTAGAATTGAAGTGGGACAAGATGTGCCACAAGAAACTGGCCAATATGCGACAACCGGTAGTACCTCGACAGTGACGCCTTTCACTACGATTGTTACCAAACCAGTGACCTTGCGCTTGGATGTGACTCCACAAATTAATTTAGGCAATGCAGTACGCTTAAAGATTAATTTGAAAAACGATACGCTGCGTAACCCGGAAAACCCCGGTCTAACACCTATTATTAACACCAGTAAGATTATGAATTCAGTGATTATCAATGATGCAGATGTTCTTGTTGTGGGTGGGTTAATCAGTAATACCACGCATGAAAATGTGAACAAAGTACCAATATTAGGTGATGTGCCAGTATTGGGCAAAGTGTTCCAACAAAAAACCCGTTCGCTAGCGAAGAAAAATCTGGTGGTGTTTATTAAACCGGTGATTTTGCATAACTCTGAAGAGGGTATGCTGATCACGCATTCCAAGTATGATTATGTGCGACGTGTTCAAGCTAATTTTGCTGAAGATGTGGCGCAAGTCGGGAAAACACCTTTAGCGACAATTCTTCCGCCGTGGAAGAATCCGACTAATTTGCCTAAACCTTTTGAGACACCGGTACAACGGTAAGTCACTTCCCCTCTCCCGGAGCGTTTTTTGCGAGGGGAGAGGGGAAGTGTGAGGGTATATACCATCAAGAGAGCCTTTCGATGACATTACGTTTTGCTTTTGCTAAACAACACGGCGTGTTAATCGCAGGTACCGAACAAGGTAGCGCGAAAATTGTGTACCAACATACCCCTCCTGTTGCTATCTTTGCCGAGTTGCGCCGTGTTTTAGCTATGCCGCTTATTTTAGAACAAGTGAATGCAGAAATTTTTGCGCAATTACTAGTAAAAACTTACGAAACTGATACGCATACAGCTATTCAGATGGCAGAAGATTTGGGTGAGGAATTGAACCTGTCGGATCTGATGTTGGAATTACCCAAAGCAGAAGACTTACTAGAGAAACAAGATGAAGCTCCTATTATTCACTTATTGAATGCGCTACTGAGTGAAGCGATTAGAGAGGGTGCATCGGATGTGCATATTGAAACTTTCGAGGAACGCGTCATCGTGCGTTTTCGCGTGGACGGCGTATTGCGTGAAGTGTTAACGCCGCCGCGTGTTCTCGCGCCATTAATTGTATCACGTATCAAAGTGATGGCACGCTTAGACATTGCTGAAAAACGTTTACCACAAGACGGCCGCATTACCTTGCGTATTGGCGGTCGTGCGGTTGATGTGCGTGTGTCTACAATGCCGACTAATCACGGCGAGCGTGTAGTATTACGATTATTAGATAAACAATCTGCGCGTCTAGATTTGGCGGAGTTAGGCATGGATGCGCAAACATTGCAATTGATGCGTTCGCTGATTTCCATACCGCACGGCATTATTTTAGTTACCGGCCCAACTGGGTCTGGTAAGACCACCACTTTGTATGCAGCCATGTTGGTGTTAAACGATAGAAAGCGCAATATTCTTACCGTGGAAGATCCCATTGAATATGATTTACCAGGAGTGGGACAAACGCAAGTCAGCCACAAAGTGAATATGACTTTTGCGAAAGGGTTGCGTGCGATTTTACGGCAAGATCCTGATGTGGTGATGGTAGGGGAAATACGTGATTTAGAGACAGCGCAAATTGCTATTCAAGCGAGTTTAACCGGACATATGGTATTGTCTACCTTGCATACGAATAGTGCAGTAGGTGCGATTACTCGGCTTGTGGATATGGGTGTGGAGCCTTTTTTATTGGCTTCGAGTGTGATTGGCGTCTTAGCGCAGCGGTTAGTGCGGTTATTGTGTACACATTGCAAAAAAGCACAGCCTGCCATGCAAAGTGAGTGTGAATTGATGGGTGTGTCTTATGCACCAGCG
>MGYC01000036.1:10377-10653 GCA_001801575.1 Gammaproteobacteria bacterium RIFCSPHIGHO2_12_FULL_41_20
TGATTCATGATCGTATGCCAGAACAGCAAATTAAAAAATATGCGCGTACTTTATTTCCTGGTATTCGCCAAGATGGTTATCGACGTGTATTAACTGGGGAAACTTCACTAGAAGAAGTATTACGCGTAACTAATGAAGAGTAACCATACCTGAAGCGTTTCACTTTTAGGTGTTTACCGAAGGCAGGAGTTTCGCACTTTATCAGGAGTTCCCGTTAACACTGTCATCCTGAGCGTTAGCGAAGGATCTTCTTAATAAATCCTCGGTGTTTATTAA
>MGYC01000036.1:10670-55232 GCA_001801575.1 Gammaproteobacteria bacterium RIFCSPHIGHO2_12_FULL_41_20
ACTCCTAACAAAGTGCGAAACTCCTGTTACAATAAACATTATGCCAGCTTTTCATTACATAGCGGTGAATCCATCCGGCCAAGAACAAAAAGGCGTGATTGAAGCCGACAATGAACGTCAAGCCAGACAGTCGTTACGCGATAGCCATCTTCTTCCCTTGTCATTACATTCTGCCCAAGAAAAAAAATCTCGCGCAAACTGGTGGGATAAATTGTCATTGCCGCGTTTACGTGGTATTAGCCGCAAAGAATTAGCCTTTATTACCCGACAATTTGCAACTTTATTAAAAGCCGGATTGCCAGTAGAAGAAGCGCTGACCGCAGTTGGCGAACAAGCGGACAAGCCGCATTTAAAAGGCTTGGTGTTTTCTGTGCGTAGCAAAGTCGTAGAAGGGCATGCATTGGCTGCTACCTTGCGAGAATTTCCACAGGCATTTCCTGACTGGTATGTCGCGACAGTGGCAGCTGGCGAACGTTCCGGGCACCTGGATCAGGTGCTATTAAGGCTAGCTGACTATACTGAACAGCAATGGCAAACCCAGCAAAAAATTCGCATGGCATTGATTTATCCGGTGATGATTATTCTCGTGTCTATTGGTATTGTCGGATTCTTGCTGGAGTATGTGGTACCGAAAATGGTCGCCATTTACGGACAGTTAGGCCAATCCTTACCTTTGCTAACCTCGGTATTGATTGCACTGAGTAGCGGGATTCAAACCTGGGGCGTGTATGTATTCGTATTGGCAATGATTGTGGCGTATTTTTTTCGACGTGCTATGCGTAGAGACAAAGTGTTTCGTACGCGGGTACAACAACTAGCGCTGCGTTTGCCAGGGTTAGGTTATTTTGTGCGTACGACAAATACTGCGCGATTTTCACGTACGCTTGCCTTACTGTGTGCAGCAGGTGTGCCACTGTTAGAAGCCATGGCAATTGCCGCAAAATTAGTGACATGCATACCAATTCGTGAAGCATTAGAGGTAGCAGCAAAGCGCGTACGTGAAGGGGCGGCCATGCATTTGGCGCTAAAGCAAACCACGTATTTTCAACCTATGAATATCCATTTAATCGCTAGTGGTGAAGCGGGCGGGCAATTGGAGCCCATGCTAGAGCGCGTGGCACAACAGCAAGAGGAAGATATGAAACGTTTGATAGATGTTAGTTTGGCATTATTTGAGCCGATGATGATTCTTATCATGGGTGCGATTGTGTTGTTTATTGTGCTTGCCGTGATGTTGCCTATTTTCCAGTTGAATCAGCTGAGTATGTAAAACCTTTACGATGTTAAGTTGGGTATGACCTGTGATAATGTCATGCTGGTGGAGCTATCCTGTGCGAAGGACGTCTCGACCAGGGAAGGTAAGAAGAGCCGAGTACAGGGATGTACGCTTCTGAGAACAGGATAGCCCCACCAGCATGACATTATCACAGGTCATACCTGTATTAAGTTTTTCTACCCCGGCGTAATGCGCGTGGATATTTAGTATAACCTGAGTCTGTAAAGCCAGCAGTTCTATCATCAAGAGCTTGATAACCGCCAATATATCCTTTTACGGAAATATTTTCTCTTCCTATTGCGCTTAATCTTTTTCTGACGTTATCAACCATAGAGTGTTCAGGAAATTCCGCAACTTGCTCTGTTCTAGCTCTAAGTGTTGTTCTTTTTACTTGTTTTCTCTCATCATGATTCATGGGTCCTGGTTGAAAAAATCGTTGGGATAACGACGGTGTTTTTTGTGTGGTATCAATAGCAGGCAGATGGTTTTTTTGTAAGTAGATTTGTATAAATGACTCAATTGGTTTATTCGCGGGTAACAGAGGAAAGTCATTTTCTGTTTTTGTAATATAACCACCGATTCTATTATCATAGTATCGAAACAATGTGGTTATCCTATCACCATCAGTTTTTTGTTGTATTAGTAACGTCGTAGTATCTAGTGTTTCTTTTTCTATATCTTTATGTTTTGAAATTACCCGAATTTTTTTTGGGTGAAAATCAGCATAATTAAGCGGTTCTCCCGCTGTTCCACATCCTCTTAGCACAATTTCTTGGAGAGTAGGTGTTTTTTCTACTAGACGAGCGACTAGAGACGTGATTTTTTCTTGTACTTGCTCAGGTTCTTGAGAGTCCTCAAAGAGGAACGTCGTTGTTTTTCTTTGTTGGCTCCAATGGTGGAGTAGACTTAATTTTTCTAACGCAAAACTAGCCTTACTTTCTGTAGCTAATATAAGTGCTGTAGCTTGATCAATTACTATAAAAAATTTTCCTTTTTTTTCACATTCGCGCGCACGCATGAGAATTACATTTCTTAAGTCGTCGTCAAGTGTATTTTCCAAGATAATGCATAGCTCAACTGGTTTTTCTTCTGCTGCTAATAGAGAAAATGCCTTTGCATAGGCGTGAGTTATAATATCGTTTAATGTATCGACATCACGGGTTTTCAGTGGTGCAAAAATACTATTTAGCTCTTCCTGAAAACAAAACCAGATATTTGCAGTGGGTTCAAGCTTTGCTGTCAGGCTTTGTAAAAAACGTTGATAAACTTCAATAATTTTTTGAGCAGATTGTTGTACTATAATTTCTGTATTTTCCTTAAGGTGAAATTGTTTCTTGCGTTCTATGATATATTTTCCGGCGCTCTCTAAACGATCTTCAGCGATTGACGGATCGTCTTCATCTAGTGAGTCAACTTCTCCAGCGAGGGTTTTTTCTAATTGTCGGCTAAAGTCGTCTAACTCGGGTTCAGTTAGCTGGCTAAGAATCGCTTCTGGGTTGGTTCCTAAAAATCTATTAATACTGCTTGTGTAATTGCGAATAGACTCATGATCAATACCATCATTAAACAGTGCATTACCTGCTGCGCGCTGAAATTTATTAAGCAGATCTGCACAGTCCGTAGCTGTTTGAATGAGTGTTTTTGTAGGTTGAGTTGTAGATGATTGTTTGTATGCGCTTATTTTAGCTGCTAATTCTGCGAGTAAACGTTGGGGTTCCGATTCTAGATTAAGTTTAGCAACTTCATCAATGATAAAATTAATCATAGACAGGATATCATTACAAAAATACCGCCATATTTTTTGTTTTGTTGCGCTACTAGCAGAATGCATAGTTAAGTGCCTCTTGCTATTTAATCAATAATATCGATATCCATGCCTCCAAATACTTGTTCTATGGTTTCATCTGCCGCATCAGCAAGTGTATAACCTGTATCGCCAAACCAGCGTTTGATGGCCACTAACTCGCGGCCGCGTAAAAAAATGTAAAAACCTAAGAAAGCCACGTCGGGATCTTGGGTATCAGGCTGAAAGACGTAGCGTTCTGCATAAGGCAAGCGTTTGCTGGATTCGGTTTTCGTATATTCAGAGAGAATACCAAATGCTTCTTCAGCAGAGGCAGCTTGTTCACAGCGTTCTTGCGTTTTATGGTAGTCATCCAAACGTTGACGGACGATTTTTTCTAATTCATCTTCTTTAAATAGCTCCGTAAAACCATGCGGCAAGCGCTCATCCAAACCAAATACCTTATTAATAAAGTCAGCATTATGTGGTTTGACGGTATCTTGTGGTAGCAAACGATGAAACAAAGGCACAGCCAGGCAAGCACGTTTAAATGAGGGTAAGTTAAGATAAAATTGGTTGTCGCGAATCGTCAGTGTGCCTAAGCGTACTGGACGTTCAGGATTTTTTTTGAAAGAGTCGAGGGATTCAAAGCGTAAATCATCACATTCTCCTTGCCAAAACCAATCCCAGGAAGTAGCAGAAGGATTTTTTTTCAAGCATTTTAATTTATTGAGTGCTTCGATGAGTTGTTCTTTTTGAAACAAGTCATAATTCAAGCGAATCGGTTGATAAGCCTCGCCTGTCTCTACCGTGAGAAAAGGCTTTTGCAACCGGTCAAACATACTTGGCTCCTAAGAAGTGACTTTCTGTTACCGTCGTCCCGGGCGGGGTAATGAGTCTTGGGCTTGTTCTACACCTTTTTTTGCTTGGCTAAATGTTTTTTGTAATTGAGAATTTTGTGTTTGTAATTGTGTTAATGCGGTTTCGAGTGCTTTCTGGGCGGCTTTTTGTAATGCAGGATCTGCGTGTTTTGCTCCTAACTGCTCTGCCGCGAGAGAGACTCTAGCTACTTGTTGGTTCAGTTGGTGCGTTCCTTTAATAGAAGCATCTAAAGCCCGACTTACTGCTTGTAAGGTTTCTAACGTTACTCTCATACCTTCTTGTATACCATGAGCGCCAAATTGAATACCTTCTCTTACAGCTTGTGCTTCTTGTTGACGGTTTTTCACGGCTAACTCCTCATTTCTCTATATTCTCTATGTATATGCCTCAAGTTCTTTTAATTATAGCCGCTTTATGGCGACTTAGATTAACATACCCTGAAATATTAGGGCTGTATTTGTTTACACCTTAACCAAAACCAGTTAAATTTTCAATATCATACTTTAAATAAAAACGGTATCTGTTTCTATGAAAATAATACAATCAAAGCGTTATGTGGCCATGCGCGGTTTCACCTTGATTGAAGTCATGGTAGTGGTGGTTATTTTAGGGATTTTAGCGGCAATTATTGTGCCTAAAATTATGAGCCGTCCGGAGCAAGCAAGAATGGTCAAGGTAAAACAAGATATTTTAGCCGTTCAAAGCGCTTTAGATTTGTATAAGTTAGATAATAGCTTCTACCCTAGTACAGACCAAGGATTACGTGCTTTAGTGGTAAAACCGACAACATCGCCGGTGCCACGTAATTGGAAGTCTGATGGGTATTTGCGAGAAATTCCTTTAGACCCCTGGGGAGAGCCTTACCAATATCTCAATGATAATGAGCAAATTCGTATTTTTAGTTATGGCCCCAAAGGTAAAGAAGGGGGTGCGGAGATAGGTAATTGGAACGCCGATGAAAGTAGTGGATAAGTGTTTTCAGCGGGCTCAGTGGAAACTGCCTAGCTGTCATTCTGAGCTGGGCTGTCGTAAGCTTGGCAGAACAGTTCCCCTGCTGCCAGTTAGCTCGGTGAGATGTTCCCTTGGTTTTACCTTGATTGAAATACTAGTGGTATTGCTGATCATTAGCATTGTGACCACAGTAGCAATGTTATCGATTAGCTATAGTCCCCACCAGCGCGCAAAACTTCTGGCAAATACTTTAGCCGACTCACTGATCTTGGCAGAAGAGCAAGCGATATTGCAGCAAACCACATTAGGGTTAGTGATTACTACCGAAGCGTTTCAATTTGTGAATGAGTCGCTACAGTCTCAAGGTGGGGTGCCAGATTGGCAACCAGTAAAGGCAGCGGTTTTTAATAAGCATCTTATCCCATCCAATATAGCGTTGCGCTTAGAAATTGCTGGGAAAACCATATCATTACCAAAAAAATCAGCACACATTACTCCACAAATTGTGATTTCCAGCGGCGGTGAAGTGACACCGTTTACATTGTGGATAGGTGCAACAGGACACGCAGCGAGTTATAAGGTTGTAGGTGAAGCCAATGGCCACATTGAGCAAAGTGCAGTGACTCCATGAAAGGGCCAATCGATGTTTTTTCTGAACGCAAAGCTTCGTCATCAATAGTAGGGCTCACATTAATTGAAGTATTAATTGCACTGGCTATTGTCGCTATCGCCTTTACTGCAATTATTAAAGTAGCTTCACAAAATATTCGCGCGACTACATATTTACAAGAAAAAACGGTGGCTACCTGGGTAGGCTTACAGGTAGTGAATGAGGCACGTGTGGGATTATTAGTCGTACCAGAAGCACCAGGCAAGTTAGAACAAGAGACTACCATGTTAGGCCATACTTGGGCATGGCATTTGTATCGGCTGCCTTCTGCTAACAAGCAAGTGCGCGAAGTACAAGTGGATGTATTGCGCAGCAAATCAGGTACTATTGTGACTAGCTTAGTCGGTTATGTGAGAGTGGAGAAATAGAATGAGAGAGCGAGCTATAATTAGTAATCCCCTCTCTCCAGGGGGTGAGCCGTGATTAATGTTACGCTGGTGAGGTTGTCCTATTCGAAGGACGTCTCGACCAGGGAGGGTAAGAAGAGCCGAGTACAGGGATGTACATTCCTGAGAACAGGACAGCCTCACCAGCGTAACATTAATCACGGCTCATCCCCTGGAGAGAGGGAAATCCACTTTGCTAAGTTCCCTGGTTTTACCCTGCTAGAAATCTTGATTGCATTATTTATCTTTGCCATTGTCTCCTCCCTTATTGCCGTTGCCTTACGTACTGTAATCAACGCGCAGAGTGAGACAGAAGTACAATCAGCCCGATTTCGCAACTTGGAAATGGCGTGGATTATTTTCGCTAATGATATTCAGCAAACCACGAATCGCCCTATTTTGGATGCATCCGGTAGACAAGAAGCAGCTTTTATAGGCTTACAAGCCAGTATGACATTTACGCATATGGGATGGCCTAATCCACGAGGAGAGTTATTACGCAGCACATTACAACGTACTCGCTATCGCTTACAGGATCACACGGTGTTGCGTGAAATCTGGCCAGAGTTAGATCGAGGTCAGGCCGCTATACCCTTGGCTCGGCCGTTATTGCATGATGTTGCTATGCTTCGTTTTGAATACCTGGATGAGCGTGGGCAATCTTATGCGATGTGGCCGGTTTCAAAACAGCCAAACTTGTCGCCCTTGCCACGAGCAGTGCGTATTATTGTAGTCTGGGTAGACGGGCAAAAGATGAGCCAACTTTATGTTATTCCACATTAAGGAACTGCAGCAAAAGTTCATCATTCATCAGCGCGGCGTAGTATTAATTATTGCGCTTTTTGTTATGACATTAATTGCTGTGATGGCTGTGGCGATGATGGCACGATTACAACGCGATACTTATCGCACTAGCTTGGTGATTCATGCGACTCAAGCAGAATTGTATGCACAAGGCTCAGTAGCTTGGGCTATGCAACAATTGCGTGACAATAAAGAAAAAAATCGACTGGATAATGCCCCTATTCATTTACCGGTGAAACAAATCTATGAGTACCGTATTGATAGCGTGATAGAAGATGCACAAGGGTATTTTAACTTAAATAATCTTGCTGATTCTGCGGTACAGCAAGATTTTCAGCGCTTACTGCGGGCAGTTGTTCCACAGTTAAATGCCCAAGCAGGTATGGATATAGCAAGAGCGCTAACAGATTGGGTAACACCGGGGGTGCATAATAGTGTGTATGATAGATATTACCTAAGTTTAAAACCGGCTTATCGTGCTGCACATCGACCTATGTTGAGTGTCAGTGAGTTGCGCTTAGTTAAAGGCGTAACGCCGGCACTTTATAATGCTTTGCTACCTTATGTGACAGCTTTGCCAGAGAAAACTGCAATAAATGTACAAAGTGCTTTGCCACAGGTGCTTATGTCTTTGAGTCCCACGCTAAACTTATCTGTTGTCCAACAGATAGTGAGCCATCGACAAGTAACACCGTTTACGACGTTAGAGAAATTCACGGGGCTGGAAGTGGTAAAAAACCATGCAATTGCGGCAGATAAAGTAACAGTAAATAGCACATATTTTCTGGTAGTGACAACAGTGATGGTTGAGTCTGAAACTTATCGCCTCTATACGTTGCTATCCCGTCTGGTGCAAAATGAAAGGTTACAGGTGAAGATGCTATGGCAGAGCAAACATTAGTCCTATTTCTGATTACAATGCAGACTGAATCTGCGGAGACGGCGGATTCTTTACAAGCGTATGGCGTATTGCTTAATTCAGAGGGTGCGGTTATCGAGGTTTTGCCTGGGGCGCCGTTAGCTACATTTGTATCGCTAGTAAAAGACCGTGAGGTAGTTGTCGTGGTACCGGCGGCAGATGTGTTACTTGTCAAGGTGAACTTGCCACAATTACAACACCAGAATTTGCGTAAAGCTTTGCCTTATGCGCTCGAAGAGCAACTTGCTGATGATGTTGAAGAGTTACATTTTGCATTAGGTCCTTCACTTGCAAATGGTGAGTATGTGGTAGCTGTAGTTGCTAAGCAAAAAATGCAGGCATGGATTCAGGCGTTACGTGAGCATCATATTGAGCCGATAAAGATGTTGCCTTTATCTTTAACTTTGCCTTTATCCGCGCATACCTGGAGTGTGGCGGTATTACCAGATCATATGTTAGTCAAAACTTCTCCTGGTCAGGGATTAGTGTGTGATAATGCTAACTTGCAAACCTTATTAATGCTGAAATGGCAAGAAAGTGTAGATAAGCCACAGGTTATTCATGGATTTAATTATACTGCGACAGCTTGTTTGCCCCTAGAAGTAGCAGGGTGCTTGGTGAAGGAGCGGTTATATCCTATAGAGCAAAGCTTTACGGATTTTTCTCGTGTGGCACAACAACACGATGCATTGAATCTATTGCAAGGACCATATCAGGCAAAGCGGCAATGGCGACAATTAAAAAATACGTGGATGGTATCCGGTATTTTAATCGCTGCTTGTATTGGCATGTTGTTTTTTAGTCAAATTGTTTCTTATGTTATTTTGGCCACACGTTCTTATCAAATGGAGCATGTTATTGCGGCTATTTATCACCGACAATTTCCCGAAGCGCAAGCAGTGGTTGCTGTGAAAACACGCATGGAAGATAAGTTGCGGAAGGTTTTAACGCAAGCAACAGGAGATCCTTTATTTGTCTTATTATCGTCAGTTAGCCAAGCCGTGACGCAATTTCCACAGGTACATTTAGAGCGGTTTGATTTTCAACATGGACAATTAACATTGAATGTGACAGCCAGCTCGTTTGAGTTTTTAGATCAATTTACGCAGTTTCTTGACCAGCAAGGAATGTCGGTTAAACAAGAGAATGCGGCGACACAAGGCGGAGAAGTCAAAGCTGATTTAGTTATACAGGGTAATACATAGAAAGGAGTTTCACCATATGAAAGAATGGTGGCAACAATTAGAATTACGTGAAAAAAAAATCCTAGCCAGTGGCGGCGCTATTCTGGTGATTTTGTTAATTTACCTACTTGTTTGGTCGCCGTTAACCAATAAAGTAGCGACATTGCGCCAGGCTATAAGTAAAAATCAGCGCTTGCTTGCCTGGATGCAGCAAGCCGATAAACAAATGCAAGGCTTGTCAGGTAAATCTACTGCCGTACAATTTGCAACAACACCCGCTGCTTTACTTGGAAGCTTGCAAAGCAGCATCCAGAAAGCTGGATTAGCACATCAGCTTACGCAAATTAAAGAAGGGGGAGATGAGACTATTTTGTTACAGTTTAAAGCGGTAGATTTTGATACCTTGATTAATTGGTTAGTGCAAGCACAGCATCAGCAAGGGTTTAAAGTATCACATATGTCAGTAGTAAAAACCGCGGTAAGTGGAGTGGTGAATGTGGATATTACGTTACTCCCGGCGTGATTAATTCCATTTGTTGTTTTGCGCGGTAAGCGGGGTTGGCTTGTTGATCCATTAGCTGTAGTGCTTTTATCGCAGGCGGATATTTTTGTTCCGCTGCTTTATTTATCCAAAATCGACCGGTATCTGTATCTTGTGCAACTCCATAGCCATAATAATACATATAGCCAACCGCGTATTCTGCTTCTGCTTTTCCTGCTGCAGCAAGAGGTAGTAATGTTTGAAACGCGCGTTTGTAATAACCCGCTTCAAAATTTCTTTTTCCTAGCTGTAATTCTTCAGCCATTTTAGGCGATGTCGTGACGCAAGCGGTGAACGATAGTGATACGGTTACGAGCATGGCTATGTGTAACCATGTGGAGAACGTATTATTCAGTTGGTTCATTGACTGATGCTCCTGAAGCTGCGGTTTTATGTCTAGGTAAGGAGAGTTTTTCTAAATGCCCGCCATTATCAAAAATGATTTCTTGAGTAGTAATATCATGAATGACGGCACCGGATGGTAAGGTATCACCAATTTGATAAAGTTTCCCCGGTTGTCCTTCCGTAGAGATAATGGCTTTAGATTGTTCTTGCTTTGTTCCTTTAATAACGCCAGTTAATTGTATGGGTAGGCTGGTAATAGGTAGCGTGGATGTTTCTTTGGCAGGAATACCAAATAAATGTGCTTCAGCCAAACTGGCTGCAAAATCTGGTGCGTGCGCATCTAAAGGCGTTATCAAGGAAGATTTTGGCTGATGCGCTAGAGTCCAGTCTTGATGCCATTGCAGAAAAGCATAAAGGGTGAGCAGGCAAAGCAATGCACCCGTTCCAACCGGTAAGTAACGTGGCAAATAAGTTTGTATCTTGGTTATCATGTGTGTATTTATTAGAGAAATATATTTCATAACCTCCATGTTAAATTTTCATCCATTGAAGTGCAATATGTATCTGTCTTTATGCAATAGCAAGAGCGCGAACTCTTGTAATAATTTTATCCTTGCTAATGCATTTTTGCGATGGCACACTGCGGACGTGTTTTTATTCTTAATATAAAAAAAAAGGAAAAAAATATGCCATCAAAATATATTTTTGTTAATGGGGTTATGAGATTAAACCCCGCATATCAGGGGCAATCGTCTGTTGCCAATCCGCAGCAAGCTTTGGCTATTGTTTCTTCTGCAAGCGATATCGCGCAAGCTAATGAAGAAAGAGTTCGGTGTACTGGCCAAGAAATGCAGTTAGCTCCGTCTACTATTTCTGCCATGACAGCTATGCAAGATAGGCCTTATCTTGATCAGTTTAAAACCAGCCAGCCTATGGATGGCGGGGATTTGTTAGATGGTCTTTATTCTTTATTTGAAAAATATGAAGTACCAATTGGTTTGGTGAATAAATTACTTACGTTAACCTCCTATGATCAATTAGATTTTATCATAGATGATAGCGGTTCTATGCGTGGTGAATCAGATGTGCAATTGAGTCAGGCTACGGATCATGTGAGAAGTAAAGCCCTGCAAGATCGAGCTAGACGTGTTGATATGAAAATGACACGTTGGGAAGAGGTTGAGGATCGCCTACATGTGCTCATGGATATTTTAGCTTATTTACCTGTCAATAATATACGAATTCATTTCTTGAATAGAGGGGCGGAGTTATCATTCTCTCATGCGCAAAAAACGCCAGAACAGTTTTCTGCAGAAGTACATGACAGAATTAGTAGAGAATTTAGCCAACCTCCTGCAGGTATGACGCCGTTGTATGGAAAGCTAGCTGAAGCGTTTAGAAAAGCAGGAAAAACGATGCATTATGTATTTACTGATGGTGTGCCTTCTGATGCTTCAGTGGAAGCTGTGAGCAAGCTAGTAAAGGAGCGGCAGCATCCAGAGAACCATCCGCTTACCTTTATGAGTTGTACAAATAACGATAACGAAGCTAAATGGATGAAAGAGATTGAGGAAATAGCCAAATTTGTGTCTGAATTAGATGATTTCAAATCCGAGCGGGAAGAAGTCTTGAGCGATCAGGGGGTAAGCTTTCCATTTAGCCGAGGATTCTGGTTACTTTGCCAATTGGTAGCGGCTACTAATCCGGATGATTTAGATGCATTGGATGAAAGCACACCTTTTTCAAGGTATACATTGAGTAATCTTTTAGGAAGAGAAATGTCTGCGGAAGAATACCAGAGTTATTTTCATGGGCATCCTAACGCGTCGAAGTATAGTTATTTATATCAAAGGTTGCTGACTGAGCCTGTTACTGCGAAACAACTTATACAGCAGTCTAGTCAGACTGTTCCTAGCTATTATTCACAGCAACCTAGCCAGACTGTTCCTAACTATCCACAGCAGCCTTATGGCGGTAGTTATCAGCCTACCATGTTTGCATCGTCGGCTACTCCTCCCCCTCCCCCTTTCCCTGGGCCTATGCCTCCTCAATTGCCAGAGTATTCTGGATACCGCGGCAGCAGGTAGCGCATTTATCTCTGGAGCAACAGATACTAATTTTCACCCTTCTGTATGTTATTATATAGAAGGGTGGCCGTTGTACTAGCTATCAGTGCGTATAACTACTAAAATAGCGACTATGCATTACATTGATCAAAATTTATTACCTGGCGAACGTATTCTATACCGCACAAAAAAGCATGCGATTATTTTCATTACCCCGCTTATTTTGACTGGGCTAGCATTTTATTTGCACTCTCTCAATAATCTTGCCCTAGAAACCGCATTATGGTGGCTGAATTTAGCAGTAATATTAGCTTGGTGTCATGAGTTACTTAATTACGCCATGTCCGATTTTGCGGTTACCAACAAGCGCGTGATGATGCGAGAAGGCTTTATATTTCGACATGCCAATGAAATGCGGCTAGCTACCGTTGCAAGAGTAGATATTGTGCAAAGTTTACTTGGGCAAATATTAAATTATGGTACGGTATCTATTAATGGTTTTGGCGGTGGTACCGATGTGTTTTCTTTAATTGCTTTTCCTTATGCTTTTCAGAAAGCGGTACAAATTGCGCTTGACAAACAAGACGATAAACAAGGTAAAGAGCAGCTTACATGACTTCCCTTCATAATGACCGGCTACTACGAGCTATTGCTCGAGAACCTGTAGATATGACGCCAGTTTGGCTCATGCGGCAAGCAGGACGTTATTTGCCAGAATATCGAGAGGTGCGAAAACAAGCCGGTAGTTTTTTGAATTTATGTAAAACGCCAGAATTAGCTTGTGAAGTCACCTTACAACCTATTAAACGTTATCCTTTAGATGCGGCGATTCTTTTTTCCGATATTTTAACTATCCCTGATGCTATGGGATTAGGGCTGCAATTTGAAGAGGGGATTGGTCCCACGTTTGCTCATCCTATTCGCAAGAAAAAGGATATCAACCAATTAACAATACCTAACCCAACGCAGGACCTTGCCTATGTGTTGGATGCAATTAAGCTTGTGAAAAAAATGCTAGCTAATCAATTGCCGCTTATAGGCTTTTGCGGTAGCCCCTGGACTATTGCTGCTTATATGGTGGAGGGGCGGGCGAATCCTGGGTTTCCATTAATTAGAAAAATGACGAAAACGGATCCTGCATTGTTACATGTGCTACTAGAGAAGTTAGCGCAAGCAATTAGTCTGCACTTACAAGCGCAAATTCAAGCAGGTGTGCATGTGGTAATGATATTTGATACTTGGGGAGGCATGCTAGATAATCAAGATTATCAGCAGTTTTCTTTGCATTATGTGCAGCAGATAGTAGCAGACATTAAAAATAATGAAGCCGTACACAAAACCCCAGTTATTTTATTTACACGTGCCGGAAATCAATGGTTGGAGTTGATGGCGCAGGTGGGATGTGATGTGCTTGGTGTTGATTGGGGAATATCTTTAGCGGAAGCAAGGCGGCGAGTGGGAAGCACAGTGGCGTTACAAGGAAATATTGATCCTGCTTTTCTCTATCAATCACCTGAAGAGATTAAGCAAGCGGTAGCGGGAACTTTAGCTGCATACGGCCATGGGTCAGGGCATATTTTTAATTTGGGCCATGGTATCCCACAAGATGTGTCTCCTGAGCATGTGGGTATATTAATCAATGCGGTTCATGAGCTTAGCCGGCCTTATCACACGAATTAATCTATCATACGGGGCACACCCGTCATACTACAAGGGGAGAGAGTGTTTATTGAACTGTGTCAGTACCTATGTAAACGAAGGACGTCGCGGCCATGGAAGGTAAGAAGCGCCGAGTACAGGGACGTACGCTCCTGAGTTACATAGGTACTGACACAGTTCAATAAACACTCTCCAAGGGGATGATGATGCGTATTGCCACATTCATTGCAACTATTCTTTTTCCCCTATTATTACTGGCGGGCCAGTCCTTTCAGGCACCTTTGCCACCTGAACAAGCTTTTGCGCCAAGTATTTATTCTGCTTCTACCAAGCGAGCTATTGTACGTTGGCAAATTGCGCCAGGTTACTATTTATATCAAGATCAACTGCAGATTACTTTATTATCTCCGCAGCAGGGAAAAATTACGCATATTAATTGGCCGCAAGGACAAGAAAGACACAATAGTGTGAAAGGAGTGTATCAAGCTTATTTTGATTCAGTACGTATCCCGGTTCAATTACAGAATGTGGCGAAAGGGGATGCGGTAAAGCTGCTTGTTAATTATCAAGGATGTTCGCAAAGCGGCTTTTGTTATCCACCCGCACAAACCACGCTTGCCTTTACGATGGGAGTGACTGCGGTTACAGATGGGAGTTCTTCAATAAACTCAGCTACGTCAAATGTGCTTGATGCATCTGCTTCGTTGGTGACTGATCAGCATGGCATTACTCAGCTATTGCTTAACCAACATTGGGTTACGAATATTTTTATTTTTATGGCGTTGGGATTATTGCTTAGTTTTACACCCTGTGTACTACCTATGGTACCGATTCTTTCTAGTATCATCATTGGCCAGGGTGCGCAGCTCACGACGAAAAAAGCTTTTGCTTTATCATTTGCTTATGTATTGGGAATGGCTTTGACTTATGCTCTAGCAGGATTAGTTGCAGCCTGGCTAGGTAATTCTATTCAAGTTGCTTTACAAAAGCCGGTGTTTATTATTGTGGTGAGTGGGTTATTTGTTGTATTAGCATTATCTCTATTCGGTTGGTACGAGATTCGTTTGCCGAGTAAATGGCAAAATTATTTTTATGGATTTAATCAACGTCAGCGCGGCGGTCATTATTTGGGCGTATTTCTGATGGGGGTTGGATCAACATTAATTGTTTCCCCTTGCGTGAGTGCACCCTTAGTGGGTGTGCTCACGTATATTGCCACTACCGGCAATATGGCGTTGGGTGGAATAACATTACTCGCATTAGGCATAGGTATGGGCATACCTTTGTTGGTGATAGGTACATCGGCAGGCAAGTGGTTACCACATGTAGGGCCATGGATGGACTCAGTGAAAATGTTATTTGGTTTGTTGATGCTGGGTATGGCGGTATGGTTGTTATCACGAGTGATTACTACATCGATGAGTTTGTTATTGTGGATATTACTTTGTTTAAGTGCAGTGGTATTGTTTTTTAAACTTTTTTCATCACGACCTGCTTGGCGTAAGCTGCATAAAATGTTGGGTGTAACATTAGGCGTGTGTGGTGCCACATTAATTCTTGGTGTAGAAACCAATCAATTAGATCTGACACGGGTATTCCCGTTAAGTGCGCGTCAACAACAAACAGAGATATCACGATTTATTGTTGTGCGTGATATGGCACAATTAAAACATGAGTTAGACTTGGCAAAGCTAACCAATAAGCCAGTTATGTTAGATTTTTATGCGGATTGGTGTGTGTCATGTGTGGAGATGGATAAAATGGTATGGAATGATATGCAAGTAGGCGCAGCGTTAACTCAGTTTGTCTTATTACGTGCAGATGTGACTGCTAATGACTCTTCTGCACAGGCTTTAATGAAGTATTTTAATGTGATTGCACCACCAACTGTGATATTTTTCGATAGTAGTGGGCAGGAGTTGCGTAATGCTCGTGTTGTGGGTGAAATAAAGGCAAAAGAATTTTTAGCGCGACTGGATAATATATGATATGCAACTACCTAATCTTGCTGTAGCACTAACTCAACCGTTGTATGCTTTCGAGGAGCAGTTGCTGCGACAGCGGGAAGAGATTGAAATTTGGTTTAACCAGCAGTGGGATGCTTTCCCGCCGCCTTTGTATGGCTCGGTAGATTTACGTAATGCAGGGTTTAAGCTTGCTCCAGTCGATATGAATTTATTTCCGGCTGGGTTTAATAATCTGAATCCACAGTTATTATCTTCTTCTATTGCTGCTGCACAGAAAGTGATTCGACATTGGGTGCCACAGGCTAAGCGCATATTGATTATTCCCGAGAACCATACACGCAATCTTTTTTATTGGGAAAGTATTCATACATTACAACGTATTTTAGAGCATAGTGGTTTTCAAGTGCGCATTGGTTTTTTATTAGAAGAATTAACAGTCCCATCCACAATAGCTTTGTCATCCGGGGCAATGGTGACGATAGAGCCATTGCGCAGAGAGCAGGAGCATGTTTTTGTAGATGGGTTTATACCAGATTTTATTTTATTGAATAATGATCTTGCTGATGGGGTACCAACTATTTTGCAAGGCTTAACACAAGTGTTTTATCCACCCGCAGAATTAGGTTGGCATCAGCGTTTGAAGTCAGAGCATTTTCAATATTATGCAGAAATGGGGCAATTGTTTGCAGAAAAAATGCAAATCGATCCATGGGCCATTACGCCATTATTTCGTCATTGTGGAAATATTGATTTTATGCGGCAAGAGGGTTTGGAATGTTTACTGTTTCATGCCGAAGCATTATTGGCTGACATAAATAAAAAGTATCAGGAGTATGCTATACCGCATAAACCATTTTTAATTATTAAAGCAGATGCGGGTACGTATGGTATGGCAGTCATGACAGTGCGTAGTCTAGATGATTTGCAGCATTTAAATCGTGAGCAACGCAAACGTATGGCGTCGACCAAGGGTAATCAACCTGTGCGTCGAGTGATTCTGCAAGAGGGTGTATATAGTTTTGAAACCTACGGGACAGAACAAGCGGTGGCGGAACCAGTTGTTTATTTATGGGGGGGCTGCGTTGTTGGTGGATTTTATCGTGTACATCAAGCACGAGGGATCGATGAAAGTTTAAATGCACCCGGTGCACATTTTAAGCCTCTGGCATTTTCTCACAGTTGCGATGCACCGGAAGTATCTTCTTCACCGCAAGCCAGCTCTAATCTTTTATATGCTTATGGGATCGTGGCGCGGTTAAGTATGTTAGCGGCAGCGCGGGAAGTGGCACAACAATCGCGGAAGGCATTATGGCAATCCGACTCGGTATAGTCATGGATCCGGTAGCGGCTATTAATGTAGACAAAGATAGTACTTTATCCATGCTATGGGAGGCACAAGCTAGAGGATGGGAAATATTCTATTTTGAGCTTAAGCATTTATTTTTACGTGATGGCATACCCTATGGTGAAGCGCGGCCGTTAACTGTTGCGCGCGATCTCACGCATTGGTATCAGCTAGGCCATGTGCAGGATTTATCATTGTCTAATCTGGATGTGATCTTGATGCGTAAAGACCCGCCTTTTAATGAAGAGTATATTTATGCCACTCATCTGCTGGAGTATGCAGAACGGTTAGGTGTGTTAGTGGCAAATAAGCCACAATCTTTGCGTGATGCAAATGAAAAAATGTTTGCTGCATGGTTCCCGCAGTGTTGTCCCCCTACTCTAGTGACACGACAAGTCTCCCGCCTGAAAGCATTTTGGCATGAGCATGGTGATATTGTGTGTAAACCTTTACATGGTATGGGTGGCGAGGCGATATTTCATTTGTCGCCACATGAGGTGAATGCCAATGTGATTTTCGATATGCTGACGCACACTGAAGCGCGGTATATTATGGCGCAGAAATTTATTCCTGCGGTTAAGCAGGGTGATAAGCGTATTTTATTAGTTAATGGCGAGCCGATTCCGTATGCATTGGTGCGTGTGCCACAAGGTGATGAATGGCGCGGCAATCTAGCAGTTGGCGCAAAAGGCATGGCAAAACCCTTGTCTGCACGTGACTATTGGATTTGCGCGCAGGTTGGGCCGGTGTTACGAGAAAAAGGTTTGTATTTTGTAGGCCTAGATGTTATTGGTGAGTACCTTACTGAGATTAATGTAACTAGCCCTACGGGTATTCGCGAACTAGATGCGCAGTGTGGCTTGAACATTGCAGGACGGTTATTGGATTGTATTGAGGCGATGATCTCTGTACACGACAAAAATAACTTTATGTCATCTTGAGCCCTTCGTTTCGCTCTAGGGTAAACTCCGTGAAAGATCTATCTAGTTGATTAAATAGATCCTTGCCCTTGTCTCTTTGCTCAAGGTTTCGAAAGAGGTCTAGTGTATTCTAACTTTATGCAGAGTTGCTCCAAGTCTAATTGTCTCGCATCACGTAATGCCGTCATCGCTGCTAAATCATCCTGTGCTACTGGATCCATGACATTCGATGCAATCCTAGCGCGTGATTCAGCACGCTTACATATTGCAAAGGATATGCCTAAGCCATCGGTTGCGTTTGCATCTGGGAGTGGAAACCACGGGATGGCTTGCCCTTTAATAATGTCATAAACAAGTAGAGTCCGCGGTAATTCTGTATCATTGAAGGCGCATACTTGGCCATTTACTATAAACGCTTTATCTCTACGGCAATATTGATTGGCTACACATGCGGGTACTTGTCCTTGTTGCTTGCCCACAGCTGCCCATGATTTTTTTGCTGCTCTCAGATCCCCTGTCCGCTTAAATACATTCTTTATATGTGTTATATGTGCTTGGTAAGCATCCAGCAAAGGTTGAAAGTCATAGTGTTTGCCATGTTCTGTGCCTGTAGTTTCTAACTCTTGTAATTGCCTGTGTGCTTCGGTTGATGGTATGTATTTCAATAACATTTCCCACATGTGTCGGTCATATGCCCATAATGCATACTGCAATGCGGTGATGCCGTGAAATGCGCGTCCCGAGCAGTCTGTTACTTTACCTTTGTAACTCAGCACTTGCTGCAATAAATACGGGTCTTCTTTCTGTAGCTCTAATAGCAGGGTTTCGGCTTGATCTTGTTGGCCTGTTGTTACAAGAGTGAGTAGTTTCTGTACGTGTGCATGGATAATGTCTATTTGTGGTTGAAATAATCCAACTGCTTCTCGGCAGGTACGCGATAGATGGCCTACCTCTTGTGGACGTAAGTATGGACCTATTACCTGCTGCCAGAGCTCTGTCGGTAATAAATCAGTTAATGGCGTTTTTGTTTCTCGCGATGCGGTCATGTGTTATACCTGATACACGATTAATTATGGTTAAAATAGTACCAGGTGTTTCTTAGGCTATTATTAATAGCACCTCTATAAATAGCATTTTTGTCATCCTGAACCCTTCGCTTCGCTCTAGGGTAAACTCCGTGAAGGATCGGCTTTGTTGCATAATTCGTCATCGCGAGCTCGCAAAGCGAGCGTGGCGATCCAGAAAAACAGCTAATTTTATGGATACGCCTATTTTCTGAATTGCTTCGGCCATTGTAACGGCCTCGCAATGACGATTTTTGTGTAGAAAATGATTTATGCAACAACGCCTGAAGGATCTGGTTTGTACTTGATAAATAATCAGATTCTTCGCTTCGCTCAGAATGACAAAAGTCGAAATAGTAATGTCTAGAGGTGCTTTTAAGGACATACTATTTGTAGTGCTTTTCCTAGCCAGGGAGTAAATTGTTCCGGATGAGCAGTGATTTCTTCTTTTAATGCAGCTACGGTAATCCATCGATAAGCTTGAGCTTCTTGCGGATTGGGGGTAACTGTGGCGTTAGCATCCATGTTACCTACTAAAACATAATCAATTTCATTTTCTGATAAACCATTAGCAAAGTGGGCATTATAGTGAAACCACCCTAATGATCGCAGTGGGATATTAGTCAGCCTAAGTTCTTCTTGTAATCGCCGTTGCCCTGCCTGTAGGATGCTTTCGTTAGGACGGGGATGTGAGCAGCAAGTATTCGTCCATAAGCCAGCGGCATGATATTTATTGTTAGCACGTTGCTGTATTAATAGCTCTTGTTGTGGGGATTCACGAAAAATAAAGATAGAGAAAGCGCGGTGTAACAGATTGCGACGATGGGCATCCATTTTTTCAGCGATTCCCATGGGTTGATCATGTTCATCGACTAAGATGACATATTCAGTTGCTGTCATTGTTTAATTTCTCGTAAAATAACCCGACTATTTATTGCTGCGAGACTACCCCGTCATTGCGAGGCTGCCCTAGCAGCTTTTGGCCGAGACAGTTTCGCAATGATGATAGCTCCTGGGAAAAGTGCTACTAGCACTTATAACTATATAGTTTATTTATTTCAAGAAAAAATTATGCGTTGGCACACAACAGAACAAATAGCAAGTATCCCGATGCGGCAAGTGGGACCAGTAAAAATTATCAGCGCGGAAGTGAACGAGGCCGTGTTTATTCCTTTGGCCACGCTAGAAACCCCATTATGGCCATCTACACAGCGTGGAGCGATGGTCTGTTCACGAGCAGGCGGCATTTCTGTGGTAATTGTCGACGAGCGGATGACCCGCTCTATCCTATTAGAGGCGCGTAGTGCCAGCGCAGTGTACCAAGCCTGGCAGAAGATACAAAATAAAAAAGAAATCTTGCAGCAAGTGGTGAGCGAGTCTAGCCGTTATGCACGCTTGCTGGATATGCATGCTCAGGTAGTGGGTACATTGCTGTATTTACGCTTTGAGTTTTCTACCGGCGATGCGGCTGGCCATAATATGGTGACATTGGCAGCAGATCATTTATTGAATTGGATTGTGCGTCACTATCCAGAATTGTCTTACGTATCAATCTCGGGTAATTATTGTACAGATAAAAAGAATTCAGCAGTAAATGGTATCTTGGGGCGCGGCAAAAATGTGATTGCCGAAGTGACATTATCGCGGGCACTATGTCGACGGTTTTTAAAGACCACGCCTGAGGCTATTGTGCAGTTAAATGTTAAGAAGAACTTATTAGGAAGTATAGTAGCTGGCGGAGTTAGAACGGCGAATGCCCATTTTGCGAATGTATTATTAGGGTTTTATTTGGCTACAGGACAAGATGTCGCTAATATCGTTGAAGGGTCACAAGGCATTGTGTATGCCGAGGCGCGTGCTGATAATTTGTATTTCTCTGTTACTGTACCGCATTTAATTGTGGGAACCGTGGGAAATGGTAAGGGGCTAACCTTTGTACAAGAGAATCTACGTTTATTGGGTTGTTTGGAAAAGCGTGCCGTGGGTCAGAATGCACGTAGGCTAGCAGTGATTGGTGCAGCTGCTATATTATGTGCGGAGCTATCTTTGCTAGCTGCCCAAAGTAAACCAGGAGAGTTGATGAAGAGCCACCTTCAATTAGAGAGACAAAAGTAGGGGAATAATGCAGTGCTTGATGTGGGTATTGATACGCTTTCTTTTTATGTTCCAGCCTATGTCTTGGATTTAGCCTTATTAGCAGAAGCGCGAGGCATTGATGTAAATAAGTTTTATTCTGGGCTGGGCCAGTTAAAAATGGCCGTGACACCGCCGGATGAAGATATTGTGACTATGGCAGCGAATGCAGCGCAGCGTGCGGTACGCGATATGGATTTAACCCAGATCGAAATGTTACTCTTTGCCACTGAATCTGGCATTGATCAATCTAAAGCAGCAGGAATTTATGTACACGATTTAATTGGCTTGCCAAAGCGTTGTCGGGTGATTGAGCTAAAGCAGGCGTGTTACAGCGGTACTATGGCATTACAGTTGGCTTTACCTTATTTACATGCTTACCCACATAAGAAAGTATTATTAGTAGCATCCGATATTGCCCGTTACGGCCTAGGGACCACCGGAGAATCATCACAGGGTTGCGCAGCTTTAGCCATGGTGTTGTCAGCCAATCCGCGCTTGTTAGCGCTGGAACCAGAATATGGTATTGTCACAGAAAATGTGATGGATTTTTGGCGGCCGAATTATCGTAATGAAGCATTAGTGGAGGGGAAATACTCTAGCAAGTTATACATGGCCATGTTAGAAAAAACTTGGCAACAATACCAAGAATTATCCGGTCGTGGGTTTGATGATCATAGTTATTATTGTTATCACACGCCGGTACCACGTTTAGTAGAAAAAGCGCATCATCACTTTGTAAAAATTAATAATTATCAGCATTTGCAGGCTGATGTCATTACCCAGCATATTCGTGATTCTTTAGAGTATGGTCGGCAGATTGGCAATAGTTATACTGCATCACTTTATATTGGTTTAGCCTCTCTGCTGGATTCTGCAGTGGCAGATTTAAGTGGTAAGCGCATAGGATTTTATAGCTATGGTTCGGGTTGCGTGGCAGAGTATTTCAGTGGTGTGGTGCGATCAGGTTATCGCCAAGCGCTGGATACGCAACATCATCAACGTTTGTTACAGCGGCGGCAACCACTTTCTTACGATGAGTATGCAACATTTTACTCTTTCCAGTATCCAGAAGATGGAGGGACGCATGCGATTCCTCATCACCAAACTGGTTTGTTTCGCTTAGCCAGATTGGAAGGGCATAAACGTATTTACGAAAAATATGCAAACTCCTAATCCATCTTGCATGACGGTGTTGGCGCCTGGAAAGTTAATTCTTTCTGGCGAGCATGCAGTTGTTTATGGTAATCCGGCATTAGCGTTAGCGGTGAATCGATATGCGACAGCATCAATTACCCGTGAATTATCTTCTCGTATTGCTTTTGATTTCGCAGATTTACCTTATCGACGTCATTTGAGTTTTTCTACATTGCGGCGTATGAAGGATAAAATCAAACGTAAATATCACCAATTTAAAGAAGGGCATTTTAGTATTCGTGAGGTTCTGCATAAACCATTTGAACTAGCACAAGTTGCGTTTGGATTATTTTTTGAAACTCTAAATATCACCTTACCACATGGCATGAAGATTTACGTGAAATCGGATATCCCTATGGGGTGTGGCATGGGTTCATCTGCAGCGACAATTATTAGTGTGATTTATGCTATTGCTCAGCATTTACATTTAGATTTATCAACAGAGACATTATTTCATCTTGCTCTAGCTGCTGAAAATCTGCAGCACGGACAATCCAGCGGCTTGGATTTGCGCGTGTCATTGCAAGGGGGATGTATTTATATGCATGGCGATACTATGGAGACTCGTCCGTTGCCAAGTATGCCTTTGTATCTGGTTAATACGGGGACACCCGCCACTTCAACCGGTCACTGTGTTGAAAAGGTGGCACCGTATTTTCGCTCAGGATTATTCGCAGATGATTTCGCTACGGTGACAAATAAGATGGATGCGGCATTACAACAAGCGTGTACGACCACATTGAAAACTGCCATTCAAGACAATCATCGCTTATTAGTTGACATTGAGGTGGTTCCGCAATGCGTGCAACAGTTTATTGCCCAGATTGAAGCTGGGGGTGATGTGGCCAAGGTTTGTGGTGCTGGCGCAGTAGTGGGTGATCAAGCCGGCATTGTTTTGGTGATTACGGAGGATATAGATCGTTTAACTGCCTTGTGTGCGGAGTATCAATATACATTAATGCCAGTACTACCGGAGTCGCGAGGCGTACATGTTGGTTAGTTATCAAGCCTCTGCACCCGGTTCTTTGATGTTGCTTGGTGAGCATGCGGTATTGCACGGAGAAAAAGCCTTAGTATGTGCATTGAGTAAGCGTATTACGGTGACGTTGCTGCCACGTACCGATCAGCAAATTGTGATTCGCTCTGACAAAGGGTCATTTACTACCCAATTAAATCAATTAGCAGTTACTAAGCCTTTGCAGTTTGTACTTGGTGCACTTGTTCACTATCGCGCGAATTTACAAACGGGCTGTGAATTAGTGATCGAGTCAGAATTTTCTGATCAAGTGGGTTTGGGCTCTTCCGCAGCGGTAACGGTAGCCACAGTGGCGGTGATTCGTGCATGGCTGTCTTATTCTATGGATAAGAATGAGTTAACAAATGCAGCCATAGCGGTGATTCGTGCGGTGCAGGGATTAGGGTCGGGCGCAGATGTTGCCGCAGCTGTGTATGGTGGTATGATTGCATATTGCGCGCAACCCTTACAGGTAGAGACATTTTCGCAGCTGCATCCGCTAACCGTTGTGTATTCTGGATATAAAACACCGACCGTAGAAGTGGTAAAACACGTGCAAAATACTTTTGCTGCATGTCCTGACATATTGCAGCGTATTTGTTTGCGCATTGGCGCTTGTACTCAGCAAGCAATACAATTATTACGCGCGGGAAGAATCACTGCTTGCGGTGAGATCATGAATAGGCAACAAGGATTAATGGAAGAATTGGGTGTTAGCAATCCTTTGTTGAATAAGCTAGTAGCGTATTTATGCCAGCAATCGACTATTAGCGGCGCAAAAATATCCGGTTCTGGATTAGGCGACTGTGTGATTGGCTGGGGGAAGAGCGATAATTTAATATTTATAGAAAATGGAGTATGTTCTATTTCTGTAGATATGTCTGCGCAGGGCGTATTGGTGTTTGCAGAGTGAATTTCTTTTGTCCTACAGAAAAGCGTTGTGGGAGGGTGTGAGCATGACATTAATCACAGCTCACACCCTTGTGGGAAGTAAGGGCTTATGCATAAAAAAGACATTATTCAATTACTACTCGGCAAGTATTATCTACATGCGCCACAGCATGAACAAGCCACGGCATTTGCGCCTACTAACATTGCATTATGTAAATACTGGGGTAAACGAGATACTGAGTTGAATCTACCTGTAACCTCCAGCTTGTCTATCTCCCTTGGAAACAAGGGAGCGAGTACGACATTACGGCTTTTGTCAGAGGCAGAAGATGTATTGATACTGAATGGTAGCCCTTTAGAGACGACGACACGTTTTGGTAAGCGAGTGGTAGAGTTTTTAGACTTATTTCGCATCCAACAGCAGCCTAGTTTGCGTATTGATATCAACATGAATATTCCACTGGCTGCTGGATTAGCCTCGTCGGCATGTGGTTTTGCATCACTCGTTGCCGCATTAAATAAATTGTATGGCTGGGGCTTGTCGTTGCAAGACTTATCTATTTTAGCCCGTTTAGGCAGTGGCAGTGCGAGCCGGTCCTTTTGGTCTGGTTTTGTAGAGTGGCACGCAGGTATACAAGCAGATGGTATGGATAGTTATAGTGAACCATTCAGTGCAGCTTGGCCGGAATTATGTATTGGTTTGCATGTGGTGAGTCATGAGGCCAAACCCATCCCTTCTCGAGAAGCCATGCAGCGCACCCGTGAAACCAGTGTGTTGTATCGGAGTTGGCCTGAGCAAGTACAGCGTGATTTGCTGGCAATTAAACAAGCTATTAATCAACAAGACATTTCTGCATTAGGTGCAGCAGCAGAAACCAATGCTTTAGCCATGCATGCGACGATGTTAAGCGCATGGCCGCCTATTAGCTACTCTTTACCTGCAACGACGGCAGCTATGCATGCTATTTGGCAATTGCGTAGCGCGGGGTTGGTTGTTTATTTTACGCAGGATGCTGGCCCGAATCTTAAGCTATTATTTTTAAAGAAAGACATAGAGTTATTGAGTAAGCACTTTCCATCTCTAGAAATTATTGCTTTGTAATACGCAACGTTTGACTTCTTACCTTATTTGCCATGATTATGGAATAATCTGGGCGTGTGAGGGTGTATCTATGCGTTCTTCACGAATACAAACCTTAGATAGTTATATACAACAAAAGGATAGGGCGACCTTAGCGGAACATTTTGACATGCTTCCGCAATTGCTGGAGTTGATTCGGCAAACAATGGAAACACGCTTCGCTATTTGCTTTGCGGGAGGACAAAGTAGTTTTCCTATTGATACAGCACAGCTTAAAGATCCTTATACTGCTCAAGTCCAGGCGTTTTATCTCGTATGGGGTAATATACAACGTAAGCACTTTAAAGATGTACGAGAATTAGACGCGTTTTTCCAATCAATAGATAAAGAAATGGATGCGTTAATACGCGCGGCTATAGGAGGGGGGGTACTGCATGACCGTAAAATACGCCTGTTACATGCAATAGCGGCGTGTTATCACCCCTTAGCTAAGCTGTGTTTTGTGTTGACTCAGCTACGAATATGGAATGGCGGAGGCCAAGCTGAAAATTTTTTTAATGCGAATGCTGCAGTTGGTAAAGCTACGCAAGTTTCTGCAATTATATCATCAGTACATCAAACTATTATACAACAAGAGGCTGATTCTGTTGCAACACAAGACGCATTGTTGCAAGCGGGTTCTAATTTAGAAAAATTAAGCCGGGATATAAATCCTCTTAACTCTTGGCAACAAATCGCTTATGAACGAGACTTGGCACAGTGGCGAGATGAATTAGAGAGCATAAACAACAAGATTGAAGGATTTCGCCAACGTCGACAAGCTATACCGCAGGGCATGGAACAGCATCAGCGCAACATTGTCGCATTACAACAAACGGTTAGCAGGCATTGCAATGCCTTGCGTCAGGTGGATAATAGCTGGGTAGAAGAGAGAGTAGTAGCTAATTCTGATGTGGATGTAGCTGCTATTGTGTTAGGTGAATTTCTTGATATTGACCTTTCTACTGTGCAGCAAGAGCCGCCGGCTGAATTAAAGGCTTATATTGCTGAGCTTCAATCCTATAATCCAAATTTATCTTTACAACAGCAGCAATTAAGACAGCATGTTGATGAAGGGCTGTTGTCACTACAACGATTGTTAACACAATATGACGCTTGTCAACAGAAAGTGGATGCAGCGCAGCAGGACGTTGTTGACAAAAAACAAATTTGTGATGAAGCGCAACGAGCCTGTGAACAGAGCGCACAAGATGGGCGGCAGCGTTTACAAGATATGCAACGACAGTTACAACTTGTGACAAGTAACGCCCAGAAAATGTGGGATATCTATCAACTCGTTATTTTTTCTATAAAACAAATGCAGCCCGCAATGAGAATTTTAGCAGACTGTTGCGACGAGCAAGACTCATTTTTTTTCGGTAAATATTGGGCTATGGTAGCGGCAGAGATTAAGGCACCATTGCTTAATTTAGAGCAGGCTATTCCTTGTTTTTTACGCTGTTTAGAGCAGAAATATGCATATCTGTTTGGGGTGAGTATACGGCATGTTTCAAGAGCTGAAAAACAGTTGCAAGATGAAATACTGTATTGCCAAAATTTTTTGTTGCAATTAAGTAAGAGAGCGCGTGAATTCGCGCGAGGTTGGCAGCAATTTCAGGAATATGTGGACAGGCCACGGCCTTCATCTATTCAGGCGCTGCAGGGCTTGTATAGAGGGGAGCAGGAGTTTCAGCAAGGACTTACTTTAATATACCGAGAGCAACAATCCAGACTAGCAGCATTAAGCCAAGTAAAGGATTTGCAACGTACACAACAGCAACAAACGGAACAAGTTCAACAATTAAAGAAAGAGGTAGCTGATTATTATGTACAGCGCCAACGAGTAGTTACGCGTGTGCAAGCAGCTTATATGCAGCGACATCACCCGACGTCTACTCTTCCCGCAACTCAGCCTGGTTTTTGGCGTAGGCATGGGTGGAAAATTTTATTGGGCGGTTTATTAGTAGCAGGAATTGTAGTCGGCAGTATTTTTAGCTTTGGTGCTGTGGCGGCTGTGGCGGCTGTGGCGGCGACGGTTACGGTTATCACGGGGGTAACCGGTACTGCCGCGGTGGCCATAGGGATGACAACTATTGCGGTTGTAGCTGCAGCAGTAGGCGCAACCCTTGTCGGCGGAGCGTGCAAGATCGTTGATCGCGTTCGTACAAATTTGGCCCGAAAACGGGGGGTGGAGTTGGATGCAAATCCTACGAGATTACCTATGGTTTCTAATAATAAACCAAGTACCACTGGGCAGGTAGCCTATGTTTTGGGTTATCGACCTTGTCCTGAGCCAAGTGAAACATCCAGATTATTGCCAGTAGCGGGAGGAGGGAATACCCCAAGTGCTATGGTTAGAGCTCCTGCAATGAGACAAGAAAGTAATACCAACAGACCCTAAAATACATAGCATTGCCGGGGTGAAAACATTTTGTTTAACAAAGTGTTACATAAAACCGTGAATCAACAGCCGTTTCTAGGTTTAGCCACTGCTATAATTAAAAAAGGTTAATCAAATTATAGAGTGGTTATGGGAAAAAAATCTGAAACAATTCGCTTACAACCATCCGCGCAGACTATGGGGTATGGCACTTTTGCTAAGATAGAGTCAGGCGAGAAGCCTATTATTGACTCACAAGAGTTAGAGGAGCTTTATAAGTGGATTGAGCAGATTTATTTAAATCCCCCGAGTTTAGCCAAGTTTGGGCGAGACTCTTTTTCTAGACAGTCTAATTGTACAGACGAATTTTATCATTTTTTTGGTGGGATACAAGGAGAATTACAAACACATAGGGTGCGGCAAACGGTACCGAATAGAGATGAGTTGATAGGGTTATTACAAAAGTGTATTCTGTGGCCACAACAACATCGGCGTACAGAAGACTTCTATTCTCGCCATGTTAAAGTAGTAGACGCGCTGAATGAACAAATTTCCAGTCTCCAGGGTATGCGAGATACATCGCTCCCAGCAGGCGCAAAAATCTCAGGTGCTACGCGTAAACCTAAAGCGTAAAAATTTATTTCCTTATGACCGAACAACAATTATCTTACTGGCTAGCCGCCACGCTCACGCCAGGGTTACATTATCAAACCGTATTAAACTGGATTACATCCCGACGGGATGTGGCTAATCTTTTTTCTGCTTCTTCACAAGAATTGGCACGCCTTGGTTTATCTGCAGAGGAGATTCATGCAATACATCATCCAAATTGGCATGCAGTGGACGCGGTGTTACGCTGGCGGAATACACTTTGTCATGTTATCACCCTAACTGATATAGCATATCCATCTTTATTAAAGGAAATTGCCGATCCGCCATTGGTTTTATATGTACAAGGTAATGCCCAAGCCTGTCTATTGCCGCAGTTGGCAATAGTGGGTGCGCGGACGCCAACACCGATAGGTATACAAACCGCAGAACGATTTGCTTCACATTTAGCGCAGCATGGATTGGCGGTGACTAGCGGATTAGCGTTGGGTATTGATGGCGCAAGTCATCGCGGTGCATTAGCTGTTTCTGGCGTGACAATCGCGGTATTTGGTACGGGATTGAAATGTATTTATCCTAAAACTCATCGACAGCTCGCCGAGCAGATTCTTGCTAATGAAGGTGCATTAGTATCGGAGCTGCCGTTATTAACAGCGCCACAAGGTAGGCATTTCCCTCGGCGTAATCGCATTATTAGCGGTTTGAGTTTAGGGGTGTTAGTGGTGGAAGCAGCATTGCAAAGCGGCTCCTTGGTGACAGCGCGACATGCTTTGGAACAGGGTCGGGAAGTTTTTGCTATTCCAGGATCGATTCATCATCCATTGTCGCGTGGTTGCCATCATTTGATTCGGCAGGGGGCAAAATTAGTTGAGACTGCAGAACATATTTTTGAAGAATTAACGCCATGGAATCATTTAGTTATTGGCCATACAAAAAAAACTGTTGCTAAATCTACTCTTCCTGTTTTAGATTTGTCCTATCAGCGATTGTTAACACAGATTGATTTTGCAATAACCGCATTAGATGTCATTATGCTACGTAGTGGGTTGACGGCGAACGAACTTTCCTCCATGCTTTTAAGATTAGAATTACAAGGGTATATACAAGCTGTGAGTGGCGGTTATGTACGTGTTATTACCTAACCTTTATTGAGAAGTGAGTTGAAAAAATATGTTTGATGTATTGATGTATCTTTTTGAAAATTACATGGGGAATAATGTGTCATTGTTTGTTGATTATGACGCGATGATTATTGAGTTAGAGCAAGTCGGTTTTCATCGACAAGAAATAAACCGCGCATTAGATTGGTTGGAGGGGTTAAGCCGAGTGCAGCAAACAGTGGCAGCAGGTGGAAGGTTAAGCTCCCAGGCTATTCGACACTATATGCCAGAGGAATGTGAACACATTAGCCAAGAAGCACGCGGATTTTTGCTTTACCTAGAACAATTGGGTGTACTTGATCCAATGACAAGGGAAGTTGTCATTGATCGACTCATGGCATTGGATGTGCGTGAGGTAGATTTAGGACGAATTAAGTGGGTAGTGCTTATTGCTTTATTCAATCAACCGGATAAAAAATCAGCTTTATCTCTTCTGCAGGATATGGTTTTATCCGAAGCTTTTGAGGTTTTGCATTGATTAGGGTTGAGCGTGTAGCAATATAGTACCGTTATTTACCATACCACTTTTTATTAAAAGGAACTTTGATTTCCATGGCTCATCATCTTGTTATCGTAGAATCACCCGCTAAGGCAAAAACCATACAAAAATATTTGGGAGCTGAATTTAAAATTTTAGCTTCTTATGGGCATGTGCGTGATTTATTGCCGAAAGAAGGCGCAGTGAACCCGGCTAAGCACTTTGCTATGCATTATGAGCTTATCGAAAAAAACACAAAACATGTAAATGATATTGTGAATGCCATGAAGAAAGCTGATGCATTATATTTAGCTACAGACCCTGATCGTGAGGGAGAGGCTATTTCTTGGCATGTGTATGAGATTTTACAAGAGCGCAATGTATTAAAGAAGAAACCGGTACATCGTGTAGTGTTTCATGAAATTACGCGCTCAGCTATTCAAGCCGCCTTGTCGCATCCACGTGATATTTCTATGGATCTTGTTAATGCGCAACAAGCACGACGTGCTTTAGATTATTTGGTGGGTTTTAATCTTTCCCCAGTGTTGTGGCGCAAGGTGAGACATGGTTTGTCAGCCGGGCGTGTGCAAAGTCCTGCGCTGCGGATGATTGTAGAGCGTGAGGAAGAAATAGAACGTTTTGTTAGTCAAGAATATTGGGATCTTGCTGCTGATACCGAAGCGGCGCAGTGTGTATTTTCAGCGAAGTTGACGGTGTATGAAGGTGAGAAACTAGAGCAGTTTTCTATTACTAATGAAGAGCAAGCCGAGAAAGTAAAAAAGACGGTATTAACAGCGGCCAAGGGTAAGCTGACAGTCGCAAAAGTGGAGAAGAAGCAACGCAAACGGCACCCTGCTGCACCTTTTATTACGTCTACTTTACAACAAGAAGCAGCACGACATTTAGGTATGAGTGTGCAGCGTACTATGCGTATTGCCCAACAGTTGTATGAAGGTGTGGAGCTAGATTCTGGCTTGGTGGGGTTGATTAGTTATATGCGCACTGATTCGGTTAACTTAGCCAAAGAAGCTATCGATGAAATTCGCGTTTTGATTGCAGAACGTTATGGTAAAGATCAATTGCCCGATGAAGTACGCCTCTATAAAACAAAGGCGAAAAATGCTCAGGAAGCACACGAAGCTATTCGTCCTACTTCTGTACAGCGTACGCCAGAGCAAGTAAAAAAATTTCTTTCTGCAGAACAGTATAAATTGTATGAGTTAATTTGGAAACGCACAGTTGCCTGTCAAATGATATCGGCAACTATTGATACGGTAGCTGTTGATTTAGCAGCAGGTAGTAAGCATGTGCTCCGTGCAACCGGTTCGGTGATCACTGATCCTGGGTTTATGCGGGTATATCAAGAAGGTACGGATGACAAGCCAGAGGAATTGTCTGACGAGCACCTTATTCCACCTTTGCAAGAAGGGGATGAGGTAGTCTTGAAAGAACTGCATTGTCATCAACATTTTACTGAGCCACCACCGCGTTATTCAGAAGCCACGTTGATTAAAACTTTGGAAGAATATGGTATAGGCCGCCCATCTACCTATGCATCGATTGTGTATACACTACAATCACGCGAATATGTAATTTTAGAAAATAAACGGTTTCGTCCGACAGATATGGGCCGTATTGTGAATCGTTTTTTAACGCAACATTTTACTCGTTATGTGGATTATGGGTTTACGGCACAACTAGAAGATGAGTTAGACGATATTTCTCGTGGCGAAAAAGAGTGGGTGCCATTATTAGAGCATTTTTGGGATCCATTCAAAAATCAAGTTGATGAAGTGTTAGAGACTGTTAAGCGTAGCGATGTGCGGCAAGAAATCTTGGATGAGGCTTGTCCCCAATGTGCTAAGCCCTTGGTAGTGCGCTTAGGTAAACGTGATCGATTTATTGGCTGCACGGGTTATCCCGAGTGTACGTATACACGCGCATTACATGAGGAAAAAGGCGAGCAAGAACAGCAGCCTTCTGTACCTGCTATCGATAAACAATGCCCTGATTGCGGTGGAGCATTGCAAATTAAGCAAGGGCGTTATGGGAAATTTATTGGTTGTGGTAATTATCCGCGTTGTAAGCATATTGAATCCCTGCAAAAACCCGCTGACACGGGGGTGGAGTGTCCGGAATGTCAGCAAGGCAAGATTGTGAAACGACAATCGCGACGAGGAAAAGTGTTTTACTCTTGTTCTCGTTATCCTGATTGTAAATACGCACTGTGGAACGAACCAGTTGCACAAGCTTGCCCAAAATGCGCTTGGCCTGTTATGACGTTAAAAGTAACGAAGAAACGTGGTAAAGAGTTGGTTTGCCCTCGAGTTACTTGTAAACATACGCAGCCAGCTGAATAAAATTTTGAAAAAAAACGGGCGATACGGGGAGTATCGCCCAAAATGCTCAACTCAGGTTTGGCAATCCATGCCAAAAATGCCATCCATGAACACACAAAACGAGGAGTGGTTGCATAAATCCTTTTTGCAATACAGTAGTCAATCCATGACTACGAGAGCCAGTATAACTTTTTCTTTATCAGAAGAAGCTTATTTTACGCGGCATGGCTGCAGTTAATTTTCTTTTTACTAGGGGCAGGCAATGGCTTGGATTGAATAATAACCATAATATTCAACTAATTACATAGATTTTTGTTAAGATTGGATACAGGTGTCTTAGCGAATAAAGCGAAATTTCCCGGCTTTTTAATAGACAATATCCTACATTATATGTGGGCATTTATCTCTATTAAAAGCTATTGTACAGGTTGAGTAAGTAATTGACGCCAGGAGGACAAAATCAGTGAATCGTTGTGCTAGCACTGTAAAAAAAAATGCTTTAAAGTTTGTACCTATGTATAGAAATTCCTGAGCTATGTACACCTTTGAAAAAGAATACAATCTTATGAAACAACATCTCGAGGAATTAATTTTAGCGGCATTAAACACATTGCAGGCCCAAGGGGAGTTCTCCTTGAGCTCTATTCCGCCTTTGCAGATCGATACGACCAAAGATAAACAGCATGGTGATTTTGCTACGAATATTGCTTTAGTTTTAGCCAAACCATTACAACGTAAGCCACGTGAGATAGCAGAAAAAATTGTGCACGCTTTACCTGTTTCACCCAACGTGGCCAAGGTGGAAATTGCTGGTCCAGGATTTATTAATTTTTTTAGCTCTATGCAAGCGCTGTCCGATGTTGTTCCTGCCATTTTAGCTGCTCAAGATAAATTTGGTCATTGCCAATTAGGGCAAAGTAAGCGAGTGCACATTGAATTTGTGTCTGCTAACCCTACGGGACCTTTGCATGTGGGTCATGGCCGTCATGCCGCATACGGTGACACAGTAGGAAACCTATTAAAAGCAGTGGGGTTTAGTGTACATAAAGAATATTATGTGAATGATGCAGGCCGGCAGATGGATATTTTGGCGGCCAGTGTTTGGTTGCGTTATCTCACGTTGTGTGGCGAGACTATTATTTTTCCTACTAATGCATATCGCGGTGGATATGTGGTAGATATTGCCAAGGTATTACATGCACAGCAAGACAAACGTTTGCATATGGCGGCGGCAGTAGTTTTTAAAGATTTACCCAGAGATGAACCAGAAGGCGGAGATAAAGAAGAGTATATCAATGCATTAATAATACGTGCGCAGCAATTATTGGGGGATGGCTACAAGGTGGTTTTTGATTGCGGATTGCATGCTATACAGCAAGATATTCATGATGATTTAGTGGAATTAGGCGTAGTGTTTGACACTTGGTTTTCTGAGCGTGATTTTATTAAGACGGATGTAGTCAATAATTTGATAGCGACATGGAAGCAACAGGGGTATGTGTATGAGCGCGAAGGTGCTTATTGGTTTCGCTCCACCGATTTTGGTGATGAAAAAGATCGTGTCATTGAGCGCTCTAATGGCCAACGTACTTATTTTGCTAATGATGCAGCTTACCATATCGATAAGTTTCATCGTGGGTTTGATAAGGAGGTTTGGATTGTCGGTGCTGATCATCATGGCTATGTACCGCGTGTGCGTGCAGCGTTACAAGCAGGCGGCATTGATGTTAATAATTTTTCTGCGCAACTCGTGCAATTTGTCACATTATATCGAGGCAAAGAGCAAGTGCAAATGTCAACCCGAGGTGGGGAGTTTGTAACCTTGCGTGAGTTACGTGCAGAAGTTGGGAATGATGCTGCTCGATTTTTTTATGTGATGCGTAAATGCGAGCAACACATGGATTTTGATTTAGATTTAGCAAAATCGCAATCAAATGATAATCCTATCTACTACATCCAGTATGCACATGCACGTATTTGTAGTGTGTTTCGGCAGTTAGCAGAGCGCGGTGGTCAGTATGATCAAACCATAGGCTTGGCACATTTACACTTACTGACAGAATCTTACGAGCGCCAGTTATTGACTCGATTAGGACACTACCCACAGGTTATTGCTAATGCAGCCTTACAGTACGAACCACATTTGCTTACTCATTATTTGCGTGACCTAGCTACAGATTTTCATGCTTATTATAATTCACATCAATTTTTAACAGATGATATTGGGTTGCGTTACGCACGCTTGGCGCTGATTACTGCTACTCGTCAAATCTTAATAAATGGATTAAAGTTAATAGGTGTACAGGCTCCGGATAGCATGTAAATGAATATGACTAGGGATGGAAAAAAACAAGTATTTGCAGCAAGACGTGCTTTGCCAAAAAGGCAATGGCGTGGCTTGTTAACTATATTGTCGCTGAGTATTGTGGTAGGTATGGGCGGCGGTATAATATATAAACAATCATCGTCTTCACATCTATTTGTTGATTATGGGATGCGTTTTTCACACTGGTTGTATCAGTTATGGCATAAACCTACTTCCCCTGTACTGGCTAAGGTAAAACGTATTGTTAACCGACCTAGCGAACCACCACCTATTCATTTTGAATTTTACACGGCATTAGCCAATGCGGAAGTGCCACTGCCGTCATTACCACCGCCGGTTTCTGCTGCGGTGAATGTGCCAACAACGATGGCTGCTACCGTTGTTTCTACCGAAACGGTGATTAAAAACCCTATGCTTTCTGTAGAGCATGGCAATGCAGAATTACCCGATGCGGGCGAGCGATATATGGTGCAACTGGGCGTTTTTGAGGAAGCTAGTGGCGCAGCACGTTTGCGTTCTGCTTTGGCAGAGGTGGGGTTTGCCAGTGAGGTTGTTAAAACAGCAAAAAACAAACGTACTTTATATCGAGTGCAACAAGGTCCTTTTACGAATCAAGTACAAGCACGTGCCATGCAGCAGCGCCTACAAAAGCGTGGCATCACCAGTATTATTCACAGAGAGAAGGTGCAGGAGTTCCTGCTGAAGACGGTGCGCTGATCCTTCGCTAACGCTCAGGATGACAATTTGATAGTTTAATTGCCAAATTGTCATCCTGAGCGTTAGCGAAGGATCAGCGCACCGTCTTCAGCAGGAACTCCAGGAGGGCATATTTTGATAAACGAGGTGAAGCATGTTGTATAGCATGACAGGATTTGCGCGTGCGCAGAGCCAAGGAGATTGGGGTGGCGCTATTTGTGAGTTGCGATCTATTAACCATCGTTATTTAGAAATCAGTGTTTATCTTCCGGAGATGTTACAGGTTTTGGAAGGTGCTGTGCGTGATTGTTTAAAGCAACAGATAAAGCGTGGAAAAGTAGAATGTAAGATACGCTATCAACCTAGTGAAGTTTTACAGACTGATATGGTAGTGCATACGGCATTAGTGAAACAGCTTGCGCAGGCAAGTGAGGTGGTTTCTGAGTTTTGTATGAATTTAGCACCAGCTTCAACAATAGATATTTTGCGCTGGCCTGGAGTGTTAAAAACCACAGAGATGGATACGGCAGATATACAAGTAGAAATGGTTGCTTTGATAGAAAAAGCGGTACAAGACTTATTAGCTGCACGTGCGCGTGAAGGACAAGAACTAAAAGAATTATTTTTACAGCGTGTGCATGCCATGCAGTTAGAAGTGGCGAAGGTTAAACAACGTGCTCCGGATGTTATTCGTGCGCAACGCGAACAATTGTTACAGCGTTTTGTCGATGCGCAAGTGACTTTGGATGCAAATCGTTTAGAGCAAGAGATGGTGTTATTCGCGCAAAAAATAGATGTGATGGAAGAGCTGGAACGTTTAGAAACACATCTTCGTGAGATTCAGCGCGTCTTAAAGCAAGGTGGTGTGGTTGGACGACGTTTAGATTTTCTCATGCAAGAGTTGAATCGCGAAGCCAATACCTTGGGTTCGAAAGCGGTGGTAACTGATGCGATTCATGCGGCGGTAGAATTGAAGGTATTGATTGAGCAAATGCGCGAGCAAGTGCAGAATATTGAGTAAACATGGATTTTCATACTTAATATAAGGGAGGATTTATGCTAGTTACTACGACTATGGATGTGACAGGATGTCGTATTGTGGAATATAAAGGTATTGTGCGTGGCATTATTGTGCGTTCACCGACTATTATGCAAAGTTTTTTCGGTAGCATTAAAAATATTGTTGGTGGTCAGATTGGTGCTTTCACAAAAATGTGTGAACAAGCACGTGAACAAGCTTATGAGTTAATGATCCAGCATGCGGTAGAAATGGGAGCGAATGCGATTATTGGCATGCGTTATGATGCTTCTGATTTGTCTGGACGTTATGCAGCAACGGAAGTGTTGTGTTACGGCACAGCGGTGGTTATTGACCATGCTAAAGCTTGAATAATCACCAGTCCATATATACCGGCCAGAATGTCATCCAATACCATACCTATGCCGCCAGGAACTTTTTGGTCAAGCCAGTGGATGGGCCAAGGTTTCCAAATGTCAAACAAACGGAATAAAGCAAATCCAACGATTATCCACAGCCAATGTGGTGGTGCATGAATCATAGTCACAAGAAAGCCGATAATTTCATCAATATTCATGCCGGGATGATCATGAACGTGGATTTCTTTACTCAGAATATCACATAATTTCATGCTTACTATTGCGCAGAGTAACACGATAGTTAGATATGCGTAGAAGGGCAGCGGTTGTAGTAATAGATAAAACGGGATGGCAATGAGCGTACCAAACGTGCCAGGGGCGATCGGTAGTGCGCCAGTACCAAAGCCAAATGCCACAAAATAAGAGGGTTTTTGCCAGATAGCAGCAGGAATGGGTGGCAAGCTGCGTGATGGAATTATTTTTTTTTGTAGCCAATTAAAAATGTTGATAGCCTTGTGTTTTCCCATGATATTTACTTCCATCGCGATATTGTAAAATTAGCCCTGCTTGTTCTGTTACTATACCTACTTGCGTAATAGGACAATGTTGTGTGGCAAGATGCATGATTTGGGCATGTTTTTCTGCTGGAGCAGTGAAGCATAGCTCAAAATCTTCGCCTGCTGTTAATGCGAGCGAGATAGCATGATCAGCAGAGAGGGTAGCCAGCATTGCCGCAGATAACGGCAGATTATCCACATTGATGATAGCGCCTTTTTGGCTGCGCTCCAAGATGTGCATTAAATCTGCAGCAAAGCCATCAGAAATATCAATAGCTGCGTGGGCAATATGACGCAGCTTTTCCCCTAATGGTAGGCGTGGTTCAGGATGATAGAACTGCTGGAGTGGCTTTGTTTGATGCTGTGGCGGTAGCAAGATTTGCTTTTGTAGAAAACACAATCCTAATCCTGCATCACCTAAGGTGCCTGTGACATAAATGCTATCTCCAGTTTTTGCTCCTGAACGTAATAATGCTTGATTACAAGGGATCAAGCCATGTAATTGCACGGTAATGGTTAATGGGCCATGGGTTAAATCGCCGCCGATGAGTTGCACTGCATGGTAATCTGCTAACTCAAAAAAACCACGGCAAAATTCGCTTAACCATAGTTGCTCGGCGGTGGGTAAAGTTAGTGCGAGTGTAGCCCAAGCAGGTGTCGCTCCCATGGCGGCTAAATCACTTAAATTTACTGCAAGAGACTTATAACCAATGTCATAGGGTGTAGTGTCTTCTGGGAAGTGAATGCCATTCACTAGCGTGTCTGTAGTTATTACCAGTTGATGTTGGGTTGGCACGGTGACAATGGCGGCATCATCACCAATGCTGATGGCGACATCGGTGCGAGAGGCAAGATGATTAGCGAAAAAACGCTTAATGATTGTAAATTCGTTCAAGATGACGTCTTTTTTTCACCTATTTCATGGGCTCTTATTTTTCTAGCCACCTGGTCTAGTACCCCATTGACAAACTTATAGCCTTCTACCGAGCCAAATTTTTTAGTTAATTCTAATGCTTCATTGATGATAACTCGATAGGGGACATCGGGGCGTTTTGTGAGTTCATAAATGGCCAAGCGTAATACTGCCAGTTCAACAGGATCCAACTCATGTAACTGGCGTTTGAGATAAGGATGCATATGCTCGTCTAATGTTTTTTGCTCACTGACAATACCATGGAGTAATTCTTTGAAATACTCAAGGTCTACTTGCTTGCTGATTTGGTGTTTTAAGAATTGATTTTCGATGTCTGTACCTGATGCGCCAGTTAATTGCCATTGGTAAAGGGCTTGCACTGCGTAGTGTCGTGCGTTATGCCGGGCTTGGGGGTTGATCCGCTTATTTTCTGGCATGTGATTTTACTCGTTTTGTTTTTTTAGTTAGGCGGCTGATTTCTTTACGAAATGCGTGAATGTCCTCAAAGGAGTGATAAACAGACGCAAACCGCACGTATGCCACTGGATCTAGATGGCGCAGTTCTTCCATGACCCAATCACCCATTTGCGCGGAGGAAACCTCGCGTTCACCGGTGGCCCATGCTTTATGCATGATACGGCTAATGGCGCTTTCTACTAGCTCTGTGCTAACTGGGCGCTTTTCTAGTGCGCGTAACATGCCAGAACGCAGCTTATCTTCATTGAACACATCACGTCGTCCATCACGTTTAATGATACGTGGTAGTGATAACTCGGCTGTTTCATAAGTAGTAAAGCGTTCTTCACAGGTAAAACATTCACGTCTCCGCCTGGTTTGGTTGCTTTCGCGCATCAAGCGGGAATCAATTACCTTGGTATCGCTGGCGTTACAGAATGGGCAATGCATAATCCTAGAAGCGGCAGTTGATTTGCGTTTAAAATTCGTACCCAGTTGCTGTTCCTAGGATAATGCACTTTAGCTGCTCCCATATCGAAGCCGAGTGTATCTGAATCATCGCCTAGATGCTACTGGTAGTCTACATTACGTATATGACTTATAGGTTTAGCAATGGAGAGTTGGAAGGGGTCAGGCCCCGCAGTTTTATCGGGGCCTGACCCCTTCCAACTCGGACGCGGATCGTAGTAGCGGTGTAACCAGACTAAAAACTCTTGGTGTAATCACTATTTCAGTATTAAACTAAAAATACTCAATAATGGATGATGGAGTACCAGTTATGTCTTCAATAGGACGTTTAGTGAATGGAGTGGCTGCGCCTTATAATTTTGCTATTTTAGAAGTATATAAAGAAGCCTGGCATAAGGTAAAAGGATTTAAAGCGGTATTATGGGGTGGATTTATTATTTATGTCCTTATTGCTATTGCTTTACTACTTTTAACGAAATTAGTCGGATTTCTTTCCCTCACGGCTTTCGGTGAAAACTCTACCCAATCTATTGTTGCAGTGGCAAATGGAATTGTGACTTTAGCAAAATACCCGCTCTATGCAGGGTTATTAATGATGGGGATAAAGCATGTAGCTAGTCAAACAGTGCGGTCGTCTATGGTGATCGACTATTATCGAAAAATGTGGCATATCATCGGCGCCGGGGTAGTAGCCGTTGTGGTCGTTTGTATTTTTGCTATTTTATCTGCGGTGTTGTTGGGATTGGCAAAGGGGGAAATAGGCGCTGTATTACGCTGTATTTATTCGCTGCTTGGTGGTGTATTTGCGGTGATTAGTATTTATTTGGTTTTATGCTATAAATTTGTATTAGCTTTAGCGGCAGAAAAAGATATGGGTATTTGGCATACCTTAGAAGTATCACGTAAAGCAGTGACCCAGCATTGGTTTAAAATATTTTTTACTGTAGTTGGCTGGATGATTATTGTGTTGATTAGCTGTATTCCGGCATTTCTAGGATTAATTTGGACATTGCCCTGGAGCTACTGCATATACGGCGTATTGTATCGTACTATTTTTGGCGTTGAGCCCCCTAGTACAACGATTCACTGATTTTGTCCTAGCCTTCTAGCCCCTTCTTCCTCAATGGGGTCAGGTGCTAACATGCAGTATGTTGTTTTATTTTCAGGCAGCAACATACTGCATGTTAGCACCTGACCCCATTGAGGAAGAAGGGGCTAACAAAACAGAGAGAGAAGGCTTAACAAACTCTTGTCTACTGCCTTCTCTTTAATACCATCATCGCCAACTCTCGTAACAGCTCTGCTCTTTCTCCTAAGGGCGTGATAGCCGCTAGTGCGGTATGAAATAAGTCATCCACATGCTTTTTGGCTGTATCAAGACCATGTATGGCAGCATAAGTTATTTTTTGATTGGCCGCATCCAAGCCTTGTGGTTTTCCTATGGCTACTCCAGTGTTTTCCATATCTAAAATATCATCCTGGATTTGAAAAGCCAGGCCTAGGTTATCAGCAAAGCAGGCTAGATTATTTTTTATCTCAAGATTGATTTTGTTCACGCAAAATGTAGCAAGTGTGACACTGGCCGATAACAATGCGCCAGTTTTTAGTCGATAGATAGTATGTAATTCATCCGGTGCAATGGTTTTTTGCATTGCAGTTATATCCAATGCTTGGCCTGCTACCATGCCATAAGGACCGCCAGCCTGGCTTAGCACATGTATCATTTGTAGTCGATTCTTTTCAGTCAAGGAGGGCGGCGCAGGATGTTGCGCAATAACATCAAAGGCTAAGGGTTGCAATGCGTCTCCAGCTAAAATTGCCATGGCTTCGCCAAATACTTTATGGCAAGCAGGTTTGCCGCGACGTAAATTCGCATTATCCATGGCGGGTAAGTCATCATGAATTAGCGAGTACGTATGTATAAGCTCAATAGCGCAAGCAGGTAAATCCAAGCAATCCACCGGGGCACTAATGGCATGCCCGGTAGCATAGACTAACAAAGGGCGGATATTTTTGCTTGGGCTGAATACGCTATGTTGTATTGCTTTGCGTAATGCGGGCACGGAAATTTTGTCGAGGTATAACGCAAATAGTTTTTCTAGGCGTTGCTGACACTGTACCGTAAAGGTTTGCAGAGGAGATTTCAATTGTCTAGGCTGTGCCATGATTATTTTCTTTATCTTCTACTGCATAGGGAGTTAATTCTTCATTGCCATTGTTTTGCATTAACACTTGTACTTTTTGTTCCGCTTCTGTAAGGATTTTTTGTGCGTGCTTGATAAGTTTAATACCACGTTCAAAATGCTCTAATGATTGCTCCAAGGTTAACTCTCCATGTTCCATTTTTTCTATCAATGCGCTGATTTCCGCTAGTGAGTCCTCTAGGGTAGGTGATTTCTTCTGCGTCATAATGGGTGACCTTTTTTTATAGTCGGTGAAGATGAAAATTAACCGATATTAGAACAGGAAACAATATGGGGTGCAGACTAACCTGGCACAGGGCTTGCTTCCGAGTGCTTTTGTCAGGGGGTGTTCCGCACCAAAAAGCCTTATTCTAGCTATCTAAACTGGTTCCGTGCTCTGCGCTGCGGCATTCTATTAGTTTAGTAGCAGGAATTCTCGGTGAATAAAGAATGGCAAGCAAAAGGGAGGTATAAAAGCACAAATAAAGCGCAGGAGGCTGGAAGCAGCCTGTCCCTGCATGCTTTTAGCGGGGAAGCCATTGTGCGTTATACCTCCTTTTTGCTTGCCATTCTTTATTCACCGAGAATTCCTGGTTTAGTAGACAATGAGAATCTTCATGAAATAGAATGTTTTTAATTAGAGAAAACGAGTAGTGATAATGAAAAAGATAATCCTATTATTTACAATAGTTCTATCCATTTTTCTTTCTTTTTCGCTTTTTGCGCATAATTCTTTTTCTCGATCAATTGATTATCCTCGGTATATACAAGGAGATGCATTAATATTGTCGCTCTTCGACTTAGCGGATAACGATATTCCAGCACTGCTATCTTTTCTCAGAGATCATCCTGCAATTACTTCTTTAGACCTCTACGGTAATCACATTACGGATAAAGGTGCTAAGATGCTTGCAGAAGAACGTTCTCTCCAAAAATTGAACCTCGGAAACAATCCTATCTCTGATGATGGTGCCAGTGCCCTTGCTCATTCTACCCTTACTGCCCTTGTGCTTAGTGGACTTATTAATAGTGCCTCTTACATTACCGACAAAGGCGCAACAGCATTTGCTGATAATCATAGCCTTGTTTATCTTGACTTAAGTGACCAAAATATTGGTTCTGGAGGGGCGATAGCCTTAGCGCGTAGTGATTCAATTAAAAATTTGGACTTAAGGCCTCGGAACAACAATATCGGACCGAGCGGGGCTTTAGCTCTTGCCAAAAATGCGGTTTTAACTGAGCTTAACATTAGCGGCAATACTATTGACCAGCAAGCGATAGAAGCATTTGCAGAGAATACGCATTTAATTGCGCTTTTTGTTAATTTCTCTTTTATCGGTGATGAAGGTGCTATTGCATTAGCTAATAACAAAAGCATTAAAATATTAGGGGTAAGGGGAAATAACATTAGTCCCCAAGGGGCCGTTGCTTTAGCTAGTAATAAAGTGCTTACCAATTTAGATATCGGGGGAAACTATATTGGTAGCAAGGGGGCTATTGCTTTTGCAAATAATACAGTGCTGACTTATCTGAATGTGCAGAATAATTATATTGATCTCGATGGTTTAGGTGCTTTAGCGCAGAATAAAACTTTGCAATGTCTGATTGTTTACCAAAAGTGCGGTGATAATGACGGTGATTTTCAACTTGCTCATAAGAGATATCACTATGCGTTTAAATAAAGTTATTGGATTTTCATTATTTATTCTTGCCTCTATAGCGCAAGCAGCCATCCCTATTGATCTTTCACGGCAGCAGCCGCATGTTCTATCTGCTTTTGTATCCATGCATACAAGCCATGCTTCAAATGCTTTATTGCCGCAGTTAAAAGAAATAAATCGGGCAGTTGATTTCAATCGCACGCTGCATGTTCGTGTTCAAGAAGTCTATCAGGGCTATCCAGTTTGGGGTGGTGATGCAGTTTTACATATTCCACAGGCAAGTACCAAGAAATCTCTTTCTCTGCTTATGAGTGATATACAACATCCTATTCGCTCAATGGATGGTATTATTTATCAAGACATGAATGCTGATTTAGTGAATACTCCTGACGCTGTTTTTTCGGCCACACAATCCGCAAAAGCTTTACAAGTGGCGTTAGCGGATTATCAACAGCGTTGCGATAAAACCATCCAAATAAACCATTCTGAGGCTCAACCATTTATCTACATAGATGACAACAATAAAGCTCACTGGGCTTTTCTCATTCATTTTCTTGCTCGTGCAAAAAACGAAAAACAGCCACCAGAAAAACCCACTTATCTCATTGATGCCTTTACGCTGCAGATATATATGCAGTGGAATGATATGAAAACGGAAAAACCTCTAGAAGAAGCCCGGGGCGGTGGGTTTGGTGGTAATCCTAGAATGGGAAAATTAATTTATGATGGTCTCGTTGAACATTTTCCATTTTTTATGATAGAACGAGATCCAGTGGCGCAGCTGTGCTACTTGAAAAATAACCATGTGCTAGTGCAAAAATGTGAAAAATATAACCCTCAGACAGAAGAATGTTTAAGTCTCCAAGATCTTATTCCGTATATCTGTAGAGATAGGAATTCTGAACATAACCAGGTTTACTGGAATGGAGATTATGATGCAACAAATGGTGCTTATTCTCCTAGTAATGATGCTTTGGTCAATGCTGAAATCACTAGAAATATGTATGAAAAGTGGGTGGGTGTGCCTGTACTTATCAATCCAGATCATACGCCTATGCGACTTACCATGATTTTGCATTTTGATATGGATAATGCTTACTGGGAGGGCGATAGTGGGACGATGAATTTTGGAGATGGGAGTGATAGCGATTATCCATTTACTATTCTGGATATTACTGCTCATGAAATTAGCCATGGATTTACAGAGCAGCATTCTAATTTGCGATATTATGGGCAAGCTGGCGGTATGAATGAGTCCTTTTCTGATATAGCTGGAAAAGCAGCTGAGTATTATGCGAATCGTTTTGTGGACTGGTCACTTGGTTCTGCTATTGTCAAAGAAGGCGGCGATGCATTTCGTTATATGGATCAACCTAGTAAAGATTGCCGAGGAATAAATCCACCGGGCCATGCGTGTTCCATTGATGATGCTATGCAATATCATAACTCTCTAGATGTTCATCACAGTAGTGGTGTATATAATCGATTTTTTTACTTACTTAGCACAACTCCTGGCTGGGATATTAGAAAGGCTTTTATGCTAGTGGTTCACGCCAATGCTTATTATTGGACTTCTTCTGCTAATTTTAGATACGGCGCTTGTGGTGTTCTCAAAGCTACGCGAGATTTTGGCTATGATGTTGAAGCTGTCAAAGAAGCTTTCAATAGCGTTCAAATAGATACGAAGCAATGTTAGGTGAGAAGGATGAGAATAGATAAGATTAATTTTTTAATAATCTTTTAATAAGGCAGTTGACAAAGGATAGGCATCGAGTAGAATGCCTGATTCTTAGGTTTTGCTCTTTAACAAGCTGGAAGATAGTGAGCGATGAACGAGCGCA
>MGYC01000037.1:0-17812 GCA_001801575.1 Gammaproteobacteria bacterium RIFCSPHIGHO2_12_FULL_41_20
AGTTGCTTCCAAACTTTATTGAGAGTGGTTTCTTTTTCTGTAGCAATTGTTTTTAATCGTTCTTTCAGTGCTGTTTCATTCATAATGTCATCGCTATTAAAAATGGTTCGATTTTAACTCTAAGTTTTTTTGCGTATTGTCTAATTTTTTCAATATTGATTTTCTCAGAGCCTTTTTTGGTCAATGCTGTTTTTAATGCTTTTAAAGCTGCTTCGCGTCCCAGATAACGAAAAGCATCTACAATAGTTCGCTCTCGATCAAAAATAGGGAGAGTAATATTACCAATTTTTATCTTGGTTTTGCCAAGAGTAAGATTTCGCATTCTAACCACTTTCGTGGATGGCATGGCCCGATGAACTGTGTCATTTCTAATCGCAATCCAATGCTGTGAAGGCATTTCCTCAGTTAAGCGATATAGGGATAGTGCTGATGTAAGACAAATGACTCCTTCTTTGACTCTCTGCATTGCTTCAATGAGGTCTTCCCAGCGGAAATCATCTATTACCGGGGCATTTGCGCCACGATAAATTCCGTGACCAATGCGCGTCAATTCATTTTGCTTTACATAATAGGCAAGTGTTGATGAGCTAACACCACGGATGTGCGCCTCCTTGCTTGTAAAGCTTGGAGCGAGTAGAAGGAGTTTTAGCTTTTTTAGGGCATTTTTTGGCTTCATCCCTATAACTTAATATTGACACTCAAAATTGTCAAGCGAGAGTCAATATTAAGTTATCATTATCCTTATTATAATTCAATGACTTACTCCATACTGAGTGTGTCTGATTGATGGAAATAATTCCCCGACTTCAACTTTAAGGGTTTTTGCAATTCGAATAAGGTTGATGGCTGCTAAGTTACGCTCGCTTCACTGACCCCATGATGGAGGAGCAAGAACGTCTATGTAATTGCCCTCTCACGGCGGTAACACGGGTTCGACCCCCGTAGGGAGCGCTTTCCATTCTGCTACGCCAGATTGCCCAGGCCCGTTGGCGACACGAACTGTGATACCTTGAATGCTATGCCTGGTTATTTCTTTGATATTTCTTAATAATTGTTGCAAAAACCAATGTGAGAGTTCTTCAATGGTAGCGTTAACAATAGGTAGAATAACCACATCTCTTTTAAGAAATGGAATTTTTTCAGTATTAAAGTGTGCTATTATCCCATCTTGAGTTTCTTCTATTCTTAAATAAGGTGACTGTCCCGCTAACAAAAACCGCCGGTCTAATTTTTCACATAGTGCTTGAATTTTGGTATTGTAAAAGCGGTAATCGAATGCCATGCCATTATGTGCAATCAGGATGTAAAAACCAACTTGAACCTGATAGTTATGACCGTGTAAGTGTTCACGATCGGTGGCGGAAAAAATAGTAAAATGTCCAGCAGAAAATCCTAGTTCCTCCTTATGTAATTCTATTGTTGCTGTGCGCATGACACCGCTACCTCTTCTAAAGTAGTTTCAATTATGCGGTAGTATACCGATGTTTAAGGCCACCCTTAAGAGTTCTTTAAAGTAATTTTGTTAAATTGAATAGAGCCTGTTGTCAATATAAGAGTTTCACGGAATACGAGATAAGCTGTCACGCCAGAAAAGGCTGGCATCCAGTTCAGGTAATTGTAATATAAAGGTTATTCCAATCAGGATAATGCTATTTCTGGACGCCTACGAGTCTTTGCTGGCGTGACAGCTTATCTCGTATTCCGTGAAACTCTTGTAGTGGACTTTGGCCATTTTTGAGAGAGGGTGATGAGTTTGTCATCCTGAGCGTAGCGAAGGATCTCAAGATGTGCAAAAAGAGATCATTCTAGCAAAAAACGCCCTCAGGATAACGGTGTTGTTGAGCGTTTTTTAAAAATGGCCAAAGTCCAGTTGTAAAAGTAAGGTTTTTTGAGTTGATCAACAGTTCTGCTATTTGCTAAGGAGCACGGAGTGAGATTATTTCATTTCTTTAATGCGATAACTATTATCTGCGTGATGGTGGCGATTTATATCGTTTATTACTTGTTATTAGAGGACAATTTACTGCACCTTTCGATTTCTTCTATTATTAAGCTGGATAGACATCTGACTAAGCATGGGCATTTTTTTATTATTGGTTTATTGCCAATTTACATTGCTTGTATGATTTTTGGTGCACTTAGTATTGCTATTTATATATCAGCATTTTTACAGCGTTGTTTAAAACGATTTTTTTGGAAAAATTCAATTTCTCCTAGAGTTGCACTGTAGGGTCTTACAATTCAAGCCTCGGCTGCAAAAAGAGGGGATCGAGGGTTGAATTGTAAACAAACCCTAGATTACCAGAATGCCTTTTTGTAGGCTATATCTTAACATGGCGTAAGATATAGGCTATTATTTTTGGCATTTCTTAGCCAAGTGGCTCACTAGCGATAAACTTAACTTATTGATTATATTATGAACAAAGCTTATGTGGATAAAAGGGTTTTTTGTGTTAGGTCAAATAATGTCCATGCAGATGATTTGTAAATCTAAAATGATTTGCTATGCTTATAAAATCAAGGATGATTAAAAGAAATGGACCGGTATCAAGGAAATGATACATCGACTATGGATTATTCTACCAAGGAAAGGTAGAGGGGCTTGGAGGCCCGGGGTAGATAAAAAGGGAACGTAGATGGATATCTCGTTCCCTTTTTCTTTTATGCGACAACGCCTTTTTTTTGCTGATAGCGGTTAATACTCGATAAAATTTCTTTATGAGCAGTTTCAGTCCCTTCCCATCCATCGATCTTTGCCCATTTGTCTTTTTCCAGATCTTTATAATGTTTAAAGAAGTGCTCGATGGTGGCAAGTAAGTCCGTGCCTAAGTCTTCAGGTTTATGTATGTGTTGGTAGAGTAGGGTAAGTTTATTGATAGGAACAGCCAATATTTTTGCATCCTTACCGGATTCATCGGTCATGCGTAATAAGCCTATAGGTCGGCAGCGAATCATAACGCCAGGTAGTAGCGAGTAGGGTGAAATAACCAATACATCGGCGGGATCACCGTCTTCTGACAGAGTATGCGGGATGAAACCATAATCACAGGGGTAGTGCATACTCGTAGCAATAAAGCGATCTACCATTACCATGCCACTGGCTTTATCAATTTCATATTTAATTGGGTTACTGCGAGAAGGTATTTCAATGACGACATTTATATCTTCGGGGACTTTTTTGCCCGCTTCTATAGCATCCATATTCATATGCTGACCTCTAAAATAATTTGCTGTTATTTGTACTTGAAATGACAAGAATCTTCAACTTGAGGGTTGAATTGTCAGGAATTCTCGGTGAATAAAGAATAGCAAGCAAAAGGGCGGTATAAAAGCGCAAATAAAGCGCAGGAGGCTGGAAGCAGCTTGTCCCCGCATGCTTTTAGCGGGGAAGCCATTGTGCTTTTATACCGCCCTTTTGCTTGCTATTCTTTATTCACCGAGAACTCCTGACTCTAAGCTAGCAGGGGTAGTGGCTTGTCACATCAAGTTTCGTACTCGTCTATTATCCTGACGTAGGCGTGAGTTGGCAGTATCTACATCTTGTTCAAGGCCACCAAGCTTGGCATTCTGGCGATCTAATTCAGCCCCTAAAACGCGGGATTGATTTTGAAGCAACTGCAATCCATTGGTTATTTGCTCTAGTGCCATGTCAAGTTGCGCATCATCAGAAGATGAGGCACTCTGTTCCATGGATGATTGCCGAGGCTGATTTGCGGGTGATGTTACTACTGGCGCTTGAGCTTTTCTTCTATCGCTTGCAGTATCTGCAACGGGTTGTGGTGGTTGAGGTGGGCGAGAGAGGCTTGGGAAGAAATGTTCCATTCTGTGAAGGTGTTGTTCTGCCATGCTCAAATGTTCGTGCACCCCTCTTACTTTATCATGCGCTCTAGCAAGTTGCTCTCCTTGCCTGTCTAATTCAGCTAATGTTTCTGCGCATTGAGCATTTGTATTTGCTACACTCATCAGCATTTCTTCTGCTATAGCTCGTTTGGCTTCACGTTGTTGCTGTAATTGTTGTTGTATGCTCGCGTGGCTAGTACTTGCATTACTACTCTCTGGCAACTTCTTATTATCAGGTTGACTGCCTTGTTCAAATAGGGCTCTTCTCACGGGTCTTTTCCTCTTATTTTATTTACCCAGATTACTAGGGTCTGTTTGATCTTAGTATCTTATCTCGTCAGTGAATACCTAGTCTACACTGGTGAATTCCTGTGTTATGCTATGCCATCTTGGGGTTTTTAGAGTAAGAGGGGTGATTAAATGGAATGTTTGTTTTGTAAAATAATAAACGGTGAAATCAAGGCAAATGTGCTTCACCATGACGACAAGGTGATCGTTATTGATGATATTAATCCTCAGGCTCCTCAGCATAAATTAATTATTTCTCAAAAACATATAGCGACAATGAATGATTTGCAGGCGGAAGATAATGAGCTGGTTGGCCATATGGTTCAAGTAGCAAAACAGTTGGCTAAGCAATTAGGCATTTCTGAAGAGGGTTATCGGTTGGTATTTAACTGCAACGCTGGAGCGGGGCAGAGTGTTTTTCATATTCATATGCATCTTATAGGCGGGCGGCGTTTAAAATGGCCCCCGGGATAAACACTCTCGGATAAAGTGGCAAGAGTAGATAAGACAAATAGAATGAGTGGTGAGCAGCATGATAGAAACACATTTTCGAAAAATTATTGAAGCATTAGGAGAAGATTTGCAGCGTGATGGGCTTGTCAAAACGCCTCAGCGCGCAGCAGCTGCGCTACAGTTTTTGACTCAAGGGTACCAGCAGTCCTTAGAGGATATTGTAAATGGTGCATTGTTTGACACTAATAATGATGAAATGATTCTGGTTAAGAATATTGAGCTTTATTCTCTATGTGAGCATCATCTCTTACCTTTTATTGGAAAATGTCATGTGGCTTATATTCCACAAGGTAAGATTATTGGATTATCCAAGATCGCACGGATTGTTGATATGTTTGGTCGACGTTTGCAAGTTCAAGAGAAATTAACTAAACAAATTGCGGAGGCTGTGTTGAAAGTCACGCGGGCGCAAGGAGTGGGTGTCATTATTGAGGCGCAGCACTTATGTATGATGATGCGCGGTGTGGAAAAGCAAAACTCAGTGATGACGACATCGGTAATGCTAGGTGGCTTTCGTGAGGATAGGGGTACGCGTTCGGAATTCCTTAGTCTGGTAGGTAAAGCAACGGGATAGTTCATTTTTTTGACCTTGTTGTTTTTTAGTCTGGGTTTGGAAAGAGGTCTAATGAGTCATTCCTGCGTAGACAGGAATCTATTAATTCTTGTCACTCACTATATAGATCTTCGTCTACGCAGAATGGTTTTAACTAAGCTCATTTTCCTTAATGTCTTTCATCGACAAGCGTATACGGCCTTGTCGGTCAATTTCAATAACTTTTACTTTAATTACTTGTCCTTCTGATAACTTATCGCTTACTTTTGCAATGCGTTCATGGGCAATTTGAGAAATATGTACCAACCCTTGTTTTCCTGGCAAGATAGTAACTATAGCGCCAAAGTCCATGAGTTTGGCTACCGTGCCTTCGTATATTTCGCCTAGTATGACATCTGCAGTAAGGCGTTCAATACGCCGGATAGCTTCTTCACAGGCAGAAAGATCAGCAGCAGCCACACGAATTACACCGTCATCGCCAATATCGACAACTGTGCCCGTTTCTTCGGTAAGCGCACGAATTGTGACACCACCCTTACCAATGACACTAGCAATCTTATCGGGGGCGATTTGAATATTTAAAATGCGTGGTGCATAAGCGGACATTTCTTGTCGTGGTTTAGTAATGCTCTGCTCCATGAGTGAGAGAATATGCATTCTGCCTTCACGTGCTTGATCTAGTGCGTCACGTAAGATGGTTTCTGTAATACCATCAATCTTAATATCCATTTGCAAGGCGGTTACGCCACTTGTTGTGCCAGCTACTTTAAAATCCATATCGCCTAAGTGGTCTTCATCACCGAGAATGTCTGTGAGCACAGCATACTGGTCGCCTTCTTTTACTAAGCCCATTGCAATACCAGCTACATGTGCACTGATAGGTACACCGGCATCCATGAGGGCTAAGCTACTGCCGCAAACTGTGGCCATAGAGCTAGAGCCGTTGGATTCAGTAATTTCTGATACGATGCGGATAACATACGAAAAGTCTTTTTGTGAGGGCAGCACAGCGGCAAGGCCACGTTTTGCCAAGCTACCATGGCCAATTTCGCGACGTTTGGGGCTACCTACCATACCAACTTCGCCAACAGAATAAGGCGGAAAGTTGTAGTGCAACATAAATGCATCTCGACGTTCACCTTCTAAAGCATCAATAATTTGTGAATCACGTTCTGTCCCTAGGGTGGCAACAACAATTGCTTGGGTTTCACCACGTGTAAATAAAGCTGAGCCATGGGTACGAGTTAGTAGCCCAACCTGTATGGAAATAGGCCGAACGGTTTTGGTATCACGGCCATCAATACGAGGTGTTCCTTGTAGAATTTGGTTTCTTACGATTCTGCGTTCTACTTGACTAAATGTTTGTTCTGCATCGCGTAATAATATGGCTTCATTCGGTTTTTCTTCTTTGGCTAGCTGCTCAGCTAATATTTGTTCTATCATTTGTTCACGAGCAGCTTCTATAGCTTGCTGGCGACTTTGCTTGTCTTGTAGTTGATAGGCTTTGATAATAGGCGCTTCGCATAGTTCAGTGAGTCTGGTTTCAAGCGCGGGGTTAACAGTACGGGGTTCCCATTCCCAATTAGGATTACCGGTTTCAGCAGCCAACTCTTTAATAGCCTGAATGGCGACTTGCATTTCTTTGTGTGCAAACATGACGGCGCCTAACATGACAGACTCGGACAGCTCTTTGGCTGCTGACTCAACCATGAGTACAGCATTTTCCGTGCCAGCTACCACCATATCGAGTTGCGAGGTATTAAGCTGAGATAAGGTTGGGTTGAGTAAGTAAGTGCCATTATGATACCCCACTCGTGCTGCAGCTAGGTGGCTAAACACTGGAAGCCCAGATAAGGCAACGGCAGCAGAGGCCCCAATCATGGCAGGAATATCAGGGTTAATCTCTGGGTTCATGGATAAAACAGTGGCAATAATTTGCACTTCACAGTGAAATCCCTTGGGAAATAAAGGTCGTAATGGACGGTCAATTAAGCGTGAGGTAAGTGTTTCCTTCTCGCTGGGTTTTCCTTCGCGCTTGAAATAGCCTCCTGGGATACGACCCACTGCATAAGTACGTTCTTGATAATTAACAGTCAGGGGGAAGAAATCGCGCTCCTCCTCGCTGGCATTTGCTACTAGTGTGACCAGCACAATTGTATCATCCATGCTGACTAATACCGCGGAAGTTGCTTGTCGAGCGATGGCACCAGTTTCTAATGTTACATTATGGTTGCCGTAACGAAATGTTTTTTTAATGGCTGTCACAGGGGGCTCACTATTAGTTGATGTTACTTTTAAAAATTAACCGCGGACGTCGAGTTTTTTGATCAATGTGCGATAACGCTCGATGCTTTTGGTTTTTAGGTATCGCAATAAGCGACGACGTTGGCTAACTAAATTCGTTAAACCATAACGAGTATGAAAATCGTGAGCATGTTTTTTAAGGTGGTCAGTTAAATAAATAATGCGTGCTGTTAATAGGGCTATTTGTACTTCTGGAGAGCCGGTGTCGCTTTTACCTTGTTGATGACTTTTAATAATATGGGCTTTTGCTGTTGCTGTTAATGCCATGTAATATCACTCCACATAAAACTTAAGTTTTAACTTAGCTAAAAAAATAAGCGCCCTATTGTAGCTGGATGAACGGGTAGGGACAAGCGCTTTTTACTTGACAGCCTATTTCATGCACATAAGTCGTTCAACTAAAATATTTTTTGTTTCTTCGATGATTGGCCTTGAATATGACATAACCATTCATTAGAATATCACGTTCATTGCGGGGTGGAGCAGTCTGGTAGCTCGTCGGGCTCATAACCCGAAGGTCGTAGGTTCAAATCCTGCCCCCGCTAAGAAATGATAAAAATCAAGAAACCCCGTATTGGGGTTTTTTAATTTTAGGGGAACAAGTGAAGCAAGTAAATACAGCATTGTATGCACATTTAGCCACGCTGATAACCGGCATGGGATATGAGTTTGTGGGATGTGAGCATGCCCAGGAGGGTAGACAGAGGGTATTGCGGATATATATTGATAAGCCTTCGGGAGTGACGGTGACGGATTGTTCTTTAGTAAGTCGTCAGGCGGGGGCAATGCTAGACGTAGAGGATCTTATTCCAAGCAAGTATACGTTGGAGGTGTCTTCTCCGGGTATTAATAGGCCTTTATTCGAGCTTGCCCATTATCAAAAATACATTGGCAGCCGCGTTAAGATACGTTTACACTTCCCGGTTAATCAGCGGCGGCAGTTTAGTGGAGTGTTAGTAGGTGTGGATGGAGAGGACATTAGTCTTTTGGTTGATAACGATGAAACCAATACGGTCTTGTCTTTTGCGAATATTGAGAGAGCACATGTAGTGGCGGAGATACACTTATGAATGTAGTGGAAACCGCTGTATGTAATTCAGGTTGGATAGGTGAGGTCATTTTATGAATAAAGAGATCTTATATGTAGTTGAAGCGGTATCCAACGAAAAAGGCGTGGATAGGGAAGTTATTTTTCAGGCTATTGAGGCGGCTTTGGAAACCGCCACAAAAAAACGGGCGGAAGAAGGCATTGATGTTAAGGTGGAAATTAATCGTAAAACAGGTGATTACAAAACATTTCAGCGTTGGAAAGTGGTAGATGAGGCTGAGCTAGCTGAAGTAGAGGAAGAAAATGAGCAGGCTTATTTAACATTGGAGCAAGCAAAGTTAAAAGATCCACAAGTTAAACTAGGGGATTATATCGTTGAGCCTATGGAGTCCGTCGAGTTTGGACGCATTGCTGCGCAAAAAGCTAAACAAGTGATTATACAGAAAGTTTTTGAGGCGGAACGGGCGCAAATTGCTAATGCATATCGCGAACGCTTAGGTCAGTTAGTGACGGGAACAGTAAAACGTGTAACACGAGAATTTATTATTTTGGATTTAGCTAATAATGCAGAAGCTTTTTTGTCGCGCACGGAGATGATTCCTCATGAAACCATGCGTACAGGTGATCGCGTGCGTGCTTATTTATATGATATTCAAGCGGAAGCCAAAGGGCCACAGATGTTAGTTAGTCGCTCACGTGCCCCTATGCTAGTGGAATTATTTAAAATTGAAGTTCCAGAAATTGGCGAAGAATTAATTGAGATTAAGGCGGCAGCGCGTGATCCTGGTTCGAGAGCTAAAGTTGCGGTTAAAACGAATGACGGCCGTATTGACCCTATTGGCGCTTGTGTGGGGATGCGTGGAGCACGAGTGCAAGCGGTATCGAGCGAGCTTGGGGGTGAGCGGATTGACATTGTGCTCTGGGATGACAGCCCGGCTCAGCTTGTTATTAATGCGATGGCACCTGCTGAAGTGGCTTCAATTGTGGTAGATGAAGATTCTCATGCGATGGATGTGGCTGTTAAAGTAGATCAGTTAGCGCAGGCTATAGGTAGAAATGGTCAGAATGTGCGGCTTGCGAGTGAATTAACGGGTTGGACATTAAATGTCATGAGTGAAGATCAGGCGCAAGCCAAGTCAGCTGCTGAAGAAGAAAAAGTAGTGCTTGTTTTCGAAGAAAAGCTGGGAATAGATAAAGATGTTGCCGAGGCTTTGAGTGAAGAAGGGTTTTCAACATTAGAAGAAATTGCATATGTTCCCGTTCAAGAGTTACTGGAAATAGAAGGGTTTGATCAAACGATGGTGAATGCTCTGCGTGAGCGTGCTAAAGCGGCGTTACTTACACAAGCTATCGCAGAAGAGCAAGCGCTAGAAAAAGAGCCAGCTGAAGACCTTTTAACCATGGAAGGTATGGATAAGCATTTAGCCTATGTTTTAGCTAGACATGGAATTATTACTCGAGAAGATCTTGCTGAACAATCTATTGATGATTTATTAGAAATAGATGAGGTTGATAGAAATAAAGCAGCTATGTTAATTATGACAGCGCGTAAACCTTGGTTTGAAGACTCTGATAATGCTTAAAATAGTAATATAGGTGGAGGTTATACTTGGTAAAGAAGTCAGGTAAAGGAACTCAGCAGCAAGGGGTTCCGGTTAAGCAGTTAGCAGAAAACATTGGTATTTCTGTAGAGCGGTTGCTTGCGCAGTTTCAAGATGCACAAATCAATATCTCAGGCTCAGAAGATATTGTTACCGAAGAAGAGAAACAAAAGTTACTGCATTATCTTCAACAACATCATGGTGCAAAAACCCACAATGCACCTGAAAAAATTATTTTACGTCGTGCTAAAACCAGTGAAATTCGTGTGGGTGGCTCACACGGTGCAGGCAAGACGATTAGTGTGCAAGTTCGCAAAAAACGTACCTATGTAAAACGTCCTTCTGCGGAAGAAGAAGTAAAGACAAAGTTATCTGTCGAGTTGCCCATATCTGAAGGGGCTTCTACTTCTGTGCTAGAAATGACGCAAGGTGCAGAAGCGCTCGCTTCTGCTATTGTGGATGACTTTGTGTCTGTTCCAGATGTGGTAGTAGAAGTATCACCTGAAGGTGCTCAGCCAGTTAGCGCTACTGATGCATCTGGACCTGTCTCTACACCGGTGTCGGAAATAGAAAAGCCTAAAACGACGGAAATAAAGCATAAAGATAAAACGCTGCATAAGGCATTAGTAGACGATGACGCTGAGATGGGCGGCGGGGAACGGCCTAAAAAGAAAAAACGCAGTCGTGACCAGGGGAGCAGTGACAAAGGTTTTGAGGCATTGCTTGGTCGAGGTACAAATTTAAGTTTAGTACTTAAACGCCAAGAAGAAGGCGATGACACAGAAGCCACTGATTATGTGCGTCGGCGAGGTAAAGCGCGTACTGCGCATCAGATAAAAGTGCAAGTGCAGGCTTTTACTAAGCCTACTGCCCCGATTATTCATGCAGTGCCAGTACCTACTGTTATTGCTATTAATGAGTTGGCACAGAGAATGTCAGTAAAAGCCGCAGAAGTGATAAAAGCCCTTATAAAGATGGGTATGATGACAACGATTAATCAAGTCATTGATCAAGAAACGGCAATGTTGGTAGTTGAAGAATTAGGGCATAAGCCTGTAGCGGTAAGCGCACATGCTGTAGAGGAAGCGTTTGCTAAAGAAACAGAAGTGCAAGGTGAAGCATTATCTCGTCCTCCAGTGATTACTATTATGGGACATGTGGATCACGGGAAAACCACATTACTGGATTATATTCGTCGGACCAAAGTGGTAGATAAGGAAGCGGGTGGGATTACTCAGCATATTGGTGCCTATCATGTAGAAACTCCTAAAGGTGTGATCACATTTTTGGATACACCGGGTCACGCCGCTTTTACCGCTATGCGTGCACGTGGTGCAAAATTAACAGACATTGTTATCTTGGTAGTGGCAGCGGATGATGGTGTGATGCCGCAGACTGTGGAGGCTGTACAACATGCTAAAGCAGCGGGTGTGCCATTGGTAGTTGCGATTAATAAAATGGATAAACACGGCGCTGATCCAGATCGGATTAAAACGGAACTATCTAAATATGGGCTTATCCCAGAGGAATGGGGCGGTGATACCATGTTTGTGCCTATTTCTGCAAAGACAGGCCAAGGGGTTGATCAGCTATTAGATTCGGTATTAGTGCAAGCAGAAGTATTAGAGTTAACTGCCGTTGTCGATTGTCCTGCGAAAGGAGTCATCATTGAGTCTCGCGTTGATAAGGGACGCGGTACAGTGGCTACTTTATTAGTGCAGCAAGGGGTGTTACGCAAAGGGGATATTATTCTTGCTGGTATAGAATATGGTCGTGTTAGAGCATTACTGAATGAGACAGGAAAGCCGATAGATGGAGCAACGCCTTCTATTCCAGTAGAGGTACTTGGGGTGCCTGGTATGCCACAGGCAGGGGAAGAGTTTACAGTGGTAGCTGATGAGAAACGCGCACGCGACATGGCTGCATTTAGACAAAGTAAACACCGTGAAGTGCGATTAGCGCAGCAGGCATTGCCAAAGTTGGAAGATGTGTTGAAACAGATGGGTGAAGAAAAAACTCAAACGGTTTTAAACATTGTATTGAAAGCTGATGTACAAGGCTCTGTGGAGGCCTTATCTCAGGCGTTAGTGCAGTTGGCAACCTCAGAAGTGGGGGTAAAAATTATTTCTGGTGGTATTGGCGGTATTAACGAAACAGATGTGAATCTCGCTATCGCTTCGGGTGCGATTATTGTTGCTTTTAATGTTAGAGCAAACCCTGAGGCACGTAAACTAATTGAAACGACTGGCGTCGATGTTCGATATCATAATATTATTTATAATGTAATTGATGAAGTAAAGAAGGCAATGAGCGGCTTTTTAGCGCCACAAATTCAAGAGAAAATATTGGGTCTTGCGCAAGTACGAGAAGTGTTTCGTTCTTCCAAAGTCGGTGCTATTGCTGGTTGCATGGTGATAGAGGGAATAGTGAAACGCAACGCTTCTACTCGGGTATTGCGTGATAATGTGGTTGTATTTGAGGGAGTATTAGAGTCGTTGCGCCGCTTTAAAGATGATGTTTCTGAAGTACGCAATGGCATGGAATGTGGGATAGGTGTTAAAAATTATAATGATATTAAAACGGGTGACCAGATAGAAGTTTTTGAGAAGATAGAAATTAAGCGAGAAATTTAATGAAACGAGGGTTTGATCGGACTCAACGTGTGGCTGGGTTAATGCAAGCTGCGTTAGCTGAAATTTTACAAGAAGAAATCGAAGACTCTCGTTTTCAATTGGTGACAATTACGGGGGTGACTGTCGCTCGAGATTTGTCTTTTGCTAAAGTGTTTGTGAGTACGCTGGAAGAAGGTAAAGAGCAAGAAGTGGTGCTTGCATTGAATCATGCCGCGAAATATATCCGTCATACCTTAGCGCAGAAAGTAAAGTTACGCATTATTCCCGAGATAAAGTTTGTCTATGATGATTCTAGTCTACGTGGTCATCATATTTCATCACTTATTGATTCTGCGTTGAAGGGCTCAAAAGAAAATAAAACGTAAGGCTCTGTGAAAGAATAACTTCCCTTTTTAACAGAGCAGATTGCTACCAGATGAATATGATCTGATTGAGAAAAAACGCAGGAATACTTGCACAGAGCCTAAGGCCCATTGTATGCAAAAACAATTATGCGATGTTCATGGGATACTCTTATTAGATAAGCCTAGGGGTATTACGTCGAATCATGCTTTGCAACGTGTTAAACGGTTATTTTCTGCCAAAAAAGCGGGCCACACAGGAAGCTTAGATCCGCTGGCCACAGGTATGTTGCCGCTATGCTTAGGGGAGGCAACAAAGTTTTCTCAATTCTTATTAAATTCAGATAAGTATTATCGCGTTGTAGCGAAATTGGGTGTGCAAACAACCACAGCGGATAGTGAAGGCGAGATTGTTGCTGTTTCTTCAGTAGAAGGCATTAATTTATCAAACTTGATGCGAGTTTTACCTGGATTTATGGGGGTGATTGAACAAGTGCCTCCCATGTATTCTGCTCTCAAGTATCATGGCAAACCATTGTATCGGTTAGCCAGGCAAGGGATAGAGGTAGAACGGCAGCCTCGCGAAGTTTGTATTCATGTATTGCAAGCAGAAGAATTATGCGGTGATTTGCTTAGTTTATATGTGCATTGTAGTAAAGGAACTTATATTCGCACTTTGGTTGAGGATATAGGTCGGGAACTGGGTTGTGGCGCGCATGTATATCAGTTACGGCGCATGGCTGTGTCTCCTTATCAACAGGCAACGATGTATTCGATGTCTATCCTGGAGAGCATTCACGAAGAGGCGGGAATGCAAGGGCTTAGTGCATTGTTATTGCCGATGGAATCAGCGGTAGATGTTTTTCCTGCAGTTAAATTATCAACAGCAGCCGCATTTTATTTGCGCATGGGCCAAGCTGTGCGAGTGCCAGAATTACCATCGACCGGGCTTATTCGTCTCTTATCCGTCGATGCAAAATTTCTTGGTATTGGTGAGGTCTTAGCGGATGGAAGGGTGAAGCCACATCGGCTGGTAGCGTAAATCAAGCTCGTACAATGGTTTTGTCGAGCTTGCCTAGATATTACTCCAGCCGCTTATGCTGCTGGATTATTGTTGCGCCAGATTAGAGCATCACGCATTTCAGCTGATGGTCATGCTCATCGCGGGACGGTGTGTTGACGCTTCGAAGCGTGGTCGCATAATATAGTTCCCGTACGTCTCTGCTTTTGTTCTCCGTAAGTTGTCCAAGCAACACCACCCAGCCCCCTCAAACACGACCCCTGCCGCCAGCCGGACGCCCACGTAGCTATCCACAAGGCGGACCGGGCCACCCAGCTTTTATTATACCAATCAAAAACCCCAAGAGAAGAAGACAACGCGCAAGAATCTCCGTTAGAAGGGTCCACGAACATCGTGCGGCCAAGCTTGTTAGTGAGAGGCGCCAATGCAGGAGGAATGCCACGCGGCCGCGGGCAAAATAAACCATCCCGTCGATCGGGGCCTTTTTCCATATCGAGATTGCCTAACCCATTCTTGCAACACTGGCCATCCACCGCGGTTAAGGCCGCTTCCGCTGCCCCTATGACTGCGCGGGAAAAGAAAGCTAACTGAGCACCACTCCATGGGTCGAATTGAGTATCATATACTTTGTATATCTCCTTCATAATACCTAACGGAAAATGCAATCCTGTCTGAATGACTTCTCCTTCTTTGGGTGCAAAGATTTGGCATAGGTCCGCAACGGCTTTTGTTGTCTCATCCAGCGTGGCTTGACCATTGGTGCAGGGGTCGGCTGATATTGTCGTAACAATTACTTTTAGTTGGGCAATCACCTGTGCGATCTGTACTCTATTTCTATCATCATAGAGCGCTTCTTCACTCATATCCGAAGTGGGCGGCCATGGACAATGGGGGAACTGGGTTTTAAATTGGGCTTCAGCGATTGCGTTTCCATTTTCTATGCACGGTATGATGGATGCATGTACTTGCTTTAATGCCCAGGTATCGCCTGCACCCAGCAAAAGTTGATAAGGTGTCGCTTCTATCTTTCGACCAAAGTGGTCTGTTACTCTCTCTGTTACAAACAATAACTCAGGATGTCTTTTCAAAATAGCTATCGCTGCTAATCGCGTTGCGTCTGCTTGTTGATAAGATTCGGGTTCTGCATTCACCGCAGCAACTAGTAACCGGATGAGAGCACTCGCTTCTTCAGCTCCGCGCGATGCTCGTGCAAATAAACCGAGTGTTCCTGGCGAACAAAAGGAGCATATTACTTCTATTGTATCTCTTGGTAGAATATCTAGCTCACCTAATGATGTCGGTCTACTCGATGCCATTCTGCACCCCATCGTTTATTATGTTAAATAATCGCACTATTATATCAAGAAAATTCGGGTATCTTTGAGGTCGCCAAGATAAAACATGCCAATTCCCGTTCCAGTATATTTTCTGGTATACGCTTACCTCCATGCTCTTTCAGTAAGCGATTAGATAGCTTAGATATCTGGCTTTGTGGGATCATTAGTTATGTTCCCCGTATTGCAAGAAGTTCTTCTTGTGGAATGTTTAATCTTAATCGCCACTTTGCTATATGGCGGCCCTCCGCTGGCAGCTCGGGATCTAGCATATCAGAGAAAAACGTTAACTTCTGCTCTGACTGGTATGGGTCTTCTCCATTCTCTATGAATTCATTGATAAAATTATTAATAATGGCAGTAATCACAGATCACACTCTTTCTATTAGAAGTCTATTTAAGTTTTTTTCTAAAATACGTAGAGGGGAGTGTTGTTCATTCTGCATGGCGTTGATGGGTAGGTAAAATGTTTGCTCTAAGGCGTATTGCCCATGTACAACGGCATGGGAAACATGATCAGTTTGTACAATCCAAGAACTCCCAGTAGGGAAGGAAACCTTTTCTTGCTGAGCGTTTTGTTGGTAGATTTCATCCGCTTTCATGTGATCATGTAATTGTAACATGATATGGTCGTATAAGGATCGTCGTGACTTAGTGATATGTAAAAGATGTAGTAATGCTGCTTGGCCGGGGAGGGGTAGAGAGAGTGTTTTTTGAAATTGTTTTACTACCGCCTCGAAGGGTTCTCCTATCCGCCAAACACGATCTTCTTGATGGGGATTGATATTAGAAAAAACGCGCAAAATACGCTTGCCTTGGTTAGGCGCAGAAGGGAATGCATCGACATGTAATCGTTTGTCATCCTTGCGATAAGAGGTGGCGACGCGTCCATCGATTTGCACTGGTCGATAACTGGTGCGGCCTATGATTAAGGCGGCATTATAGCGTGGTAATGTGTTTTCGATAAGCTGCGTTGCATACCCTGCATATCGATGCAACATGCGTGTTAATATTTTCTTATGTTCTTTACTCGTTCTTGGGTGTATGCCTTGTAATTGACTAGTATTGGTATCATAACTAATATTTTTTGCCGCTGGGTTGGCATACCGTGGTGATAAAAGTAACGTTTCTTCGCTTGAGAGTAAAAATGCTAAATGTGGGAAATATAGTATTTTCCCTGATTCTAATTGACTAATCGCACTTTTTTGTATTGCTGGTGCACAGGGAGCTTGCCAGCTAGTTGTAATGAGAGTTTGTAAGCAGGGCATAGAGGGCGTAGGGTATTATGATGATTATTATTAATATAATCCCTCTCTTCTCCCGTAAACAACATGGGAGAAGAGGAGGAATAAAAAGTTTTTATTACCCTTGATTCTTGCTTATCAACTCTTGCAATTGCGACTCACTCATACCGCCTGGAATATAAGTAATAGATCCTGTTGCTGCATTTTTTGCAAGACTGGTTTTTCCAATAAAGAAAGCTGGAGTGCCGAACAACTTCAACTCTTGTGCGAGTTTATAATTATTTTTTAAGGATTGGTCGACTACTTTATCGTTCATTTCTGTTTTGAGTTTATCTACATTTAGACCAATGGTTTGAGCAACCTGGTAGACATCATTTTCTGTCAGTGGCTGGCCTTTTTTTACGGTTTGTATCATGGCGTTATGAAACTCAAAATACTTACCTTGTTGATTGGCAGCTAAAGCTGCTTTTGCTGCTACTACAGATACAGGTCCGCGAATGGGAAATTGTTTAAATACCACGCGTAAATCAGGATTTTTCTTTATAGCTTCATCTACCATCCCGGACATTTCGATGCAATGCCCACATTGATAGTCTAAAAATTCCACTAATGTGACCTTTCCTTGGGGGTTGCCAGCAACAGGGTCATTGTTTTGGTGGAAAAGTGATTCTGCATATTTTGCTGCCACACCTTGCGTTTTCTGTACAGTTTGTTGCATCTCATCCATTTGTTTTTTCTGCAAAACTTGCACGGCTTCCATGATTACCTGGGGGTTGCTCAATAAGTAGTCATGTACAACTTGCTCGATACGTGCTTTTTCAGCTGGACTAACGGATTGTTGTTGGGGGGCGCTATAGCTAAGAGCGGGGATCATAGCACCTAATGCAACAAGAGATACAATTTTCATGTTCACGGGTATTGCTCCTTAGGGTTGGGTTCTTGAATGAAACACACTAAGAAAGGTTGCGTAAGAAGTCAATCGCTATTTCATGCATAACCCAGAGTTAGGAGTTCCCGCTGAAGACGGTGAGCTGATCCTTCGCTAACGCTCAGGATGACAATTTGATAGTTTAATTGCCAAATTGTCATCCT
>MGYC01000037.1:17829-61849 GCA_001801575.1 Gammaproteobacteria bacterium RIFCSPHIGHO2_12_FULL_41_20
CAAATTGTCATCCTGAGCGTTAGCGAAGGATCAGCTCACCGTCTTCAGCGGGAACTCCTAACTCTGGGTTATGTTGTAGGCGGGATAGTGTTTTTAAGGGTGTTGTCGACAGCTCCTAGCATGGTTATACGTTGTTTAGGTAAGCATTCAGTATAATGTTGGCGGATAAATTCGAGTAATTTTTCTCGCACTTCTAGGCGTAGGCTGGATAGAGCGTCGGGAGAAGAGGCGCTGATTAAAATACGCAGCTCAACGCAGGTTTCTTTTAAGTTGAGAACTTGAACTGTGGCGGTTTGTTTGTCCCACCAGGCTGAGTTTTCAACAATGTGCTTTAAGGTTTCACGGATAGCTTCAACAGGTAGTATATAATCTGTATATACAATAACAGTGCCAATCAAGCTACCTGCAGCATGGGTTAGTGTTTGGAAGGGGTTTTCATTAAAGTATTGAATAGGAATAATGGTTCTACGCCCATCCCACAATTTCACAACAATGTAATTGAGGGTAATTTCTTCAATAGTGCCTTGTTCGTTTTCAATGATAACAATATCATCAATTTTAATCGGCTGGGATAAGACTAGTTGAATACCAGCAAACATACTACTGAGAGAGCGTTGTGCGGCTAGTCCTAACAATGCAGTTAAAAACCCAGCTGAGGCAAGTATGCTAATGCCTATGTTTTTAACATGGTCAAATACCATTAGTGCAGCAGCAAGAGTAATAACAATAACAAATGTGGCTGCTATGCTTTTAAAGATATGCATTTTTGTATAGAGGGCTTTTCTTTTTCTTATATTAATCTGTGACGAGGTAGTCGAATATCTATATATGACTGCTTCAGTAGCAGTGAGAATTTGCAGGATGGTCCAGCCAATTAAGCATACCAACGCTACATAGAGTGTTTTATGCGTGGCCTCGATATATGTTTTAGGTAGATCTGCTAGTGAAATGATTGTGTATGCGGCAAATAAAATAAAGATCAGTCGTAATTCTTTGTGGATGATGGAGGCGACTAAGTAAGCGATTTTTTTATTTTCATGTAAATATTTCTTTTTGTAGTTATCGCTGATGGTAGCAACTACGTTATAAAAAAACAGAATTAGCGCTAAGACAAAAGTGACGTATCCTAGTTTGCTGGTAATGGTGAGGATATGATCCCAATAGGTTTGTGGATAGTAAATATCTGCTAAGAACAATAAGGATAATATACTGCCAATTATACACAGGATGAGTGGAGCTAAAAAAACCTTTCTTAATAAGCGCAGCAGAGAGTATTTTTTTTCCTTATTCACGAAATTTATCCTGTTGATGATTATCCTAGAAACGGCAGTTGGGCGCGAGTTTTAAATGTAACAGATTGATTGAGATAGTTTTTCAAAAATTTGAGCGGTCACCTGATTGGTGATCCGAAAATTTTTGAAAGACCTAGGTCAGTCAAAGTGTTACATTTAAAATCGTGAATCAACTGCCGTTTCTAGGATTATACATTAACTATAGCATTTTATCTTTAATCGCTGCTACACGTTGTCGATGCAATTCTTCAGCGAAAGCATTACCAGTTAACCCTTGTGCGAGAATAACTTGAGTATTCACTGATTTTGCTGCCATATAAAGATGAAGAAAATCCGAGCTATTAAATGCGCGGGACTGCGCTTGTGCTATGGCCTCACAAGCGAAGAGAAATTTTTTACATCGCTGTTCACGGCGGAATGCATCGACATGCAGAAAAAGCTGTAATAATTCTTCGGGGGTTAGCGTCGGATAGATTAATGCACAACGATAATGTAATGCTGTTAACAGCGCTAACTCTCGAAACTCGACAGGTACACGATAGCGGTTGCATAACTGAGAGATAGTGGTTTTGGGGTCTGGTTGCGCATGCAGTAAGGTGGCAAAGCGTATGGTAGGATCAGTAGTGATGCTAACAGTGTGTTTTAACGTGACTATACCTAGACTATCCATTGTAAGATGCGGAAATAAAATAGTGAGTGCATGGCATTGGTCAAGAGCATGAAAAAATTCTTCAGGATTCCTTTCCCCCAATGCTCGTTCTAACTCTTTCCAAACACGTTCGGCAACCAGTGCATTGACTTCACCTGCTATTACCATGGTTTTCATTAGGGCTATGGTTTCTGGAGCAATACGAAAACCGAGTGCAGCAAAACGAGCAGCAAAACGTGCTATACGGAGAATGCGTACGGGGTCTTCTGCAAAGGCGGGAGATACGTGACGTAACCAATGTTGCTGTAAGTCTGCTTTGCCATGATAGGGGTCGATTAACTCGCCTTCCGTAGTTTTTGCCATGGCATTAATTGTTAAATCACGGCGTTGTAAGTCTTCTTCTAAAGTAACATGGGGAGAAGTATCGAAAGTAAACCCCTTATACCCTGGGCCAGTTTTGCGTTCCATACGTGCTAAAGCATATTCTTCATTGGTTTTGGGATGCAGAAATACGGGGAATTCTTTGCCTACTTGGCGGAATCCTTGTTTAATTAATTCGGCAGGTGTGGCGCCGACGACTACCCAGTCACGTTCTTTTATAGGTAGGCCTAATAGTTGATCACGAACCGCGCCGCCTACGAGATAAATTTTCATTATAACCCTTAGGTTTTTGTCCAGACCCTGATATTATCATAAACTTAATAAAATACATGACAGACCTATGAAGAATGAAAATACCTCCGAAAAACAACAAGGATTAGTGGTTGCTTACTTTGGCGAGCGTGTAGATGTAGAAATCGAAGACGGGGCCATTATTTCGTGTCACTTACATCGCAATCAGGAAATACCTGTGGTGGGTGATCGTATCTTCTGGCAACGTGAAGATAGCGAGTCTGGTACCGTCACAGACATATTGCCGCGATATTCTTTGCTGACGCGCCCTGACTCGCGTGGCAGATTAAAGCCCGCGGCGGCGAACATCGATGTTATTGTGGTTGTTATGGCTTTGCCGGTATTTTATTCTGAGTATCTTATTGATCGTTATATAGTAGCAGCCGAATTACTAAAAATTAAGCCTATTTTAGTGCTTAACAAAATAGATCTATTTACTCCCGAGTTAGAAGTGGCAATGCAGCAGCGTCTAGCTATTTATCGCAATCTTGACTATGCCGTTATTTTATCCAGTACTTATATGCAAGAGGGACTGCATGATTTTAGTGACTTTATTCAGAATAAAACTGGAATATTAGTTGGGCCATCCGGTGTTGGTAAATCTTCTATTATTGCTGCTTTGGTGAAGGGAAAGCCAATTCGTGTTGGGGAAGTGTCTGTGTCGGGAGCGGGTAAGCATACGACAACGACAACACGCTTATATCATTTGCCAAGCAGTGGCTATTTGATTGATTCGCCCGGTATTCGTGAATTTAATTTATGGCAAGTGACAAGGGAAGAAGTTTTGCGTGGCTTTGTTGAGTTTCGACAGTTTGCGAGTGAGTGTCGGTTTCGCAATTGTCGACATTTAGCAGAACCGGGTTGTGCCGTACAGCAAGCGGTAGAGCAAGGGGATATTTGTTTAGAGCGATTTGAGAGTTATCAACGATTAGTAGCTGAAGCTATATCTTGATTAAACCTAGTGTCTAATTGCATAAATTAGTTATAGTATTCCTTAATTGAGACCCTCTTACTTCTCTTTTTTTCCAAGCAAATGGTTTGGAATTTTCACTATAACCATTAATAAAATCTTCTATCGCTTTTTTGAGCTCATCAGTATTAGAAAAACTTGCGCTGCGTAAAGCTTTCCTTGTTAAAATTCCAAACCAGATTTCAACTTGATTTAACCAACTTGCTGAAGTTGGTGTGTAATGGAAATAAACATTCGGATGTTTCTGTAACCAGTCCTCATTTTTTTTGTGCGTGCAATAATTATCCAGAATGACATGAACTTCCTGACCAGAAGAAATTCCCTGCAAAATATCGTCTAAAAATTGCTGAAAGTCAGGTCGTTTTGTTGTTTTTGCTTTTATTTGACCAGTAGCAACATTAAGTGCCGCAAATAAATTTAGGGTGCCATTGCGTTTATATGTACTTTGTAATCCCTTTACAATTTTACCACTTGATGTTTCTACAAAACCAATTTTTCTTTCCAATGCCTGAATACTAGGTTTTTCATCAACGCTTAATACCAATGCTTTTTCAGGAGGATTTAAGTATAGCCCGATAATATCTGCAGCCTTTGCTGTAAATTCCTTATCTGTACTAACACACCAACTACGCATTCTCTGTAATTGAATTCCTTCTTTTCGCAAAATGCGCCATACTATATCGTGCGATATTCCTAAACGTTTGGCAATAGATTCTCCATCCCAATTTGATTGCCCTCTCGGAACTGGTTGTTCAATTAATTTTAAAATATTGTTTCGTATTGATTCATCATATTTTTTTGGTTTACCACTTCTGGTTTTATCATTTAAGCCTTCTATGCGATCTTTGTTAAAACGATTTCTCCATTTTGCAACAGTCATGACTGTTGTTTGCAGTTTTTTTGAAATTGTATCGTTACGCAATCCTTCATGACAAAGCAAAACAATTTTTGCTCGCTCAGCTAATCTTTTTTCTACTTTCCTTCCATTTGCTAACATAGTTAATGTATCTAATTCCTTCTTACTACAAACTAGCTGAGCTGCTTTTTTGGGCATTGTTACATTCCATTGTAAGTTAATAATTAAATAAATGTCTTAAAAAAATGAAGAGAGCCAACGATATAGGCATAATAAAGTTATATTCATTTAAGAAAGCTCTATGCATTGGATTCGATAAAATCCCTCTGATCTTTTGTAATTTCTGGACCTATTGGCCATTCTGCTTTTCCGTTAGGACTTATTAACCAGTACCAGTCATAAGTTCCACCACCTATGAAATATCGATGCTGATAAACAATTAAATATCCTTTATCTTCTCCTTTAGTTACTACTTCAAAGGAATTGGCAGATGTAATATAATGTTCTTTTGTGCCATTTATATTAATTGCGTGTAAAGCACCAGAGGTAACCCACGCTGAAGTAATAAAATAAAGTATTTTATTATCTGGAGAAAATAATAAATCACTTGGATCTATTATTTGTTTTTCAGCTTGATTACATTGAAAATTATTTTTGACAAGCAAACGTTCTTTTTTTGTTCGAATATCGTAAATCCAAACTTGATTTCCATATTCGGTTTCGGTCTTGGTATTAGCATCACATCGTTTTGGTATAACTTGGTTACCTATCCTGATAAAAGCAATCATTTTTTTATTTGAAGATAGTATTGGAGAAGAGTCTTTACCAGAGTGAGTGATTTGAATGACATGATTCCTACTTTGAGAGTAATAAATATTACCTGATTTAGAATAAACTTGCGTAAGAAAATTTTCTGATGATGATTTATTCATTGCAAATGAGTATGGAGTTAAAAAGAAAATTAAATACCAAAATATAAATAATCGCATCAATTTATTCCTTAGCAAAATCTTTTGCTTTAATACTAATGGTAGGTAGAAAATCAGCAAGCGCTCTATTATCCAGAACTCCCAATTTATCTTTCATCTGCTGAGTCGTGTGACCACCAAATAATGCTTGATCTCCTTTGCTGCGAATACGAGCAAATCCTTGACTGTCAACTCCTCTCTCAAATAGGACCCCTGAAAGTTGCTTTTCGGATTGAGATAGCTTTTCTCGTGCTTGTAATCTTTCCATTTCGGAAATACGCGCTTCAATAAGTTCTTGTTTGCGAGTTTGGACTGCAAAGTAGGTTTGGGCAAAAGCAATTTCATCCTTTCTAGGGTCACCGTTTTGAGCGATAAGATAACAGGCGTAGCGGGTAAGCTTGATATCATCTACTTCCCGGTGACTGCCAGAGCCTAAGGATACCATTTTGTTGGTATCAACAAAATGGTCAGCCGCTACATGACCTGAATTCTCGCATGCTTGTTTAGCTTTGTTAATGACCTGAATAAAGTTGCGCCATTCGTTATAACCCAAAAGTATTTGTAGGTCGCGAGCATGCCAATATTCAATTTCAGCTTCTTTTTTAGCGGAATTCTCGAAATTAAAATGTAGCTGTATAATTATTTCCTTGTTCATATTTTTCCTTATAAAATAAAATGGCTTCATACGAAAGGGAAGATTATCATGATAAATAAATATACTAATTTATGCAATTAGACACTAGTTATGTTGTTTAGCTAATGTCATTTTAGATATTTGATTTCTATCAAGTTTACCCGTTGTATTGTGCGGTAATTCATTAAGGATAATTAATTTTTCTGGAATCTTATAATCAGATATGTGATCTATACAAAAACTTCGAATATTTTCCAGAGTGAGTGATAATTTTTTATCCTTCAAAACAACACAGGCACAAACAATTTGGTTGAGCTTTTTGTCAGGAAATCCAATCACACAAACTTCACGAATCAACGGATGTTGAATTAAAACACTTTCTACCTCCTGTGGGGAAATATTTGATCCACCACGGATAATTAGCTGCTTTTTTCGTCCAGCGAACCAAAAGAAACCATCTTGATCTCGGTATGCCAAGTCTCCAGTATAAACATAACCATCACGTAAGGTTTTTATGGTTTCGTGAGGGTTTCCCCAATAACCCAGCATATTGGCATTTGAATGAACTCTTATTTCTCCGGTTTGATTATTAGTTTTAATAATATTGTTTTGATTATCCAATAAATCTATTTTTACGCCCTTTGTAGGGATGCCAGCAGAACCTAATTTTGTTTTATCATGTGATAGGTTTATACAATAAGAAAACGATTCAGTCATGCCAAGTACTTCTGTTACATAACAATGGCTAAGGGTAAAAAATTTTTCCTGTAAGGTTTCTGGCACTTTATCTCCACCCACTATTACCTGAAGAAGGCTTGTTAAGTGGCTGTTTTTATGATCATCGGCATACTCAACAAGCTCAACGAGGTTAGCTGGGGTCAATTGGAGATGGGTTATCTTATATTGTTCTATTGCATGAACAAGAGATTTGGCATCAAATTTAGGAAATAAAATCATTTGTCCACCGATTAATATCGTTGATATTACCTGGCCAATCATCCCTGCGATGTGACAAATAGGTAGTGTAATGCCATTGATACAGTTAGAAGAAAGCATGATTGTCTGTGTTAAATGTGTTGCTGCTGCCAAAACCGAGCGATGTGAATGCATTACGCCTTTGGGATTCGAGGTAGAGCCTGAGGTGTATAAAATTACGGATAAATCATCAGGAGCGATTTTTTGTTGAGGATGTGACGGTGTTTTTTCGTTTAACAAGGAGATAAAATTCAAAAAAATGTTATTTACATGAGATGAAATAGAAAATACCTTGCAATTTAATTGCCCACATCCGTGTATTTTTTCGACATATTGTTCTTTTGATTCCTCGGTTATCAAGATGTTGATTTGACAATCTTGTAATACATAAGCTAATTCATCTGCTTTATAGCGATAATTAATAGGTACTGCTACAGCACCTAGACTAAAAGTTGCAAAATATAGCCATATCAACTCTGGTTTATTATCCATAAAAAAAGCAATTCGTGATTTTTTTCTTACGCCATGCTGATACATGTTATTAGCAATAATTGAACTTAAGCGACATAATTCAGCATAATCGTAGTGCTCTTGCCCATAAATGAGCGCGACTTTTTCTTTTACGGTCTTCCATTTTTCTAGTAATTGATTCAGCATTTTTACTATCCAAAAAATCTTAACTTTTCCACATACTTTATTTACAGGAGCTTTGCTGAATAGATGAGGATAAGCATGCTATTTTCGCATACTCTGCATTAGCGCGTAAATGCTCAGAATTAACTGTGCCAATGACAATACTGGATATACCAGGTTCACGCAAAATAAAGTTAAAAGCCTGCAGGGCTGCATCTTCTCGCGCAATTTTGTTTAAATGGCCGCTGGCCAACGCTTTTTTAATTAATATCCCTTTTTGTTGTTGATGCGCATAACGAATTACATCGCGTTCAGATGATGCGGTAGGGTTGAATGTGACCATGACTGCATCAGAGTGATCAAGGGCTAATATTCCTCCCGCTATAGTTTTTGTTGACATACCTATAGCACGGATTTTCCCGGACTTCTTTAATTCGGTTAATGTATTAAGTGCGTTTTCTTTTTGGATAATAGAGAGATCATTGCCATCAGAGTGAATCAGCACGATATCTAGGTAATCTGTTTGTAAGCGTTTTAAACTACGCTCCACGCTATGGCGTATGTTGGCAGCTGTAAAATCAAAATAAGATTGGCCATTAATAAAATCTTCGCCGGCTTTGCTAGCGATTATCCATTGTTGTCGTTGGCCTTGTAAGAATTTACCCAAGCGTTCTTCACTGTGCCCATAAGCCGGGGCCGTATCGAGTAAGTTTATGCCTAGGGTTTGTGCATCAGCCAGTAAAGTTCTAATTTCATCATCGCTGGGAAGCTGAAAGGGATGAGGGTAATGGACATTTTGATTGCGACCAAATTTTACTGTGCCTAAACCAATAATGCTTACCTCAATATCCGTGCTGCCAAGTTGGCGTTTTAGCATAACAACTCATCCCATACTGGTTTAGCTAATGGTGGGATAGGCCAAGCGCGTAATTCGCGCGTGTCATGTTTGCAAGGTGACAATTGTTCTTGGCGCAGGTGTTGCATGATGTCATTGGTGAGTTTTGGTGCTAAGGCTAGTTTTGTGGGCCAAGCAATAATCATGTTGTTAATGGATTTTAAGAATACGCCGTCAGGTCTTTTGCCATTGGGCTGCAATGGTTCAATACGGTCTATCATGAAACTAGTAAATTGTGCTGCGGAAAAATCTAGCCACGGGAACAATTGACGTAATTCTTTTTGCGCGGTGGTAATTTGCGTTTTACTATCTCGATGAATGCCTTCTTCAGCGAGCTGTCCACCGATATACCAGGCAAGTTGATTATCACGGGTTTGATGTGTGGTAATGGTAATGCGTGGTAACATACTGCCTAAGCTTAAACAGTGGGCATAGAGAGAATGCGCGAAAGGAATCTTGACTAAAACCATGTGTAATGCGCGGCGCTGCATAGCGACATCCGGGTATTTTAGCTTTTTGATAATCATTTCATTGCCTGCACCAGCAGCAAATACATAGCGTTGCGCGTGAATTTGTAGTTTTTCTCCTGACAAGGTGGTGGCTTCCAAGTAGGTGATATTCTGATTCTTATCTATATGTAATTGGTCTTCCTTAAAGGGTGAGATTTTAAAGATGACATCTTGATGAGGTTTAGCTAATTCACGAATCAGGGCAGGAATATCAATAACCATTTCATCTAGGGCATAGACTTCGCCTTTAAAATCGGGGTGTTGGAAAATGCTGGGATAATCTACTTTTTCTAAATAGGTAATGCGACTTTTTAGCGCAAAATTAGCGAAAAATTTAGTTAATTTCGTGGTCAGTTTACTAGATGACCATAAGTGCTGGTGAGGGGAGATAATAGGCACATGCGATAAATCAATATCCCCTTTTCCTTCTAGGCATTGTTTCCATACTGTGGGCATATCAGCAATGGTTTGCGCTGACTCAGTCCAGTTGCCATGTAATGCATATTTCATGCCGCCATGAATAATACCTTGAGATTTATAGGTTTGCCCGCCACCCAATGTGTTCGATTCGAATAAGATAGCGCCAAAACCCGCTTGGCGTAATCGATTAAGTAACCATAAACCAAAAACCCCGCCACCTAAGATAACAATATCCACTTCTACTGTTCTTGTCATTTTGTTGTCACCCACGATGTTTTGCAAAAGAAAAGGCCAATAGTATCCCATAAAAAAGGTAGCAAATGCTAACCTGGTTGCGGAGCCTCAGCAACTCGGTGAAGGCGGTATGGGACCTTTGATGGAAATCCTAGGGGTGTTGATCATTTTATTGACACTATTCAATGGTATGGGCTAAAATGCCATTTTTTCTTTGGGAGTCTAGCATTGATGAGTAACTCTAGAGATAATAATCCACAACAAAAACGCAATAATTATAAAAGTGCTGACAATAAGGGCAGCCCTCTTGCGTTTCCAGTAACAGGGCGGAGTTCAGGATCAATGTATAAGAAGTTTGATCGTCCGCCAACGCCGTTTAACAGAGGAGATAACGCGGCAGAGGATTCTGAAGGTGAAGAGCCGGTAAATAATTCTCGTAAACCGTAATTAACGAGAGTGTTTATATCTGGACTTTGGTTGTTTTTGACTTGACGGATAGGCGCTATTGCTAAGCTTGCAGGTACGACAATTAACTTGTGTACGTGGCCAGAAAATACTAAGCCGAAATATTCATTTTGAGCTTTCTTCAGGCGATTTATTGTTAATTGAAGGTCGTAATGGCTCGGGTAAAACTAGTTTATTACGCCAGTTAGCCGCATTATCTACAACGGAAACAGGTAGGATACTTTGGCGAGGCCAGGATATTCATACCTGTTATCCCCATTATTGGCAACACCTGCATTACCTTGGTCATAGCCATGGGATTAAGCTTGGATTAACCATCGAGGAAAACTTAAAGTTAATGGCTAGTCTAGCTGAGATGCCAATTTCGCTATCTTGCCAAGATGCGATTCTTCAGCAGCTCAATCTGCATACCTATCAGCATACTCTAGCAGCAGACTTGTCTGCTGGCCAAAAACGGCGGTTAGCATTAGCTCGACTGTGGTTAATTCACAAGCCATTATGGATATTGGATGAGCCATTAACGGCTTTAGATAGGGATTCACAAGCGTTATTTTTACATCATCTTGATCAGCATTTAACTACAGGGGGCATGTGTATATTAAGCTCACATTCGTCACTGCCGGTAGTGCCTCTGGTTATTTTGAGGCTACCGCAATGGTAACTTTATTAGTACGAATATTGTGGAGTGATTTATTAATTTTTTTTCGTCGTGCCCGCGAGTGGTTATACCCGTTAGGTTTTTTTATTATTGTGCTCAGCTTGTTTCCCTTAGCAATGACGCCAGACCCCTTTTTACTGCAAACATTAGCACCCGGTATTATTTGGATCGCAGCATTGTTAGCAAGCTTACTGGCATTAGAGAATATATTTGTCAGCGATATGGAGGCGGGTTTTATCGAGCAATTGTTATTAAATGCACACCCGCTTTCCTTATTATTAACAGTAAAAATAATTGCACATTGGTTGGTGGCTGAAATGCCGCTTATTTTATTGATGCCGTTGTTAGGATGGTGGTTTCATTTGTCTTTTGCTGTTAGCGGTATGTTAATGATAACGTTATTGCTGGGCACACCTATATTTAGTTTACTGGGAATGTTAGGCGTAGCATTAACACTGGGGTTACGTTCTCAAGGAGCCTTGTTAGGGTTATTGATTTTGCCATTAATGGTTCCTGTGTTGGTTTTTGGTGTGGGAACTGTGCAGCAATATATGGCTGGGTTACCGGTGTTGGGTAATGTGGCCTTTTTAGCCGGGTTATTGCTTGCAACAGGATGTGGATTGCCTTTGGCCATTGCTGCGGCATTACGTATTAGTCTGGATGAGTGAGTAACAGCTATCTCCTCACATTCCCCAACGCTTTAAACGCTTGAATCTCTGTTTGCGTGCGTCCCAAAATTAAAGCATGGACGTCTGCTGTCCCTTCATAAGTTTTTACTGTCTCTAAATTTAGCATATGTCGTATCACTTGGAATTCTTCCATGATGCCATTAGCGCCATGCATGTCGCGTGCTTCACGTGCTATATCTAATGCAGCTAAGGTGGCATGCCGTTTAACCAATGAAATCATCGGTGTGGCAGCACGCCCGGCTTCTTTCAAGCGCCCGACCCGTAAACATCCTTGTAATCCGAGGGTGATAGCACTCTGCATATTGGCGAGTTTGTATTGAATTAATTGATTAGCAGCAAGAGGTTGACCAAATTGGTGGCGATCTAAAACATATTGTCGTGCCGCATGCCAGCAAAATTCTGCAGCACCTAAAGCGCCCCATGCAATTCCATAACGTGCATTATCTAAGCATCCTAATGGCCCAGCTAAGCCATCTGCATGTGGTAGAAGGTTTTCTTCCGGAACAAACACGTTTTCCATGACGATTTCCCCGGTTACTGAAACACGCAAACTCATTTTGCCATGCATGATGGGAGCAGAAAGGCCTTCCATACCTTTTTCTAAGATAAAACCTCGAATACGGCCTTTATCATTCTTTGCCCAGACAATAAAAACATGGGCAAGGGGGGAATTAGTAATCCACATTTTGTTGCCATTCAATACATAGCCTTTTTCTACATTTTTTGCATTTGTCTCCATACCACTCGGGTCAGAGCCATGATTAGGTTCAGTTAAACCAAAACAACCTATCCATTCGCCGCTAGCCATTTTAGGTAAGTATTTTTGTTTTTGTGTTTCGCTACCGTAAGCATGGATAGCGTGCATAGCTAAACTAGATTGGACGCTCATGGCAGATCGATAGCCTGAGTCAACGCGTTCTATTTCTCGTGCGATTAACCCATATGCAACATAATTTACTCCAGCACAGCCATATCCTTGAATGGTGGCACCAAGGAGCCCGGCGCTACCCATTTCGCGCATGATGATGGGGTCGAAGTGTTCATTGTGAAAAGCCTCGAGTACGCGTGGTTGTAATTTCTCTTGCGCGAAATGACGTGCAGAATCACGAATCATCCGCTCTTCTTCAGTTAGTTGATCATCGAGTAATAAAGGGTCATCCCATTGAAATGCGGTTTCCATATATGCTCCCATCTTTTAATGTCACTATTCGCTGACATTGTTGGCTTATATCGCGATCATGCGTCACGATGATTATGGTGCGTTGTTCCTGTTGGTTCAACTGTAAAAATAAATCCATAATTTCCTGACCGGTTTTTGCATCCAGAGAACCCGTAGGTTCATCAGCTAAAATAAGCTCAGGATTACCTATCAATGCTCGTGCAATAGCTACGCGTTGTTGTTGTCCCCCCGATAATTGATTTGGATAGTGAGTGGCAAAAGCATGTACACCCACGCGTTCTAACATAGCTAAACCTTGTTGTTTTGCTGCTATTCGGTCAATACCTCGATAGGATAACGGTAACATGACATTTTGCAATGCATTTAAACGGGGTAATAAAAAAAAAGATTGAAATACAAAACCAATTTTTTGATTGCGTATCTTAGCGAGTTCATTTTCAGTTAAATGCGATACATCTTGATTATTAAAGAAGTAATGTCCGGTGGTGCAGTGATCAAGAAAGCCAATAATATGCATGAGTGTAGATTTCCCAGATCCAGACACACCGACAATGGCTACCATTTCACTGCGTTGTAATTCAAAATTAATGTTTTTCAATACAGAGAGCGTCAATGGTTGGTCCATTGTAAGCGCTCTTGGTTTTTTAAGAGCAGCCTTCCCTAAGTAATAATTTTTGGTTACATCGCACAGTCTAATAAGGGGCAACGACTTTATCTCCTGCTTGAAGATTAGCTAACACTATTACTGCATCTTCGGTGGTTTGCCCTACTTTTATCGGGGTTTCCACAGATTTTTTCATTTTTTCATTCCATTTTTTAACATAGGCAATGCCATTTTTTTCAGTCACTGCAGTAATTGGCACACTCAGATGTGGTGTTTCATCGGGAGTGATTTCTACTTTAGCGCTCATGCCAACGTGAATATTATTTTGCTGTTCCGTGGTTAAGCGTGGAACGGTAATTTCAACAGCGAAGGTGGGAACAGCGCCGCCGGTGGACTCACCTTGTTTGTCGATAGCAGTAATTTCACCTTCTAGACTGTAATCATGAAAGGCGATGCCGGTGACTTTGATTTTTTGTCCAGAGTGTAGTTTATTAACCGTGAGTTCATTGACTTTAATGCCTATCATTAATCCATGTAAGTCACCAATAATGGTTAAGACGTCACCGGGTTTTACTGCATCGCCTTTACGCCATTTTTTATGCTCTTCTTCACTCTTAGCGGGGAGTAATGCAATGCCATCAGCAGGCGCAAAGATATGCAAGTTCTCAGCATCTGCCTGTAGATGCAAAGCTTGAGTGATTTTATCTATATCCGCAATAGTGAGTGCATAAAGATTTACATTTTTTACATTCAGTTGTTTCAGTAAACTCGCCAAAGCATCTTTGTTTTGTATTAAGGCTAATTGTGCGGAGTAGAAGTTAGATTGTTTCATTTTAAATTCATCGTCAGAAATCAACTGATTTTTATGCAGAAACTCGGCTTCTTGCAGTTGGCTCTGGCTAGTATTAAATTCATTTTTGGCTTTTACATATTGCATTAAAGCCGCCTTATAATCAGCTTGGAATTTTGTAGACGCGATGGTAAATATGGGCTGAGATGTTTTCACGAGGTCACCATAATGAAATGGAATGTCAATAATGGTGCCTTCTACTGGACTAGTGACTACGACAGTTTTAAGCGGTTGAATGATGCCAGAAAAAAACAGGGACCCAGTTGCTGTATGAGACTCTACGGTGACCAGTTTAGGTTGATGTGTATTATCTTGTGACGAGCAGCTGGTGAGCAATAGACAAGTACAAGCTAACATCAGAGTTGTAATGTATTGATATTTTTCTTTCATACTCTTACCTCTATGCTCCAGGTTTTTAATGTGTGGCCCATTAATAGATCCATATTGATGAGTGATTTTAAATAGCTTATTCGTGAGCTCAGTGTGGCTTGTTGCGATTGAATTAATTGTAACTGCGCAGACTGTAGTTCAAGGCTATCAATTAACCCATGTAGATATTTTTGAAAGTTGAGCTCATAGGTTTTGTTTTGCAATTGCTCTGCTTCTTCAGAAAAAGACAAGGTGCGCGCTGTGCTGGCGATGCTGTTGTAACTATTAATGGCATTGGTTTCTTTGTTCCATTTTTCTTGGCGTAACGCAATTTCTGCTTCTTGCAAAGCAACTTTGGCATTGAGTACCGCTTGCTTAGCCATCTTATCATTCAGCGGGATTTTCAGAGTAAGTGATGCTCCCTCTACTTGATTTTGACCGTCGATCAAACTAGTTAAGCCCCCGGTGTTTTGTTGACCGCTTAAGCCACTACCTATACCTGCATTGGCGTTGAAATTTAACTGCCAACGTGTGCCGTCTTCAGCAAGCAGTAATGCACGTGTGGTAGATCCGTGTAAGGTAATTTGATCAATTTGATATTGAATATCATTAGATAAGGCAGATGTTTTTGCTTGTTGAAGAGCAGGCTTAGGATATTTTTTAATAAGCTTAGGAATGTCTATAGAAGTAAAAGTGGTGTCGAGATTGGGATTTAAACCAATTGCAGTTAATAAGGCATAGCCAGATTGCTTCAGTGCGTTTCTATCACTCTCTAATTTTGCTCTAGCACTTGCCAGATTAGCTTGAACTGTAATCAATTCATTTCCGGCTTTACGACCAGCTTTAATAAATAGATGTGTTTGCTCTACCGATTTTGCTGCGCGTTTTACTGCATCCTCATCAATCCTAATAGTATGTTGCGCAGATACAACATCTAGATAGGCATTAATCACATTTGTTACCGTGGCACGTAAAGCGGCTTCCACGTTCAGTTTGGCAATTTTTTCATTGTCGCGTGTATTGTATAGGGCAGCCTCTACAATCGGACGACCAAAGCCACGCAGTAGCGGTTGCAGGATTTCTAGCGATAAACCGGGTTGATAACTGGTAATAATATTGTTAGTTGCAGATAAAGTTACTTGTGTACCAAAGGGAGTTAATAGCGTGGCATTAGGAGAAATGCTATATCGATGTGTTGACTGAGTTTCCCCATTTGATTTGGTTCTTGCCATGGTGCCTGCAGCATCGATGGCATAATGTGGCTGAAATTGCCATTCTTGTACCTCACGATTAAATTTTTGCAACACGTAATTTAATCGTGACTGTTGTACATTCGGATTATCACGAATTGCCAACATGATGGCTTCTTCGAGTGATAATTTTAGAGGGTTAGCATAGGCGTGAATGGATAACCATAGACAAATAAGGCCAATGAGCGGGCTGGTTATTTTTTTTATATTATTCGATATCATGGCAGTAACTACGGTTTAACGCGCTCCTGCGACAATGTTTATCCATGGCCAGTTTGACTAATCGTGTTAATAACTCAGAATATGAAATACCAGAGGCACTCATGAGCTTGGGGTACATGCTAATTTGCGTAAAACCAGGGATCGTATTGATCTCATTAAAGTAAATACGTTGACTGCTTTTTTCTAAGAAAAGATCGACACGTGCCATGCCTTCGCATTCCAGAATAGTAAATAATTTTTTAGCGATGGCTTGTGCTTGAGCTCCGAGCTCAGCTGTGATGGGGGCAGGAATAATGAGTTTGGCACCATGCTCATCCAGGTATTTTGCCGCGTAGGAGTAAAATTCATGTCGAGGTTTGACTTCACCAACGACACTCATAATAGGTTCTGCCTCGAGTGAGGGGGTTTCTAATACAGCAATTTCTAATTCCATAGCATCAATGGCTTTTTCAACCAGTATTTTATTATCCAGTTGTAATGCAGCTTCTATAGCACAAGGTAATTGATCCGGAGTTTTTACTTTGGTGATCCCAATGCTGGAGCCAGTATTCGCAGGTTTAACAAATACTGGGAAACCCAATTGTTTTTGAATTTGTTGACATAGTTCAGCAGCTTGGGTTTGCCATTGATTATGTTTGATGACTTTGTATGGATGCACATCAATATTGGCTTGGATGGCGAGACGTTTTGCTACATCTTTATCCATGCCAATGGCTGAGCTTAAAATCCCGCAGCCCACATAAGGAACATCCGCTAATTCAAACAATCCTTGGATGGCACCGTCTTCGCATAATGCACCGTGCATGGCAGGAAACACTACGTCGAATAAACGTTGATTTTTTGTAGCGCGTGTAATTAATTCACTGGCTTGGCGTGGTACTACAGATTTTCCTATCCAATCCGGTGTAAACAATTGCCGGTGATCATCGCGAAGTAATTTCAACTCCTGGGTATCCGTCAGTTGCTTATCTTGAGAAATATCACCAAGAAACCAGGTGCCTTGTTTATCAATGCCTATAGGGATGACCTCAAATAAAGAAGGATCAAGGTATTGGATGATATTTTTTGCTGATTGCAATGAAACTTCATGCTCTGGAGATCGACCGCCATAAAGTACGGCTACGCGGATTTTTTTGGATGAATTCATATGTATCTCTAAAATGAATGAATAAATCTCTAGGATTATGAAACTATGGCAGTTTAACATAAAAGTTAAGATTATATCCCAGAAGTTCTTAATTTAGCTTTAACCTAAGTATGAGATGATTTTATTTTGTACAAGTGCTGGCTTATGCCTGAGGCAAGGCTGCTAGAATCCAGGGTAAACACATATTGCGGAATTGACAGACCGGTATTTTTGTTTAAAATTAAGACTTTGTTTCGTGGTTTGTCCAAGGATGGCCTGGTATTTCATGCCGCAGTATTTTTCCAAATTAGATAATCACAGCCATCGAGAGACTATGCATGCGAAATAAGTATTTGTTTTACATTATTTTTTTAATTTCCTTAATTGGCTTATACGGGTTTACGTTTCCATTTTCCTGGTTATTTTCACAATCTAATAATGAATCAGTGGGATCGCATGCTTGGATAGATAAGCAAATTGGCATTATTACTCGCCAAGCACCTGGATTGAATACGGCTATTCTAAAGCTTAGCCTGAATGCTTATACCAAGGTGCGAAAGAAAGGCTACGATAATAAGCAATTATTAACAGTCATAGATTATTCTAAACCTTCAACGGAGAAGCGCTTGTGGGTGTTTGATCTTAAACATAATCGATTGTTAATGAATACTTGGGTTTCTCATGGTAGAAATAGCGGTGGATTAATGGCGACTTCTTTTTCTAATAGCCCAGGTAGTTTGAAATCTAGTTTAGGGGTGTTTGTAACGGATAGCCAACCTTATCAAGGTGGTAATGGTTATTCATTACGTCTGATGGGGCTTGAGCCTGGCATTAACAATAATGCTTATAGCCGTAATGTGGTGGTGCACGGTGCTTGGTATGTTAACCCTGATGCAATTAGAAAAAATGGTCAAGCAGGACGAAGCTGGGGGTGTCCTGCAGTGAGTGAAAATTTAGTTAAACCACTTATAGATACTATTAAGGATAATACATTAGTTTTTGTATACTATCCTGATCGTCAATGGTTACATCGTTCTTCTTATGTAGCAGGTTAGTAGGGATTCTACAAAATGAAAAAAAATACGTTGCTTAGCAAGCTGCAATGCTTGGGATGGATTTTTTTATGTGGGTTACTTCCTCTCAGGTCCTTTGCGGTTACCTATGATTTACCTTCAGCAGGTAATACCTTAGTTGGGCATTTGCAATATACCCAATCTCATTATAACGACTCTGTTGCTGTACTGGCGCAACAGTATGACGTAGGCTTGAATGCGCTTATCGATGCCAATCCAGGCGTTGATCCCTTGCGGCGCTTAGGATCAGGTGTATTCTTAACTATTCCTACACAATATCTTTTACCGGATGAGCATCATGGGATTGTAGTGAATCTTCCTGAGATGCGTCTTTACTATTTTCCTACCAATGCAAATATTGTCATGACCTATCCTATAGGGGTAGGTAAGATTGGCAAGAGTGTGCCCGTGACACGCACAGCGGTGGCGCGTAAAACTACTGATCCCACATGGATTCCACCTGAGGATATCCGCGAGTTTAATCGCGAGCAAGGTATAGAATTACCTAAAGTTATGCCGCCAGGGCCAGACAACCCCTTAGGTCATTATGCGATTTATTTAAAACTTCCTACCTATCTTATTCACAGCACTATTTTCCCAGATAGTGTGGGGAAGCGTGCTAGTTTTGGTTGTGTACGTATGCATGAAGCTGATGTGAAAGAACTTTTTTCGTTAGTAGATCGCGGATTGCCTGTCTCAATTGTTAATATTCCGGTCAAAGCAGGCTGGAACAATAATCGTTTATACCTAGAAGCTCATCCCGCATTGGAAGAATTTCCAACTACTACGAACTCTTTAGTGGGTATGGTGAATCTAGTAGGAAATACAGTTCAAAAACAATCACAGTTAGTGCTGATTGATTGGCAATTGGTTGCCTTTCTGCATGAAGAACGAGATGGCATGCCGCATGAAGTAGGCATGGTGGTGTAGGATGCGGTTAATTACTGCGGTCATTTTGTTTTTCTTTCTTGTCATCCAGGCTGCTTATGCACAATCCTCATATTGTAATGGCACGGCTGCTTATCCTTGTATTGTGCAAGATACACTTGATAATAATCCAACATTAAAAAATTGGCGTGATCAACATATGATGATCCAAGCCTCGCAAACAACAGGTAATGTAATAGGGTTAGCGAGTTTATGGATGTCGGGCAGCGCTATGCCGAGTGTAGCAGGCTGGCAGGCAATTCGTAGTAATGTTTTTTATAGTACACGCCATAAAATAAAACGCATTGCGGTAGTAGATTTGCGTGGAGAAAGTCATGGTTACTTAAATCAAGACGCAATAACATTAGCAATAAAACACGATTGGGTTAATCGTGATAAAACGCATGTGCAGGCACTGCAGGCTGAACATACTTGGCTGCAGTCATTGCGAAAACATGCTGTTATTGCTGTTTTAACAGATGAACAGTTTGATACAGGCGATTTTGCGGATAGTAAATTCATTACACAGATGTCAGTGCAGAGTGAAGCCGACGTAGTAAAGAAATTAGCAATGGGATACTTGCGTTTGACTGTCACTGATCATATGGCGCCAAATGTGGCAGAGACCGATCGGTTTGTTGATTTTGTTAAAACCTTGCCGTCTGATACTTGGGTACATTTTCATTGTCGTGGGGGTAAGGGGCGTACTGCAACCTTCATGATTATGTTTGATATGTTACACAATGCAGATAAAGTTTCTTTTAACGATATTATTAAGCGGCAAGCTGCTGTGCCACCTTATTATGATGTAACAAAGGTGGCGCGTAAAAATCAAGAATTGACTATTTACTATCAGCAACGTTTGGCATTCTTAAAGGAATTCTACCGTTTTTCACAAGATTATCTGCATGGCTATACAGGAACATGGAAAGAATGGAAGAATTCAAGGCAAAACCTTCTTGAAACGCAATTTCGGATAAGAAAACTGTCATGCCAGCGAGGGCTGGCATGCGGTGCCTGACCCCTCCTCCTAAGGTGTCATAGTATAGGGGTCAGGCACCTCTAGCATAGTATAGGGGTCAGGCACCTCTAGTAACATCATACACTAAATCCAACTCTCTCGCCGCTTTGACTTCATCTAAGCGCCGTACTGGTAAAGTATGCGGTGCTTGTTTAAGTAATTCTGGTTGTGTTTCCGCTTCTTTCATGATGGCGATTAAGGTATCGGCAAACATATCCAGTGTTTCTTTGGCTTCTGTTTCTGTTGGCTCGATAAGTAAGCACTCGGGTACTAATAAAGGAAAATACATAGTGGGAGAGTGAAAGCCATAGTCTAATAAGCGTTTAGCTACATCTAGAGCCGTAATATGCAAGGTTTTTGCTTCATTCTTTAGCGTGATAATAAATTCATGCGTCGCACGTCGTTGTGGGAATGCGGCAGTGAAGCCCGCTGCTTTCAAACGTGTTAATAAATAATTAGCATTGAGGGTAGCAAATTCGGCAACACGTTGCATTCCCTCTCTACCTAGCAGACGTGCATAAAGATAAGCGCGTAAAATAATGCCAGCATTACCCATAAAAGTAGAAAGACGGCCAATAGTTTGGGGGCGATCTTGTTCAGTTAGCCAGCGATAATGTTGATTTTCTTTCGCTACCATAGGGATAGGTAAATAGGGCGCTAAACGGGCATTAACAGCAACAGGTCCTGCACCTGGTCCACCACCACCGTGCGGCGTGGCGAAAGTTTTATGTAAGTTCAAATGCATCACGTCAAATCCCATATCGCTGGGACGGATCTTGCCGATGATGGCATTAAAATTTGCGCCATCATAATATAACAAACCACCGCATTGATGAATAATGAGAGCGATATCTAGAATATTTTTTTCAAACACCCCTAACGTTGATGGATTAGTTAACATAATGCCAGCCGTTTTAGGCCCTACGGCTTTTTGTAATTCTTGGATATTGACATTACCCTGTGCATCAGTAGGAATTTCTCGTACCTTAAAGCCACATTGCACTGCGGAAGCAGGGTTGGTGCCGTGTGCTGCATCAGGGACAAGAATCTCATCGCGTGCTGTATCTCCTTTGGCTTGATGATAAGCGCGTATCATTGCAACTCCTGCAAATTCCCCTTGTGCACCGGCCATTGGGGTCAGTGATACTGCATGCATACCCGTAATTTCTTTTAGTATTTCTTGTAATTCGTAAGCACAAGCCATAAAACCTTGGCTGTCTTCTTCGAGGGATAACGGATGATGTTGTAAAAATCCTTCTAGGGATGCCAGGCGATGTACGCCGCGTGGGTTGTATTTCATGGTACAAGAGCCCAAGGGATAAAACTGGGTATCAATGGAAAAATTACGTTGAGATAATCGGGTAAAATGTCGCACTGCTTGTAACTCCGATATTTCCGGAAGTAGTGGCGCAGTTTGCCGTAATGTATGCGTAGGCAGATCTATATTGTCGGCAATGTGTGGTTGTAAAGATTTTGCGATGCGGCCAGGTTGCGATAACTCAAAAATAATGGGCGATTTTTTGTTTTTATTCGACATAATCATGCTCCCGCAAGCATTCTTTTAACGTATCAACAAACAAAGCAATGTTTTCAGCAGTTTTTGTTTCTGTTGCGCAAATTAATAATGCATTGCCTAATTCGGGGTAAGCTTTTTTTAACGAGAAGCCGGCTTGAATATGTTTTTTAGCTAGATTTTGTAGAATTTCTTCTACTGGCGTAGCGAATTGTATAGCGATTTCATGAAAATAATGGCTAGGAAATAATAATTGTATTCCTGGTATCGTACGTAATTGCTCACATAGTAGACGGGTATTTTGATGTGATGCTAAGGCAACACGGCGTAAACCCTCCGGGCCTAACAAACTCATATAAATAGTGGAGGCAGTTACCATTAATCCTTGGTTAGTACAAATATTAGAAGTCGCTTTGGCGCGGCGAATATGCTGCTCTCGAGCTTGTAAGGTTAAGACGAACCCGGGTTTTCCTTCAAGATCAGTAGTGCGGCCAATGATTCTGCCGGGCATTTGCCGGGCGAATTTTTTTCGTGTGCATAGAAAACCATAATAAGGACCACCCGATGCCAATGGAATACCCAGTGCTTGTCCGTCTCCGCAAGCAATATCTGCCCCTTGTTGTCCCCATTGTCCAGGTGGCTTAAGTAAGGCCATAGCTATAGGATTGGTTACGGCAATGACAAGTATATTATGTTGGTGGGCCCAGTCAGTTAAGGCATCGACTTCTTCTAAAACGCCAAAAAAATTTGGCTGCGGAATAACAAGCGCTGTAGCTGACTCCAGCGTGGATAGAGATGCAGCTGTTACTTTGCCAGTAGCTTTATCATAGGCCACATCGTGGAGGGTAAGGTGCTGTTGTTCAACAATAGTGCGTACTGTTTGACAGTAATGAGGATGTATCGTGGTCGGCATGAGAATAACGGATTGCTTATTTGCCGATAAGCGCACTGCCATTAACACTGCTTCTGCTAATGCGGAGGCACCGTCGTACAGTGAGGCATTAGAGATTTCCATGGCCATTAAACTTGCCATCATGGTTTGGTATTCATAAAAAAGTTGTAACAATCCTTGACTAGCTTCAGCTTGATAGGGGGTATAAGCAGTCATAAATTCGCCGCGTGTAGCAATGTCCCACACTGCAGCAGGAATGTAATGTTCATAAGCGCCAGCCCCAATAAAACATAATCTCCCGGCATCTTGTTTAGCACGTGCCTGCATGAGCAGGGCGAGTTCCATTTCTGTAAGTCCGCTGGAAATGTGACGTGAAGGTTGTGGCTGCGAAGACTGGGTTAGCTCAGTAGGAATCTCATTGAATAAATCATTAATCTGGTTAACACCAATTGTATCTAACATGGTTTTTATATTAGCGGGCGTATGCGGTATAAATGGCATGGAGTTATCATCCCTTTAGTGTGCTTCAGAAGCCACTTGCTTGGAATATTCCTCAGCGTTTAATAATATTGTTGCAGGGGTTTCAAACGGACGAAGGCGAAATAGCCAGCCTTTACCGTATGGATCTTCATTAATAAGTTGTGGATTACCGAGGGCAGCTTCATTGACTTCAATGACTTCTCCACCGATGGGACAATAAATATCTGCAGCAGCTTTGACTGATTCGACCACCGCACATTCTTGGCCGTGTTGAAATTGGCTATCTACTTCAGGTAATTCCACATACACTAAATCACCTAACATGCATTGTGCATGATCAGTAATGCCTATGGTCAGAACATCATCATCTTGTTTTACCCATTCATGGGAAGGGGTATAACGTAAATTTTTTGGTATGTTGCTCATGAGGGTTCTCCTATTCTTTTTCACATTCCGTCAAGTTAAATGCCTTTTTTCCATGACGAACAAATGGTGGTTTGATAACGGCCGCAGGTAATTGTTTTCCACGTATTTCGACCCAGCAAGTTGTATCGGTAGTAGTAGGAATACGTGCTAATGCGATACCTTGATTGAGTGTGGGGGAAAATCCACCGCTGGTAATGATACCGGCGCGCTGTGAGTCGAGAATGACTGTTTGATGGCCACGTAATACACCCGGTGTTTGTAACACCAAGCCAACCAAGCAGAGTATTGTCCCTTGTTGTCGCTGTTTTTCTAATGCTTGGCGACCGATGAATTGTCTATCTGCGGGCTCCCAAGCGACTGTCCAGGCTAAATTAGATTCCAGTGGTGTTACGCTTTCATCCATATCCGTGCCATAGAGATTTAATCCTGCTTCTAGTCGCAACGTATCACGTGCACCGAGACCACAGGGGGCAACGCCTGCTGCTAATAACTTTTCCCAGAAATGGGATATTTCTGTTGTTGGAAGCATAATTTCAAAGCCGTCTTCACCGGTGTAACCTGTACGCGCAACTAATCCATGTTGACTAACAGGGCAAGCTGTAAAAGATTTCAGAGCCCGAATTTTTGCTGCTTCTTCTGTAGAAAACAACGTAGGAACGATGTCTTTAGCTCGTGGGCCTTGGACTGCTAATAACGCAAGATTATTTCTGGGGGTTAATACGGCATCATAAGCAGTGATGTGTTGTTTTAGCCAGGTTGTATCTTGATCACGTCGTCCAGCATTAATCACGAGTCGGTAATAATCTTCTGCTAATTTATAAACAATCAAGTCATCAATAATGCCGCCTTGTTCATTTAGCATGCAGGTGTATAAGGCTTTATAGATGGCCAAGCGATCGACATTATTCGCGAACATAAAACGTAGAAAGGTGACCGCTTGTTTGCCGTATACATCAACAATGCCCATGTGGGAAACATCGAAAACGCCCACAGCTTGGCGGACTTGATGGTGTTCGTGAATTTGTGAGCCGTAATGTAAAGGCATGTCCCAGCCAGCAAAGTCAACTATTTTAGCGTTAGCTTGACAGTGGGCTTCATAAAGGGGTGTTCTTTTTCCCATGGGTGCCTCCTCCTTGGGTTTCATGCTGGGGCAGTATAACGGTTAGTTATCAAAAACTGAACCCCCTTTTATAGGATTCCGTGAACCTTTGGTCTGGCTAAAGAAGGTAAATCTTTTTGCAACCCCATGGCATGCCGCATAAAAGAGTTTTTTAACCATGAGATTTCGTTGGCGAGGGTTATTCCTCTCTGTCGTATGGTTTTTAACATGGGATTTTGCGAGCGGAACAATGTATTAAACCATTCCATGGCTTTAAACATGAGTAAATTATCACCTTTGCGCCAGCGTTCATAACGTCGTAGTGTAGCGAAGCTTGCAAAGTCACGGTTATTTTTTAGCGCATTGTCAAGTACGTCATATAAAGCAGAGGCATCTAATAATCCAAGATTGACGCCTTGTCCAGCTAGCGGATGAATTGTGTGTGCTGCATCACCGATTAATGCGATGCGTGGTTTAATATAAGTTTTAGCTAAATGACGTTGTAGTGGAAAGGCAAAACGTTTTTCAACCGACAAGATTTTACCTAAGCGCAAGGCAAAGGCATTGCCTAGTTGTTGTGCGAAGGTACTGTCATCTAACGATAAAATACGTTGCGCATCGGGTATGGTGGGGAGCGACCAAACGATGGAGCAATGTTGTTGATCTGCTAGAGGTAGAAAGGCCAGGGGTCCTGTAGGTAAAAAGCGTTGCCATGCCGTATGTTGATGGGGATACTCTGTTTGCACAGTAGTAACAATGGCTGTTTGCTGATCTTGAGAACTCTGTGTTTCTATACCTATTTGCTTCCGTACCCATGAACGGGCACCGTCTGCAGCAATGAGCAGTTTTGTACGTAAAATATGTGCGTCTATAGTGTGCAGATCAATGTATTCAGGAGTTTCTTGAATAGTTGCTAAATTTACAGGCGACAGTAGTTCGATTTGTGAGTGCTGTGACACTTGTTTAACTAAGCTAGCATGAATGGCGCTATTTTCAATAATATGGCCTAAACAAGGTTCACTAATATCCGCACTGGCAAATTGAATAGTGTCATTGGTTGTGTCATTCCACACGTACATAGTGGTGAATGGGCCGATGCGTTTTGCAATGATATTAGGCCATACTTGTAAGGCTTGGAAAATACGTTGTGAGGCTAGGGAAATAGCGCTAACGCGATAATCGTAGCTATCTTCTGGCCATGATGCCGGTGTGATGGCTTTGGCATCAATTAATGCTATACGTAGCGAGGTCGTTTGTGCTAAGGCGCAAGCCAAGGTGGCACCAACAATACCAGCACCTACAATGATGATGTCATACGAGGATGTGGGGAGACGGTTCATTATTTCTTTGCGTCTAAGTGATTCGGTAAATCGCCGACGGTAACAATTTTCAGGGAATTTGTTTTTCCATGAACACCAATCAAATCTCCCTTGGTGATGATAACCCAATCACCGCGTTGCAAAACTCCCGCTTTTTGCAGGGTGGCAATGGCTTCTATATTTAATATGCGTCTATCAATGTGGGTCGCATCAAAGGAAATGGGGAAAACGCCGCGATATAGAGTCATGCGCCGCAAGGTGGTACTGTGTCGACTCAGGCCATAGATAGGAATGCTGGAGCGGACCCGTGACATCCATAGTGGTGTAGAGCCTGATTCTGTTAGTGCAATGATAGCTTTAATATCCAAGTGATTGGCGGTGTACATCGTTGCCATGGCAATGGCTTCGTCCACATGATGAAAATGGGGTTCTTTCTTGGGGGTGAGTGTTTTTTTGCTTAAATGTTTTTCTGCACTTAAACAAATTCTATGCATGGCAGCCACGGCTTTGTCAGGATACTTTCCTATGGCGGTTTCGCCTGATAACATGACGGCGTCGGTTCCGTCTAATACTGCATTAGCTACGTCGGATACTTCTGCACGTGTGGGTATAGTATTATAAGTCATGGTTTCTAACATTTGTGTGGCGGTAATGGCTGCCTTGTTAAAATGGCGACTAAGCCGAATGATGCGTTTTTGTAAAGCAGGTAATTCTGCGTCACCTAATTCTACCCCTAAGTCACCACGGGCAATCATGATGGCATCTGATACCTGGATAATTTCTTCAATATGGGTAACTGCTTCAGTGCGTTCAATTTTAGCAATAATTCCGGCTGTGCCACCGGCAGCTTTTAGTAAGATACGTGCCTCTTTAATATCATCCGCGCTACGTGGAAAAGATATGGCGAGATAGTCAGCATTCAGTTGCGCAGCAATTTTTATGTTTTCTCGGTCTTTATCTGTTAATGCACCGGCAGATAAGCCACCACCTAAGCGATTAATGCCTTTATGGTTAGATAGTTCACCGCCTACTGTTACTACACAATGTACACATTGATTATTAATTTGTTGCACGTTTAATTCAATACGACCATCGTCTAATAACAATGTGTCACCGGGGCGCACATCACGTGGTAAGTATTTATAGTCTAGTCCTACCGTTTTTTCATCACCGACATCACCTTCCAAGCGGGTATCCAAGATAAAGGGTTGCCCTTCTTTTAAAAATATTTTTCCTTGTTTGAAGCGGCCAATACGAATTTTCGGGCCTTGTAGATCAACAAGAATAGCAACGATCTTATTAAGCTGTGTGGCAGTATCACGCACCATACGTATACGTTGTTCGTGGGTTTCTAGGGAGCCGTGTGAAAAGTTAGCGCGAAAAACATCCGCACCAGCTAATATGACACGCTTTAATGTTTCTGTTTCGTCTAACGCGGGTCCGAGTGTTACAACGATTTTGGTATGGCGTAATGTGTTCATGTGATTTTTTCATCTTTCAGTGAACGTTGCTCTAGCGCTTGAATAGCGGCGAGAGGTTTTCCTTCCAGAAAGTTTAAGAAGGCACCGCCACCGGTAGAGATATAATTTATTTTACTAGCAATGCGGTATTTCTCTATGGCGGCCAAGGTATCGCCACCGCCCGCAACCTTAAATGCACGGCTTTCACTGATGGCTTTAGCAATGGCGTGTGTGCCTTTCGCAAATTGCTCAATTTCAAAAGCGCCGACTGGGCCGTTCCATAAAATAGTTTTTGCTTTTTTTATAATGCTGGCCAGTTCTTTAATAGTATCCGGGCCAATGTCGTAAATTTTTTCATTATCGTCTACTTGGGACACTAATCGCACATAGCTTTCTGCTTCATTACTGAGTTTTTCTGCCACAATGACATCAGACGGTAATGCAATGGAAGCGCCACGTTTTTTAGCAGCAAGGTTTAAACGTTCTGCTTCATCAATAAGATCAGGTTCATACAAGGATTTACCGACAGTATATCCTTCTGCTGCCAGAAAGGTATTAGCAATGCCTCCGCCAACAATAAGGCAATCTACTTTTTGTGATAAAGAGTCGAGCAATGCCAGTTTGGTTGAAACTTTTGAGCCACCGACAATAGCAACCACAGGATGAGCGGGTTTGCTCATGATTTTTTTCAAGGCCTCTATTTCCGATACCAATAAAGGCCCAGCGCAGGCGCAGGGGGCGTATGCAATAATGCCATGGGTAGATGCTTCAGCGCGGTGAGAGGTAGCGAAGGCATCCATGACGAATACATCACACAACTCTGCCATTTTTTTTGCTAAGGCAGTATTGTTTGCCGCTTCGCCTTCATGAAACCGCACGTTCTCTAGCAGTACAATAGCGGCTGTTCCCATAGAAACACCATTTAGCCAATCTTGGATGAGCGGTACTTCCATTTTTAATAATTGAGATAAACGTTTCGCAACAGGGGCGAGAGAAAATATTTCCTCATATATTCCTTCAGTTGGCCGGCCAAGATGTGACATGATCATGACTTTTCCGCCGGCTTTTAAGGCTTGTTTAATGGTGGGTAGGGCGGCGCGAATTCGTAAGTCACTAGTGATTTCACCATTTTTTATAGGTACATTGAGGTCTTCACGAATGAGTACACGTTTGCCTTTTAAGTCTAGATCAGACATTTTGGTGATAGACATTCAACCGGCTCCTTAGCATTCTTTATGGAGTTAAAAGTGTTGTTGCTGAATTTATTGTAAAATTACAAGAAAAACAATAGGGTTAATCACTTTTCATTTAGCCGCCATATGCCATTCCAATCCGCAGCGGGTGGATTCACTTGTAAATAATGGCACCGTTTTATGAAAACGGGTGCCACCCTGTCTGCTGGGTATATTTGTGAGCAAAAGGTAAAATATTTTGTTGCCCTATCCCAGTAGTGGTGCTGGTAAGCCATAAATGCTTTTGCGAAATAAGAATTGTAAGTAGCAATGTCATAGGGGATAGGGTCATGTTTTTCAGCAATGAGTTCATAAATAAAAATAGCTTCGCTTTTACCTTTTAACATGACATAGTCTAGCATGCGCAAAATATAATCTTCTTTGATTATTTTGTACATGGATTCACTTACAATGATTTGTGTGCCATATAGTTTGTTTGCGCCTTCTAAGCGGCTTGCCATATTGGTGGTATCACCAATGGCAGTGTAATTTAACCGCTCTTTGGAGCCTAAGTTTCCTACAATAGCATCACCCATGTTGAGTCCAAATCGCGTATGTAGAATGGGTTTTCCCATTTTTTGCCATTCTGCATTTAGTGCCCGTAAGCGGTTTACACATTGTAATGCAGCATTGGCCGCATGCTGTGCTGGTTGGCTGGCAACTAATGGTGCTCCCCAAAATGCCATGATGGCATCACCAATATATTTATCGATTGTACCTTGATTGGCAACGATAATGCGTGATAGCTCCTCAAAATAGTCACAGATATGTTGCATTAATTGGTCTGGAAGCATTTGTTCTGCAATCATAGAAAAATCTTGGATGTCAGAAAATAAAATGACGAGAGATTTTTTCTCGCCGCCAACTTGCGCGGCTTCACCGACTTGAATCAATTGACGCACTAATGTGGCGGGGACATATTTTTGAAAAGCACGTAACCCTTGTTTCATAGAGTGAATAGCTTGGGCAATCTCGACAACTTCGCTAATATGTGATTGCACAGGTGGGCGATCTTCTAACTCGAAATTCTTAATCTTCTTTATTTCGTTAGTAATGGTTTTTAATGGATTAACAGTATTAGAGATGAGTGCTGATACAATAGCAATACTCAGCATTAACATGATAAGTGCAAAAACAATGGTTATCATGTGAGTTTTACGTAACTCCGTTGTAAAGTCATCCTGAGGCGCAACAGTGCCAATAAACCATTCATGTGAGCCGAAATGCAGTAACGGTTTATAAATGGCAAGGTAATTTTTTCCTGCATAATTTAATAAAAACTTTTGCGAGAGATGTTTTTTATAGTAATTAAAAGTCTGTATTACCCATGGATAAGGCAGGGAAGAGATATTTAATAAAGTTGAATTACGATCTTGGATGACTTTAGGAAAGGCGATAATTTTTCCATCACTATCTACAATAAATGCAATACCATGAGGGCTAATATTAATTCCTTCAACTTGTCGCCGTAGATAATCGAGGCGAATATTTAAATTGACAATGCCATGTAATTTTCCTGAGGGGTAAAAGACTGGCGTGAGAACACTAGTACCTAAAAATCCTGAGCGTTGGTAGCGATAAGCAGGCATCCAAGCCGTTTTTTTCAGTATCTTACCAGTGAGATACCATGGGCGCATGCGTGGATCGTAGTTGAGGTCAAATGAACGTATGGTTTTTATTATCTGGCCGTTAGTATTGCGATAGATGTATTCACTGGAGGCGGGTAATTTTGAACGATTAATAATTTCAGAAGAGATGGTATTGTTAGCAGTGCGTTCTGCCATAACAAATGTACCGTTTTCGTCTGCCCAATAAACAGATTGAATACTCGGTGAAATAATAGATTCACTGAGGATCAAGTCTGTTGTGTATGCGACCATTTCTTCTAAGTTGTCTGGATCAATAACGCTGAGTTGTATTAACCGTGCTGTGGATGCACTCCTTGATTCGGCTGTTGCCATTTCTTCGGTGATTTGTTGAAATGCAGCGAAAGAGGCTTCTTGCATGAAATCGAAGGAAATGGATGTCATGTTTTTTACAAATCGATAATGCATTAATGCGATTAACGATAACATGGCGATAATTAGTAGAGTAAAAAATACGGAGAGAATACTAAAACGTAATGAAACATTAGAAGTTCTTAATTTGAAAATGGACAATATTATTATCCTCAAGAGTTTCCGCTGAAGCCCTGGACCAGAGCTTCAGCGGAAACTCTTGATTCTATTATTTCTCTTTTAAATGCCATATGCCATTCCAATCTTGCGGGGGAGGGTTAGATTTTAATTGATCGCAACGCTGTATAAATAAGGTGGCGATAGTATCTTCAGGGTAAATGGCTTGACATTGTGTGAAATATTGCACTGCATTATCCCATCTTTTATTTTGGTACATCGAGAAGCCTGTTTCGAAAAGTGCGGTATACGTTTTCACATCATAAGGGGGTTGAGAAAAAGAGTCTGTAATGAGTTCATAAATATAAGTGGCCTCCTCTTTACCCTTTAGAGTGACGTAATCTAACATACGTAGGACAAATTGATTTTTAATGGTTTGATAAACGGCGGCGCTTACAATAATGTGTGTGCCGTATGTTTTATTTATACTTTCTAATCGACTGGCTAAGTTCACAGCATCACCGATAGCAGTATAGTTTAAGCGCTCAGATGAGCCAAGGTTACCGACAATAGCTTCGCCAGCATGAATGCCAAAACGTGTAACAAGCGCTGGTTTGCCTTCTGCTCGCCATTGCGTATTTAAGATTTGTAATTTCTTGACACACAAGAGAGCGGCTGTCGCTGCTTGATGACAGGAGTTAGCGTTAGGGAGTGGGGCGCCCCAGAACACCATGATGGCATCGCCGATATATTTATCAATGGTGCCATGCTGTGCGGAAATGATTTGTGATAATGCATCAAAGTATTCGCAAATATGTTGCATTAATTGATCCGGAGACATATGTTCGGAGATGGCTGTGAAGTTTTGAATATCAGAGAATAAAATAGCTAATGGTTTTTTTTCGCCACCCACGTGTGCTGCTTCGCCGACTTTAATCAGTTGACGTACGAGAGAAGCAGGAACATATTTTTGAAAAGAGCGTAACCCTTGTTTCATCGCAACTAACGCTTCTGAAATGTAATTAATTTCTTTAATGCGAGAGAGGATAGGCGCATGTTCTGTTAAGTCGAAATCTTTGATTTTTTGGATTTCTTTAGTAATGTTTTTTAATGGGTGAACAACACGTGATACTAAATTGGATACGATTGCAATACTGATAAACAAGGTGGTAAAAGCAGCAATCATGGTAATTAGATAATCACGTCGCAAATCTTTTGTAAAATCTCTTTCAGGGGCAATCGCTCCATAGAACCACTCATGCGTGCCTGCTTTTAGTAATAGATTAAAGCTAGCCACATACTTTATTTTATTGTTATACAAAAAAAATTCAGACTGCTTAGTCTTAATAAACTGATCGAAAGCTTGGCTTACCCATGGGAAAGCAGAGAGTTGGTGAATATTAAGAAGGGTTGGTTGGGTATATTGCACTAGGCCTGGGAAGGCGATCAATTGGCCTTGTTGATTGACGATAAAAACGCTGCCATGCGGGCTGATTTTTGCTGCTTCCACAAGGTTGCGTAATGCATTGAGTTGTAGGTTAAAGCTAATTGCACCTACTATAGTATGGTTTTTTGTAATGGGTATAGTGACACTGGTTCCTAAAGTTTGTGTCAAATTGCTATGATAAATAGGCAGCCAAGTCATTTGTTTTGCGGTTTCTGCTGCGAGGTACCAAGGGGTTGTGCGTGGATCGTAAGCGGCATTATTAGTAATGGCAGATTTGATGGTTTTTCCTTGACTATCATAGTACGTTATGGTGGTAGTGGGGGTGGCAGTGCGGCGGTCAATGGTTTCAGATAACAAGGTGCCATCTGTTTGCCGCTGTGCCATGATAAAGTTACCCGTGTTATCGGCCCAATAGAAGGAAGTTAGGCTGGGGAAAGCCTTACTTTCTTGTTTAATTAAATCTACAGCATAATTAGTGAGAAGTGCCTGATTGTCAGGGTTAATGACGCCGAGTTCCAGCAAGTCTTTGGATGCTTGTATCTTTGTTTCAACATTTTCCAGCTTATTGATTTCTACCTCTAGCATATGAAATGCAGCGCGGGAAGTTTGATACATTAACTGTAAGGCCACTTTAGGCATATTTTGCGTGAGCCGTATATGCATAACTGTGATCAGTGATAGCATGGCAACGCAGAGTAGGGTGACAAAGATAGCTAAAATGCTGAAGCGTAATGTGACGGCTGTGTGTTTGGCTTTTTTGATCAGTTGAGTAATCATGCTGATTCTATTTTCCTTGCGATGTATGCTTTAATCTAGATTAAAGCATACATCGAAAAGGGGTCGAGTGCTAACTAGGCCTGACAGGAAACTCCTTTATTCATCGAGAATTCCTGTCAGGCCTGATATGGGGTAATAAGTACTCTCACTACGATCCACTTTGGGGTACACAATAAGCACAAAAATTGTGATAAAATGTGCAAAATGTAAATATACGTTGCACACAAAATATGATAAATACTTTCCCAACGATAATTTCTTTTACCGCATTAAAACCCGGGGATATTTTATTATTTCGCTCATTAACCCATCCTGACTGGTTTCAACATATCATTCTGGCAACGCAACGCCTAGTATGCCAACAAAAACAAGGGCATTATGACTCTACCCATGTGGCGATATGTGTAGGTTATGATACAGAAAACATACCCATCATTGCACATACCACCGCAGAGTATAAACGAGAACCGATCACAGCCTTATTTAAACGTTGCTCTGGGGACAGAGCATTTTTAGTCTTTCGCCCTTCTCATCAACCTTGGGCTATGAAACTTGCTGAAATTGCTGGTGATCAACCAGCTAATCATCAATTACAATGGAGTTACGCCAAAGCATTGAGTGTTTTCTTACATCGATCATTACGTAAACCTACCCTTGTCTCTACTCCCTATACTCAATCCTCGCTGTCTACGGGAACCTTTTGTTCTAACTTTGTTATTGAATGTATGCAACAAGCTACCTATGCACTACAAGCAAATTATCCATATTTACGTTATGGCTTAAGCATTCGTGCTGCTAGCACACCCCGAGCGTTAGAACATCACTTATCCATAGAACACTCTGACTATGAGCAACTCTGTTACCCAGGACTTAACGCATACCAAAAATTATGCGATGAGATAGAAAAGCAACTAGCCCGCATCAAGCATCGCTCTGACTTACCCTCTCAACTTAAGCATGCCCGAATATTGGCTGCATACCAGTTAAGTTTAAAGAACCGAGAGCAAAAAGCAGATACGCAAGCATTTTTTGATTTATTAAATCAAATACTACCCGAGCTTATTCCGAATACTGGCGGAGGATGGTCTACCCCTCACTCCTATAAAACGGTGAGAAATTTAATAGGTACAATGGGTCTATTTACAAACAACTTTCCCATCTTCGCAGTCGTACCCAGGCCCTCGACCATTACACAACAACCTCCGTATGCACGTTTACCATAGAGTAACTATTCGTGCCCCCGATCACCTCTCCCGGAGCGTTTTTTGCGAGTGGGAGAGGTCGACACGCGTTTTTTGTGTGGCGGGTGAGGGTGTCATCTGAGCTGTTTGTCATCCTGAGCTTGCGAAGGATCCGTATCCTTGTCATGATCTTTAACAAGGATACGGATCCTTCGCGAGTGGGGTTAATTATATGCCAATTCGACTTATTCAACGTTTTTTACAATTAGAATCTGCTAGTAGTTTGTTGCTATTGATGGCGGCAGTAATAGCTCTTGTTTTGTCTAACTCCCCGGTTTCTGCCCTTTATAGGGCTGTTTCTTTGTTTGCCTCTTTTGGGGTAAATGAAGGGTTAATGACCCTGTTTTTTTTGTTAGTGGGGTTAGAGTTAAAACGCGAATTTTATAGAGGTGAATTATCTTCTCTTTCTCAGGTCATTTTACCTGGTATAGCTGCATTAGGCGGAATAGTTGTTCCTGCCTGTATATATGTGATTTTTAACTACTATCAACCAGATTCATTACGTGGTTGGGCTATTCCGGTAGCCACAGATATTGCTTTTGCGCTAGGGGTTCTGTCGTTATTTAGCCAGCGTGTGCCTATTGGATTAAAGCTATTTTTATTGGCATTAGCTATTTTTGATGATTTAGGCGCTATCATTATTATTGCTGTATTTTATACGCAGTCATTGTCCTTTTTTTATTTGCTATTAGCAGTACTACTGTTTTTTATTTTAATTGTACTGAATCGCAAACGTAAACTTTCAGTTATCCCTTATTTGATGATAGGTGTCGTGTTGTGGTTTTGCCTATTGCGAGCAGGGATACATCCCGCGATTACAGGGGTATTAATCGCTTTTGTTATTCCGTTGCCTGAACTTAAAAGTGGGAAGCATATTTTTCACTTTCACCGTTTGGAACAGGAATTACATTCATGGGTTGCTTATATCATTATGCCGTTGTTTGCTTTTATCAATGCAGGTTTTTCATTGGGGGGTGTATCGCGGCAAATGTTACAGAGTAATATAGTCTTGGGCATTATCGGTGGGTTATTTTTGGGTAAGCAAGTAGGGGTGTTTGCTTGTGCTTGGGCGGTAATTCGCTTAGGGTGGGCTAAGTTGCCGCATGGTACAAGTTGGTTAGCATTGTATGGTGTGGCATTATTATGTGGTATTGGTTTTACTATGAGTTTATTTATTGGTACGCTGGCATTTGAGAGTACTTATTCAGTTGAATTAAATAATGTTCGATTCGGTATAGTGATGGGGTCGGTTTTATCTGGCTTAGTAGGCGCGGCGGTGTTGCGAGTTGCTTTTAAGAGAGGACAAATAGGTTGAACATGCAGCAGTCTGCATATGCAATTACCTATTCACAGCGTTGGGTAGGTTGGCTGATTCATGGATTTACTGCGAGCGGTGCCTGTGTTGGTATCTGCGCATTATGGGCTATTTATTGTCACCAATTTATTGCTGCATTTTGGTTAATGGGCGCAGCTATTGTTATTGATGCAGTTGATGGTGTCTTTGCGCGTGCTGTTAATATAAAACAGGCGGTTCCTGAGATAGATGGCGCTTTGTTAGATAATATTGTGGATTTTGTAAATTATACGATGGTTCCTGCTTTTTTCTTATTGGTGACAGATATATTACCCACAACATGGGCTATGTTTGCAGTGATTTTTATTATTTTTTCCTCGGCTTATCAATTTACTCAAGTGGATGCGAAGACATCGGACCATTTTTTTAAGGGATTCCCTAGTTATTGGAATATTGTGGTATTTTATTTGTTTTTTTGGCAGATGCATGTATGGATGAATATGGCGGTTGTAATTGGCCTGGCTTTTCTTAGCTTTGTACCAATTAAGTATGTGTATCCTTCGCGGCCAGACTATTTAACAACTAGCCGTTTTTTACGAACTAGTATGGTTATTGCCACTATTCTGTGGGGTATCGCGACAGCAGGGCTGTTATGGCTATATCCCAAGTCGAATCACTTCTTGGTTTCATTATCGTTAGGTTATACGGTGATGTATATTATTATTAGTTTTTATCGGACGTGGGTACCTTTACCTCTTTCTTCATCATGACATCTATATTAGTAACCGGTGGCGCCGGATTTATTGGTTCGCATACAGTCGACTTCTTGTTACAACAAGGATGGCGGGTGATTGTATTCGACAATTTAAGCACAGGGAATCGAGCGTATTTAAATTTACAACACCCACAACTTGAATTTATACAGGATGATGTTTTAAATGCCTCTGCTCTTATAAACGTTATGCGACGATGTGACGCAGTATTACATCTCGCGGCTTTAGCATCTGTTCCGTATTCTATTGCTAACCCTTTGCAATCACATCAAGTGAATACATTGGGTTTTTTGCAAGTATTAGAAGCTATCCGTCAAGTCGAAAGGCCAATTCGTTTGGTATATGCATCCAGTGCCGCCGTTTATGGAGACACTACGGTGTTACCTTGTTCAGAGGATGAGTTTAGCGGGAATCATTGTTTGCTTTCTCCTTATGCGCTGGAAAAAATGCACAATGAGCAATATGCAGACTTATATGCGCGGTTATTTGGAATAAACAGTTTAGCGCTGCGTTATTTTAATGTATATGGAGCAAGGCAGGATCCGCGCTCTCCTTATTCAGGGGTCATAAGCCGATTTCTAGATGGGTATCGAAATGATCAAGAGATAACCATTTTTGGGGATGGGTTACAGTCACGGGATTTTATTCATATAGCTGATGTGGTTCGTGCTAATTATTTAGCTTTGCAGAGTGATTATTGTGGGGTGCTTAATGTGGCGACGGGGGTGCCAGAGACATTACTTAACTTGGTTAGCTATATAGAAGCAGTAGGGAAAAAACCTGCACATCTCTATTTTGCTAGCCGACGCGAGGGAGATATCTATATTTCTTATGCAGATACGCAGAAGGCGCAGCATTGCTTGCAATTTCGCTACGCTATTCCGTTAGAGCAAGGGGTAGGGCTGATGATAGCAGAGGGCGGACAGTTTAAGGTATAATTTATATTAAATAAACGTGGAGTGATGGATGCAAAAAAATAGTAATTCACAACAAGCCTGTACCCAGCATCGCTATGAAGTGACGGCAGCGGACTTACCTTTGTCTTGCCCATTGCAATCCATGCGTGTATGGGATGCACACCCGCGTGTTTATCTTCCTATAGAAAAATCCGGGCAAGTTATCTGTCCTTATTGTGGTGCCGAATATATTCTTAAGAAGTGAATCATAATGCGTAAAATGTTAGTTATAGGCCCTGCTTGGGTTGGTGATATGGTTATGGCGCAAAGCCTGTTCATGTTACTCAAGCAACGTGAGCCAGATTTAGTGATTGATGTATTGGCACCTGCTTGGAGTGCGCCTATTTTGGGCCGTATGTCTGAAGTTTCTGCTTTTGTTGAGATGCCAATTACGCACGGTGAATTGAAATTAGGCGAGCGTTTCCGTATTGCGCAATCGCTGCGAGAAAAGCGCTATGATCAAGCGATTGTGTTACCGAATTCTTTTAAATCAGCATTAATTCCCTGGTGGGCACGCATTCCCAAACGGACCGGTTGGGCACGAGAGTTGCGCAGTTTGATTTTGAATGATGTGCGTTATTTGGATGAAAAGCGTTATCCTTTGATGATTGAGCGTTTTATGGCTTTAGCTTTGCCAGCCGATGACGCTTTGCCGCAACCTTATCCTTATCCAGCATTACGAGTGTCGGCAGAGTCACAGCGCGCAGTGTTAAATAAATATGAAATAGCGCGACCTACTAAGCCTGTTTTAGCTTTATGTCCAGGCGCTGAGTTCGGCCCCGCAAAGCGTTGGCCAGAGGAGTATTTTGTACGTATTGCTATGGCCAAGTTATACGACGATTGGGATGTGTGGTTGTTTGGCTCGCCGAAAGAAAAAACTATTGCGGACATGATTATGCAACAAACGCAGCAGCAATGTTTAGACTTGGTTGGCCGTACGCGCCTAGAGGAAGTCATTGATTTACTATCATTAGCAACGGGTGTAATTAGTAACGATTCTGGTTTGATGCATATTGCTGCGGCATTACAAAAACCCTTGCTGGCTATTTATGGTCCTACGAGTCCGCATTTTACTCCGCCTTTAACTGCGCAAGCGCAAATTTTAAGGTTATCTCTAGATTGTCAACCGTGTTTTCAACGTACTTGTCCTTTGCAACATCATCGTTGTATGCGTGACTTAACGCCAGAAAAAATCCTGACTGCGATGGCGAAGTGGGGACCCGTAATGAGTATATGATGCGCGTATTATTAATTAAAACCTCTTCTATGGGCGATGTAATTCATACCTTGCCAGCATTAACGGATGCGCAACAGGTCATCCCGGGTATTACATTTGATTGGGTAGTAGAAGAGGGTTTTGTTGAAATTCCGCGTTGGCATCCTGCTGTAGATAGTGTGATTCCTATTGCTTGGCGCCGCTGGCGTAAACAATTATTTGCGCAGACGACGCGTCGTCAATGGGTTGAATTTTATCATCGAGTGCGCGAAAAAAATTATGATTTGATTATGGATGCGCAGGGCTTGGTGAAGAGCGCCCTATTTTCTTTGGTCACAAAAGGGCGGCGAGCAGGTTTAGATTGGTATTCTGCACGGGAATCGATAGCTTCTTTATTTTATCAGAAAAAATGCACGGTGAATTTTTCTCAGCATGCTGTAGTGCGTATGCGCCAGCTGTTTAGTGCATTGTTGGGATATAGAATGCCAGATGTTATGCCGGATTATGGTATCGATAGGAATCAGTTTCGAGTTCAAGATAACAAAGAGCGTTATATAGTTTTTTTACATGGCACAACATGGGCAACTAAATTGTGGCCAGAAAATTATTGGATAGCTTTAGCTAAATTGGCAGCGGCGCAAGGCTTGCAAGTGAAAATTACTGGTGGCAATGATGATGAGGTGGCGAGAGCGAAGCGTTTGGCTGCGGCTTGTGCTAATGTGCACGTATTGCCGAAGCTGTCAATCGTAGAAGTAGCGCATATGTTAGCAGGTGCAATAGCAGCGGTATCGGTGGACACTGGGTTTGGCCATTTAGCTGCTGCGCTGGCTGTGCCTACGGTGTCTTTATATGGCCCGACGAATCCAGAGTTTACGGGCGCGATGGGGAAAAATCAGGTGCATCTTGCTGCTGCTTTTCCTTGTGCGCCTTGTTTACAACGTCAGTGTACTTATCGAGGCGAGAGCCCAGTTTTTCCCGCATGTTTTTCTACGATTATGCCAGAGCAAGTATGGGAGAGGCTCAAACTATACCTTTACCCTACACCTTGTGGGTAAAACTGAGTATCTGCCGCGTGCATTTTTAACATACGAATAGGATCTGCATCCGTCCATAGTAGTTTGCCATTGGATTGAGCAGTTTCAGAGGTCTCTAGGGATTGTGTTATACCATATACTTGCCATTCTGCATGAGATAAATCAGGGGCAGTGATGCGTGTGTTATACATCAGATGTACAGGTGCACGAATAATCATATCGTTTTTGTGAAATTTTATTGCCAATATATTAGCTAGTTTTTGACAGAAAGTAATTAACGAATAATGTGGTTTTGCATTTGGCATTAATAAATCAATGGCTTTGAAAGTGGTAGAAAAACCTTGGCAAGCTAGTTGTGAGAAAAACATATCAGGCCCATAAAAAAGTTTTTCTTGTAATTCTCCTTCACCTTCAAGATCAATGATAATTAACTCACTATCAGTAGATTTTCCTAGCGATACTTCAGGATAATACTGGATTTCTCCATAGCGAGCGGAGAGTTTCTGTGCGGCGTGATCATTGATAGCGGTTTTCTGCATGATAATAATCATGGTTATCTCCCCGGACCTAAAGGAGATGAGGGTGTAATCGGCGGTGATGTATAACTTGCCATGTCTATACTGAAGTGACATTCTGGGCGCGATAAGTGTTGGCGAATATCGAGAAAAGAAGCTAATTCTTCTTGATAATTCGCACAGTTCCCTGTGTATCGTGCTACTTTTTCTTGCGCAGCGTAAAAATCTTTTTCTGCAATAGCGCATTGTTCTTGTGGTGATGGGGGGGATATAGCAATTTGCTGTTGTATAAGTATAAGCTCTTCATATAGCTTCATTCGCATTCTTAAGGTTGCGATAGCTTGTGTTAATGGTGTTTCAACAGCGAGATCAGTTTGTATTTTTGCTACTGCACGCATAAGGGATGTGTGTAATTTCGAAATCGCTTCTTGAGATGATTTAACTAACGCTAAGTCAATTATCCCATCCCTGATATCGTCAAGCAGGCGACAATATTTGTCTTCAATGTTTATAAAATAATCATATATGTCTTCATATTGGGAATCGCTAAGCAAGTCCATGTAATATTCTGTAACCCCTGTCTCTGGTATCATAGCTAATTCCTTAGTAATGGCGATTTCTTGCTGTTTTAGTTTTTCACGGGGAGGTAGAGTAGAGTCAGGCTGTGCAGAAAGTTGAGCAACCTTGCTACGTATTTCCATATAGTCTTTGCCTCTTTTAGCCATTTCTTCACGCCACCATTCTAATTGTTCTTTAGCTTCTATAAATGGAGGTGCCTTATAAGCCTTTGCACGCATAGCACAAATATGCCAGCTTATTTGGGTGCTTTGCTGTTTTTGTGTGTGGCGCAGGACTAACATAGAGAAGTCAGTGAAAGGATTGTGCTCATCTGCGCCTGTGTTAATAGCTACGGCACTGGTGGCGCGAATAGTTGGAAAATACCCTTTTGCCGCAAGTGCTATAGCCAATTGTTTTGCATAACTTTGCGGATAATCGCTGCTGGTATCTCCTACGCCACATCCCCATAGTTCTATCGTTTGTGTGGCAGTGGATAGACCATGGGCTAGCAGTTGTTCGGCAAACTGTGCAGGTGTATAGCCGACGAAAAACGCGGAATCTACGGGCCCTAATGAAGTGTCTTCTGCAGCACCAAAATGCATGGCTTTTCTTTGTTTATCCCAATAGGTATGGCCGCAGAATGACAGGCATTCAGCGGGAGAGACGTGGGCAAGGTCTAAATCCGGGGTAAAGCGTACTAGGGGCTCTTTGTACATGTCAGCCACGATTTTTTTTGCTGCAATCTCATCTACTGTGGGGATTCCCATTAGAATGATCATTAGCCAATCTCTTTTGCCAATTCTTTTTAAAGTATAGTCATTTTCCCTGAAAATTGTGTGAAATCAGCTTTTCATGCATAGGCCCCGAGGAGACAGGAAGTGTTTTTCGTCACAACTCTTGATAAACTCCTTGGCACCCAAACGGAAGCATAGGATGAGTTATGTATACTGTACCGCATTTTATTAACGGCAAACGTGTTGCCACCCCCGGCAAGCAATTAGATATTTATAATCCTGCAGAAGGTAAGGTAGCAGGTCATGTGGCAGTGGCGGATGCAAACACCTTAAATCAAGTAGTAGACGCAGCTAAGCAGGCATTTACGAGTTGGTCAGCGTTGTCACCACTGCGCCGCTCGCGTTTTTTGTTCAGATATAAAACTTTATTAGAAGAGCATATTAATGAGTTGGCGGGATTGATTACCCAGGAGCATGGTAAAACACTCAGTGATGCGCAAGGATCCATTCAGCGTGGTATTGACGTGGTAGAGTTTGCCTGCGGTATTGTCCATCGCTTGCAAGGCAATTATATGGAGAATGTGGCTACTGACATAGATAGTTATTCATTACGCCAACCCCTGGGCGTTTGTGCGGGCATTACTCCATTTAATTTTCCTGCCATGATTCCATTATGGATGTTTCCGATAGCCATTGCTTGTGGAAACACCTTTATTTTGAAACCTTCCGAAAAAGACCCTTCTTGTGCAGTGCGCTTAGCAGAATTATGCATGGAAGCAGGGGTGCCAGCAGGGGTCGTAAATGTAGTGCAGGGTGATCGTGATGTGGTGGAGGGTATTTTGCATCATCCCGACATTAAGGCGGTGAGTTTTGTTGGCTCTACCCCGGTGGCTGAGCATATATTTCATACAGCTACGGCACAATTAAAGCGTGTGCAAGCATTTGGCGGCGCAAAAAATCATTGTATCGTCATGCCAGACGTAGATCTTGATCAAGTAGCCGATACCATTGTCGGTGCTGCCTATGGTTCAGCGGGAGAACGTTGCATGGCAATTTCCGTGGTGCTAGCTGTGGGTGACGCATTGGCTGATGCTTTAATTGCGCGCATGCAGCCTAAGATTAAGGAGCTAAAAATAGGGCCTGGTGATCAACCGCATATTGAAATGGGCCCATTAGTGACGCAGCAACATTTAGAAAAAGTGAAATCATATGTGGATTTGGGGGTGAAAGAGGGGGCGAAGTTAGTTATTGATGGCCGTGATTATCAACCGTCACAACATAAACACGGTTTTTACATGGGCGGTTGTTTGTTTGATCATGTAAAACCTGGCATGCAGATTTATCGCGAAGAAATTTTTGGTCCCGTGTTATCAATTGTACGGGTACCTGATTTTGATACGGCGCTTCAATACATTAATGAGCACGAATATGGGAATGGTACAGCTATCTTTACTGGTAGCGGTGAAGTGGCGCGGAATTTTGCATCACGGGTACAAGTGGGGATGGTGGGAGTGAATATTCCCATACCCGTGCCTATGGCGTATTTTAGCTTTGGTGGTTGGAAGCGTTCGATTTTTGCAGATATCCATATGCATGGCGCAGAAGGCGTGCAATTTTATACAAAATTGAAGACGGTAACTCAGCGTTGGCCGAAAGGATCATTTACTGCTGGGTTTACAATTCCAACTATGGGGTAACAGCAGGAACTTCTACAGGATAACCATCGGCTACTAAATAGGAGAATACATATGACAGCAATTGGGTTTATTGGGTTGGGCCATATGGGCCATCCTATGGCGCGGAATTTATTGAAAGCGGGGCACAGCGTTAAAGTCTATGATGTGGTGCCACAGGCAGCGCAATCTTTAGTAACAGAGGGTGCTAAACCTTGTGCCCAGATAGCGGAAGTAGCCACAGGGAGTGAAGTGCTAATTACCATGGTGCAAACGGGTCAGCAAGTGCGCGATGTTTGTCTGGCTCCTGATGGCTTATTCGCTCATGCAAAGCCAGGCGTGTTGTATATGGATTGTTCCTCTATTGATATTACAGTGGCACGCGCTTTGCATGACGAGGCAAAATCGCGCGATATCGCCATGATAGATGCGCCAGTTTCTGGTGGCGTAGCGGGGGCGGCGGCAGCGACATTGACTTTTATGGTGGGTGGAGAAGAAACACATTTTATTCGCGCTAAATCTATTCTCGCAGCAATGGGCAAGAAAATTGTGCATGCGGGTCCAGCGGGTACCGGTCAAGCAGCAAAAATCTGCAATAATCTTATCTTAGGCATTTCCATGATTGGCGTGTGTGAAGGGTTTGCGTTAGGTAAAAAACTTGGCTTGGATCCCAAGCGGTTTTTTGAGATTAGTTCGAGCGCTTCCGGGCAATGCTGGTCGATGACGAGTTACTGTCCTGCTCCAGGTGTATTGGACAATGTGCCTTCTAGCCATGATTATCAACCTGGATTTATGGCAAAAATGATGTTGAAGGATTTGTATCTAGCACAGCAGGCAGCGCAAAGTGTCAGCGCAGCCCTTCCTCTCGGTGCAGAAGCAGCAGCTTTATATGCTTTGTATGTTGCACAAGGTCATGGGGAAGTCGATTTCTCTGGGATTATGCGGATGATTGAGGGGGTCGATTAATCCGAGAATGTTTATTGAACTGTCAGGAGTTCCGGTGAACACTGTCATCCTGAGCGTTAGGCTGTCATCCTGAGCGTCAGGCTGTCATCCTGAGCGTCAGCGAAGGATCAGCATCCTTGTTGACTGTATTGTGACAAGGATGCTGATCCTTCGCTGACGC
>MGYC01000037.1:61867-87152 GCA_001801575.1 Gammaproteobacteria bacterium RIFCSPHIGHO2_12_FULL_41_20
CTAACTCACTACTAGATGGATAAGCGGTAATTTGAATACGGCTATTGGTTCTAATGCCATCCAGGGTTTGGTCGGTAGCAATAGGAAAGTAATTACCATAACCTGTGTAGCGTAGTTTTCTCATGTTACTGCTATTCTTTTTAAAGTTATTAATGCCATTTGCCCATAAGTAACCAGCAACTTGTTTGGCACGCTTTTCAGAAAGGCGTAATTCAAATTTACTACTAGCAAAACCACTGGTATTACCAGACACCAGTATACCGGAGTCAGGGTAGTGCTCTAAAACGGCAACGGTGCTTTCCAAAATGGGTTTTGCTTGTGGAAGAAAATCTGCAGTGTTAGGTTCAAACAGTTGATCAGAAGGGATAGTAATACCGACATATTCACCTTCTGTGTAGACTTGTCCGCCAGCTTGAATGATATTGCCAGCCGCAAAGCGTACAGTAGTCGCATAATAACCAATGGCACCGCCACCTATGCCCGCAGCAGCGACTAGAGGCGCAGGGGCGCGGAGTAGCGCAGTACTGCCTGCGCCTATTCCTGCGCCTATCCCAGTTGCTAATGGGCTGCCAGTGAGGTGATGGTCTTGCATAGTAAAAGGATTAAAACTGCAGCCGGTTAATAGTGCGAATCCTAAATAGGCGGTGGTAACACGCCGAATCATAATGCCTTTCCTTGTTTTAGATCAGGGTAAGCCTTCTAGGGTAGATTCTTTGGGATTATATGTTATTTACGATATCATGCAAAGATGAGAGAGGATACTTAATGGTTCAGCAATTAACATTACGACCGTATACAGCTTGGCAGCTGATCACAGCTTATTGGCGTTCAGAGCGTCGCTGGTTTGCTTATACTTTTTTTGCCATGGTAGTGGTAATGACAGTGGCAATAGTCGGTATGAATGTGGTTTTTAATTATTGGATGAATCATTTTTATGATGCTTTACAAGATTACGATAAAATCTCGGTTTTTGATTTGTTAAAGATTTTTTTCTTTCTAGCCTCTATTTACATTGTGCTTGCTGTGTATCGCTATTATCTCTCGCAATACTTGGAGCTGTATTGGCGACGTTGGCTTACTGAACAATTTGTCTCATGTTGGTTGAGTAAGCGTAGCTATTATTATTTAGAAAACTTTGATAAGCAAACCGATAATCCTGATCAACGTATTCAAGAAGATATTGGTGCATTAGTCACTTCCTCCTTAAGTTTGTTTATGGGATTACTGACAGCAATTGCCACAGTATGTGCATTTGTATATGTTTTGTGGAGTTTATCGGGGGTGTTGCATATCCCATTGGGAAGCTGGGGTTCTCTGGATGTGCCTGGCTATCTGGTGTGGGTTTCAGTGTTATATTCTTTGCTGGGTACGTATTTTACTTTTAAGCTCGGCAAACCTTTAGTGGGATTGAATTTTGAGCAGCAGCGACGTGAGGCGACGTTTCGTTTTGCTGCGGTGGATGTGCGTGCACATGCGGAACATGTTGCCCTCTATCATGGCGAAAACCAGCAAAAATCAGCATTAAATCGTTTATTAGATAGTGTATTGGAAAATTGGTATTTCATTATCTTACGGCAAAAATTACTGATGTGGTTTACGTCTGGCTATAATCAAATTTCAGTAGCCTTGCCTTTATTAGTCGCATTGCCCAATTATTTTAATAAAGTGTTTTTACTAGGGGGATTAATCCAAACAATTGGGGCATTTGCGCAAATCCAAGATGCCTTATCGTTTCTTATCAATGCTTACCCACAAATTGCCCAATGGCGCGCTGTTGTACAACGGTTAACAACGTTTTTGCAGCATATGTATGAAATCGATCAAAATGCGTTGGCACAAAATCATTTTGTCTATGCAGAGGGGCAACAGCCGCGTATTGTTGCGTGTAATTTGTCAATTACGACGCCGCAAGGGCAGTTACTGTTAAAAGAAGTCAATCAAGAGTTTATTCATGGACAACATTATTTAATCCAAGGTGTATCAGGAATAGGTAAAAGTACATTTGTACGCACGATCGCCGGTATTTGGCCTTATGGTCAGGGTAAGATTATTTTACCGCAACAGCAAACTATTATGTATTTGCCACAAAAGCCTTATATGCCAATTGGGACACTAGAAGAAGCGGTATTGTTTCCCAATAAGCAAAAAAAAGCCGTAGAAACAGCAACACTGCAGCAGGTGCTTGCTGAATGTAATTTAAGTCATATTAGTGATCGCTTATATGAAGTTGCTACTTGGTCACAACAATTATCGCCGGGTGAACAACAGCGTATAGCATTGGCAAGAGTCCTTTTGCAGAAACCAGATTGGGTATTTTTAGATGAAAGCACCTCAGCGTTAGATGCTGAAAATGAAAAACGTTTTTATCACTTATTAAAAACCAATTTGCCGCATTGTTCTTTGGTCAGTATAGGGCATCGTCTTAGTTTGGAGGGATTTCATAGTCATGTGCTTGATTTTTCTAAATACAGAATTACCGCAAAATAACTACATCCTCTCCATTTGCTAATTTGACTCCATCATATTCAATACTAATTACTTTCATGTTGTTGATTTGATCGCCAACATGAAACATACGATGGTTGATCATGGCGACTTGAGCGGCATTTGATACAAACACACCATTTAGACTAAGTTTTGTGGGGCTTTGCAGAGTGGTAACGGTATGCTGTGGGCGTTTAGTTAAGTAAGCATAAGTAACAACAAAAATAACTAAGAGAGATAAACTTATGGATAGCAGAGCTTTTATTCGGAAAAAATGTTTAGCAGGGTATTTTGGTTTGGGATTTTCTGTTGGTTGATTTTTTTGGGTTTTTTGCAGTGCATCATAAATTATGCTCAAAATACATTACCTCCTTGGCACAGTTTTCGATTATGTAATGATCAATTAAGTGAGTTTCAGCAACAAAGCCTGCCATTAATGCACGATCACATACGATGTTGATGGTACGAGGAGAACCCTGAGTGAAATGATAAATAGTTTCTATCGCTTGTTCAGTAAAAATTAAATCACGTTGGGTTCTGGTATGTACATAGGCTTTAGCTAGGCGATGGTCTATGTAATTTTTAATAGTAGATTTTTCTAATGGCTGGAGATGATAGTACACAACAATGCGTTGACGTAGTTGACGCAATACGGGTAATTGTAATTTATCATAAAGCTCTGGTTGACCTACTAACACAATTTGTAATAATTTTTCTTTCTCGGTTTCTAAATTAGAAAGTAAACGTATTTGTTCCAGTTGTTTAATCGTGAGGTTTTGCGCTTCGTCAATGATAAGAACAATATTGTTACCTTTATTCGATTCACTAATTAAAAAGTCATTGAGTGCTTGAATAAGGCTAAATTTATTTTTTTGTTTCGTGGAGAGGCCTAAATCTTGAACTATTATTTGCAATAATTGTAATTCAGAAAATTTTGGGTTTAAAACCAAAGCAAATTTAATATTGTTATTAAACTGTTTTATGTATTTACGACACAATGTTGTTTTGCCAGTCCCTACTTCACCAGTAATAACAAGAATGCCTTTTCTTTGATTAATTCCATATTCCAGGTTGGATATGGCTTCAGAATGAGATTTACTTAAGAAAAAGAATTCAGGATCTGCTGTAACATTAAAAGGGTTTTCTTTAAGTTGATAAAAGTCGTGATACATAATTTTGGCATCCAGTTCTAACTCAGTCTGTCCTGTGAATATATATTAACCTGAGTTCGGAGTTTTGAAAAATGCTCTATTTCGAGCTGGGTAATGGAGAGTGCTTAATCAAACCGTAAAAAAACAGGGATGTTTTTTCCGATATAAGGATGTATTCATGCGTGTTTGATTAAGCACTCTCCATTACCCAGCTCGAAATAGAGCATTTTTCAAAACTCCGAACTTGTTATATTAAGTTACCAAGGCCTTTTTTTGCAAAGCAAATAACAAAATTAAACCTCGTTAGTGCAAATTCTGAAGCAAATTGTTATGCCAGCTAAAAACACACTGGCATGACACTCATAGAGTTTATCTGGAATCCGCGTTCTTAATAAAAAATAATTCTGTAAGGCGGAGTCCCTTCCTTTTATTTAACCTACGGTGTTCTATACTTACCCTATACCGTGACATTTTCTGGAAAGTTATATGTATTATCATGCAGATAGGCAGGTTTATGAAGAGAGTAAAAGTAGATAATCTCACGCATGCTCTCCTCAGCGCTGGAACGGGTGAGACTATAGCGCTGGACTTGGATGAAGTTCTGCTGTTAGCCGCAATGGGGCAGCATAAATACCAGCGTGCAGCTGAGCTAACGGAGCGCCGCTTACCTGACATCGTGCAGCAGATCATGGCTCGCGAAGTGAAAGTCATTGGTTTAACCGCACGATCACCTGAATTTACAGAGCAAACTAGGCAGCAACTGCGCGAAGCGGGATTTCCTGACTTTCCCATTCTTCACGCCCCTGGAAAGTACCAAAAAGGCCGCGTACTGAGGGAGTATGTTGAAAGCCTAGCCTCCGAAAGGCCGCGGCGTCTGTATGTGTTTGATGATTTGAGTGGTCAGCTTGACAGTATCGCTGAGAGCTTTGCGGATACTAGGTTACCGGCAGTTGAGTTATATCACTATATGCGCCCAGTGGCAGCAATTGTCGTGCAGCCTGCTGAAGGTATGAAAAGCGCTGTTTATCCTGATCTTACTGCCTTTACCTACACAAGAGCACTCGGTGGTGGCACACAGAGTACGTTTGCGATTAGTGACGACCAGCAGCGGCAACAGGTGTTGAAATGGGGCTCACACTCGGATGCATCGCAGTGTGAGCTGCTGTGCAAAGCGATCTATCAGGTATTGGGTGTGCCGACACCGGAATGCGTGATGGTTAATACGTTACCGAAACAATTAGCTAAAACGCTAGCGTTCCCCAGTCGCTTTGGACTGTTTCAATTGTCTGCGTATGTAGACGCCGCGACAGGCACTGAAGCTGAGCATGAGGCAATAATAACCGCCAAGGCACGTCATCATTTTTTGGCGCATGTGTTGCTGGGCAATATTGATGTTGCAAAGCCAGATAATTTTATGGTTGGCAAGGATGGCCAGGCCTATCTGGTGGATGCAGGATCTAATTTCTTATTTCGCGCGCGAGGTGAGCGTCGGAGCGAAGACGCGGATGAGGTGAGTGAAGTGGATAGTCTACGGGATAGCCAGACTAATGCTCAAGCATATGCTTGGTTTGGTGCGCTGAGTGACGATGAGATCAAAGCACAGCTAGCCATGATCGTTGCCAAGCAAACGGAGATAGAAGAAACGGTGTGGCGTCTTGCTGCAGAGCTCAACATGCCGCCCGCATTGCGTGATGAGTTTATCGAGCACTTAGCTCAGCGTTTAGATAATTTAGTGACACGTTTTGGCCCTGAGTTGAAGCGAGGCGCTAAGATAGACAAAAGAATCCAGCTGCACAAGACCGCGGCAGGCATTCTCAGCTATGCGCAACGGGAAGGGCAACCCTGTGTGTTGTTAGCAAAACGAGTTAGGCATCCGTGGTGGGATAACTTGGGTGGAAAAAGTGAATTAGGTGATGATCGCCTTGCTGAAACAGCATTGCGTGAAGTACGCGAGGAGTCAGGGCGGGTCTTAATCCATGCGGCGGGAAGTATAGCGCAGGTACCCTTCCATGATATGATCACGCAAACAAAGCAAGGCTTACCATTCACCTATCGTATGTACCTGGTTGAGCACCCTGCAGTTGAAGAAGCACGGTTTAGAGATAGCGAGTTTAGAGATAAAGAGCACACGGAGTATGCCTGGGTTCCAGTGCAAGACTTGCTAGAAGCCTTAGATAAGGCGCCGCGTATCAAAGAAGAAGAGCAAGAGACAATACAGGTTGGCGATCGAATACTTTATCCGCCGCTCTATCGGATGTTGATGCAGGGGCCGGTACGCCAGCACTTGATGGACCTTGCTGCAGGTAAGCCGCTGGAGCCGATGCACACACAAGGGACGCTAGCCGCCACGCAACCACCCAAGGCAGACCCTGGGACACTCTAGCCACGCATTCTGATGCGCCGACACCATCCAAGGCAGGCCCTGCTTCGCAGGAGTCACCTCAGCCAAAGCGGCATCACCCCCGATCCGGGTTTGCGGTTATTTCGCACTCCGGCGATAGCGCGAGGTCAGATGGCACAGGCAATAGCCCATAAGGCTGCTGTGATCAGAGAATTAAAGCGAATCGGAAAATTAAAGCGAGAGTTTCGTAAATCGACTGAGCAATCAGACGACACATCCGTAGCGAAACAACAGCACGCCACGGAGGCGAGTACAGCGGTTTTATCACAGAGTGAATGTCATTTAAAAGTGATGCTAGGCGATCATCAATATCGAGAAAATAATCTGCGTGACAATGTGGCTGCGGCGATAGACATGTTGCGATTAAGTCCTAGTAAAGTACGTCGAGAGGAGATGATAGCGCATTGCGTGTGCCTTATTGAATCTGAAAGAGCGGGTGGCAAGGAGCGCTTTTACTTCTATCATGGCTGTGATGAGGTGGTGGGATTTCTTTATCAACTCTATACCACGCTGTATCAGCTTTTACAAAGGGACGAGCGTGCGGCTGCGTTCCGCGGCTCGAACAAGCATTTTGCTCGTTTGCAAACGTTAGCAGAATTTATGGCGCATTACTCTAAAGGTGGTACGCAAACGCTTGACAATAACGAAGCCGATTTTAACGAGTTTGCTTTATCTGCGAATGTGTTTTTGTTCGGCAATCATGCAACGCCCACCTCCAATTCGGTCTGTTATTGGCACAACAATGACGTTAGGCGCACGGTTAATTTGCCTGCGTTGCTAACAGATTTTCTGCGACACTTCAATGTATCTGAGCAAGATAAAGAAGCTTTGATACAATTGTATGAGCAGTATGTTAAAGGCAGCGGTGGCGTACTGTATCAAATGAGTATGCCGCGCGATCAAGTAGCACAGCATGCTTATCCAGCAGGTTTTATGGGTGTGCAGAATCCTTATCATGGTGAAATGGATGTGGTGACAGCCGTGCAGACGGCAAGTCATGATCTGCTGCAATCAAGCCAAGCAGCGAAGGAGGCAAGAGAGTATCTTTGTTCGTTGCAGGCCAGAGTATTTGTACCGCCGCATGTACCGCTAGCGGTACAAACGGTACATTTGCAGGCGGATAACAAAAGTATTGATCCACGCTTACAGCCGCGCATGCAAGTCGTGGTGGAGAGTATAGTACAAGCTATGCTGAGTCATAGTACAGGCCGCGGAGCGGCGTTACATCCCGGACTACCGCTGCAGAGCGTGGCAAAGAGCTTGTATGATGAGGCCGGCCTAGACCTAGCTAAAGAGGATCACTTAGCCTCGAAGCAATCCCTCGTGGAGGCTATAGTAAAGAATGAAGCAGAGCGTGTCATAGCGATACTTGAACAAGCGCCGCACTTAAAAGCGGTCAAATTGCCACGTTCATTTCAGTATATCGGCATAACTCAGCAGCAACTGCTGACGCCCCTGGAGATGATATTACGACATTCGACATTGCCGGGCAGTGTACTTGAGCGTTGTTTTGGCAAGCAATGGGCACAGGAGTTGGTGATTGACATTGACACGCCTGAACTGTTGGTAGCTGTGTTGACGCGGTTAACAGCGGACGACCGTCTTGCTTTTGTGGAAAAGTGTGCTGGCGTGATTAAGCATGCGTATGAGTTAGCTCGCATGCTAGAGCAACTTGACTCTGCGCACCGTCTTGCTTTCGCGGAAAAGTGTGCTGGCGTGATTAAGCATGCGTATGAGTTAGCTCGCATGCTAGAGCAACTTGACTCTGCGCACCGTCTTGCTTTCGCGGACAAGTATGCTGGCGTGATTAAGAATGGGTATACGTTAGCTCGCATGCTAGAGCAACTTGACTCTGTGCACCGTCTTGCTTTTGTCAAAATGAAACTTGCTGTTGTTGATTCCGACGGTCAACTTGATAAGGTGCTTGCCCTACTTCAGCCTACAGAACATACCGCAGTTCGTGAGGCGTATGAGCAGCATCATCGCCGCTCATCACCAAGTTGATCCTATTTCTTTTCTTCTTTTACATCTCCAGTCACTCCGTACGTATAACCACCTACATCTATTGATTTATCTAATTGCCCTTCAATATAGTTGCGTGTGTTTTGTGCATTGGGGCCAATAAACTGTATACCTATGCCGGCAGATACATGATGCAGTGCATTTTGCGGGGTTATCCAGACAACTTTACCCTCGATTTTTATGGTTTCTTTTTCCCCGGGTAATTGTAAATTCACAATAATCTTATCTCCCAGCTGAAATGATTGGGAAGTGGGGATAAATAGTCCGCCTTCATTAATAAAGGGCATGTAAGATAAATTAAGCTCTATTAGATCGCTTATTACATAACTTATTACTACTACCTCAGGCATAGTATTAACTCATGTTGGCCAGCAAACAGCGGGGCTTTTGGTAATAGTCCCATTACTAACAGTAAGTATTAAGCTAGTGCAAGAAGTTCCATCCACAGCATCATTAGCTTGGTTGCCTTGTGCTGTTGCAGTGATGGTATAACTAGTAGCACTAGTATTGGTAATGTTTAAAGTATAATATCCTTCTGGCGAAGTTGTAACTCCGCCCCATACTTGAGCTAGTGTGCCATATTGTGCATTATTGGTTCTGTACCTTTCCTCAGCCAACGAGATAGACAATATAGCATCAATAGCATCAATTCTGCGACCTTTTAGCACATAAGATGAAAATAAATTAGTAGCAATTAATGCGATGATTGAAATAATCGCCATAGTAATTAAAAGTTCAATAAATGTAATTCCAATGTATTTAGCTTGCCGCATATCAATCACCTAAAATAAAGCGCCCAGCCTAAATATGGGCAGATACATAGCGACAACGAATCCACCCACAATAACGCCAAGCAATAACATAATAACTGGTTCTAACAAACTACTTAAATTATCCACAATGGTATTTACTTCTTCTTCATAATGATCCGCTACTTTATTTAACATATCTGACAATTTACCGGAGACTTCACCTACGGCAATCATTTGCACAGCCATATTAGGAAAAAGTTGGGATGCCTCCATAGAGGCTGATAATTGATGGCCTTTAATAACGTCATTACAAATTTGTATAATAGCGTTACTATAGACTTTATTGCCCATAATGGCCGGCATGGATTCCATCGATTCAACAATAGGCATACCTGATTCTAGGGAGGTGGCAAGTGTGCGAGTGAAGCGAGCAATAATGCCTTTTTTAAATATAGGACCAATAATATAAATTCTTAAGACCAATTTATCGATTAGCAGTTGCAGGCGTTCAGATTTTTTTATTAAATACCTTATCCACCAGATGATAAAAACAATGCTTATGCCTGCAACCCACCAGTATTGACGTATAAATGTGGAAAGACTAACTACCATACGTGTAAATAAAGGCAGCTGTGCACCGAACGATTTAAACAATCCTTCAAACTGCGGTACAACAAACAGCAATAATATCAAACTGACAATGAGTGCAATGGTAATAATGGCCGCGGGATAGATTAAAGCTTTTTTTATTTTTCTTTTTAAATTTTCGGTACGCTCCAGGTAATTACCAATACGAATTAATATATTATTCAGCGCTCCAGATTTTTCTCCAGCTTTAATTAAATTACAATATAAGTCATTAAAATGGTCGGGATATTTGCTAAGAGATTCTGCTAAAGTTTTACCTTCCGAAATATTAGCCTTAATTGAGTCTATAAGAGACTTCATGCCTGGATTTTCTTTATCATTACTCATTACATCTAACGCTTGAATAAGTGGTAGGCCGGCAGTGAGCATGGTTGATAAATAACGTGTAAAAAGTAGAATATTTCTTTTATGAATTTTTTTTCGTACGGATAAAAAAGCTAATTTGAAATTTATTTTTTGTTTTACTTCTAGCGTAATAACCTCAATTTCCATTTTTTTTAATATAACTTGGGCGTCTTTACTATTAGCAGCCTCGATCAATCCGTTTACCCGATTACCTTGATTATTAAGGCCGGTCCATTGAAATGCTTGTGTAGTCATTGCCATAAAAGTAGTCCGCTATTATTTAAATACCCGATTCAGTTCAGCAAGAGTGGTAATGCCATTTTTTACTTTATTAAGACCTGACTCGCGTAAATCATTTACGCCTTCTTTCCTAGCTTGATTAGTAATTTCTATCGCATTGCCTCCTCGCATAATTAACTCAGCCATAGTTGTAGTAATGGGTAATACTTCAAATATTCCTACTCGACCATTGAAGCCGTGAATACAACGTTTACAGCCAACAGCCTTATAAAGTTGCAAATTACTAAGCTCAGATTTTTTAAATCCTTCCTGTATTAGTACCTCTTCTGGAATAGGGTCTTTTACTTTACACTCGTCACATAGTACGCGTACCAGTCGTTGCGCAATAACAATAGTTAATGAGCTTGCTAGGTTGTATGGTTCAATTCCCATACTAATTAAACGTGTAACGGTTTCTGGTGCGCTATTAGTGTGTAGCGTTGACAATACCAGATGTCCTGTTTGTGATGCTTTAACGGCAATGTCCGCTGTTTCTAGGTCGCGAATCTCGCCTACCATGATGATATCGGGATCTTGGCGTAAAAATGAGCGTAGTACTGTTGCGAAAGTGAGACCGGTTTTAGGATTAACATGAACTTGATTAATGCCATGAACAGGGATTTCTACCGGATCTTCAACTGTGGAAATATTTTTCTCGGGTGAATTAAGAGAATGTAAAGCAGAATAGAGTGTTACAGTTTTACCACTACCAGTGGGTCCTGTCACTAATATCATGCCTTGCGAATGTTTGAGGGAATTTCGAAAGTGTTCCTGCTGTATAGGCTCCATACCTATATTGTCTATGCTTTGTAGTGTTCGTGAAGTATCTAAAATGCGTAAGGCAATTTTTTCACCGAAAATAGTAGGGCATACGCTGACGCGCACATCTACCGCCCGTGTTTTGGAAAGAATGAGTTTAAACCGGCCATCTTGTGGAATACGATGTTCGGTAATGTCTAAATCTGACATGACTTTAATACGAGCCAGAAGATAATTAGCTAATTTAAGCGGAGGTGATGGAATAGCATAGAGAATGCCGTCTTGCCTATAACGAATCCTATAATTATCTTCGTAGTGTTCAAAATGAATATCCGAAGCATTTTTGTTAATAGCATCTAATAACACTTTATTGACGTAGTTAATAATTGGTGCGCTTTCTACATCATAAGTAGCTAAATCAACATCTTCTTCTTTATAGGTATTTATTTCGATATTTTTCGTTATAGTAACACTTTGGCTAATTTCAGATAACATTAAGGTATTTAATAAGTCTGAAATAACCTTATCTAATTTACTTGCTTCGACAATAAAAAGGCGTATATCAAAGCCGGTTAAAAATTTTATTTCATATAAATTTTCAATAGTAGGGTCAAGGATGGCCATGTAGAGAATGCCATTTTTTTTAAATAATGGCAGGGCGACGTGTTTTTTTACAAGCTGAATATTAAGATATTCAGAAGGCATAAGATTAGCATTAAAAGCGTTGATGTCACATAGAGGCAGGCCGAAGTATTCAGCTGTTGTGCGCGCTACTTGTGCTTCATCAAGTAATTTTTGTTTAAGAAGAAAATCGATATAGGATTGTTTGTTTTGGTGTGCCTGCTGTAAGGCGTTCAGGGCTGTTTGTTTGTCTAATAATTGCTCCTCAGCAAGATAATAAGCATATCCACTGAGAACATTTTTAGCAGAAGGCTCTCCCATATCGCTACCTGTTTCTTAAGAGTAATTCAACCTCCTCTTTTCTCTTGCAAAAAAATTCTCATACATAAAGAGATTTTATACTCTCGCTAGTTACTCAATGGCGGAATAGCCATATGGAAATTCCGCCATTAGTTTATTGAGCGTAACCATTCGTTACGCCACCACCAGAACTTGCCCATGTAACTGTACCATTGCTAGCAACTGTTGGTGTTAATACATAGGTATCTGTAGCCGCGATGCCGTGTGCAGCAACAGGCGTGACAGTGATAACGCCTTCATCCACTGCTAGCGTGCCGACAGCACCCGTCGCAGCAGTAATAGCAGCTGGAATAGTGTTTGTTCCAGCATCACACCCTGCAGCGGCTCCTAGATTTTGTATACACTCGCCTACGGCAGCTTTATAGGGAGCCGTTGCTTGTACAACCTCACTATAATAAGCGCGGCGTGTGTAGTTCTGGTAAGATGGTATGGCAATGGCTGCTAAAATACCTACAATGCCTACCGTGATCATCAATTCAATCAAGGTAAAACCTTGACTGCTGTGTTTGTATCTCATTGGCTATCTCCTGATCTATGATGATGAAAATTAAGGCTCCTCGCATTAATTATAGCACTATATTGCTAGCGTGAGATTTTTTGAGGCAACAGGTGTAGTGTAGTAACTTTTCAGAAATGTCACATTCCTTAAACTCAGCAGAAATGTTACATAGAGAAAGAGGTATCCTTTAAGTTTAATCAATGGCTTAAGGGAGGCTTCTGGGATGAAGAGAGGGGTCAGACCCCGATAACTTGTACATGACAAAAATAACTTTATGTCATCTTGAGCGTTAGCGAAAGATCTATCTAGTTAATTAAATAGATCCTTCACGGAGTTTACCCTAGAGCGAAGCGAAGGGCTCAGGATGACAGAATTATAGATCTTTTATTTTTGTCATGTACATAGAGATTTACCGAATAACAGTAGATTGTTTTTCAAGACGATTTTCTAACGTGACAGATTGTATCGTAGGTGCCGATACCGCTAAAAACTGACTAAGTTTTTCTTTGGCGATAGTATAGTTGCCTTTTTTGTAATTCAGCTCGGCTAATTGCAGTAAGGATGTAGGACGAGTAGCGTCTTGCAACAATGCTTGGTTAAAATAGTGAGATGCGAGCGTGGCATCAGGTATTTTTAAAGCACAGAGGCCGGCATTTTCATAAGCAGCCGCAGGGTTAAGATAATTTGTATCTTTTACTGCTAACAGAAAACGTTGAATAGCTCCATGATAGTCTCCTGAGCGACATAAAAATGTTCCATAATTATTTTGCACATCACCGCGATGGGGGGCAATGCTCACTGCTTTTAAATAATAGGTTTTGGCTTGTTGATGATTGCCAGTAGCTTCATAAAAATAAGCCATGGAATACCACGTTTCCGGAATATTAGGGCCTTCACTGAGGGCTAATAGTAACTTTTGCTTTGCACGTTGCACATTACCTTGTTCAAGATAAGTAATACCTAACTGGGAATTGATTTTGGCTGTTTTAATATTTCTATTACTATCCTCTTCTATTGAGGGTGATTTTGTTGAGCTACAGGCAGCTAGTTGGATCAATAAAATGACTAAACTAATTATTTTTAACATTTGTTTAACCCTCTCCTGGTACGCTTTCTTGAGCATGCGTAGCGGCAGTGATAATTTTGGGAGTGATGAAAATTAATAATTCATGTTTTTCATCATGAACACCGCGATGTGTAAATAAATTTCCTATGATAGGTATTGTGCCAAAAAATGGGATGCGATCCAGGGTATTTTGGGTTATTACTTTATAAACGCCGCCTATCACGATAGTTTCATTATCATCGAGTAGGATATTGGATTGTACTTCTTGAGTATTAATAGCGGGAATAGTGACAGGAGTTCCAGTTGATCCTGTGCCTACAGCGGTATTTTGCCCACGTGTATCTTCCGTTGCTTTTAAATTGAGAATAATTTTGTTATTAGGGGTAATTTGCGGCACAATTTCTAAACTTAATACTGCTTTTTTGAAGACAACCGAGGTGGCACCACTTGAAGTGGCTTCTTGATAGGGAATTTCTTCGCCAGTTTGGATAAGCGCTTTTTGTTGATTAGAAGTAACGACACGGGGTCGAGCAATGATTTGTGCATGTTTCTCGCCTTCAAGAGCAGACAACTCAAGGTCAAGCATAACATGGCCCATTCTTGCTAATGCTAGGCCGATACTTCCGGGGTTCGCTCCAGTAGTTAATTGACTGGCAGGTATATTAAAGTTAAGTCGTTCAGTAAAGGGAGTGACATCGGGAGCGCTGATTCCTTGTACCAGCTGGTTAGCACCTGCTAAGGTACCTGAAAGATGGCGGGTGTCGGACAGGCCAAACCTAACACCTAACTCTTCTTCGTAAAGTGTATCAATATTAACAATGCGCGCTTCGATTAATACTTGTCTTGCTGGAACATCTAACTTTCTAATCTCAGGTAAAATATCTCTTAGTACTTCTTTGGTATCACGAATAATCAGGCTGTTTGTGCGAGTATCAATAGCGACTTGGCCACGGTTAGTGAGTAACGAACTTTGCGATCCCTTTAAGAGGCTAGCCACATTCGTCGCATTGGTATACTTAAGATGAATAAGAATAGATTTTAATGGCGCCAAGTTTGCAATAGTATCTGCAGATTGTAACTGTTTTACTTCATTATTAGTTATATTCTCAATGGTACTAATATAAATAATATCGCCTAAGCGTCGCGATGCTAAGCCTTGTGTTTTTAGTATAATAGTTAATGCCTGTTGCCAGGTAACATCTTTTAGATTCAGCGTGATACTACCTTTGACCGCATCACTAATAATAAAATTTAACCCAGAATTTTTCGCAATCAGTTGTAGTAAGGATCTAATTTCAATATCTTGAAAATAAAAAGATAATTTATTGGATTTAGTAGGGATAGAGCGAGAGGGTGATTTATAGCTGGCGGCATAAGGTGTACTGCTAACCAAGTAGAAGCAGCAAATGCTTAGTATAACTATTATGTCAACAGACCCCATCTTGTTTAGCATTAATGCTCATCCTTTAGATGCAGGGTTACTATATGGCTGCCATTTTCATTCGGCTCCATAATATTTAATTGGTTTTGTTGCAAACTAGCAACTATACCACCATGATCACCAATGATATCGCCTTTTTTAACTTGATATACTTTATTATCCGGGGCCATAACGACAGCAAAAACCTTGCCATTATAAACCAATATTCCTACAAATCGTAGCATGGATAGAGGATAACTCTGAAGTGGATTTAATATTTTATCTTTTTTCTGTGCGGCGGTTTCTGCAGGGTCAAACGGTGAGCGTAATATTTCAGCCCGATATTGTATCGGTGGTGATGATGTAATCAGAGCCGCATTTTTATTTAGTTTGGTTGCTGCAGTTTGTTTTAAATTTGCGATGTAATTATGTAAATCCTCAAAGCGTTCTTCTTTGTTATTAGAACACCCATAAAGGAGAAAAATGCAAGCTAATACCAAATAAACCCTAATGCGCATGATTTTGCATCTCAGCTTGGTAAAACACTACGAAATTAAATTCTGCCGTTAAAAGGTTTTCGGCATTCGCTTTCTTAGCTAATTTATTACCTAATAAATCAGTTTTATTTTCATTGGAAATAGAAAAATTATTTATAGCCACAATCCATGGCATATTAGCAATTTCACTAGCGAATCTTGCTAGCTGATGATAATTTCCCACGACTATTATTTTAATCGGGATGGTAAAGTAATGGCCATTCTTCTGTTTGCTACTGGGGTTAAACTGGCTAAAATACAGGTAATTATTGCCACCTATTTTTAGAATTTCATTCAATAATTCTGGTAATTTAGCATGCGTAATAATAGTTTTTTGCCATTGGGTTAGCTGTAATTGTAGTAATGGCAGATTAGCCAGGTCATTTTCTTCTTGTATTTCTTTATCGATAGCTATTTTTAATTGTTGTTTTAAGTTGGTTTCTTGTTGTTGTTGGCTACTCAAGCTGGACTGTAAGCTTGAGAGATCTAATAAGTATCCAAAATAAAAAATCACCATGAATATAAATCCAAAAATCATAGCTTGTATCATTCTTGAGGAATAATAAATGTTATTTAGATTAATCATTATTAAGCTTGTTCCTCTAATTGCACTTTTATTTGAAAATTTCTTGTTTCTCCAACATTACTTTCTCTACCAGTAATTTCTGTTAATTCTGGTTGTTTGAAAACGAGAGTTTTAGCAATATTCTTCATGAGAAGAGTGATTTGTAGATTAGATTGGGCTTTGCCTAATAAAACGATATTATTGCCATCGCGAGCAATTTTGTTGATGGAAATCCCTTCTGGTATAACCCTCACTAACGTATCAAATAGCCGAATAGCTTGATAATTTTCTTGTCGTAAAGACATTATAAAATGCAATTCTGAATTAATTGTTGTTTGTTCTTGTTTCTTTTTGTTGAGCATAGACAAAATAGTTTGTTCTTGACTAAGCTGCGTTTGTAAATAAGCGTTGCGTTGTTGTTGCATTGTAATCAGCATCTGGAGATAGAGGTGCGCAATAAGGGTGCAGAATAATGCTAAAGATAGGGTGGCAGCTATGGTTAAGCCGAAACGGATTTTTTTGTTTTTTCTTGCTTGTTCTCGCCAAGGTAGTAAGTTGATTTGTGTCATAATAAATACCTTATGCAGTCTTACTCAAAGCTAATCCACAGCATAGCATTAGCGTCGGTGCATGTTTCTTGATTTCATCCGCATTAATATTATCAGCTAAAGTCATATGGGCGAAGGGATTAGCCAATGTTGTTTCGATGTTAATTTCACGTTGTATAAAAAGAAACAGATCAGGGATGACGGCGCAGTCTCCTGATAAAATGATTTTTTGAATAGTAAAGCCGGGATGACTTGTATAAAAGAAATTAAATATGTGGCGCAGATGTGATAGCAAGTGTTCTTTTAGGGCTGCATTGTACTCAATATCGTCTAATAACTGATGATTTTCATGTTCATCAATGAGTTTTTTAAGACGGTATTTTTGTGTTTGTGATAATAATCGCTGACCATCGTAGCTTTGGTCATGAGCATGAATCAGTTTGTTATTATGAATAATCATTAATGAGCTTAAATTAATATTTAAATTTAATAATGCTACGGTTTCTAAAGGGGTTGCTTGATTAATAGTAAGGGGTAAAGCTCTTGCTAAAGCATAGCAATTTACGTCCACAATTTTAGTATTTAAACCGGCTTTTTGTAGCAAATGCAAATAAGAATTGATTTGATCTTTGCGACAGGCTACTAATGTGAGTTCCTGCTTTGCAGGGTTGCCAGGTAAGGGGCCACTGGCCATGAAATCTAAGTAGATATTACCGATTAAATCAGGAAAATGTTGATTGGCTTCTATCCAGGCACGAGATTCTATCTCATCCGTTTTTAATCGGCTGTCAATGTTAATATTCTTAATAATGGCTATCGAACGTGGGATGGCAATGGCTACAGCATGAGTTGTTGTATTTAACTGGGCTAGCATTTTTTTCAAAACGGTTTCAATAGCGGTATAATCTTTAATTTCACTGTTGATGATGGCGCCAGGAGGAATAGCGATAATAGATAAATTTTCAACCTTAAAAGGGGTTGTTGTAGAATTTATTTTTAGTGCTCTAAGAAAATCAGTACCAATATCTAAGCCAATTAGATCCCTAGTCTGCTTTTTTTGCAAACTATAAATAAATTGTGAGGTCCAATTTTTAAGGCGACGTAAAAACAAAGCTACCCCTCCTTGGGTGTATATCTCCTGAATTATTACATACTTTGCTGATGGCAGGAACTCCTGCTTTGCGTAACCCTAAGAAAGAGTTATCATTACAAGAGTATTCCGCGCGAATACTCCTCGTGGGAGATCTATGCTTGTTAGCGACACGGACGTATATAGGAGTTACCTTAGTTGAATTGATTATTGGCCTTACTATTGGGGTTATTTTAACGCTAGTATCCATTCCCTTATTCATCGATCTTGTGCAAGCCCATCGAGTTTCCGCTGCAGCAGAAAATTTATATAACGTATTACAATATGCTCGTAGTGAAGCAGTAAAGCGTAATACAAATGTTTATGTGTCACTCACCACGGGTAGTTCATGGTGTTATGGTATTAATCTCAATAGCACATGTAATTGTGCAGTTGCTAATAATTGTGGTTTGGGAACAGTCAGCGCACCTAGCGCTACGCAAACCACTCTTTCTACTGCGGGATTGGTATATAGTTACGTCTATTTTGAGGGATCACATGGTGCAGCCAATGTAAGTGGCTCGGCAACTTTTACCGTTTATGGAAAAAGTTCATCAGTTACTATTAATATTGGAAGATTAGGGGGGTTGCAGATGTGCTCGACAGGAGTGGGCGGGTATCCGGCATGTTAAGAAAATTATTAGGATTCACCCTTGCCGAGTTTTTAGTGACGTTAACCATTAACTTAATATTATTTACGGCTTTAATTACTATATTTCTCTATAATATTAATCATTATCGAAAAAATTTGCAGGTTACTCGGTTAAACCAACAATTGCATACAGCGTTAATGATCATGAGTAATGATATTCGCCGAGCAGGATATTGGGCATATGCTAGTAACGATGTAGGTACGGGACAAAATAATAATCCTTTCATGTCGGGTGGTTTGGATATTAGTGTTAATGCGAGCAATGATTGTATTTTGTTTGCTTATGATCACAATAGTGATGGTGCTCTGCCAGAAGTTAATTCTAGCGTAGATGATGAACGCTATGGGTTTCGCTTAAGTGGACAAGCTATACAAGCTAGACCACCCGGAGGAGGGTTTGCCTGTGATTCATCCGGTTCTTCTTGGGAAAACATCACCGATCCCAATGTTATAGATATTACTAATCTTACTTTTTCTTTAACGACCACAACAATAACAACTGGGCCTGGGGTGAGGGGCATTGCTATGCGGGGTGTAGATGTGTCTGTCACTGGGCAATTGGTAAATGATTCTAGTATTACGCGAACACTGACTCAGCATATTAGGATTCGTAATGATAAATTTATTCCTTAAGGAGAAGAGTTTACAAAGTTACCCACAGCGGGGCGCTGCCACACTGGTTATGACAGTGATTTTGTTAGTGCTCAATACGTTACTTATTATATTTGCTGCTAATTTTGGTGTAATGCAAGAAAAGACCATTGCTAACCAACTTAAAAATAGCCAAGCAATGGCAGCAGCTGATGCTGGGTTGGAATTCGGTATCAATTATTTAAAACAAAATGCTAGCACTATCTTAGCTAACCCAGTCAATGGCTATATTCAATCTTTTTCTAATAGTAGTACTAGCAATGTTAGCTTAGCGAATAATAGCAAATATACTATTGTTTATGCCAATCCCATTGCGAATAACTATAATTTAATCCACATTACTTCAACGGGAGTAAGCGATGATGGTACAGCAACGCGTGTTGTCTCACAGAGCGTACAATTTGGTTCCATGTTAGTTAATGCTCCTGATAATCCCTTAATAACTAAAGGAACACTTAGCTTAGGAGGGAGCTCTAAAATCATTAATATGGAATCTAATAGTACAATTATATCGGGCTCTACCATAGAAATTAATGGCAGTGCAGAGACAGTTCTCAGCTCGGGTACTAGCTCTACTTCTTCTGTAAAGGGTTCTGATGTCCAGGAAAATGTTTCATCGATCCAGAGCATGTCACAAAATGATTTTTTTGCCACTTACTTTGGTGTTTCAAGCAATACCATACAAAGTAATATTGCTCACTATTATACGAATAATGTTAATACCAATTACAATAATTTATTAAATGGACTTACGGGTACTTCCATCTGGATAGAGCAAACTGCAGGCACTGCAGAGTTAAACGGGACTACTACGGTAGGTTCTGCAGATAATCCGGTTATTCTTATTGTGAATGGTGATTTGAAGTTGACGGGTTCTGTCACTATCTATGGTTTTGTTTATGTCATGGGGACTACCACTACGGATATATTAGGTAATGTGACAATTAATGGTAGTATGGCCACCGCAGATAATTTGGAAATAAGTGGGAGCACTGAAATTGTCTATAGTTCTTCAGTATTACAGAATTTACAAAATCAACTATCCTTAAGCTATTATGCTAAAGTGCCAGGCACATGGAAGGACTTTTAAAGGATGATAATGCGCAATAAAAAAGGCCAAACTTTGGTGGAAGTCTTAGTTGCTCTTTTATTTGTTGCGGTTAGTGTTATTGCACTTATTCGGTTTCAACATTATCTATCCTACGGTACGAACCTTATACAGCAAAAAGCATTTGCTACTACATTAGCTGTTAAAGAAATTGAAACTCTACGTGATTTTCAAGTGCTGAATAACATAAGTGGCTATACATCTTATCAGGGTATTGCATCAGGAACATCAACAACGACAGGCACTTCTGCTACTTATACAGTGGCTTGGACAGTGACAGCGAATACTAATCCTACCTATAAGAATGCCGATGTGACTGTATCCTGGGTTGATAGTCATGGTAGTACACAATCGATTAGAGTGGTTTCCAATATAGCAGGAATCGATCCCCAAAATTCATCTGCTATTATGTAGGGCTGATTTTAGCGGAACTCCTAGCTTATGATACATTCGGAGTGTGTATGCGATACCTAATTTTATTTATGTTGAACATAGCGGTCTGCCATGCAGCCATTTATATGCAAACTAATAAAGATGGGAGTGTTACTTATTCTGACACAGCAACCACTCATTCTAGCCCGGTAGTTATTACCAATAGCGGTGGCTCTATTTCGACTCCGCTGTTTGTGCATGATAGCTCTGTAGAGAAAAAAACAGAAACAACCCAGACAACGGTTACTGCACCAGTGAAGCAATCATATAAAATTTTTGAAATTCTCTCGCCAAAAGATCAAGAAACTATTCAGAATCAACCAGAAATAACGGTAATGATGAAGTTAGATCCTAAATTACAAAGCGGTGATAAAATTCAATTGGTATTAGACGGTAAGTTGGTTGGGGATGCGGCTGCAAGTACGCAGATACTGCTTAGTATTCTTGAGCGCGGTGTACATCAATTATCAGCCATTATTATTGATGAAAATAAACGTATAATTTTGCAAAGTAATACCATTACTATTTATGTGCACCGCAATAGTGTTATTACTTCACCAGCAAAGTAATTTTGTGAATCTACTTGAAATATGCCTTTTTTACCATGTGCTATAGTTAAGTATAATTAAGGAATACTTATGAACACACTCTGCCATAGTAAAATACCATCCCAATTATCCCCCGCAACTATTGTAAAAACTATCAAAGTGTTAGTGGCTGACGATGATCCTCCTACGCGTCTTCTGTTACGCACGGCCATTTCTCAGTGGAATTACGAGGTAATTTTGGCTAAAGACGGGGAAGAGGCATGGAATATTTTGCAACAGCCTAAAGCACCACAGTTATTGGTTTTAGATTGGTTAATGCCAAAAATAGATGGTGTGACTTTATGCGAGCGCATTAAGCGAGATGCTATCCATTACACGTATATTATTTTGTTAACACATCAGACGGGTACGGAAAATATAATTAAAGGATTAGAAGCGGGTGCCGATGAGTTTATATCAAAGCCATTTAATATGGCGGAATTGCGTAGCCGTTTATCTGTTGGGGCCAGAATTGTCATGTATGATCATACGTTAACTAAACAAAATAATTTATTAAAAATATATTATGAAAAAATAGCAGAATTAGAGCAGTTAACATTAAAAATGCTTTCGGTAATCAATGATAAAAAATCATCTAAAAATGATATATACATGGAAAAAATAAAAGAATTAGACAGCGATTTAAAAAAAATGACGTCTTTATTTGCATCCATGAAGGAAGATAAAAAGAGTTAGGTTATGCATAACCTAAGACATCAGACTGTACCTTATCTTTGGCCTAATCAGGTAGCTAAGTTTTTAAGTGCAATTATTCTGGCGACGGGCATATTTGTCATTATTGGGTGGCTAATTTATTTCTGGCTACCTGAAAATGTACTTTACCATTTAAAATTAATTGAACCGAATAGTGCTTTATGTTTTATTTTGAGTGGCATGGCTCTCTGGAAGATATGCGAAGAGCCAGAATATTATTCTCATCACTTAGTGAAACTTTGCGCGTCTTTAGTTTTTTTAATTGCCATGCTAACTTTGCTGGAGTACTTCTTCAATATTGATCTTGGCATAGATCAGGGTTTATTTAAAGAACCTTTAGCTACCGCAGGTGATATATTTCCGCCGGGAAGGATGGCGCCTTTTGCTGCTGCTAATTTTGCATTAGTTGGTTTTTCTTTATTTTTTTTGGATAATAAAACGATTAGTTACCGCGTTTATCATCCACTCATTATTTTTGTTATTTTCTCATCGTTTTTTTCTTTATTAGTGCATATTTATAAAATTAATAATAGCGCGCAATTTTTTGGCATTGATCGATACTCGCAAATGCCTATGATTAGCATATTTTTATTTCTTTTATTAAGTGTAGGCATTTTTATGGCTAGACCTGGTCGTGGCATAGCCTCACTACTGATTAGTAGATACAGTGGTGGCTTGCTAACGCGCAGACTTATTCCCCCCGCTGTTATTTTTCCAATAGTTCTTGGTTATTTGGGACTATTGGGAGTAAGTGGGACAATTTATGCTGCTGAACTAGGGATTTCGCTGCTAGTGATGGGAACAGTGACATTCTTTATTGTTTTTATATTGTTTAATGCCTATTTAGTAGAGCAATACGATATTACCAGAAGACGATTAGAGAAAGATTTAAAAATAAATAAAAATAAACTACAAACTTTCTTTGATAATACCGGTGCGGTTATTTATAGCTATGACTTTAAGGGAAGATTTTTGTCAGCCAATAAAGCGTTTGAGAAACTATTTCATAAAAGTGAAAAAGACGTTATTGGTAAAACTGTTTTTGACTTATTTCCAAAAAATATTGCCGATAGAGTCCGCGAAAATAATTTAAAACTAATTCGCTTAAAATCCCCCATGGAAATGGAGGATCTCATGGAAATAGAAGGCGAATGGCGTACCTATATAACCAATAAGTTTCTTTTATATGATGATCAAGGGGTGGCTTATGCGATTGGTAATGTTGCTTCTAATGTTACCGAAATGCGACGTGCTAAAGAAATAGCTGAGAAATTAGCCGAGCAAGCAGATGCAGCAAGCCGTGCAAAAAGTGCATTTTTAGCTGCTATGAGCCATGAAATACGCACGCCGTTGAATGGTGTTATTGGCATGACAAGCCTATTGTTGGATACGATCTTATCTATGCAACAAAGAGAATATGTGGAAACAATCCGTGTTTCTGGCGAGGCTTTATTATTAGTAATTAATGACATTTTGGATTTTTCTAAAATCGAATCGGAACACATGGAGATAGAAAAAGTAGATTTTAGTATTTATGCACTAATTGAAGATAGTTTAGATATCTTTACCGTTCAGGCTCACAATAAGGGCATTGCTTTTGGTGCCTATATTGACCCGGCAGTACCAGAATGGTTGGTGGGGGATTCCATGAGGATTCGCCAGGTGCTAAACAATATTTTAAGTAATGCAGTGAAATTTACTGAGTCTGGTGAAATTAGCATAAACGTTAGACTTATTAAAACAGCGATAACTAATGATAAAAAGTTAACTTTATTAATTGAGGTGAAAGATACGGGGATTGGGATTACTCCAGAAGCTTATATGCGGTTGTTCGAGCCTTTTATGCAAGGAGATACGTCCATTTCTCGTAAATATGGAGGAACTGGCTTAGGTCTTGCTATATCTAAACGCCTTGTTGAGCTTATGGGGGGTACTATCAATGTGGAAAGTGAGCTTGGTAGGGGGAGCAAGTTTTGGTTTACTATTGAATTAGCAGAATCTACCCATGCTATAACTCCCAAAATTGATTATGCATTAATTAAACAGATACATGGGGCGCGAATACTTTGTGTAGATGATAATGTGATTAATCGTGAAATTATTCAGCGGCAAACTAAAAATTGGCATATGCGTTGTGATTTGGCGGAGAATGCAGCTGAAGCATTATCTATGTTAAAGAAAGCAGCTGCTGATAGAGACCCCTATGTACTAGCCTTGGTTGATTATATGATGCCAGGCATGTCAGGGTTTGAGTTAATACAAATAATGCGGCAACTTCCAGAAATAAAAAATGTACCTGTTATTATTTTATCTTCTTTAGGCGCTTCTTTTAGTATTAATGAATTAAAAAGATTAGGTATCTCTCTGAGCTTATCGAAACCATTACATTTATCGCGGCTGTACGAAAGTATTACTACTGTTCTTATAAAAATGCGGGGTAAAGTAGATACACTTGTTTCACCTACGCAAATTGTTCCAGTGCAGCCAAAAAAGCACTACCGTATTTTATTAGCAGAAGATAATATTACTAATAAACAAGTTGCGCTATGGATCTTGGAAAGATTGGGTTATCACGCTGATTCAGTAAGTAATGGTTATGAGGCTATTCAAACGCTTAAGAATACATCCTACGATTTAATTTTAATGGATTGTCAAATGCCGGGAATGGATGGTTATACGGCAACGGCAGAAATACGCAAGATGGAGGGGGGGCAACAACCACATATACCGATTATTGCAATGACTGCACATGCTTTAAAAGGGGATCGTGAAAAGTGTTTGCAAGTTGGGATGGATGATTATATTTCTAAGCCAATTAATTTTACCGTATTAACGGAGATGTTAAGCCGGTGGTTAGATGAAAAATTAGATAGCCAACAAAAATTAGTAGCCGGGTCTTCTTTTTGTCCGGTTGAAGAAAATACGGTTTATATTGACCCGGCGAGAATACAAGAAATTTTTGGTGAAAATAAAGAGAATATTAGAGAGTTTTTACAAGTATTTATATCTTCAACAGCAGAGTTATTAGCCGATATTACCGAAGCTATCAAGGCCAAGGATAGTCAACTAGCCAAAGAATTATTGCATAGATTAAAAGGCTCATCAGGCGATGCAGGCATAAAACTTATGCATAAACTGGCAATGGAGGCAGAAGAAAAAGCCATACAATTAGAATGGGATACAGTAATTGATTTGTATCAAAATATTCTAGATACTTTTGAGAAAGTGAAATTAGAAGCGGCAACGAAATATGCTGTAAACAGACCCTAATATATAACCTCAATATTGTGTAAGCGTAAAATAGAATGCCCGGCAGTAGGTTGTTGATTTTTCTAAGCATGGTGCAAACTAGAAAAATGCAAAATTCCCGCTTTTTTATGTTACAATAACGAACATTGTTTAAAAGTTAACGAGGATCTGGAGTTTTCACTGCAGGGTTATCATCCTAGCAGCAGTTCCTGCTAACACTGTCATCCTGAGCGTTGGGCTATCATCCTGAGCGTTAGCGAAGGATCAGCATCCTTGTCACAATACAGTCAACAAGGATGCTGATCCT
>MGYC01000038.1:0-182162 GCA_001801575.1 Gammaproteobacteria bacterium RIFCSPHIGHO2_12_FULL_41_20
GTGGTGTTTGAGAATCAAAGCAAGAAGGTCGTATAACTGTGTCTATCAATTCGGGGCGAGATCACTCTTATGCGCCGAATTCTTGCTGATACTCAATTGTTCCGAATCTCGTGCTTTGCGCAGGATTAATAAGTTGAGCCGCCAAGAATAGATAACAAATAAAATCAAATAGTTATAGTATTTGCTATAATATAATAATCATTCTCGAGGAGATATTATTATGCCTAGAAAACAACCCCAACAATCCCCTAGCAAGACCGAGCAGACTCCTCCCTCCTCTGGAGGGAGGAGTTCTCCAACCCAATGGCGGCCAGTGCGGAGGGATGATGCGCTCCCTGGGTGGAAAAAACCAGAAAATGACCCTCGCAGTCCACGCTATGAAAGAAAACCATAATTAGCGATATGAGAATAGCTTGTTTTACATGCTTACCTGTGCATGAAGTGTGCCAACCAGAATAATACTTTACATACGGGTAAGCATGATGTTTTTGCTCAAGATGACTTAAGCTCTTCTCCATGTTCATCCACTGTTTGATCTAATAAAGTAGCATCAACAGCATTATCCAATTCAGCTATGTCATCCTCTAATTCCACTTTTTCAATCAAACCAAAACGCCGTGATATCTTCTTAGCCGATGTATGCACTTGATCCACGTCGGTATGCGCCTTAGCAATATGCTTAGCTAAGGTATCCATGCGCTTTTGAAACCGCTCAAAATCCAATGCGAGAGAACGCAAGTGTTTCTGTATAATATGTAATTGTTTACGTGTATCCGCATCTTTTAATACTGCTCGAGCTGTAGTCAGTATTGCCATCATCGTTGTAGGGGAAGCCATCCATACCTTGGCTCGATGCGCTGCCTCTACTACGTCGGGGTGACGAGCATGGATTTCTGCAAATACGGCCTCAGCAGGAATAAACATGATGGCACCCTCCGCCGTTTCTCCAGGAAGAATATATTTCTCTGCAATGTGTTGGATATGAATGCGCATATCCTGCTTGAATTGTTGCTCCACTTTTTTACGCTCACTTTCAGAAAGAGACGCATCCATCAATAAGCGAAAATTTTCCAAAGGGAATTTTGCGTCAATCGCGATATTTCCTGTCGGCTCAGGTAGAAACAATACACAGTCTGCACGCTTACCATTACTTAATGTATGCTGAAAAGCAAAATGGGGTTCGGGTAGTACATTACGAATAAGTGCGGATAGCTGCACTTCACCAAAGGCACCTCGAGAGCGTTTGTCATTCAGTATTTCTTGTAAACTCATTACATTATTGGATAATTCAGTGATTTTTTTCTGCGCCGCGTCAATTAATGCTAAACGTTTTATAATATCACTAAATGTCTCATTGGTTTTCTCAAAGCCTTCAGCTAAACGTTTTTCCACTTGTTGATTAATTTCCTTTAAGCGCGCATCCGTCGTATTAGTTAATTGCTCTACACGTTTACCTAATTCATTTGCATAATCAGTTAACGATTCTTTGAGATGTTTGCGCGTGTCTTGCCCCCCTTGTTGTAAGGTATCATGCAATATTTTTAATGACTCTAATTGGCGCTCATCAAATCGCGAACGATGCTCAGAAAAAGCTTGCTGTAATTGGTCGGTTAATTTAGCTAATTGTTGTGTTTGCTCAAGGCGTGACGTATGAACTTTCTCTGTGATCACCTGTTGCAAAGCGGAAGCATGGGTTAATAAATTCTCCTTAAATTGCTGTGTAGATTCATGTTGCGACTTTTCTAATTCATATAGGCGATTTTCTAGCCGTTGGCCAACTTGCTCTGCCTGTTGTTGCTGCAATTGTTGTGATAGAGTTTGGTTAGTCAATACGGCGTTTTTCTTATATTGCTGGTACAATAAAACAATTAATATAATGGCTTGCAATAATGCAATACTAATCAGTATATTTTCAACCATATAGATACCCTACATAATCCTAGTTTCTAGGATAGTCGCCACTGAAAACTTCTTTAGTAGTATATAATTAACATCAGTATTACATAAGAAAAATGATTGTAAATTAATCATTTTTCCACGCAGTACTGTATAATTTACAGGCTAATATTTTAAAATAGGGTGATTGTGCACCATAACGCAAATAGAGTATACAGCCGTGAATCATGCATCTTATAGTTTAACAAAAACTCAAAAACGTATCTGGTTTAATTCCAAGGCATCTGAGCAGGCAACCCCCAACATTGTGATGGTGTTTGAATTAACGGGCAATGTAGATGTATGGGCTATAAATAGAGCAATCGAGCTTTTTGTGGATGAAACAGAGGTTTTAAAGTCAACTATCTACGCCTCTGGGAGTCATTTAGAGCGCATCATTAATCCCAGCGTCCGTGGTAACATTGAGTTTGTGGATCTAGCTCAACCAGGTACTGAAACCGATGTTTTTTGGTTATTAAAAAATATTGCAGCGATACGGTTTAATCTAAATACAGGCCCATTATTTTACTTTCATCTTATTAAAACCAGCTCTGAGCATTTTTACTTTAGCATATTACTTCATCCCATTGTGGTAGACCGTTATTCTTTAAAGTATTTAGTCGAAGAAATATCTCGACACTATAACAACTTAACGCAGCACACTAATCAAATAGCTAGCGCTGGCTTTGATAAATTTAATCTTATCATTGAGTTAGAAAAAGAGTTTCACATTTCGGATAAACATCATGCAGGGCTAACACACTGGATTAACACATTAAAAACCAGTCAATTCTATTTAGATCTGCCGAGAAAAGGCTATTTTCCCCATTTAGGGTTAGGAGATAGTCCATTTTTTGAAGTATTTCTAGAACAAGATTTACGTGACCAAGTTATGCAATTCTCATCATCCCATGATATACATTTTTCAACGGTGTTACTTGCCGCTTACCAAGCTTTATTATACAAATACACGGGCAGTAACGATATTATTGTTAACCGTTCCTGCGCTGTCACTTATTCAGAAAAAAAAGTATTCGGTTGTTTAGAGAATCGTTTGCCATTGCGTGTGTTAATTCATGAAAATAGTAGCTTCCATGATTTAATCAAATTAACTAAAGCGCAATTAACCTATGACAATTACTACAAAGATATTCAAGTCAATGACATTGTTCGAGCAATACGTAATAAGTATGATGCACGTTTTTCCGGCGTCTTTTCTAATACTTCGTTTGATGAAAACTATCTTCCCTATGCGCAACTACGCTTAGGTACAGTCACAGTAAAACTCATACCTAAGTTTATGAGGAAATTCGTCCCAGAAGCATTAGCCTTATACTACCACGATACAGGAAGTAACCTGTCCTTGATTGCTGATTTCGATGAAACTATTGATAGTGTTGCCGTAAAAAATCTGTTGTGTCATTACAAAACGCTATTAACGAAATGCCTATGTTTTCCTAATCATCCTGTTGCCAAACAGAATATGTTACCCAGTGAAGAATATAAGACCCTCATTTTTGACTGGAACAATACTGAGGAAGATTATCCACAAGGTCTTATTCATCGCTTACTTGAAAAACAGGTAGAGCTAGCCCCTCAGGCTATTGCTATTGTCTATCAGCAAAAAAAATTAACCTATCAAGAATTAAATGTACAAGCTAATCAACTTGCTCACGTTATTAAAAAGCGCATTCAAGATACAACGCAGCGTGACAAACTAGTGGGAATTTGTTTGCCACGCAGCCTAGAAATGGTAATTAGTATGGTTGCCATTTTAAAAGCAGGGGCTGCTTATGTACCATTAGATCCTAGCTATCCAGAGGATAGATTACGCTATATATTACAGGATACACAAATAAGCGTGCTAATTAGCACGCATGAATTAGTCAAGAAGTTATCTTTCATCGCTCAAGATCAACGTTATATCATTTGTCTAGATAAAGCAAAAAAGCAGCTTAGTAAAGAACCAAAAAATAATCTTGCTACTGATATCACTCCTGATAACTTGGCTTATGTTATTTACACGTCAGGCTCTACTGGTACACCGAAAGGAGTAATGATTGAACATCGCAATCTTCCTAATTTAATTTATGCATTTGCTAAATACTTTCATCTCGCACCAGAAAAACATGTTTTACAATTTTCATCGATGAATTTTGATGCGGTGATACCCGAAGTATTCTCCACCTTGGCGCATGGTGCGACTATTTATGTGGTGCCAGAAGAGCTACGTCAATCTACTGATAAATTAATTGATTTTTTACGTGATAACACCATAACCACTGCGGTCTTTCCACCGGCTTTATTGAAAATTTTACCGCGTGTTACCTTGCCAGCATTAGAAACCTTAGCGTTTGCTGGCGATGTATGCGATCAAGAAACCATAGATTACTGGTCATTAGGTCGACGCTTTATTAATGGTTATGGGCCAACTGAATGTACTGTATATTCAACCTACGGATTATTACAGCCTGGCGATATGAGTAATCGCTTGGGCAAACCATTACCAAATTATTATGCCTATATATTAGACAAACACTTGCAGCCAATACCAATTGGGATGATTGGCGAGCTTTATATTGGTGGTATCGGAGTAGGCAGGGGTTATGTGAATCGTGCTGCAATGACTGCGGAGCGATTTATTGCTAATCCATTTACTGAAGGTCGGATATATAAAACGGGTGATTTAGTGCGTTATCACGCTGATGGTAAGATTGAATATATCGGTCGTGCAGATTTTGAAGTTAAAATCAGAGGGTTCCGTATTCAATTAAGTGATATTGAATACGTATTACAGCAATTACCTGGCGTTAAGCAAGTCACCACCAAGGTGTGGCAAAAATCCGGCATGGAAAAAGTGATTGCAGTCTACTATGTATTAAAAAAATATGGCTCGCTTGCCGTGCGCACGTTGCGCGAACACTTACAAAAACAGTTACCTGACTATATGATGCCAGGCTATTTCGTTGAACTTGATGCTATACCAATTTCCGTCAACGGGAAAATCAATCAATCTCTATTACCAGATCCTTTTCCACGAGCATCATCAGGCAACATAAGTACACCAGAAGAACAAAAATTAAAAGAAATCTGGACTGCATTATTTAAATTGCCCGTTGATTTAGTAACAGCAAATTCAGATTTTTTTGAACTAGGAGGTCATTCATTATTAGCCACTCAATTGTTATCCAGAATAAAAAACATTTTACATGTTGATGTAACCATTAAAGATATTTTTCAACATAGCCAGCTACGACAAATGGCCAAGCTAGTTAAAGAATCTCAAGCATTAACTAATCCTTTAATATTACAAAAAGCACCACAGCAAGAGCTTTATTATCCTGCCCATTCTCAAAAAAGATTATGGTATTTTTTTAGCACTCATCCTACTAGTGCAACCTATAATATCTTATTTTCTATTTTATTCACAGGTAATATGGATGTTATCTCGCTAAAAAACGCATTATTGCGTGTACTTTCCCGCCATCATAGTTTCCATGTTTTCTTTGTTGAAGAAAACGGAGATATTTATATAAAAATAGCAAAAAAGTTAACTTATAATATTCCTATTATCCATTGTAAAAGTCAGAACGAAATACAAAAGCATATTGATAAAGAAAAAAATGTTGTATTCAACCTAGACTCTCCACCATTATGGCAATGTAAATTACTTTCACATAACAACAATGTGACGTTAATCTTTAATATCCATCATATCTTATTCGATGGTGGCTCATTAGATGTTTTCATGAGAGAATTAGAAGAGGCATACCATAATCACCATAATGCGACGCGGTCTCCAGAAAAACATTCTACTAAACCATACGATTTTTTAGATTACGCACACAGTCAAAAGCAATGGCTTGATAGCGGTGTTTTTAATCATCAACTGGCTTACTGGCAAAAGAAATTATTCAAGCCATTACCTATTTTAGAATTACCTACTGACTTAAAACGACCTGCTATTATGGATTTCAAAGGTGACTGTATTCGCTTTTCCATACCTGAGAATATCGTAGCTGCTGCCAAAAAAATTGCTGCAACAAATAAGTGTAGTTTATTCTCTTTATTTTTATCTACTTACTATATTTTTTTATATCACATTACTCACCAGCAGGATTTACTGGTTGCTTCACCGATTGCCAACCGTACCCAACAAGAATTAGAAAACCTGATTGGTCTTTGCGCTAATGTAGTGACTTATCGTATAAAGTTATCTGAGGAGCTATTATTTGAAGACTTTATTAAAGTGGTCAATGAAGATGTCCTGTTAACCCAAGATAATCAAGATTTACCCTTTGATAGTATCGTTAGCCAAATACAAGAAGGTAGAGATACTAGTCGCAACCCGATTTTTCAAACCATGTTTGTTTTGCAGAGTGGATTTAAACTCAGTAATCATTGGCCTGATACCGATATTACTTATTCCATTACAGAAGAACACACACGTACAGCAAAATTTGATATAACGTTAGTGCTTTACGATAACTCTGCTGAGAATACCGCAACTGGCTATTTTGAGTTTAATACGGATTTATTTTTACAAGATACCGTTGCACGCTACACACAATATTTCATAAATATATTACGTTCTGTTACAGATAACCCGCAACGTACTATAAACAGTATTTCTTTATTATCTCCCGATGAATATACGGCATTAGTATACGATAACAATAAAGATGCTTCATCACTTTCTAATAAAGTTATATATTCTATATTTGAACAACAAGTTAAAAATATCCCGGATAATGTCGCCCTTGTTTATCAAGACCAACAATTAACATATCAACAATTAAATATAAAGGCTAACCAATTAGCTCGCTATATTTTCAAGTACTACGAACTCTCTAACAAGAGATCATTACTACCAGATACTTTTATTGGTTTATGTGTTGATAGAGGAATGGAAATGATAATTGGCATATTGGCTATCCTAAAAACAGGAGCAGCTTATTTGCCTTTGGATCCACGCTATCCTAAAGAGCGCTTATCTTACATGTTGGCAGACTCTAATACGCAAGTTATTATTACTAAGCAGTGCTTGTTAGCTCAGCATGCGTTTCTACAAAATGATAATTATCACATTATTTGTTTTGATAAAGAAAAGAAGGCTATTGAAACTGAAGCAGTTGATAATCTACCTCTGAACAACAAACCTACAGACCTAGCTTACTTAATTTACACCTCGGGCTCTACCGGAAAACCCAAGGGTGTAGCAGTAGAACATAAAGGTATCCCAAACTTAGCCTATGCATGCCAAGAGGCATTTCAAATAAATGAGAAAAGTAAAGCATTGCAATTCGCTTCTATTAATTTTGATGCGGCTGTTCTTGAGATTTTTCAGGCGTTGCTGCATGGCGCCGCTTTACATATTGTTGCAGAGGAAATAAGAGTCTCTCCGGAGGCACTAATTAATTATTTAGATAATCACCATATCCATATAGCTGTATTACCTCCTGCCTTATTAAGAATCTTACCAAAACAAAAACTCCCTGCGCTGCGAGTATTGGCGTTCGGTGGCGACATTTGTGATCAAGAAACTGTGGATTTTTGGTCACAAAATCGAGGATTTTTTAATATGTATGGTCCCACAGAGGCATCGGTGGCTGCAACTTATGCAAGATTATATCCTAAAGACCCAGCTAATCGTATTGGCAACAGGCTAAAAAATACGAAATTATATGTACTAGATAAACATTTAAATCCTGTTCCAGTAGGCGTATTCGGTGAATTATATATAGGTGGGATAGGCTTAGCTCGTGGTTATTGGCACCGCCAAAATTTAACTGTGGAACGCTTCATTGTAAACCCATTCAGCGACGACCCTGCGGAGCGTATCTATAAAACCGGTGATATCGTACGTTGGGGTAGTAATCATGAGCTAGAATATATAGGTCGCACAGATTTTCAAGTACAGATCCGTGGATTTCGTGTAGAACCTGGAGAAATAGAGGAATTGTTAAATCAATATCCAGCCATTGCGCAAGCAGCCGTGACCACATTCGGCAATGACATTAGCAAACAGTTGGTTGCCTATTATACAGAAAAAATCTCAGTTGATGTTGATACTCTGCGCAAATACTTACAAAGCAAACTTCCTGATTATATGGTACCCAGTATTTTCATGAAGATTGATGTCATGCCATTATCTCCAAATGGTAAGATTGATAAGAAATCTCTACCTATCCCTAGCGAATCTATTATTGTTTCGCAAAGTAATTACATCGCACCTCGTAATGATACAGAAGAAGGCATAGAGAAAATATGGAGAAAATTATTTAATTACGAAAAAATAGGTGCGCGCGATAACTTTTTTAGCCTAGGCGGTAATTCATTACTGTCGATACGCATGCTATCCCATATCAAATCAGAATTAAATATTACTATTAACCTTACGCAATTCTTCCAGCACCCAACTATAGAGGGATTGGCTGAATTAATCGCCGGAAAAGAAAAAGATAAATCTACAGATGCCATAGCCATGGCTATACAAGATGCAAAAATACGTATTATTAAAAAATCAGTAACGTACCCTGATAAAATTAATTTGCAACACATCCTATTAACTGGTGCAAATGGATTTTTAGGCGTGTATCTATTACAAGAGTTACTTCACCAAACCTCTGCCACTATTCATTGTCTTATTCGCTGCAGTAAAGGAGAAGATGTAAAGAAAAAAATGCAATCTGCCTTGTTGAAATATAACATGGATAACTTACTGGATCATAAACGTATTAAGATAATTAAAGGAGATCTAAGTAAACCTAATTTGAGCATGAGTAGTCATGAGTGGGAGTTTCTCGCATTGTATTGTGATGCCATTTATCATAATGGAGCACTAGTTAATCACATTTATGATTACCCCATGTTAAAATCTAGTAATGTCAATAGCACAATTGAGTTGCTAAAGTTAGCAGATACCGGGAAAAAGAAATTATTCCATTATATTTCCACGTTGTCAGCGGCCAGCCAATTTGACCGTCATGGCTGTGCATTAGAAACAGGGCCTGGCAAAAAACCGCCATCTGACTCTGGGTATATTTTGACGAAATGGGTATCAGAACGAATTTTAGAAACAGCAGCTAAAAAAGGCTTAAGAATAACTATTTTTAGACCGGGTAATATCACCGGTCATTCGCAGAGTGGGGCAACTAGCTTTGAATTTAATCATGCCCTGTTATTGCTGAAAAGTTGCATACAGCTAGGTGTTGCACCACACTGGCAAACAGCAATGGAAATGACACCAGTGGATATATTAAGCCGGGCTATTATAACGTTATCATTACAACCCATAGTGGAGTTGCAAGTATTTAATATGGCAAACCCATATAAATTAACTTGGTATGATTACTTTAAGTTAGTTAATCAATATGGATTTCAGCTAAGAATTATTTCACCATCAGAGTGGATGGAGAAATATATACGACCATTGAGCCAGGATAATGCGTTATATCCACTGCGTGATATTTACTTAAATAATCCAGAATTAAGTGAAACTGGCCCCAATTTTAATTTTGAAAATCACAGGTCACAGCAACAATTACAAACTCTTGGTATAGAATATCCAAATAACTATACTCAGCAGGTTTTTATATATTTACGCTATCTAGAACAGCAGGGGTTTTTTAAATAACTATAGTAGTGTATAAGCAATAAGCACTATATTTCTCCAGCAATTCTTGATAAAGGCGGGATATTAATGTGGGGCAGCTGAGTTTGTATATGAGGCAGCTGCTACGCTTAGTTGTCCACTACTCCAAAACAATCTAAAAACACGAGCCATCATTGACCCTTCTGTTGACATAGCTACGGAAGATGCGGCTGCGGGCGCAGAAGAAGATAAAGTGGCCGACCGTGAAGAATCAGCTACTTGCACCTCACGCGCACCGCCCACAGGGCATTGTAATCCAGCAGACATAGCTTGACTAAATGGACAACTGGCAGGAGGAACAGCAAATAACCCGTGACTTGCTGTCGTACTTTGCACAGTTAACCCATGTTGAATATGCTGAACTAATGCTAAATAACTCCGCATACTAGTTTCAATTCCATGAATTAACTCTAAAATTTTTTGTTCATTAAAATCATCTTGATTTTGTTCCATTAAATGAGCAACAGCAAGTACTTGTGTTTTTACTTGTTGTATAAATTCTATGGTTTTTTGTAATAACATTTGAAAAACGACTTTTATTCTAGATAGATCAGCAGAAGATGCTTCACTTGAACCTACGCGGATTAACATTCCGCATTGATCTGCACTATCTAAGAGTTGTTTAAATAAAGGGAAAAGATGATCTTTATATGGTAGTTTAACGGTTTCACATATATTGCCGAGTAAAGCTCCAAATACATACTTGAATGACCCAGCGCTACCCAGTGTTTCATCATAGTTTGCTAATCGTCCACCAATGAGCACACTATAAACTTCACGCCACAAATACACGGGGGCATCTGCCTCATTAAAAGTAGTGTTATTGGACAAGGTGTTTTCCATCTCTACAAGCGCATCAGAAAACGCCATTAAATGGTGGTACGTCGATGCTAAAGATGGATGGGTAAAAGCTGGCATAGATAAATCGCCAACTTTATATTGTAATAAAAGAGCTTCTATTTGTTGACTACGACCGTGTTGGATATGATTATAATCCCCGGATGCATCCAATCCTGCATTAACATGAATGATTTTTCTTCCTCCTGGGTGAACATGTATAAATCTAGAAAGATTATACACACTGCCATTGATAATGACCCAACAATCATCTTCTTTATTGTGATAGGCCACATCAGATCGATATAACCGGCGTTGTGTTTGTCTTTCTAGCTCAACATTCGTTGGCGTAAAAACATCTAAATGTAACCGATGATCAGCCGCCATCCTATCCAAATAACTTTCACAGGCAGAATCACAGCTCAATCCATCTGTAGATTCACAGGACAATATAATCTCCCGCAAGCCTGCTCTTACCGCATCAGCAAATCCAGAATTACCACAGATATAAATATGTGCCCCTTGTTCCACAATCAACCGTCTAAGTTTTTGTGCGCTTTCACGAATTAACTCATCAACATGATGCCCAGGGTATTTTTTAATAAACTTAACCTCTCCTGTTTCCCTATCAATTTCTACACTATTTAATGTTTCCCGAGAAAATATTATTGATAAATCCAGTACACCGGCTCTTACAGAAGAGGCTAATTCTTCTTTATAGTAAAATGCATCGTGTGTAGGTGCGCTAAAGAGTAACCAAGTGACTCCATGGCTAGCCTGCATGGCTCGTGCTTCAATAAACCCTGGAAATGGTGAAATACCCGTACCGGCTGCAAACATTAATACCGGAATTTGTGCGTTAACAGGCAAATGAAAATTACGTGCTGGTACTTTATCAATACGAACGTGCGCACCCATATCAATATGCAATAAATAGCTAGACGCGACGCCAACGCCTTGATGTTGTGTAAGCCTATCCACGTAAAAATGCTTACCTACAGTTAAGCGCACTCTTCCCCCAGCATCAACCCCGTACAGGGGAGAAACAGAATATAAACGTGGTGTTAAAGGGCGAACTTGATTAATATCGATCGCAGATAGGCTAAGTTGTTTAAAATGACGAATATCTATATACTTTAATAACTCGCTTAATTTTATTGAGTCAAGGTCCATGCCTAACTCATAAAGAAAAAAACGTTTCCATAATGGATTCAATATAACCTCTACATTTCCATCCACTGGATAGTCTATAACAAGGGCGCGTATTTCTTCTGGTGTGTTTTCCGGAAAAATAGCACAACGATCGCCAGGGGCAAATTCTATAGCTGTTTGACTAACATCTAAAATAATTTCAGCCGCTCTATCACCTAATAATCGCATATGCACTTTTGTTGCATAATGAGCCCGTGGCAGATATCGACGCAATCGCTCGTCATCTGCAATATAAAAATCATCATAGATTTGTCTTTGTGGTTCAGTTTCTACGGTAGCAGTTCCTTGATGACCACCATTAGTTTCAAGACGGCCATTCCTAAAGTTGATTTTCATATAACCATATACTTTAGTAGCATGCACAAACGTTAATCCATGGTTGCCCAAGTATGCGCCTATGAAGTTCTGATAAGCTTGCTGTAATAAAGGATTCCTCGATGCCTGAACATATTTTTTAAGTGAATGTTGTGCTAAATCTCTTCGCATTGCAGCAAGGAAGTCATGAATATGTTGAGGCTGGAGATCACCTTTTTGCGCCATGGCTTTCCCGAGTGTTGATTGATAATCTTGTCTCTCGATAAAAGTATCTAGAGTATGAAATAAAGGTAATAAACTTCCTGATATACCTGGCATACCTCCAGGAACAGGGCTATCAAATTTAGCAACTGTTTTTGTCCATACACTGGGATCAACATAATTTCTACTATGTTGGTTTGGGGTGATGTAATCCAGTGCGGCTGTGACAGATTCCAGAACTGCAGTAATATGTTTAAGTGCCGCAATCAGCGCGGCATCGTCTTCTGCAGACACAGCTTTAATGGCTGCAATCATATATTGTAATGCTGGAGCAAAACGCAACTCCATTAAAGTAATCGTTAAGTTAAATACCCGCTCTTCATTGTTATTAAACGCTGGATTAAGAATAGATAAGTCAGCCATGGTAATATCACCATTATGCACTCCATCCAGTAAATGTGGATGACGAATCCTCCAATTACATAAAAACGTATCATAATGAGTGCGTGCTGCTCTTAATTTTCCATCTGTATAACTAGGTAGCGTTCTTCCTAATCTTTTTGTAACTTGTTCCCATGGTACTCGAACACTAAGCGGTAAAGGATCTGTAGCCTGATCGTTGCCTTTACGTTGGTTAAAATAATAAGCATGTGCTATGTTCCCTAACATAGCTTGAGCTCGTGATAAATACTCATCAGGTAAATCATCCGGGTTATCTGCTTGTAGTAATGGTAACCTATCAATCGCTTCTCGCTCATTGTTTTGTCTGAGTAACTCAGGTAATTGTGCTGCTAAATCTTCCCATGGTTGATATTGAGCCGGCAGAGTTTCCATCAATGGTTGGTGGGGAGCAAAGCCATGGGTAAGTGATATTTGACCCTCGTGAATTCTGCTAGTGGGTGATGTTAGTAAAACCCTCTCGCAGCCTAGCAAATCCCTCTCATACGTATCATGCGATTGGCGTTCTAATGACATTTGCTAGCCCTCTCGTTTGCTTTTATCGATATGACTAACAATTGTACAGTATGTGCATTAAGGATTTGTTAGGGAGCAGAAAAACGACGAATTTCGAATTGAATCAAAATAAACGTTATTAAAGGCCTGTGGGTAAATGGTTAAAAAACACGAATTGTCTCGAAACACCTGTTACTAAACGGAGGCAGTAATTATAGGAGAAATAACTATAGATATATACGCTAAACAATTGAAATATTAGTATTTAAAATGAAATTATCAAATTAAAAAAAGAATACTTGATGAGTGTTGCTCTCCCAGCGATTATAACCGTAAATCTACAATCCAGTTATTTATCCAAGGATTAATGGGCTTAAGTCCGCGCATGCTGGATCAACGGCTCTATTTTTTCATTACCTCTATTCGATCCTATTAAGGCTTGATTTAAGCTCTGCGCTGAAATTTCTTTTTCCCATCGGCTTATTACTAAGGAAGCAACCCCATTTCCAATATAATTTATGAGAGATCTCGCTTCACTCATAAATCGGTCTATCCCAAGAATTAACACTATGCCTACAGCGGGAATTGATGGAACGATAGATAGTGTAGCAGCAAGTGTAACAAAACCTGCACCAGTTACTCCGGCCGCTCCTTTGCTCAATAACATGGCTGCAGCAAAAAGAGCAAGTTGTTGAGTTACCGTTAATTGAATTCCTAATGCTTGAGCAATGAATAATGCAGCTAAAGTAATATAAATATTTGTTCCATCTAAGTTAAACGAATATCCCATAGGAACAATAACACCGATAGTTTTCTTTTGACAGCCTAGTTTCTCTAATTTTCGTAATAACTGTGGCAAAGCAGATTCACTTGATGATGTTCCTAAAACAAGAAGTAATTCAGGTGATATATATTTGAGGAAGCGTGTTATTGAGAAACCCGATAGTGTTGCAATTATTCCTAATACCACAAATACAAATATGAATCCTGTCAGATAAAATGCTCCAATTAATCCAAGTAAAGGTACAAGAAAATTACCGCCAAATTTAGCTATGGTAAATGACATTGCACCGAATACGCCGAGAGGGGCAGTGTACATTATGATGCGAATTATTTGAAATAAACATTGGGTTATTTTATCCATCGCGTCAATAAGGCTCTTTGAGCGATCTTCATCTATAGCAAGTAATGAAACCCCAAAAAGAATGGCAATTAGCAATACTTGCAGCATATCACCTTTGGCAAAAGGTTCAATAATGCTAGTTGGAATAAGATTTTGAAGAAAATCTACAAAAGAAAGCTTATCCGCACTTTCCAAAAAATGTATTACAGGTTGCTTATCTAACAGATTCAAGTTTGCATGAATCAGCGATCCTGGCTTGATAATTGATGCAGTAGCCCATCCAATTAAAAGAGCAATAGATGAAATGATCTCAAAATAAATGAAAGCTTTGATTCCAATTTTCCCCAGTTTTTTTAAAGAACCCGTTTGTGCAATGCCAGTTGCTACAGTAAGAAACACAATAGGGCCTATGAATAGTTTAATAAGCTTAATAAAGCTTGTTCCTAATGGCTCCATTAAAGCGGCTAATTTGGGATTAAATACACCTAATATGCAGCCACTAAAAAAAGCCACTAATATCCAAAAATAGAGAGATTTAATAAATTTCATGTTATGAATTAAACTCCATAGAAGTCCGTGCCCAACCGCCGTTTCTAGGATAATAATTTTACACGCAGAGCGTTAAGGATTTATGATCAAAGAAACACATGTATAAAATACAAATTAATCAATAAGTTATAATTAATTTGTAGAATTTTGTTAAAGAGTTTTATCTGCGCCAAGGCGGCATATCACCTAAAACCAGATTGGCATCGCGACCTAAATCAGTTTGTCGATAACGCTCATGGCGGCGGTAAGTTGCTTGGCCAAGCACGGAAGACGTTTCTGTTATATAGCTAGTGCGCACAGAATTTTGACAACTGTCATAAGGACCTGTGGCATAGCCATTGCAAACGTTAAAGCTATTCACAGCACTATCGCTATGAGCACAAGCATTTTCATTAGCTGCGATACGCGACATCCAGTCTTCCACAGGCAAAGGTTGATAAGGATTAACGGATGGGTCCAATACATAGCTTTGGTTGGTCTCTGCATCTCTTATAATAGGCGCCGTATGATACCACCAAGAAACTTTACCCCGCGGTGAGTTCGGTGTGTTTGCACATAAATTTCCAAAAGCAAATACTTTAGAAGGCCGCACCAACTTATTAACTACATTATTAAATGGCCCAAAAAAATCTTGAACCATAGCAGCAGCCCGTGTCCAACAGCCATCATCAGGATAAAGCCACGTAATACGCCGCATAAAATCCTGTTGACTCTCATCAGAAAAATAACGTAAATCTCGGATTTTTTCGAACCCATCCTGGATAGTCGTATAATTAGGCCAGGTGCTAATCGTATTTAATCGATTATTTCTTAAGCTAATATCATTCCATGCAACACTTTGCTCGTAAATAGACTCTCCTAATAGGGTTTTTGTTTTACTAAGATAGCTTCTCCAGTCTTTTTGAGGACTCCTATAAGCATTGGGAATAGAAGCCAATACAATACTCCTATTATTATGCTGCAAATCAGCAGCCTCATTTTGGTAGCTTTTTTCAATACAAGAATCCGTGGGTAAATCTCCATAACCATTGCATATATTAAATCGAAGGGCAGCCTGCAATCCTAGTGTACCGCTTAAGTTTGCTATCCAATCGTTTAATAACAACGGTTGTTTGGCATTTTTATCAAAAACATAATAATTACTATCCGAGGTATCTTTAAAAATTGGTGCCATATAAAACTCATCGGTATGCTCATTCAAAAATATAAATACTTTTGCCGGCCTTGGATATTTAATAAATGGATTATTTATTGGGCCCCAAAAAGCATGAATAAAATACACATTATATTGCCACGCACGGCCTTTCTCTGGGGATAAACTATCTTTTGCATGGATATAAGCATCAAATAAAAGCTTGATATCTGCAGAATTATATTGAGGTACTGAGCTTAATAAGTTTGATTTGTTTACCACATCTTCCCAGGAAATACTGCTATCGTAAATGGTTGCTTTCGATGTATCCGCAAAAACACTGTTAGCCATCCATAACAGTATAATACTTGTAATAGTAATACATATTGATTTGATAACATGTAAATATCGCATGCAAGTCACTCCATCATTAATTTTTAATATAAAGACACTATTTACTTAAAGTTACTTGAGAAAAGATAATAAAGATAAAAACAGGTGTAATGAGTTATAGATAAAAATTAAAATAACATTAAACTTACGAAGTTGCAACAGGGTAACTGGGAGCTCAGGAATTCTCGCTGAGTAAAGGATGGCAAGTAGATAGGTGGGTATAAAAGCACAAATAAAGCGCAGGAGGCTGGAGGCCGACGAGCCATTGTGTTTTTATACCCACCTATCTACTTGCCATCCTTTACTCAGCGAGAATTCCTGCTGGGAACCCCTGCTGGAAACTCTTTATCAAAGAACGCGAATAAAAAAACGCTTGCACAGCATAATCGTCTTATGTATCTTTGCACCGCAATTCAATAAAAGGAGTTAACACATGAATACCCGGCAATTAGATCCGCGTAGAATCCCCAATCGCTTCCGCTTACAAACTTTAATTGAAGAAGAAATTATTTTAGCTGACGCATCACTAAAAGAAAAACCAGCAGAACAACATCGTACCGCAGACTTAGCAAATATTATCTTAACTCTACTTGAAGTGGGAAGGTGGGAAAAAGTTCTAGAATACGCTTCGCTGCTATTAACCCGAGAACATAGCAAAACAGTGGATCAACAAGATAATGAAGCCATGGCTACGGCTTATTATGCATTAGCTACACGAGAACGCGAGTTAAATCAAGTCGAAGCAGCTTATAAAAACTATGCTGAAGCAAGAAAATTAAATCCATCTCCCTGGCTAAGCAGCAATCTATTTCGCAATGTTGGCCTGGTTTACTTGAAAGAAAAAAAATTTGCTGAGGCAGCAAAAGAATTTCACCAAGGAGTCGCATTCACAGAACAACACCCTGAGCTAAGAGGAGCATTACCTGCATTGTATAATTACTGGGGGTTAGCATTAACTCGTGCGGCCTTGCAAGCAAAACAAGATCCTTCGGAAGGATTAAAAATATTTGAGCAGACTACACAGCTATATCGAACTATTTTTACTGAGATGCAGGTTTCTGAAACAGAACAAGCTCGCTCACACGATTGGCAATCGCACCAATTTCATCGTGGCATGGTGCTATGTGAAATAACTGAGCAAATGATCAATGACAAATCAGTGGAAACCCAAGTTATTGAAAAAAACCTACGAAGCGCTGAAAAATTACTACTAGGATCACTAGAAGGTCGAATAGTGAATAAAGCAGATGGGCAACGATTAGGCGATGTCTGTGTTTGGTTAGGACGGGTTTATACTGGGTTACATTTATTTGATAATGCAAGAACGTACTTACTGCGCGCCAGAGGGTATTTCCATACATTTTTCAAAGAAGATGACACAGTCAGCCAAACCAAAGACGTAGATGCCCGGTTAGCAGCTTTACCAATAGCAATCAATAGCTCACCATTACAACTGCATAGTGCTTTTGCTACAGAAAAAGTTAATCCTATAACCATGGATATGAGTGTCACAAGTAATAAAACGTCTCCAGCACCTTAAAAGCCGTCCTGATCGCTCTTCTTCACTCTAGATCCGGTAGTAGATTTCAATTGCCGGATCTAGAGCCTGTCGTCAATTACTCTCTCAGCTGCAAAAAGAGAGTAATTGACGACAGGCCCTAGTGCAACGATTCAATCATTACCAAACAGCTTCCCTGCTGAGGTAGAATAGTTCTGCAGAATTAGCATAGATGATGTTTTTACAAAAGCATCGGCAGGTCGGCTATAAGTCACAGCAATACTATCTTTAGAAATAGCCTGGAGACATTGTATAATCGTATGACGATCCTGAGTAGATGAACACCATACTAACATATAATGTTGTAGACTAGGGACCCGTTGCAAAACAGCGTGCGTTAAAAAGAACTTGTTATAAGGATAACCTGGCTCTGGAACAATATAATGGATATGCTTGAAGCGATTACCTGTGTGCAAATAACTTTCTAGGCTGTTTTTTACCTTATCCATATATTGTGCATAATTCAGCGCATCAATGGTAGTAACTAGATTAGCTTTGTAGGCCGCAGTAAAAAACAATAGTCCCGTACCAAAGAGAATAATGCGCGAACGTAATGGCAAGGAAAAAAATGCGCTAATTTGGTAAATACACCACACTATAACTGGGAAACCAGAGGCAACAGTAGCAAATAATAATCGCGATCCCATGTTTTCTCGACCTGGAATAATCAAATAAAACCCGCTACATAAAATAAAAATAATAAGAAACATAAAAATGATTTGTATTAAGCAATTTATTGATACATGTTTGTCTTTATCATTATGTTGACAAATAAAATGTATCGCTCCAGATAATAATCCGCCGATTAATAATACAATAACAATCCACCCCTGCCATAGAGGCTGAGTAAGCGGCCATTTCCAAGGTCCCGCATCAAAAAAATTCATTAAGGGTAATAAACGTGCCCCTATTTCAAGTAAATTGATGTTAGGCTCTATGCGATATTGTTCAGGAAGACGAGAGGGATTAGAACTAAAATGTGCCCAAATAAAGTAAATGATACATATGCCAATAAATAATCCGAGTTCTTTTAGTAAAGTTTTCCGTGTGGTATACCAGGCAGATAAAGGGGAAAATGCTATTTTTAATAAAAGTAATGATCCATAAAAAAAAGTCATGGCAGGATAAGTAAGTAGGGCACATAAAATAAATATCGCAGCCAATAACCAACGGTTTTTGTCAGCATACCAATAACCGATGATGCTAAATAACACTGCAAAAGGTAATGAGGTTGCACCAGTTAATACGGTATCTCCATATAAACGCTGTATCATGAAAAATAATCCAGCGGTGAAAAAAGCGCTACCTAAGGAAAACCCTAGACTACACAGCCAATCGGCTAGCAATCCCATACCTATCCCCATCAAAGTCACAGCAGTAAAACGCACTACACTCATGCGCTCTAAGGTATAAGCGAATTTAAAATTAAGACAACTCATGTAAGCCTGTAATGGCCGACCAGCATTAGACATAAAACCAAATCCATCCCCATTACGGCAGGATTGCATCGCTCCAAAAGTATAGCGAAAATCATCCTCTGCATAGTAAAGAGCATGAATAGCCGGCGCAAAAATAAAATACAATGCAATAATGCTAATGAGAATATAGGATAATAATCTATAATTTATATACATACAGGCTATTTTTCTGGAGAAAATATATGTTAAAAACGGCTAGCTTAGCTACAACTATTTTACAGGTTGTGTGTGATAAAGCAACGGAATATCCTTTTACTGGTGAATACCAAAACAAAGATCAACCCGGTACTTACTTGTGTCGACAATGCGGACATGCTTTATTTCGTGCAAAAATGAAATTCCATTCTAGTTGTGGCTGGCCTAGCTTTGATGATGTAATTACCAACTCCATCACAAAAAAACCCGATGCGGATGGACACCGCACAGAAATCGTATGTACATATTGCGATTCCCATTTGGGACATGTATTTACTGGAGAGGGATTTACCATAAAAAATACACGTCATTGTGTAAACTCAGCTAGTTTAGATTTTGTTGACGACTTACAGATAAACAATACAGAAGAAGCTATTGTCGCTGGCGGGTGTTTTTGGGGGGTAGAATATTTTTTAAAACAATTTCCCGGAGTAGTAAAAACAGAAGTAGGGTACACAGGTGGGCATAAACATAACCCTTCTTACAATGAAGTCTGTTCAGGATCTACTGGACATATAGAAGCAGTACGTGTTGTGTATGACCCTAATAAAACCTCATACGAAAAAGTATTACACTATTTCTTCGAAATTCACAACCCCACGCAAGCAGACGGACAAGGCCCAGATAGAGGGGAACAATACTTAAGCGCTGTGTTTTATTATGATGATGTACAAAAAAATACTGTTACCACTGTCATCAATCAATTAAAGCAACAAGGGCAGAATATTATTACGCGAGTATTGCCTGTTAGTACTTTTTGGCCAGCTGAAGCCTATCATCAAAATTATTATGAAAAAACCGGAGGGAAACCGTATTGTCATGGAGTGTAGCGAAAATGTCAGGAAGAAGCTTACTCATCCCAACTTAACGCGCCACCTGTTTGATATTCGATTACTCTAGTTTCAAAGAAGTTTTTCTCTTTCTTAAGATCCATGATCTCACTCATCCACGGAAAAGGATTACTAGCCCCGGAGTATTGCTGCGGCAAGCCAATTTGCGCACAGCGACGATTGGCTATAAATTGCAAATACTCTTTAAACATTTCTGCGTTTAATCCCAAAATACCGCGTGGCATAGTATCCACTGCATAAGCATATTCTAGTTCTACACCTTCTTTTATCATGGCAATAGCTTCACGTTGAAAGTCCTCGGTCCATAATTGTGAATTTTCTATTTTAATTTGGTTTATAATGTCAATGCCATAATTTAAATGCATGGATTCATCACGTAAAATATATTGAAATTGCTCTGCTGTCCCCGTCATTTTATTGCGACGACCCATTGATAGTACCTGTACAAAACCCACATAGAAAAATATACCTTCAAAAACCACATAGAAAGCAATTAAATCGCGCAATAACCGTCGGTCATTCTCTGGCGTTCCAGTACAAAAATTCTGATCGCCTAAACTTTGTGTATATTTTAATGACCATGCTGCTTTTCGTGCTACCGAAGGTACTTCACGATACATATTAAATAACTCGGCCTCATCCATGCCTAAACTTTCAATTACATGTTGATAGGCATGCGTGTGCAATGCCTCCTCAAAAGCTTGTCGCAATAAGTATTGCCGGCATTCTGGATTAGTAATATGACGATAAACAGCAAGTACTAAATTATTTGCAACTAATGAATCTGCCGTAGAAAAAAATCCCAAGCTACGTTTGATTATTAATCTTTCATCTTCAGTCAATCCATGCGGATCTTTCCATAATGCCACATCTGCGGCCATATTAATTTCATTGGGCATCCAGTGATTAGCACAAGCATCCAAGTATTTTTGCCAAGCCCACTTATATTTAAAAGGCACTAATTGATTTAAATCAGCTCGACAGTTAATAATACGTTTATCATCCACATGAATGCGTGCCGCCCCCATCTCTAACTGCTCTAAACCTGTTATTCCACCCGCTACTGCATCAACATGAGTAGGAGATGCTTGAATAGGATCCAATATCACTGTCATGGCTTTTCTCCTGGGCTTTTTTTATTGACATGCTTCACAAGTAGGATCGGTAATTAGACATGCTTTGGGAGGCATATCCACTTGTACAGCATTCAGCGCGCGATCGTCTATCGTGGCTTTTTCTGTGTTGGTAGCTCCCATGCTACGCAAGTAATATGTTGTCTTCAAACCGCGTATCCAGGCTAGCTGGTAAAGCTGGTCTAGCTTTTTACCTGATGGCTGTGCCATATACAAATTTAGTGACTGAGATTGATCAATCCATTTTTGCCGCCGTGAACCCGCCTCAACCAACCACGCTGGATCCACTTCAAAAGCAGTTGCATAAAGATTTTTTAACTCTTGGGGCATACGATTAATCTTCATTACACTCCCATTATAATATTTTAAATCATTTACCATCACCTCGTCCCACAATTGATAGCGCTTTAAATCAGCCACCAAATGCGGATTAATCACGGTAAATTCACCTGATAAATTTGATTTAACAAATAAGTTTTGATACGTAGGCTCTATAGACTGCGACACGCCACAAATATTTGAAATAGTAGCCGTGGGTGCAATAGCAAGAATATTAGAGTTACGCATGCCTACTGTTTTTACTCGTTTACGTAATGCATCCCAATCCAGCGTGGATTTATTATTTTGCTCTAAATAATTTCCACGGTGTTTCTGAAGAATATTAATAGAGTCGACAGGAAGAACACCTTGGCTCCAAAGTGAACCTTGAAATGTAGTATAAGAACCACGTTCTTCCGCCAAATCTGTTGATGCAGTAATCGCATAGTAACTAATCAACTCCATTGAGCTATCTGCAAATTCCACTGCCTCTTGAGAAGCATAGGGTGTACGCCGTGTATAAAGAGCATCTTGAAACCCCATAATGCCCAATCCAATTGGCCGGTGTTTAAGGTTAGAGTTTTTCGCCTGGGGCACGGAATAATAATTAATATCAATGACATTGTCTAACATACGTACTGCTGTTTTAATGGTGCGTTGTAATTTTACTTGATCTAGTGAGCCGTCTTCCATGATATGGGCAGCTAAATTAACACTGCCTAAATTACATACGGCAATTTCTTCAAGAGACGTATTTAAGGTGATTTCTGTACATAGGTTAGAACTATGAATCACACCAATATGTTGTTGCGGGGAACGTAAATTACAAGGATCTTTAAATGTAATCCATGGATGTCCAGTTTCAAATAACATAGTTAACATTTTACGCCATAAAGTAACCGCAAGGACTTTTTTCACGTTTTTAATCTGGCCTTGTGCTACTTTTTTCTCATAAGCAATATACGCATTTTCAAATGCTGCGCCATATAAATCATGTAGGTCAGGGGTATCATTAGGAGAAAACAAAGTCCATTCACCATTTTCCAATACACGCTTCATAAATAAATCAGGGATCCAGTTAGCGGTATTCATATCGTGGGTGCGGCGGCGTTCATCGCCAGTATTTTTACGTAACTCAAGAAATTCTTCTATGTCTTTATGCCAAGTTTCTAAATAAGCACAAACGGCACCCTTACGTTTTCCTCCCTGATTAACCGCTACCGCAGTAGCATTGGCTACATTTAAAAATGGCACAACTCCTAAAGATTTACCATTCGTTCCCTTAATGCGCGCACCCATGCCACGAACATTGGTCCAGTCATTGCCCAATCCACCTGCGTACTTAGATAATAATGCATTATCTCGAATGGCATTATAAATTCCCTCTAAATCATCAGGCACAGTTGTCAGGTAACAACTAGAAAGTTGGGGGCGTAATGTTCCTGAATTAAATAAAGTCGGTGTAGAACTCATGAAATCAAATGAAGATAATAAGTGGTAAAATTCTATGGCACGTTGTTCTTTATTTTTCTCTCTACTAGCTAACCCCATAGCTACACGCATAAAAAATGCTTGTGGTAATTCAAAACGTATCCCTTCTGAATGAAGAAAGTAACGGTCGTATAAGGTTTGTAAGCCAAGATAAGTAAATTGTAAATCACGTTCCAAATGAATGGCCGTAACAAGCTGATCTAAATTAAATGTCTCTAATTTAGAATCAATTAACTCCAATTCAATGCCACGACGTAAATAAGCCTTAAAATAAACAGAGAAAAACGCCTGTATTTCTTCAAAAGATACATTTTTTTGTAACCCCAAGAAATGTAAAGCCTCATGACGCAATGTGTCGAGCAATAATCGTGCCGCAACAAAGGAGTACTGTGGTTCTTTTTCGATTAATGTGCGAGCAGACATAATTAATGCGCGACCCACTTCACGAAAAGGTACCTTATCAAAAAGATTGCGCCTAACATCTTCTATAATTAGTTCGGGAGAAACATCATTAAGATCTATGCAAGCGCTCTGTACCTGTCTTGATAAGGCATGAAAATCAAGAGGAGAAACATGGCCATCATCTAATGTAACTTGAAGTATAGGAAAATGACTATCTGCTGCTTTTTGCTGTTGCTCTTGAGCGCGCACTTTACGGCGCTCTTCGCGATATAAAACATATGCTTTGGCTACCTTGTACTCTCCAGTACGCATGAGTTCTAATTCAACTTGATCTTGAATCTCTTCAATGTGTAAAGTGCCGCCACTTGGCAAACGTCGAGCAAAGGTATCTGCAATCTTTCTGGTCAAAATAGAGGCTTTTTCGTAGAGTCTTGCTGAGCCAGACGCAGCATCTCCTTCAACTGCCAAAAACGCTTTTTTTACAGCCGTAGTAATTTTGTTAGCATCAAACGGTGTGACTGTGCCATTACGACGAATAACTTTTAATATTCCTGGAGCCGTAGTAACCAAATCCTGATTATCTATTGGTGTGTAGGGTTGAGTTTTTGATGTGGATAATGTCGGCGTATCCATACTGTGCTCCAAGAAAAAGATTTGTTTAATATTTGCTGTTCGGGGACGGTGGTTGTGCAACTTGTGACAAGGCAAAACCACTATATATAGTTGTTTGCCTTTATTAAAATACAAGATACTGTATTACGCTAAAGATATCAAGAGTAAGCTAGTAAGGAGCTATGGATTATTTATACTTCCAATATCTGGTAAGAATTATCGCTCCCAGATGGCGGTGGTGGTGGAGCTGGTTGTTGGGGCTGTTGGAACATTCCTAAGCGCCTTATAGCCTCAACCGTATTATGGGAAAGGCGTGCATTAGGTTTGCGAGGTACATTAAGTGCGGTCGCTGCATGCAACGGTAAGCCTTCTTCAGGTATTTTAGGTACACTAGCTTCCCGTCGCCCCCATACCTCAATGGTGCGATCTAAGGCGCTGCGAGTATCATTGACATCTGTAGCCGCAGTGACATCAGTAGATATTGGCACATCTGTATATTTTTGAAAATTAGAAGAAGCATTGGTTACTGCGCCTCCAGTAGCTGCGCAACCCACAAAAGTTTGACTTAATGTAGATTGACTTGGAGGCTGCAAGCCATAAAGATTATCTGGATTAGATGCAATAGCGCCTGCTATGCCTTCTTGTGAGGCTCCAGACAATGCATTAGCCCCCATCAACGCCGCAACAGGAATGATACGAGTTTTTTTGCGACGAACTTTATCATAGGTACGAACCAATGCAGGGCGTAAATCTAAAGTGGTTGCAGTATAAAAAATAGTAGAAACCAAACCAGGGATAAATCCTATTGCCCGTTTCGCCCATATATGTAAATTAGCAATGGTAGTACCGCCACCCAGCTTATCAAACATTTGTATGCCATCAAATCCCTTTTGCGAAAATGATATAAATGACGAGGGGATAATAGGTAACAGCAATAAAATATCAAAGAGTATGCCTAAGAATTTTTTTAATTTTTCTTTTTTATTGGGTTTTCTAAACACGTTATTAAACCCACGTTCATTACAAAGTTTATTTAATTCAGTAAATAAATCCCGAAAACTTGCTTCGGAAGGGTTGCTAGTATAGTGGGTGATAAAATCGTTAATTTGCCCTTTATATTCAGGGTTTAGGAATTTTAATAATTCTACACAACGCTTTTGAAAGCGCAGATCTGGGTTTAAGAAATGTTTTACTTTTTTGATTGTATTGGTAATGCCTACAAAACGCGTAGCAAAATAAATAAGAAAGTTGAAAACTGCAGCACCGATTGCAAAAGGCATGCCAAGCCATAAAAATGCAGAATAAGCAATACCGCTTGCCGCAGTTGCACCTGCTCCACCACCAATAAGCGATACTAAGCTACGACAAAAATCCCGTCCTGATTTAAAGGTTTTAGGAATGATTTTTGATAAACGCCTGGCCGCAGCAGGAAAAAACAGCACATTCATAATCGTATTCACAACAGCAGATGCGGCGCCATTAGCAATAGAATGAATTTGTTTACCTAATGATAACCCCGACCACCATGTACTTAGATTTTCTACTTGGCTAGGATCTGTTTTACTGGGAGCAAAAAAAGCACTGACAGTATTAGGTGCTGCTGCGGCAACGGATAATACCGCTGTGGCAGTTTTTTTAGCAGCTTCTGCAGGATGCGCACAAACATAACGAGTAGCTCCAGCTACACGTTGGCAACCACTAGCTAGGCCGTTACCTAGCCGTCGCCATATACTTGGAGGGGTAGATGTTACAACATTATCTGTCGCTGTCCCATAAGAAGACGCATCACTCTCATTAATGACTAATCTAGCTCTTTCTGATACTTCGATTTGAGGTAGCTGACGTGACGCTGACATGTATCTACTCCCGCGCTGTAAGCACTACATAACAATCAATGCTGTTCATATTTTGAACTAATCACTTAAGAATTCTAGGCTAGATTGCTTAAGACAACATTAATTTTATCGATTTATCGTAACTATTCTCTGCTTTCGATAACAGTTCTTTTTGGCATAATAGGAAAAGATAGGGTTTAATTAATCGTTCATAATTTATGCATTAGGTGGACAACCAGGACAACTATCAGTAAAATTGGAATAAATTATAGCCCGGTATAGCAAATGATGGAACCTCAGCAACCCCCCATAAAAGTTACTCCTCGCGGTATTTATCTTTTACCTAATTTACTCACTACTGCAGCATTATTTGCAGGTTTTTATGCCATTGTTGCAGCCATGAAGGGATATTTTGAGGTTGCAGCCATTGCCATCTTTATCGCTATGATTGCGGATGGGTTAGATGGTCGCGTTGCACGATTGACCAATACGCAAAGTCCTTTTGGGGCTGAATATGATAGCCTGTCTGACATGGTCGCGTTTGGCATAGCACCCGCATTGGTTATTTATAGTTGGTCTTTGTTTTCATTAGGTAAAGTAGGCTGGTTAGTTAGTTTTTTATATACAGCAGCAACGGCATTACGCTTGGCACGGTTTAATACTCAATCCAAAGATTTAGATAAACGCTATTTTCAAGGGTTATCTTGTACAGCTGCTGCCGGTGTAGTAGCAGGAGCCGTGTGGTTAGGATTCACATATGAAACAAGTGGGTTAGGCATTGCATTGATAGTTACCATGCTCGCTACTTTCCTCGCTGGGTTACAAATTAGCCGTATTCGTTACCATAGCTTTAAAACTATCGACTTTAAAGGACGGGTACCTTTTTTCACCATTGTAGTAACTGTAGTTATTTTAACTGCGATAGCATTAGAGCCTCCGGAGGTGCTATTTGCTGTTTTCTTTCTTTATGCATTATCTGGGCCTATCTTTACCCTATGGCAAATGCAAAAATGGCGTAAGCAGCGCAAACGGAAACGTTAAGTATAGAGCAGTCCTGTACTTAACGTTTCGGGTATATATTAACACTCCGGCAAATTCGCCGCCAAGCCACCTAGAGACGTTTCCTTGTAAATAGTCATCATATCTTTTCCGGTTTGCTTCATGGTTGCAATCACTTTATCAAGAGAAATAAAATGCTCTCCATCTCCCAGTAAGGCTAATCTGGCTGCATTAACTGCTTTGACTGCTCCCATCGCATTGCGTTCAATGCAGGGAATTTGCACTAAACCACCAATAGGGTCACAAGTTAATCCTAAATGATGTTCCATAGCAATTTCAGCAGCATTTTCAATTTGCTTAATGCTTCCTCCCAATACAGCGGTTAATGCTCCTGCTGCCATAGAACAAGCCACCCCCACTTCCCCCTGGCAACCCACTTCGGCACCGGAAATTGATGCCCCTTTTTTATATAAAATACCAATAGCCCCGGCTGTTAGCAGGAAAGTAATAATATTCTCTTCCGTTGCTTGAGGGTAAAAGGTTTGATGATAATGCAGCACAGCCGGAATAATTCCTGCCGCACCATTGGTCGGCGCCGTAACCACTCGCCCACCTGCTGCATTTTCTTCATTAACTGCAATAGCGTAAAGATTAAGCCACTCCATGCTATCGGTAAACTCATGGGAAGAGGGTTTACCTTTGCATTGTAATTTTTTCAGGAGTTCTGGAGCACGACGTCTTACCGCCAATCCACCCGGTAAAATACCGCTCGCATGGGAGCCTTTTTCAATACATTCACGCATCACTCTAGCAATGTGTAAAAGACCTGATTTTACCTCTGTAATAGCTCGTAAGGTACATTCATTGGCTAACATAATCTTTGCAATTGAAAGATTATTTTCCTCACATAACAACAATAATTTTTTCGCACTCTGAAAAGGATAGGGGAAAGAAGAGGGTGGTACAATCTGAGTTTGTGCAACTTGTTGTTCATCAAGAATAAATCCGCCACCAATAGAATAATAAATCTTACTAAATAATAATTTTCTAGATTGATCATATGCGCTAAACCGCATACCATTGGTATGCATTGGCAGCAGATCATTAAAATTAAAAATAAGATCATTATTATAATTAAAAGAAATGCTATGTAGCCCCCCAAGGTGTAACTTACTCTCATGAATAATTTCTTGCGCTCGCGGCCTAATTTGACTAGGGTTCACTGTATCAGGTGCTTGCCCCTCTAATCCCAATAAAATAGCCACATCAGTACCATGCCCCTTACCCGTAAAGGCCAAAGAGCCAAATAACTCTATTTGCACATGCTGCACAGCATCAAATTGGCACTGTTCTTGCAAAGACAACGTAAAAGCACGCGCCGCTTTCATTGGACCTACAGTATGAGAGCTAGATGGGCCTATACCAATAGAAAACAGATTAAATATACTAATAGTCATAAGCCTTATACCTCTTTATCTCTCTGTAAAAAATCTCTTAAGGTTTATAGATCATACCCAAATTATTTACAAAAAACTCGTGATTTATGATAAAATTTAAACAGTTTTTTATGTATACTTGAAGCGTTTCACTTTTAGGTGTTTAAAATGAATCAAGCACGGTGGGTTATAAACCGACGTCTTTTTGCCATGCTATATTTAGGTTTCGCATCTGGATTACCACTAGCTCTAACAGGCTCCACTATACAGGCATGGTTTACCCAAGCAGGCGTCAGTTTGATGACAGTAGGGGCATTAACATTAATCGGCTTGCCCTATGTATGGAAATTCCTGTGGGCGCCTCTTATGGACAAGATTGTGCTCCCTCTAGGTCGGCGCCGAGGATGGATATTACTTACGCAAGGTTGTCTATGCGTAAGTATTTTATTGTTAGCCAATATGCAACCTCATACAAAAGCAACAGTCATGGGTTTAGTGGCATTATTAGTGGCATTTTTTTCAGCTTCTCAAGATGTGGCTATTGATGCTTATCGTGCAGAAATTTTATTACCTACAGAGCGAGGTTTAGGATCTGCTTATTTCATTTTCGCCTACCGGATGGCAGTTTTAGTTTCTGGTGGGTTAGCATTGATCTTAGCTGACTATTGCGGGTGGCATTTAACATACCAAGGAATGGCGCTTTTAGTGGTTGTACTAATGATAGGTACCTATTTTTCTCCACAACCTAAAGAAATTACCTTGCCCAAACAGGGCTTTATAGCAACCATAGTCGAACCATTTTTAAATTTGCTACAACGCGACCAAATCATGTTGTTATTATTATTTATTATTTTTTATAAACTCGGTGATGCTTTGGCTTTATCTCTCATGAGTAATTTTTTATTACATGGATTAGGATTCTCGTTAACCGAAGTCGGCATTGCTTATAAGATTAACAGCTTGATTGCTGGCATTCTTGGTGCATTGATTGGCGGTCTATTGCTAACAAGAAAGAGTTTGTATTTTTGTTTATTTTGGTTTGGTATCATGCAAGCCGCATCTACATTATTATTCGCCCTATTGGCAAGCTTAGGCAAACAATATTTCGTGATGATAATAGCCATATTTGCTGAGAATTTTTGTAGCGGCATGAGTGCAGCAGCATTTCTCGCCTTTCTTATGTCACTATGTAACCTACGATATACCGCAACACAATTTGCCTTTATGTCCGCGATAGCCTCCTGTGGGCGTATTTTCTTAGGTCCCTTAGCTGCTACCATGGTAACTTACTTAGGGTGGGTTAACTTTTATTTATGGTCCTTTGCATTATCTTTTCCATCATTATTTTTATTATATTTTATGCGCAACCAGGTTACACAATATGCAAACATGGCCACACAAAATTAAATCCCTTTTCTGCATTATTGGAAAGATTATGTATAAAAATAATCTTGGCTTAGGATTTGCTATTTTTATGTCACTATTATTTACCAATATAGTGAATGCTGATCCATTACAACCTACAGAACAAAATCTTGATAGCGGGCGAACTCAACTGGTTTCTCAACAAATTACTTCATTAAAAAATAGGCTAAATCAAACCAAGCTTGAATTGGGCACCCTAGAAAAACAACAAAATAAATCGGCTATGCCACTGCCAGCAGAGGGCGTTAACAAGGAGTTATTAGAAAAAACTGAACTAGCCATTACCATTGCAAAATCAAACCTAGATAGCGCCACTATTGAACTAGGTGACTCCCAGCAAACCATTGGCTGGCTGGAAAAAAATATCCAAGAGATTACCAACCAGCTTAATGCTATCACGATCTTTGGCTTAAAAGGTAAAAGCAACGAAACAGCTCGCAATCAATTAAACATAGAACTGCTTTATCAGAAAAAGCTTTTACAACTAGAAAAAGAACGCCTCAACTCATTGCAGAATTTACAAAACATGGAGGAACACATCTTACAGCTACAAAAAGAAAAGCTCGCCCAAGTAAATATGCTGCTTAAATCACAACGCATGCTACAAATTAAGCAAGAGCAAGTTAAAAATGAAATGGCATTACAACAAAAACAGAATGAATGGCTGCAACGCCTGGGTACCTTACAAAACGAATTAACCCATACCAGCCCCACACACCAAGAAAAAATAAATATACTTGAGAATGAGATTTTCTATGTTAATGAGAATACCAACTTTTTTTATCTGCAAATTCTTATTGCTCGCTACAAAGATCAAATTAGACAAATGCGCCTAGCCATTTTACGCAGCAGCTCCATCACATTATTGAATGAAATGGGCAATCAATTCCAATCAATTAGCAAACAGTTAAGCCGAGTGAATAGCTTATTACTATCAAGGATAAACATTATAGAAAAAAATAAATTACTCATTACCACAGGAGAAAAACAAAAAAACAATCAGCAAAGCCAAGCGTATATTGCAAAACTAACCATACTAGAAAATCAATACAAAGCATCAATCGGTACCGTTAATGACCTCAATAAGTATCTTATTCGAGTCCGAGTGCTCTTAGATAAATCCTTACAACATGAGCTCTCTTCTCGACAAGGGTTACCTAGTTTTGGCACAAAAATGTGGTTAGATCTGGGTAGAGAAGCGCTAATTATTCCCTCTCTAACTTTGCAATTATTCAAAAACATTTCTCTAAATATTATCGAAACCTGCCGTACCGCTAGCATTTATAAGTGGTTATTGTTCAGTCTACTAGAGATAGGCTGTGTAATTGTTTTTTATTTAATGAGTCGCCTACTATCTAGGCTTTCTTTGGTAACTGATCAGCATTTCACACATGCGCATATCAAACAAATATTTTTTTACTGTTTATTATGTAACTTCGCTCCCATTGTTGCATTAATTAATAGTGTAGTGTTTTTGTGGTATTTTAAAATTCCGATGCAACTAGTTGACATGTTAATTGATTTAACTATGGTCTGGATTTGTTTTAAGATTGCAGCTACTTTTTCTAGGATATGGTTAGTAGAAACCGTACACGACAGAAATGGCCATGATGTAAAATTATATCATCGATTAAAGTGGCTATTTTTAGTTGGTGGCGGAGTCACTGCCATATCCGTATTCATTCATCAATTACCATTCATCTATAGCATTAGAGAACTGTCAGATCAACTTTTCTTGTTATTTTTATTGGTAGTATCTTTAGTGCTCTTCAAATCTCGTGATGTTATATTACATACCATCCTGCCACATATTGATGAGGCACGTTCTTATTTTCGCTCCATCACACGATTACTTGGTTTTGCATTACCTACCATTTTACTTGTAAATTCATTAATGGGTATTTTTGGATATGTAAATCTTGTCTTTACCATCTCCTGGTATGAGAGTGTATTTTTATTAGTACTAATCGGTTATTTATTAGTATGTGGTCTACTAACAGACGGCATGGAACGTCTTTCTATGTTGTTTATTCAACACCTGAATAACGGCTGGTTATGGACCGAAGCATTTCTTAAACCTTGCGATAAAGTGCTACGCATCATCTTATTTTTTTCATCGTGGGCTTTATTATTTTTCCTATATGGTTGGGATATGCAATCTCCCATTACCCAAAAACTATCCAGCCTATTGCATTATCGATTAATTAGTATATTAAATACAGAAATCACCTTATTAAACATAGCAGAAGTGTCCTGTGTAATTTCTGTATTTTATTGGGCCGCGCGTTGGGCTAGAGAATTTGTTTATCGATTCTTGTTATCCCGCACCCAAGATTTAGGCATAAGAAATAGCATTGCGATTCTTAGCCAATATACAGTTATCGTCATTGGTGTGTTCATTTCTATGGATGTATTAGGTATTAACTTTAGGGCTTTAGCTGTAGTAGCAGGTATGTTGGCATTTGGTGTAGGTTTGGGATTACGAGATTTAGCTAATAATTTCGCTTGTGGATTTCTTATTCTAATCGAAAGGCCATTACGAGTAGGGGATATCGTGAGCATAAATGAGCACGAAGGCGAGGTCATGCATATTGGTAGCCGTGCAATAACAGTAAGAAGTTGGGATCATATGGATGTATCAATTCCCAATGCAGAGATATTTAACAAATCCTTTATTAACTGGACAGCTAAAGATAATATTGTCAGAACAGTAATACCATTAAAAATTAATCGCCATGACGATCCACATGCGGTACAAGTGATTATTCATGCGGTATTAGCTAACCATGAAAAATTACTCAAAGATCCGCCTGCGGAAGTGCTATTAAAAGAAATGAATGACGCATTAATGGAATTTGAAATACGTTATTTTATTGATATTCGGCGAGTAAAATCACGTATAGGCGTTAGATCAACTGTATTACTTGCTATATGGGATGAGTTTTCTAAACACGGTATTAAACCCCCTTATGCTCAACACGAGGTTTATGTACATGGAGAACCTTATATAGCAACACTACCATCCCCTGCTGCGCACACAAACGCTAGTAGTGTAAACATGCAAAGCGAAATAAGTAATTAGCGTTAGTACAATTCATCAGGAAACCACCGTGTTGCATAAGCATAAAACACCAACTCGTTTAGGCAATGTTGTGATCAATTAACTTTACTTATCAATAAATTAGCATACAACCCCCGCTATAATTGTTTAATATCATTTAAATTCCCAATCATATTAAAAAATGGGCTATATTTAAAAATATCAGCGTTTTTTATGCAGATATGGGTGTGGAATTAAAGTAAAAGTTTAAGTTAGTTGACCCTCAGCGCGAGATGGTGTTTACTCGCGCTTATTCTTTCTTGATTCACAACAGGAACCTTATTGGAGCTTTAGGATTGTATATAAGTAGGTAACTCTATGTCTAATATAATTGATATTGCACACCATGATTTACTTGAGAACAGTGGCTTAACGGATAATCAACTATATAAAGTAATAAATAGCATATTAAGCTACTCCATTGATTATTCTGACCTTTATTTTCAATCCACCTATTCAGAATCATGGGCGCTCGAAGATGGGATCATTAAAGGTGGAAGTTTTGATATTGATCGAGGAGTTGGAGTAAGAGCCTTGAGCGGAGAAAAAACTGGATTTGCTTATGCCGACGATATATTACTTCCAGCCTTAGAGCGGGCTGCACAAGCAGCCCGTAGCATTGTTCATAATAGTAACAACAACATAGTTAAAGCTTGGCAACGGGTTCCAAGTCGACAGTTATATTTACCAATAAATCCAATCAATTCATTAAGCGAAAATGAAAAAACAGCCTTACTACAACGAGTAGACGCCTATGTGCGACAGCTTGATTCTAGGGTAATACAAGCCAATGTCAGCTTGGCCGGCGAATATGAAACGGTATTAGTGATGGCTAGCAACGGCCATGTGGCTGGTGATGTACGCCCTCTAGTGCGCATGAATATCAGCGTGGTTGTGGAAGAAAATGGACGGCGTGAACAAGGCTATGCCGGAGGCGGTGGACGCTTTAATTATGAATACTTCTTACAAGAAGAAAAAGCCTTTGAATATGCGCGAGAAGCCGTCCGGCAAGCATTAGTTAACTTACAAGCTATTGATGCCCCAGCGGGGACTATGCCGGTAATACTCGGCCCAGGCTGGCCAGGTGTGTTACTACATGAAGCTGTAGGGCATGGCTTAGAAGGAGACTTTAACCGCAAGGGAACTTCTATTTATAGTGGGAGAATAGGGCAACAAGTAACTAGCTCACTTTGCACTATTGTAGATGATGGTACCTTAGCTAATCGTCGTGGATCATTAAATATCGATGATGAAGGCACACCTACCCAACGTACCGTGCTTATAGAAAACGGCATCTTACAAAACTACATGCTAGATAACCGTAATGCGCAGTTAATGAATATGCTATCTACAGGTAATGGCCGTAGAGAATCATATGCGCATTTGCCATTACCAAGAATGACCAATACTTTCATGCTTGCGGGTGAGTCACAACCAGAAGACATTATTGCTTCAGTAAAAAAAGGATTATATGCCGCTAATTTTGGTGGCGGACAAGTAGATATCACATCAGGTAAATTCGTATTTTCTGCTAGTGAAGCTTATCTAATTGAAAATGGGAAAATTACCGCCCCAGTTAAAGGCGCCACCTTAATTGGTAATGGCCCAGATGTGTTAAGTAAAGTATCCATGGTTGGCAATGACTTACAATTGGATTCTGGTGTCGGTATTTGCGGAAAAGAAGGGCAGAGTGTTCCTGTTGGTGTGGGTCAACCTACATTACGTGTTGATGCATTAACCGTAGGAGGAACTCAACAATGAAAGATACACAGTCTAACCTAAAAACCATTGCTTTAACTATCTTACAAGAAGCTTCCCGCTTAGGAGCTAGTCAAGCTGAAGTGATTTTACATGGCAGTAAGGGATTTTCTGTAACAGCCCGTCAAGGTGATGTAGAGACTGTTGAGTATAATCAAGATAAATCCATAGAAATTACTGTATATTTAGGTAAGCGTTGCGGTTCAGCTAGCTTATCTGACACGCGCCCAGAAGCTATTCGTGCTGCCGTAGAAGCTGCTCATCATATCGCTCGTTTTACTGATGAAGATCCATATTCAGGCTTAGCAGAACCCAATGAGCTTGCATTTGATTGCCCGGAAATAGATTTATTCTATCCATGGTCAATTACAGTTGAACAAGCCATTCAATTAGCTTGCGACTGCGAAGCAAAAGCATTAGCACAAGATAAACGTATTATTAACACGGAAGGAGTGAATATTGTCACTGCAGAAGGCTCTTATGTGTATGCAAACAGCTTAGGGTTCTTGGGCACGTATTTAGCTACACGACATGAGATAAGTTGTGTACTCATAGCTAAACAGCAAGAACAAATGCAACGCGATTATAGTTATACTGTTGCCTGTGACTCTCAGTTATTGGACTCCATTGATATAGTAGCAAAGCAAGCTGCTGAACGAACTGTTCGCCGCCTAGGAGCTCATCGCTTATCTACCAGAAAAGCACCGGTTATCTTTGCTGCTGAGGAAGCACGAAGTTTATTGGGTCACTTTGTAGCAGCTATTCAGGGTGGCAATCTTTATCGAAAGTCTTCATTCTTATTGGATCATTTAAATAAACCGGTGTTTGCTCCACATATCCAGATTCACGAAGAACCTCTCTTACCCAAAGGGCTTGGCAGCGCGCCTTTTGATAGTGATGGCGTACGCACTCGTCCCAATATCTTTATTAAGGATGGGATATTACACAATTATGCATTGGGAACTTATTCAGCCCGAAAATTAAATAGGATGACGACTGGAAATGCAGATGGGGTACATAATTTAATTGTTTCTACCGGGGAAAAAACGTTATCAGAGCTACTAAAAACTATGCATACCGGTTTATTAGTTACAGAAATGATGGGTAATGGTGTGAACTTGGTAACCGGGGATTATTCCCGTGGGGTAAGCGGTTATTGGATTGAAAATGGAGAGATTCAATATCCTGTACAAGAAATTACTATTGCAGGAAAATTGCAAAACATTTATGGCCCACGCCTTGTAGAGATTGGCACAGATATAGATACCAGAGGTAATATTCGTACTGGATCCATTTTAATAGAGGAAATGATAATTGCAGGCGACTAGGAAACCAGTGGGGGTTGCAAGCGTTGGCGAAGTTCATCCATTTTCTTAGCTGTTTCAATACCATTGATAGGCAATCCTGCGGGATTCAACAGTCCTAGTTGCACAAGAACGCTCGCTTGATCCCAATAAATATGCTCATGTGTGACTTTGCCATTAGAAAATCCCACAATAACTACTAAAGGAATTTCGACTCGCTTTCCCGTCGGCAAGATATTGGGTAACATCCAACCTATTTCAATTGTGTGTGTAAATTTAAAAATAATCTCATCTACTAGCTGATGTTCATCGATAGTCCTGGAAACAGGAACCATTTCTGTATCAGGCGGAAAAAATTTTCCCGAAAGAATAAGTGTGCTATAGAAATGCCGAACACCTTCTAATCCTGTCCCACCGGTTATTGTAGGGATATTATTTAAATGAGGATCAGACGTCATTGTTACCAACGTTGTATCTAAATCTTTCCGAAGCTCGGCATCAACATGCCGTTGAAAAGCATCAAGAAGCGCTTGTTTTTCTGGCGATATGGGTTTTATCATCTGCGACTACTATACCCGAAACGTTTCATTTTTAGGTATTTAAAATGAAACGCTTCAGGTATAATCTCCTAAGTTGAGTTAACAGTCTCTACTCTTTTTCGCCAAACTTATCATCAATTAATTGTGTAATTGCCTGCGTTGCTTCAGATTCATCATCACCAGACACCACTAAATTAAAAGTAGCACCTTGTTGCGCACCAAGTGTAATAACACTCATGATGCTTTTACAATCTACATTTCTGTCATGGCAAACTAATTCAATCTTGCTTTGAAATTTCTTGGCAATATCCACCAACCTTGCTGCTGCACGGGTATGTAACCCAAATTTATTTTTAATAACTATTTGCTGCCGTACCATGTTAATGGGAGTAACCTCCTCTCAAATTATAACTGCCGTCTAGTATACAATGACTCACTAGCTAAATACACGAATACTTCCTGCAAAGCTTATGATCCCCGTGTTTTTTCTTTATGCTTAGTAAGCTGTCCAGCCAATTTATCAACCAATGCCTCAATGGCATCATACATAACATTAGCAGTAGCCTTTGCATATAGCTCCTTACCATCCAGATGAACTGTCGCCTCCGCGGTTTGATCAAGATGCTCAACAAATAAAGTAATATTAATTTTACTAATATGTTTAGAACGTTTTTTTAAACGTTCTAGTTTTTCTTCAATAAACGTCTTTAGCGCTGGAGTAATCTCTAAACTACGCCCCACAATATGTAATTTCATTTCTTATCCTGAATTCGCGTTATAAATTAAACTCTTCTCCAAGATACACAGCTCTTACTTGCTTATTCTGTAAAATAGTATCTGGAGTACCTTCATATAAAATTTTTCCTTGATTAACAATATATGCACGCTCACAAATGTCCAGCGTTTCTCGAACGTTGTGATCCGTAATTAACACACCAATACCTCTGTTGCGTAAATGGCTAATAATACGCTTTATATCAACTAGTGAAATAGGATCAATCCCGGCGAAAGGCTCGTCAAGTAAAATAAATTTCGGTTCAATGGCTAAAGCTCTGGCAATTTCGACACGACGTCGTTCACCTCCGGATAAACTAATTCCTAAAGAATCTTTAATATGCGTAATATGAAATTCTTCTAATAACTGATGGGCCATGTTCTTGCGAGTTTTTTTGTCAAGATCTTGTCTTAACTCTAAAATAGCCATGATGTTTTCTTCAACAGTTAACTTACGAAATACTGATGCTTCTTGCGGTAAATAACCAATACCCAGCTTTGCTCTAACATGTACAGATAAGGTAGAAATTTCTTTACTACCCAACCATATTTGTCCACTATCACATGGAATAAGGCCAACAATCATATAAAAAGATGTGGTTTTGCCTGCGCCATTTGGACCTAATAACCCAACAATCTCTCCCTGTTTCACTTCGAGTGACACATCTTTTACTACTGGCTGTGCATGGTATTGCTTACTAAGCTGGCAAACTCGTAACATATTCATGAAGATAAACTCTGCGTTTCTGGATCATACACAATGGTAGCATGGCCTCGTTGTGAATGGGGAACAGTTATCACTTGGTTTTTAATATTATAAATAATAATAGGGCCTTTAAAGCTATTCCCTGCTTGTGTTACTAATACATCCCTTTCTAATATTACCAAAGATCGGTGCGGATAAAATCGTATTACTTTTGCTTTAGCATGTAATGGCATCACATCTACTTGGGGCGTTGTCCAATAATGAGCAAGCCGAGAAACTCCATAAGCAATTGCCTCTTGAATCTTCTGCTTACCATCTCTTTTTGTAACTAAACGATCAGCAATAAGATGCGCATCCCCTTGATCTACTTTAACATGGCCATCAAATACATGAACTCCTGTTTTATGATTATAAACAAAAGAATCAGCAATAATATACACTGGCTTATCGTTATCTAAAGCCAGACAAAACACGGGTAAAATGCTATAAACCACTACCATTAAAAATAAGCATTGCTTAAAAACCCGGAACATATTCACCACTTGTTTGCGAAAGAAGTTTTATGGTACCGCTTATCATATCACTTTCCATGCCTTTTGCTCGCACAGTCATATTAGGTTGATCTACTGTAATAATCTCTTGCGTCCAGGCTGTTTGCTTTTCTGGAGACACAGATAACGAAGGTGTTTTTATGATAGTAGTAGGCGTGGAATAATCAGCCGGATGGTGAATAATCACATTGTTCCAGAAAAAAATCTGATTAATACCCTGAGTGGCTTTCGCATATTGCGAGGTAATAATCCAAGGTTGATGAGCAGGCCGATAGAGAGTGAGTTGAGGCAAAAAAATATCAGTAGTGTCATTATCTGTATAATGAACCATTTTTGGCGTCACTAATTTAAGGCTGGGTTTACCTTGTTGGTCCATAACAAATGCTTCTACCCCTTCCATAAAAGCATCCAGAGTGGTAGAGGAGGTAGTGGCTGCAGTAGGAGAGTGTGCATCTATTAATAAAGACCAAGCAGAAAAACCCATCGCAAGAAGGAGAAGCACCCCTATAATCATTTTTTGATATGACATAATAGTTTCTCATAAACACAAATAAGCATGTAAGACCTTAGAATACTGATCTTGTGCTTTAAGAATAAAATCGCAAACTTCACGCACCGCACCCTGCCCAGCCTGACAGGTAGTAATATAATTCGCATATTCGCGCATAACATCAGGTGCATTAGGAACAGTCACCGCAAAACCAACTCGACGTAATAAAGGTAGATCAGGAAAGTCATCCCCCATGTAAGCAACTTGTTGATCAGCTAGTTGCAGCTTTTTTTTAATATCCTCATAAGCCGGTATCTTGTTCTCCTGCCCTTGATAAAAGTGCGTAATACCGAGATCGGCCACGCGCGCTGCAGCGCTAGCAGAAATTTTTGCAGTAATAATAGCAACTTCAATACCAGCTTTTTGTAGTAGTTTTATGCCAAATCCATCATGAACGTGAAAAACCTTATATTCTGCACCTCCAGCGCCATAAACTATTCCCCCGGAAGTTAAGACACCATCCACATCAAAAATAGCAAGTTTAATAAGCTTAACTCTCTCTATAAGATGCATTAAGCCACCCCTGCGCGCAAAATATCATGAATGTGCACAATACCTATAATTGTATTTTGTTCATCCGTTACAACAAGAGAGGTAATTTTATATGTTTCCATAATGTTTAGTGCTTCCGCAGCTAATACATCAGCTCTTATCATCTTGGGATTTTTAGACATGACTTGATAAATGGGTGTCTTATGGATATCTGCATGATTATCAAAAGCACGACGCACGTCTCCATCCGTAAAAACGCCGACTAACTGATTTTTACCATCAACAATCGTTGTCATGCCCAGTTGCTTCTGTGTCATTTCAACCAACGCTGTCTTTATTGATGCTTGATGATCCACCTGGGGAATCTTATCTCCTACATGCATAATCTCATTCACTTGTAACAAAAGGCGCCGACCTAATGCACCACCAGGATGAGAAAGAGCAAAATCTTGTTCGGTAAAACCCCGATGCTCTAACAATGCCATGGCTAATGCATCTCCCATCACTAAAGCCGCCGTCGTACTAGCCGTAGGAGCAAGACCTAAAGGGCAGGCTTCTTTTTCTATGCTCACATCAATATTTACAGTCGCCGCTTTAGCTAGAGTAGAGCAAGGCTTTCCTGTTAATGAAATAACAGGGATTTTTAAGCGTTTAACGAAAGGAAGAATGGAAATAATTTCTTCAGTTTCACCTGAATAAGAAAAAATTAGTGCCACATCATTCTTGGTAATCATACCAATATCACCATGTTTGGCTTCACTAGGATGCACAAAAAAAGCTGGGCTGCCAGTGCTCGCAAAGGTAGCTGCAATCTTGCGACCAATATGCCCTGATTTTCCTACCCCCATGACCACAATGCGGCCAGAACACGCAATAAGATATTGACAAGCCTTAGCGAAACGATGATCGAGGCGATGGGTAAGCGCATAAATAGTCTTTGCTTCAATTTCGACCACCGCTTTACCTAGTTTACAGAATAACTCTATATCCGTAGCCGTATGTAAATCACATAATTCTTCAATATCTTGCGTCATTATTCTACGCCCTGATTTGACAAAGTTGCTTAAAATACCGTATCTTAGCTGTATATGCCTACTACGACAAGTAAGTCGAGGCAACCCACTCATGGACCACTTAGTCGAGATCGGCCAGTTATCCTTCCAGCACGGAAATGGTAAAGTTGTTTTTGATAATATCAATATCTCTATTTCCCGAGGCAAAATTACCGCCATCATGGGACCCAGTGGAACAGGTAAAACAACACTATTACGTTTAATTGGCGGCCAACTTACCCCTTGCCGTGGTTATGTTACCGTAGCTGGCCAGCATGTACACCAACTATCACGCAAGGCATTATACCAGTTGCGAATGCGCATGGGGATGTTATTTCAAAGCGGGGGGTTATTTACGCATTGCAATGTATTTGAGAATGTTGCATTCCCGCTGCGAGAGCATACATCCCTTTCTAACTCTATGATTCACAGCATGGTTTTAATGAAGCTGCAAATGGTGGGATTGCGTGGAGCGGCAGAATTGATGCCAGGAACCTTATCAGGAGGTATGGCGCGACGTGTTGCTTTAGCAAGAGCCATAGCCATGGATCCAGAGCTAATTATGTACGATGAGCCCTTTACCGGCCAGGATCCTATTTCTATGGGAGTATTAATTAAACTCATTCGCACCTTGAATGATACCCTAGGCTTAACCAGTATTATTGTTTCACACGATGTACAGGAAACTTTGTCCATTTCCGACTATGTTTATATTATCGCTGACGGAAAAATAGTAGGGCAGGGAGTACCTCAAGACGTGTTAACTAACCCCACAAAGCAATTGCAACAGTTCTTAAAAGGGTTACCCGATGGCCCTGTCCCCTTTGATTATCCAGCAAAGCAATTAAAAGAGGATTTTTTTTCGTGGAGTAACACATGATCGCCTCTATAACGGCATTAGGTAGATTAGGTATTAATGAGCTAAGGGAGTTTGGAAAAGCAGGGATTTTGCTTTACCAGGTTCTATGCTGTCAACCCAACTATCGCAAAAGCATTCCATTAACTTTGCAGCAAGTATATATGGAAGGGGTGTTATCCTTATTAATTATTATTGTTTCCGGCCTGTTTATTGGCATGGTAGTAGCTTTACAAGGTTACCATACATTAGCCAAATTCGGAGCAGCTCAGCAACTAGGCCCACTGGTTGCATTAAGTGTAACACGTGAGCTTGGCCCTGTCGTAACTGCCATTTTATTTGCAGGACGTGCTGGTTCAGCATTAACTGCTGAAATAGGCTTGATGAAAGCTACCGAACAATTATCCAGCATGGAAATGATGGCGGTAGATCCAATAAGGCAAATTATTTCTCCACGTTTTTGGGGAGGAGTATTTTCCATGCCGCTTTTAACCTTAGTCTTTAATGCAATGGCTATTTATGGGGCCTATTTAGTGGGAGTGCAATGGTTAGGACTGGACACAGGGGTATTTTGGTCAAATATGCAAGACTCCGTAGATTTCTACGCCGATGTCATCAACGGTATTATTAAAAGCGTAGTCTTTGGCATTGTGGTGACATGGATTGCGGTTTATCAAGGTTATAATGCCAAGCCAACTGCCGCAGGCATAGCAATAGCAACCACGCACTCTGTGGTCTATGCCTCCCTTGCAATATTAGGACTGGATTTCATATTAACCGCCATGATGATAAGAGGTTGGTAATGATCTCACAGAGATTCATTGAAAGCATAGTTGGATTGTTTGTATTAATTGCTATGCTTGCCTTATTAGTTTTAGCCTTCAAGGTAAGCGGGTTAACCAGTTTTTTCCCTGGAAAAGGATTTACTGTAACTGCTTATTTTGATGATGCTGGACAACTCAAAATAAGAGCGCCCGTTAAAATTGCCGGCGTACAAATAGGCGAAGTAAAACGTATAGAATTAGACCCTGTTACATTCAAGGCAATCGTAACTATGCGTATATATAAAAAATACAACGACATTCCCGACGACTCATCGGCAAGCATTATGACTGCCGGTTTATTAGGCGATAACTATATTACGATCACACCTATGTATAGCCAAGCCTTTTTGGCGCAAGGAAGTCAAATCCAATATACCCAACCTGCCATTATTTTAGAAAAACTAATCGGGCAATTTATATATAAATTAGGCAATACCGACAAGGAGGAACAACATGAAAAGCCGTAGCCTTCGTTCTACCCTTATCGTTGGTCTTTGCATAATAATCTCGTCAATAGCAATCGCGCAAATCCATGATAATGATCCCGTAACGTTACTACAGTCAATTGCAGATAAGATGCTAACTCAATTAAAAGTAAATAAAGCAACATTAAAAACCAATCCACGTATCGTGTATTCGCTTGCACGCACTATTATAGTTCCTTATGCAAATTTAGCAGAAATGTCCAAGCGTGTACTGCCACCGCAAACATGGAATCAAGCAACACCAGCACAACGGGCACGCTTTCAACAGGAGTTTACTACCACGTTAATTCGCACTTATGCCTCAGCATTAGCGTCTTACAAAGATCAAGAAGTAAAATTTTACCCTGTACGAGGAGGCTACGCAGGTAAAAGCACTGTTCAAGTCAATAGCGAAATTACTAGCACTAATGGGCCTGCTATTTCAGTAACTTATCGATTAGTTAATAACAATGGACATTGGCGTTTGTATGACATGTCAGTAGAAGGAGTCAGTATGCTAGAAAGTTTCCGCTCTCAATTCTCTGACATTCTTGCGCAAGGAGACATGAACCTGTTACTGCAACGGTTAGCAGCGCATAATAAGGGTAAAGGTAAGGGTAAAGGATAAAATTAGCTATGACTGAGCAGCAAGCTACTATTTGTTACCAAGACTCCCAATTTATTATTAGCGGGGACTTAACTTTTGCAACCGTCCCAGTAGTATGGAATAAAAGCCAGCCCATGCTAGATGGCAAAGCTCAACTATTACTTGATTTTTCTAGGGTAACATCAAGTAATAGCGCAGGTCTCGCATTGATTTTAGAATGGCTAAAATATGCCAAATACCATAATAAAAAAATCCAATTACACCATTTGCCACCGCAACTATTAACCATAGCAAGGGTAGCGGGTCTAGATGCATTACTACATGAGTACCAGAAAACCGATTAAGAGAAGAGGATGACAAGCAAGCTCAGCGTAACACTCTCCAAGTTACCGAATGGATTTCTTTACCCTATTTTTATATAATCCATCTATTCTCGACACAAGCTCATCTATTACATTAATCTCTCTCTCAAATAGCTCTACTGTACCCTTAAGACCTTGGCATTGTTTTTGTAAGTCTCGTAATTGTTCCAAGCTAATAGGATAAGGTGAGGAGAAAACCTGGGTGGTCTCAGCTATTAAATGCCGGAATTCTTTATGAGTTAATTGATTAATAGAACAATAACTTCCCGCATATCTATCCAGTAGGGATACCGTGCCCAGCCACTCCTGAATAGCGCGTATTTCATCGGGTGGTTTTGGGGTTCTCTGGCGTAAAAAAAATCGTCGGAACAACATATTGCCTCAGATAAATAGAAACCACATGTTTTTAGTATAGACGGTATTTTCTGCAATGCAGTTTGATCAAAAAAAGTTCTTGACGTGGAGAGAAAAACCTCTAAAATCCGATTAAATTTTCCATAAAATAATTGACATGGTTATAGTTGAGGTTGATTGGGATGAAGCAAAAACCAACGAAAGCAGCATTACTTCAGTCTGAAGTAAAACATTTTGACATTACTCAACCTCTCTCATGGCAGGCTTTAGTTAACTCCATGCAAAACACTGCCTTCCAAGCCCGCAATTTAGCGCGGGCAGCCAACATCTATGAGCAAATGCTAACAGACAAAACCTGCTCTATTATTCTTTGTTTGGCTGGTTCTCTTATCAGCGCAGGCATGAAAAAAATTATCGTCGATATGATAGAAAACAATATGATAGATGCCATAGTATCCACCGGTGCAAATATTGTCGACCAAGATTTCTTTGAAGCTTTGGGCTTTAAACACTACCAAGGCACACCACATACTGATGACGAAATGCTACAAGAACTCGCGATTGACCGTATTTATGATACGTATATTAACGAAGATGACTTACGTATTTGCGACCATACCATTCGAGATATAGCTAATCAATTAAAACCACAAGCGTACTCTTCGCGTGAATTTGTCTATAAAATGGGGGAATACTTACAAAAACATCATCCCAAAATAACCTCGATTGTGCGCTCAGCGTACACAAAAAAACTGCCTATCTTTATTCCCGCATTCAGTGATTGCAGTGCTGGCTTTGGGTTGGTCATGCACCAAATGGAAAACCCCCATCAGCATGTTACTATTGACTCTGTAAAAGATTTTCGTGAATTAACCCAATTAAAAATTAAAGCGGGAGAAACCGGATTACTCATGATGGGGGGCGGCGTACCTAAAAACTTTGCTCAAGATATTGTGGTAGCTGCGGAGTTACTAGGCGTAGAAGCACCACTACATAAATATGCTATTCAAGTCACAGTAGCAGATGAACGCGATGGCGCCCTGTCTGGCTCAACCTTACGCGAAGCATGCTCTTGGGGTAAGGTGGCAGTTGTATATGAACAAATGGTGTTTTGTGAAGCCACCATTGCATTACCGGTAATTGCCGGATTCGCCTATGAAAAGGGCTCTTGGAAAAACCGCCAAGGAAAGCAATATCATGCCATCTTTACAGAATGCGTTTCTGCGGTGAGTGTCTAACCGTGGATACAAGTCGCGCAAAAACAAAAGACTCCGTTTCCGCCCATTGGAAAGTCGATGACAGCAAAGAAATATACAACGTTGATCATTGGGGCGCAGGCTTTTTTGATATTAATGAAAAAGGGCATGTTGTTGTACATCCATTGCAAAAAGACAATTCTCAACCTATCAATTTATACGAATTGACAAAAGAATTATTAGCTAAACAACTTACTCTGCCTATTTTAATTCGCTTTCCCGATATTTTACGGCAGCGTGTTGCCAGTATGTATACCGCTTTTCTTAGTGCCATCCGCAACGCAACATATCAAGGAAACTATACTGCAGTCTATCCTATTAAGGCCAACCAACAACGTTATGTCGTTTCAGAAATTCTTGGTTATCAAGATCATGCAATAGGCTTAGAAGCTGGAAGTAAACCGGAATTATTAGCAGTGCTAGCCCTAGCAAAAAAACCAGGGGCGTTGATCATTTGTAATGGCTATAAAGATCGAGAATATATTCGTCTCGCATTAATCGGCCAACACATGGGACATCGTGTACATATTATCTTGGAAAAGTACTCGGAAATAGACATTGTCCTCAATGAGGCAAAAAAACTCGGAGTCAAACCCAATCTAGGTGTACGTCTACGCTCAGGAAGTACTTTATCAGGTAAATGGCAAAAAACAGGCGGCGAAAAGTCCAAATTTGGATTGAATGTGGCACAAGCATTAACTCTTATTGAACGATTACAACAAGAAAACTGCTTAGATACGCTGCAATTATTGCATTTTCATTTTGGTTCACAAATTGCCAATATCTTTGACATTCAAAAGGGTGTACGTGAGTGTGCGCGATATTATGCAGAGTTACGTGCTCTAGGCGTGCCCATTTCAATTGTCGACGTAGGCGGAGGCTTGGGTGTGGATTATGACGGCACACACTCTCGTCGTTTTAGTTCTATTAATTATAGTTTACAAGAATATGCAAATAATATTGTTTTCACCTTACAAGAAGTATGCGATGCCAATAAATTGCCTCATCCAGATATTATTACAGAATCAGGTCGAGCAATGACTGCACATCATGCCGTATTAATTACCAATGTGGTAGGCTGCGAAACAGTACAAGTACCTAAACAATTCCACCTTGAAGACACTAGCGATCTCTTGGTGAGAAACCTCTATGAAGGCCTGCAATCATTAACATCAAGAACTGCGCTAGAAGCTTACCATGATGCTTGTTACTGGATGCAAGAAGCACATAGCAAGTATCTTCATGGTATTATGAGCATGAAAGAACGCGCTTATGTTGAACAATTATATTTAGCTACTTGCTGGCAAGTGCGCGAACTACTAAAGTGCGAAGTAAAGGCACACCGTGAAATATTTGATGAATTAAATGAAAAATTAGCTGATAAGTTTTTTGTTAATTTCTCTTTATTTCAATCATTACCCGATGCTTGGGCAATCGACCAAGTATTTCCTATTTTACCTTTGTCTGGCTTAGATAACACGCCGGATAGACGCGTTATCTTACAAGATCTTACTTGTGACTCAGATGGTAGCATTGATTATTATATTGATGGCCAAGGATTAGAAACCACCCTGCCGCTACCCGCTTACCAATCAACACAGCCTTATTGGTTAGGAATATTTCTAGTAGGCGCGTATCAGGAAATTCTAGGCGATATGCATAATTTATTCGGGGACACAGACTCTGTAAATGTAGTATTAGAATCCCATGGCAGCTATCGCTTAGAACAAGTGGAATCAGGCGACCTGGTAAAAGATGTGTTACGTTATGTGCATTTCGATTCGGATAAGCTTATCCAATCCTATTACGACCAATTCACACATTCAGTATTGCCTGAAGCAGAAAAACAAGGTTATCTACAAGAACTTATTGCTGGTATGAATGGGTATACGTATCTTGAAGATTAGCAACCTAAAAAATTTTGATCCTAATGCGGCAGCAAGCAAAGATTCGGGTATTTTTGGTTTACCATTTACGGTAGAAGAAGCAACGCTCGTCTTAATTCCTGTTCCCTGGGAGGTTACCACCTCTTACGGCGGTGGAACATCAAAGGGTCCACAAGCTATCTTGCAAGCCAGTAAGCAAGTTGATTTGTTTGATGCCGAGTTAGGTGGCTTTTTCACTGCAGGTATTGCTATGTTAGAAGAACCTCTGCAGATTAGGCAGTGGAATGATATTGCACGTCAGTATGCACAAGTAATTATTGAAGCAAGCAGTCTAATGGATGATACGTCATTAGAAACCATAATTCAGGAAGTAAATAGCTATAGTCGCCATCTAAACCAATATGTTTATCAAGAAACCAAACGCTTTCTTGTGCAAGATAAATGGGTCGGTATTGTCGGCGGAGATCATTCTGTCTCGCTAGGCGCTATTCAAGCTTGCTTAGAAAAACACCCGCATATGGGCATACTGCATTTTGATGCACATGCAGATCTAAGAAAGGCCTTTGAAGGGTTTACTTATTCCCATGCCTCTATTATGTACAATGTTATCGCTAGCACATCTTTGTCTAAGCTCGTGCAAGTAGGTATACGCGATCTTTGTCAGGAGGAATTTGAGCTGATCCAACAAAACAACAATAGAATTTCTACATTCTTTGATTATTCCTTATCCGAACAAAAACTCAAAGGGATTACTTGGGACACAATTTGTGACGAGATTATTCTGCAGTTACCGCATGAGGTATATATTTCCTTTGATATTGATGGCTTAGATCCGCGTTTTTGCCCGCATACAGGAACACCCGTTCCAGGGGGATTGGAATTTAATGAAGCCTTACATCTTATTAAGAGAGTTGTGTGCTCAGGACGCCAGATTATTGGTTTTGATTTGAATGAAGTGTCACCAGGTCATTCCTCATCCGAATGGGATGCAAACGTAGGTGCACGGCTACTTTATAAACTGTGTGGATGGATGATAAAAAGCATGTCCTCCTGAGCCTTTCGCTTTGCTCAGGGTAAACTCCGTCTAAAAATTAACCGCCAAGTCTAGGTGAATCATTGGCCGCATGTTGTGCGTGAGTTTGCAGTCTTTTTAATTGTTCGCTAAGTGCCTCTAAAGCTGGAGTAGATGGATGCTCCCCCATAAGTTTATCTAGCTTATCTTGTATATCGCGCAAACTTTCTACCACGTGCGCATAGGATGCCCCCTGGACAACCACCCTTGGCTCAGTAGTGATTATGGATGCAAATATGGTTAAAAGTGGATAACCTGATAATCTCCTTTGTTGAGTATTACCTAGATGGGCCTGTAAAACTTGTTGAACCTCCAGATATCTATCTAGTAATGCTCGAATATCAGGTCGATTAAAAAACTCTGCATTTGTATCGCCTTTACCATCTTGCGTGATAGCCCGGTTTAATGTAAGCACGTTTCTGCTATAGAAAAGCTCATCAAGCCCAGAAACTGTCGCACCAATTATAGAAGAAGCTTTTATTGCATCACGTAATACGGCTAATTTATCTTCTTTTAACTTACCTAATTCATTATAAGAAATATCCAAAAATTGGATAGATCTGGAACTCTTTATAACTGCAATTAATTCTGAAAAACGTGCATCAGATAATCTTGCTATCGCACAATGACTTAAATCTAAATTCTTAACAGATCCAATAATTTTAATAGTAGCACGCCACGTATCATCATCTAATGCACTAAGGTCACATCCTGTTAAACTAAAATTCTCTACGGCCATTGTTAATCTCTCTTAATAATTGATGACGACGAACTGGATGCAACCTTCCTAATGTATCACCCGTAATAGCAATTTCTTTGAGCGTTGCCGCTGCATCTCTAATGTTGCTTAGCAACGCTAGCCAACGTGATTCCTCACAAGATTCTAGTTGATTGCCAGGACACACATGCAATGCAACGAGGTGAAATGCACGCATAGCAGTTGAGATAACAAGCCAATCGTCTGATGCGCAACGCGCAATAGAAAAATCATCTGGATAGTGCATAGTTAAATCATTGTTGCTATCCATAGTCATTGCCATATATAAAGCAGTAGCTATGTCTTGTAACACCTTTTGATTAGAAAAAGACAATAAAACAACGCTAAAAATTCTGCGGCGTGCCTGTAAATCTAACTGTAGTATGCATGGCTCTAATCTAGAAATATCATTCGGTAAAATATTATTAGGTTTTAGCGTATTTACTAGCTGACGCAGCAAATGCTCTTTACGAGACTGGGGTACTTGTTCTATAAGTTGTTGTAAATTAGAAACAATGTTACTTTCGCTGAGAGCACGACTATATGTCATTGGTAGCTCCTAGAGATTACTCCTTAAAAACTTTTACAATCAATAACTCATTAATAATTATAGCACCTTATTTTATCTTATATTTCAATATAAATCATTTTTTGTTCAAAAAAAGGCATGTATATTAAACAGCTTAGATAATCAGCACGATAAGGCTGGCGTATTAGGCTAGGGAGAAATAAAATAACTCACGTTAGAAAAAAGGGGAGGGTAGTATGCGGTTAATTCTGCTGGGAAGCCCTGGAGCAGGTAAAGGAACTCAAGCTAAGTTTATTACTGAGAAATACCATATTCCCCAAATATCCACTGGCGATATGTTACGCGCTGCTATTCAAGATGAAACTGGATTAGGAACAACGGTAAAACAAATTGTTGAGAGTGGTCAACTAGTTCCAGATGCTGTAATGATTCAACTTGTTGAACAACGTATTCAGCAGTCCGATTGTATTCATGGTTTTTTACTCGATGGATTTCCTCGTACAGTTCCACAAGCAGAAGCATTGCGACTACGCCACATCTATATAGATTTTGTTATTGATATTAATGTCAATGAAGAGGAATTAATCAAGCGGTTAAGTGGTCGTCGAATTCATCCTGCTTCTGGGCGTGTTTATCATCTTCTTTACCATCCTCCACATATAGCAGGAAAAGACGATGTAACAGGAGAACCACTCATACAACGCCCTGACGATCAAGAAGACACTGTGCGTAAACGCTTATCTATTTACCATCAGCAAACCGCTTTGTTACGTGACTACTATATGCAACAAGCAGCCAAGCACATGGCGCAAGCACCTTGTTACGCGGAAATAGAAGGGCATGCAGCCGTAGAAGTGGTAAGAGATAAAATTTTCTCTATTTTAACTATAAAAAAAGGAGTTTCACAATGAACTTAATTAAACAAACTCTAATAGCATGTATAGTAATGATTGCCAGTTATCAAATCACTACTTATGCTGCCACCAATTCTCCTGTAGGTACGTGGCAAACGATTGATGATGTTAGTGGAAAGCCCAAAGCATTAATACAAATACAGCTAGCACAGGATAATAGCTTAATAGGAAAAGTGATAAAAGTGTTTCCGCAGCCCGGTAAGGAGATGCATGAAGTATGTGAGAAGTGCAAAGGAGAAAAACACAATCAGCCTATTGTAGGTATGTCCGTTCTATCCGGCTTAAAAGCAACAGATAAAAATCAATGGGGAAAAGGCGAAATTCTTGATCCAGCTAATGGAAAAACCTATCATTGCACAGCGCGATTAAGTGATAAGGGTGACAAACTTAATGTACGTGGCTATATTGGCATGCCATTGTTAGGCCGCTCGCAAACTTGGATGCGTATAGAAGATAATAATATTGGATAATAAATAGCCTTTGCGGTTGAAATTGTCGCGAGAGCGCTTACAGAACTTTCGCGACAGTGCACCACAACTCAGCATGCAAAACAAGCAACATCGCCATATGTAAAAGTTGTTGCACGCCTCTCTCCAAGAAAATATATATCCTAGAAACGGCTGTTGATTCGCGATTTCCATAAGTAAAAACTATCAACATTATAAATATAATATATTTTATTTATTAAATAAATCAATCTATTATTTCTTCTCAAGCACACAAAAAGATAGAGAGGAAATAATATGCAAACTCGTAAAGAAATCATATCTAAGATTAAACCTTATTTAAAAAAAGAAATGCTGGCCAAGCTTGATAAAAACGCTAAATGGACTTATATCAGCATTCCTGAAGGTAAAGAAAAATCTGATATTTCCGCTAAAATAAGCAATTTTATCGAAAATAAATTAGATCATTTTATACAACTATGCCAAGATGTATTTCCTTATTTCTCTCAAGTAGATAGTGAGTCGATAGGGACAGTTTATCCCACCGAAATTGCAAAAAAATTCATTGGCCTCTTCCATTACTTAGAAGACAACGGATTCCCTGGACCAAGAGCTTTTAATAAACCAGTTAGTTTTTGGTCTGGTGAAGCCGCAAAGAAAAAAGCACTTGAAATATCTACGGAACTATCTGACAGTAAAGTCCCTTCCGTGTCAGCAATGTTTGATGTATGTCGAGCAATTCATACAGTACAGCAAAAATATGATAATTATATCATTTTATTGACTTCTGCAGTGTCACGTGTTTTTTCCTCATATGCGCTCGGTATTGCCAACATTTACATAAGCTCAGAAAAATTATCTGAATCTCCCGGATTAACCGTTCCAAATAATTTTTGGCTTGCGGAATTACCTACAGTAATGTCATTACATGAAAGAGGCTTGATAAGTGATATAAAAATTCATTTATATAATCATTGTAAGCAAAGGTGGAATAAACCCGTTAGCCTATTCACTCAAGAGGGTAACAATATTCCTATTAGAAGAAGAAACATCCATCCTTTTGATGTAAAGGAATCAGCGGATAGATTTAAAACGCCTCATATGTCTGCAAAGGAAAGAAAACAATGGTATAGCAGCGAACCCAGACCAGTTATCACTTATGGCAGTTTAAAAAGAATAGCCCACGAATGGCGTGAACGTACAAAACAAAATAGATTAGTTGAAAGTAATACTCATGAAATAAAAGACAATAAAGCCGTTACCACCGCATTATAAAGTGAAAGCATTAGCTTCTATACTGATGATAATCCAAGCACAATCACTATCCCTGAAACAGCCATTAAAAACAATAACAATGCCTTTCCCCCTGGAACTCTAAACCCATTTGCAATATGCTTATGATAACGTCCACGCCATACCATTAAAGCCGGTAATAGTATCATCAATATAGCGCAATAAATTCCGGCATAGCTCAATGCTGCAACAAACGCACCTGGATAATATAATGCAATAATAAGAGGTGGAACGAAAGCCACTAGCATAATCATTACATTACTAAATCCTTTCCGTTCAACCATGAACCCATCAGCTAGAAAATCCGTAAGCCCTAGCGACACACCTAAAAAAGCAGTGGCCAAGCAAATAGAAGTAAAAAACCGAGCAATATCAGTAATAATGCGCTTATTCAATATAACATTAATTTGCTCGACAAACTCACTGGTAGAACGACCAGATTGCAACATGGCAATTAACCCATTATCTCCCTCACGAGAAATCACCCCCATAATCGTTAAATTCCATGCAATATAACAAACTAATGGAATAAAACTACCAATTAAAATTGCCTTCCGTAGCATGGCCCTATCATCATGGAAATAAACACGCAAGCTAGGTACGATAGTCGCAAATCCAAATGAGACAATACAAACAGTAATACTATTGGTAATATGTATTAACTCACCTCCAATTAATTTACTTGGCGATATATAGGGAAAAATAAACACTACTAACAAAAGGTAAGAACCTAATTTAGCGAACATTAGCCCGCGATTCACATAATCAATGCAGCGAACACCCTGATAAACGATATACCCCAAAAACACAGTAAATAACACGCAAGCAATAAAAGGGGATACTGTCAGGCCAATATGGGTTAGTAAATTACGAAAGAAATCACCGCCTCCAGTAATATAGGCGGCCAATAATGAATACAACAATAACAAGTAAGTAACCCAAGCAACAAACTGGCCAGGCTTCCCCAACGTTGCCTTAGCCATAGAAATAATATTATTGTTTCTAGGCAGCCAAAGATTAACTTCCAGAATAAGGAAAGCACCTGCGGTCATGATAAGCCAACATACAAATAGTGATAAGCTTGAATAGGCAAACCCAAGTTGCGATGTGGCAATAGGCAAGGCTAGCATAGCACCACCAATAGTAGTGCCAATAATAAGCAAAACACCCCCTAATAAACGTGCATTCATCATTACTTTCCTGTCTCACTCTTCATGGAGTATCTTGCACTATTACACTAGTACAAGAATAGTGTCAACTGTAATCCTAATCATTATAGCTGTCATTATGAGCATCAGCGAAGCAACTGTGCCCTTGGTAAGCTGTCATGCCAAAAATGCTGATTTAGAAAAGAAAATTTTTCTTCACGCTGAATGACTAATGCTTTTCTAAAATCTTGCTCAGGTAATTCCTGATGCACATGAAATCCCCGTACTTTCTTCTCTGGATTCTCCCATTTTAATATTCGTGCTGTTGACATACCATTTTCCTCTATTTTATTTTAATGGACTATACTTGGTATTTTCAAACATAATCACTTCAGATAATAGAATGGAATTATTATTGAAGACGAATTCATCTAAATACTCACCTTCTCCTGTTTCACCATTTTTTAACTTGAATGAAAAATGGAAACGAGCGGTCATGCGATCAGCATCCGTAACTCCTAGAAATGTTTGATTAATTACAGTTGCTGCGTCCACAATTTCAGGTAAAAATGCATTAAAAAATTCTTTTGCATTCATTGATCCTCTTGAGGTAGAGACAACGGTGCCATTTTTATCAAATAAACTAATGATATCTTGAGTATTTGCACTACCAAGATCAGTAATGTAGCGGGTTACAATTTCTGCCCGTGCTTCATTTAAGTTGGGTACTTGGTTGATTGCCGCGGCTGCACTAAGGCTTGTCATCAGGCCAACAAGCAATATAGCCAATTTTGATTTGGTCATTACTCTATCCTCCAGGTTCTTTTAGTGCAGATAGTATAGATGAGGATTATATATAGATAAACATAATAAAAACTATTATCATTATAGCTAAAATATATATAGGATGTGTGAATATGGCTATTTCACTTAATGATTTGACTTATTTTATTGAGTTAACCGATACCTTCAATTTTTCTAGAGCAGCTGAACGTATTGGGATTGCCAAACCTTCTCTAAGCGCCGCTATCAAGCGGTTGGAATCAGTGATCGGTGTACCCCTTTTCATTCGCATCAAAACGGGTGTTTTATTGACGCCAGTTGGTAAGTAATTATTGCAGTTTTGGGATAATGTTAAGAATGAAACAATCGGCTCTCATTATACAGAAATAAAATGGCGACTCGGAATGAGTCGCCATTTAATAAAGATTACTATTTTCTAGAGCGTTTTACCTTACGTTTTGCCGTGGTTTTTTTTGCTGGCTTTTTAACGGATTTTCTTACTGTTTTTTTAGCAACAGTTTTCTTCTTTGCCTTAGAAGTTGTTGCTTTTCTCTTTGCCCGTGGCATGATAATTTCCTCTTCAAGAATTTAACACTTAATAAGTATAGCAGAAATAAACGATATTATACAAAAGAGTAAAACTCAAAGAGTGTGACGCATAAGTTTATAAACATCATCGATTAATAATATGTAGAAAAACCCTATGAGCGGGTAGGGATATTACTTACATTTTTCTCAAGAAAACAATCAAGAGTAAATATTCGTGCGCCTGATCACCTCTCCCGTAGCGCTTTTTAGTGGGATAGGTGAGCAGGCGATCGCACTTCACTAGAATTTACCAATTCTAATGACGCGAGCCTAAATCCCTATCTGATTTTTCGCCTTTGATAAGATGTGTTAGCTCATCGCATAAGACAATTTTTTTATCTTTAATTCGAAATAACGCATTTACTTGAGCTTCAATGATACCACCATCTTTTTTAATACCTTCTACAAGATGAACGGTGGCAACTGTATCTCCTTCTGCGATCATATACTTGAAAGTCACTTTAGCTGATTTCATGACATTTTTTTGGGCTTTCATGTGGGCAATAAAATCATAATATTTTAATGTTTTTCCATCAACATATTGAACATAATCTTTAGAAAAATATTTGGCGTAAGTTTCTTCCGTAGCATTCATATCTTCAATCGTATGGTTAAAGACTTCTTGTACAAATTTCTTGGCTTCATCAGATGTCATCTTTGTTCTCCCGCATAGCTTATAGAAAACTTAGCAAGCTTAATGCTAAGCATGATTAAAAATATACATTTTCCTGAATTAGTTATAGTTTGGCTCGTAGCAAGTATAGTAAGCATGATTAAAAATATACATTTTCCTGAATTAGTTATAGTTTGGCTCGTAGCAAGTATAGACGGAATGTTAGATGATGATCTTTCCCTTTTCAGAAACAATCCAAATAACAAAAAAAAATATATAAATATGATTGTTGACAGCCTAGTGAAAGGACTTGGTATCTGAAACTAACTGAATAAATCAAAAGGTTAGGTGGAGACTCATGTGAAGTGAGATTCTCCCTGAGGAAAACAATGTCCGGTAATCTATCTTACCGGACATGGGGCGGTTTTGAAGAATCTCACGCCAAGTGCACCATTAGCCACGATAACCTACTGATTTATTCAGTCAACGGTTTTAAATCTGTGGATAACCGCTTACTGCGTTTCAGGAATCCTGTTTATGTTTAATACTTTTCTACCCACTTCAAAAAGGTTTCTTGAGGTGTTTGATAGCCTAAACATTTTAAGGGACGATTGTTGATTTCGCTGATTATATCCGCAATGTGTTTTTGCTTGAGCTTTGCTACATCATATTCTCGAGGTAATTCAGCTCTAATTACGCCATTCCCATTTTCAACAGCACCTTTTTGATAAGGAGAAGCTGGTTTACAAAAATATATGTCAGTATCAATACAATCTTTAATCCATTGATACTTATTGAACTCAGAGCCTTGATCAAACGTAATCGATTTAATATGCTTTTTAATATTCTTAACTGTGCTAATTAGGGTTAAAGCAGTTCCGCTAGCTGTTTTATTTAAATTTTTAATGGCGATAATAAATCGTGATTTACGCTCTCTCAATGTAATCAAGTTGCTTTTAATACCTTGCTTAAACATCATTAAATCACACTCCCAGTGCCCAAACTCCTCACGTTTGTTGATTGCATCAGGACGATTTGTAATAAGCATTTCTTTAGGAACCCTAGGATTCCTTAATTTTTGAAAGAATATGTTTCGAATACCATAATCGCTGTAGATATATCGATAAATTGTTTCATGTGAAATGACACATTGGCCTTCATTCTCAGATTTTAATCTTCCTTCAATTTGCCAAGGAGACCATCCTGATTTTAATTTATCATGAACGTAATCTTTTAGGTTTTTATCTTTATCCAGCTTTCTTTTTCGTTTGCGACGCTCAAGATAATTTTGATGGGCTGTGTCACTCCAATAAATATCATTATTTGTTTTCCAATGCTTAAAACTATTTCGCTTTAATTCACGATAGATAGTTGAGCGGTTTACTTTTAAAATTTGAGCGATCTTATTTTTAGAATAATGCTTTTCAAGCATGATTCTTAAAAAAATGCGATCCTTGTCTGTCAAATGACTGTATTTATTTTTCATACCATTATAAAAACTGTTTCAAGACAGCGTCATCGATATTTCCACCCGATAAAATACACACAATTTTCTGATAACTTCCAAGTTTCGCTAATTGAATTGCTGCAGCCAAACTACAGCCAGCAGCTCCTTCGCAAACTAATTTATGATTAAAATAAAGACTTTTCAGTACATGTTTTATATCATTTAAAGAAATTACCAGACTATCTTTTACTAACGATGCTATTTGATGAAAAACTTGGGGCAAAACTTCGGGTGTGCCAATAGCATCCACGAAAGAAGGCTTACGATCAATTGATATGGGTTTAGTTAATTGCAATGAGCTTTTTAACGGAGATGCTGTTTCAGGTTCGCATGTATAGATCGCGATATGAGGATTACGTTGCTGAATTCTGTTACCAATGCCAAGGCTTAATCCCCCTACTCCAAATGGAATAACAATTGCATCTATATCAGGCATTTCATCAATAATCTCATCAGCTATTTTGGAATACCCGTTAAGCAACGATTGATTGAGTGCAGGATGAATAAAAATTCTGTCATCAGGCAATTTAATATCGCCTCGAACAATTTTCCAGACATCCTCGTAATGCATTCTAATAATTTCAGCACCTAATTTTTGAATTGCCATTAGTTTTGTTTGAGGAGCAGCTTCAGGAACATAAATCCGGGATGGAATATTTAATTCCTGGGCAGAAAATGCAACTGCCTGTGCCATATTACCTGCACTCGCAACACAAAGACCTTTTTGTAAAATATGTGGTTCAATTTCTTTTAATACTGATACAATGCCACGAATTTTATAAGACCCAAAAATTTGTAAATTTTCAGGCTTCAAAAAAATGCGTGATCCAATATCAAAATACGTATTGCAAAAAGGTATTAGAGGAGTTCTAATAATTAATTTTTCCAAATTTAAAATAGATTCACGCATTCTTCTTAACACCAATGATCATATGCTTTTCACCGGAAGAATATATAACTTGTGAATCACTAAAGCCTATGTTATGTAACCAATTTAAATATTCACATGCGGTTCTATGCTTACCATGCATTTCAAGAAGCATAGTTAGATTTAGCATGGCAGTGAGATAGGGTCCTGATTTATCATCATCAAATAGTTTTTCTAGAATGATGATCAATCCATTATTTGGCAGTTTTTCATATACTTTTTGAATAAGAGTCATACACATCGATTCTGGCCAGTCTGATAAAAGATAGCCAATTGAATAAACATCTCCGATTGGGAGTTCGTCTTTAAGGATATCTCCTTCATAGAAATTTGCTCGAGCACTTAGATTCAGCTCATTAAATTTTTCTTCTGCATAAGGTTTTACTTGTTTGTAATCCATTATGATAGCAGTTAAACCAGGATTATTTTGCAATGCAGCAATAGCAAAAGATCCCGTTGCACCACCTAAATCAACAAGCTTCTTATAGGCTGAAAAAGAAAATTTCATACATAAATCAATCGAATCGTTATAACCTGATGCCCACATGGTAGATAAAAATTCTGCTGTTGATTTCTCATCTGAAAAAATAAAATCAGTGTAAACAGAATTAAGATCATTATGTGATATTACTTTTTTTCCTATTTTGCTCCACTGCGGTTTGTTTTCTTGGATAGCAGAAAGCAAGTAATCAAAAATTTTATAACTCGTTTTAAAATAATGAGTGAATTTACCACCGCAATAAAATTCACTTTTACTGGATAGAAGCGGTACCCATTCAGGGTTTATCTTGTAGTTATTATTTTCTTTATCTAATAACTTAATAGACTGCGCGCAAATGAGTAATCGTTCTAAAGAGGATTCTGGAACTTTAAGATCATTACTGATTTGTCTGAGTGATGAAATCCCATTATCAATTAAGTAATCAAATAGCTTTAATTCATTGCAGACAAAAAACACTTGACTCTCTGCAAATCCAAACATCATTTTTTCAAGTATTAATGGCATTTTCATAAATTTAATCTACTGTTTTCCATACATGTTCGACGTGATCATTTCGAATGCCATATATTTCTTTATGCAAAAAACCCATGGCGTCTGTATAACCTGGAATTAGAACAATTTTATCTCCTCGTGCAAGATTAACTGCTGATTTATCAATTTTTTCAAATTTAGTATGTTCAGCACTTAATCCAATGACACGTAATTCCTTATCATCACGTGGCGCTGGCAAGCCGCCAAATGGGTGCCAGCCAACTGCTTTAAAACCGGCGTTACCTATTGCCCTACTTTGATCTGATGGCACACTGATAATTTGGGTTAATATCAACGCACCCATCTTGTGCCCATAATCTTTTAAATTCGCTTTATGATAATAAAGCAGATCACACAAAGCGCCGCCGCCTGCTTGTATTTCAGTTAAAATACCTGCATCCAGACAATCCATGTAATTACAACTGCCGCCGCCACTCACCACATTAACTTTTATTCCTGCCGATTCAATTGAAGATTTAGCCTTTGCCAAGAGGTCATGCGATTTTTTTGTTTCTTGTGATTTTTCAATTGGCGGCATAATCGGTGTATGCCCTTCATAACCTGTTATGCCAGCAAAAATAATCGAACCCGTGTTCATCTCAATTTGCTTGGCCAGCCGTGCAAGATTAATCGCTTCTTCGATAGTACTTACCCCGCATCGATCATGATTTACATTTAATTCGATCAATACTTCAATCGGTGTGATTATTTCCCACCGCTCAACAGCCTGAGCAAGATTCTGCAAATAAACGCTATCATCAATAGCAACTCTTAAACATTTAACTTGTTTAGCAAGTAATGAAAGACTCTCGAATTCTTCTTCTCCAACTTGATTCGCAAGATAAATATTGTTAATTCCTTGCTTTGCAAAATTTTCTGCTTCATGAAGCGTAAGTAATACGACACCATTAGCATTTCCTTGTGCAATAATATATTTAGCAAGCTCCGGACATTTGTGTGCTTTACTTGGAATTCTCCATTCAATTCCTGATTCAACAATTCGAGACGTCATAAGACGAATATTATGATCAACTACATCTAAGTCCACTAAAAATGAAGGCGTAGGCAGATGATATATATGTTGACCAATATATTTATTTTTTTCTTTTTTCTGTTGTGCCTTAATCACTGTTCCACGCTCTTTAGATTTGCTCCAGCAAGTCAGTTCAATCCACATACCCCATGGAGAAACTAAAAAAGTTGAAGTGCAAATTTCTCCTCGTAATGGAAACTGCATCGGCGGGTCTTGAATAAAACGCGTGCCTTTCCATCTTGGAATAACATGTTTTTTGATGTGTGCGACAACACTGTCAATATCTTGGACGGTAAAAGAAATATAGCTATTACCAATGTCACTAAATTTATGCCAGCCGTTGTCACCATTAAGTTGTTGATGATCAGGTGATTTCCATTCAAAAATTTCTACATATTGTGTTAACGGATATTCACCACATTTCAACATGATGACATGAGGCATATAAGCTTCATAATGAACACCAAAAATAGTTGACCAGCCACGCTCACCCGCTGTTGGATGAGGTTCACGTTTTACTTCCCAATCAAATTCAGCATCAAAAACCTCCATTAGAAAATCAGCTGCTTCTTGCGCATTTGGCACAACGATTCCCACATGATCTAAACCCATATTTGTGGGTATCCCGCCATTAGGATTTTGCTTCATATTTATCTCCATTTTCATAGTGCAAATCAATCTCACCATTTTCAGGATTAATGATGGGTGGGCTTTGAATGCTAAGAAACAGAGTTGGAGTTTTTGTTTTAAAACCGTGTAAAACTCCGGCCGCAATATCAATTCGTATGCCAGGTTGATATTCGATCAAATTTTCACCTAATTGAAACAATCCCGTGCCTGAAATGACATAAACCACCGCAGAACTTTTTTTATGAAAGTGAGGGCTGTATTCTGATTCCGGCCTTAATTCGACTAGCTCGATATTTTCTTCGAACGATCGATTTTTAAATATGCCGCATTGATATAAATCAAATATTTCTTCAGCTTGTGCCTGTTTGCTGACTACTCGTTGATGGGGAATCGATTTAAAAATTTCATAATCCATTGGTGTCTCCTTATTTTTAAATAAGAATATCTAATTAGATAATTGAATTAAAGTGACAATATGTTTATGATATGTTCCATATGGATACAAATCGATTAAGACAATTTTGCGCTATAGCAGAGCTTGGCAGCATGACCAAAGCATCTAAATTATTGCATATCACGCATTCTGGTCTTTCAAAATCAATGAAACTACTGCAAGAAGAATCGGGATTGGTATTGTTACGCCCTGCTGGAAGAGGACTTGCGCTTACTGAAGAAGGGTTGCAGATTTATAGGCGAGCAAAAGAATTTCTGGAAAACGAAGAACAATTATTTAAAGTTGAAAAAAATACCCTAAGATCAACGCTTAGAATTGGCGCAGTAGAAATTTTTCTTGTGGCTATGGGAGAGCAACTTAAGCACCATCCATTTGAGAACAATATCATCACACTTCTCGATCTTGATCCGGGTAATATGGAACAATTAATTGCAACTAGACAACTTGATTTCGGTGTAACATATGCTCCATTTCCTATGGAAAATGTTGAGATAACTGAAATAGGCAAATATCAATTAGGATGCTATCACTTAAAAGGCGCATTTGAGAGAAAAAAGATTAAAGAAATACCGTTCGTGGTTCCTGCTATGGGTCTTTCTAGTAATCCATTACAAATAAAAGAGAGAGATGGTTGGCTAGAAAGTATTTATCCTCGCGATAAGAAATATAGTGTAAATCTTCTGTCAACTGCTATCGAGTTGACTCTACAAGGTCTCTGTGCGATCTATATCCCAGATTTTGTTGCACATAAGATAAATGCTGCACGCAATTCAAAGGAGTTATTAATTGAATATCCCTTACAAAGAAATCAAAAAAATATTCAAAGAGCATTTGTGCTTAGGCATAAAGATCAGGCTGAGGATACTACTTTTAAGCAATTATGTCGGATGGTTAAAGAAGCGATTACATGCAAATGAATGGTGCACTTCGCATGAGATTCTGCCTTTTGCTAAAAACCGACCAACAATAGTTGATTATTTCTTATGTTGCAATGATTAGAGTTAACTGCCAATAAAATTTAAAATCGCTCCAACAACCTTGTCTGGTTGCTCAATAGGACTTGCATGACCTCCTGGAACAATTACGATTTTTGTGTTGCTTCCGATCCCTCTTTGTACTTCATTAGATCCAGCTAATGGAGCAATAATATCTTCTTCACCAGAAATAATTAAAGTAGAAGCCTTAATCTCATGTAACCATGGACGTGAATTAAAGGCTTTTAATGCGCCTAGCTGACGCTCATACCCAATTAAAGATTGCGGATAAGGATTATCTTGGGCAAGCTTAACTAAGTTTGCTAATTGATTTGGCTGAGAAAGAAACTCACTAGAAAAAACCCAAGGCACAATGGACTGTACACGATAAGTAAGCGGTAAATTCAAACGCTGTAATTCACCTGTTAACTCAAACGCCATCCCTGGAGCCTTAGTTAGATACTCAAAAGTATTAATTAAAACGATTTTCTTGACTTGATTTGCATATCGTTTCCCAATATTTTGAGCAATAGCACTGCCCATGGATTGTCCAATAATAATAGGTTTTTTTAACCCCAACTTTTTACTTAATGCCATAACGTCATCGGCCATCATTTCGATAGAATAAGAGCTATCAGGACTATCAGTCTGCCCAATACCACGGTTATCAAAAATTAATACTTCGTGATTTTCTGTTAATTGCTTAAGAATTCCCGCCCAAAAAGTATGATCGCAAGCAAAGCCAGCAATTAAGATAATAGGATTATTACTGCTTTTCCCATGCAATTCATAATACATATTAATATCATTAACCTGCATTTTTCCCATGTTAGCTGCAATTGCATGGGAGGCAAGAAATAAATGGCAAAAACTTAGAGTTAATAAGCCTATTTTGTTCATAATATTATGTAAAATTGAGTTTTTAAATTTCCCCATATTGCCTCTCAAGGTTGCAGTAAGTTAATATATAATATCTACTAAGTATAGAAGAAATGGTAATGGAAAAAATAAGTCGTAATTTAAGTATAGATTTTCCTTTTGAAACAACGGATGCTTTCGCTGCAATTAAAAGAATGTGAGCTCGTCTTATGAAAACATTATGTGTCAATGCCCACGCCAAAGAGGCGAATGGGATAAAACTTGATTTGATAGATAAACCTATGCCAAGCCCTGGCAAAAATGAGTGCCTTATAAAAGTTATCTCCTCTGGCATTAATCCGTCTGATACCTTAGCTGTTATGGGTTATTTTGACCATGCGATGCTACCAAGAGTTCCTGGTAGAGATTTTTCAGGTACCGTAATTGAAGGTCCTAGTAATTGGGTTGGAAAAAACGTATGGGGGACGGGCGGTGCTGCTGGAATTTCTTTTGATGGGACACAAGCTGAGTTCATTAAGTTGTCCGTAGAGAAAGTTTCGGAAATTCCAAGTAATCTAGATGTTGTTGTCGCAGGCGCACAACCCCTACCCTATGTTACTGCTTATTATAGCTTATTAAAACGCGCACACCTTGAAGAAGGTGAAACAGTTTTAGTGGTAGGAGCGCTAGGGCAAGTAGGCAGTGCCGCCATGTCTATTTGTAGCTGGAAAAAGTGTAATGCCATTGCTTTGGTGCAAGGAAGCAAAGAAGTTGAAAAAGCCAACTTACTAGGATGGAATGCCATCAACTCCGCAGACAGTAACCTTTTAGAAAAAATTCTTGCGGCAAATAAAGGTCATCCTATCCAAGTGATATTAAATAGCGTAGGCAATATTTACTGGCAAGACTTTATAAAAGTATTGTCAGAATTTGGACGCATTGTCACAATTGGGGCACATGAAAATGTACGCGAAGCTAATATTAACTTGTTCAACCTGTATCGAGCTAACCAAGATATTATTGGGGTTAATACCGTCTCTTTGGATTTTAGTGAAAATTCGAAATTACTCGATGAACTCAAAGTGGGTTTTGAGGAAAATAAATTAAAAACACTTACCTTGAATCAACTAATGATTTATCCACCAGAGAGAGCAAGTGAGGCATACAGAGAAGCTATCAAAGACTCCTCAGGAAAACGCATAACAATCAAATTCACTTAAAAAGCTCACAGAGATAATTGGATGTAAATTATCCTTTCATATATTAGCTTTCGCATCCCAGAAAACCACATGTCCGGGTTTCACTATAGAGCTTAAATAAGTTAATGCTTTTTCGATTTTACTTTTATCATCATCAAAGAATTCAGCAATAAGCGGCAAATCAAGAGAAAGATCCACTAGCGATGATGTATGCGCACCGGACTCTCCAAAACCACCCGTCGCTCGAAATACACTGACACCACGAACTTTAACCTCCCGCCTTAAATAATCGACAATCTTATTTAATAAATGAGATGATTCTGTCACATAAACCCTAACCATTAAAACATCCATTGTTCTCATAGACTTCTCCCTCCCATAATCCCCAACCAAGCTGCTACAATACAGATGATTGTACTGAGTAAAACATTCATTAATGCGCCCAACCAATTTCCACTCTCAAATAGGTTAATTGTTTCTATCGAAAAAGAAGAAAAAGTCGTATATCCACCAAGTAAACCGATTAATAACAATGCTCTCAGTTGTGCTCCCGCGCCATCAAGCCTCTCCAGCGTGATAACGTATAATAATCCCATCAAGAAACACCCACTGACATTAACTACGAATGTGCCATAAGGAAACTGTCTTCCCAGAATAAAATAAACGCCATGAGCAACCCAATAGCGAAGGACTCCACCAATACCTGCGCCAATAAAAATTAACGCGCTATTACTCAATACAGCGACTCCCCTCATGTTTCACTAAGTATTTATGAACCTTAAAACAACTGTTAATTCGCAATTTTAAAGATAATATACCATATCTAATACTAACAACATCTACCAATAAATAAGCAAACCATGCATACTAGTACAATATGGATATTGATTACACGCCTATTCCCTTGTTTGATACCTTGGAGTATCTTAACTCCTCCCTGGATATGCAAACACCACAAATTCAATCGCAACTTACTAATAATATCTCAATTAATGATGTTATTGCTGACTATAAACAAGCATGCCATTTTTTATTAGCTTATCGCGGTAGCGCTGAAACCTTCAAATCTTACCGCAGAGAAATTGAACGCCTTTTACAATGGGCGTGGTTCTTGCAAGAAAAATCTCTAAAAGATTTACGCAGAAATGACATGGAGATTTTTATTGAATTCTGCCAGGCACCACCAAGAAGTTGGATCGGAGTGAAGCATGTTCCACGTTTTATTAATCAGAATAACTTACGCATTACTAATCCCGCTTGGCGACCTTTTATTGCTACAATCAGCAAAAAACTCTATCGAGATGGCAAAGTCCCCAACGTCAAGCTGTACGTATTGTCACAACATGCACTACAAGCTATTTTTTCTATTTTAAGTAGTTTCTTTAATTATCTAGGGCAAGAAGAATATATACTTGGCAATCCTATCACGCAAATACGACAAAAAAGTAAATTTTTGCGTAAACATCATGGCAAAAAAACCATACGTCGACTATCAGAACTCCAATGGACTTACCTCATTGAAACCGCTGAACTCATGGCTAATGAAACTCCCAGCTTACATGAACGCACATTATTTATTATGAATGCACTATTTGCCATGTACTTACGTATCTCAGAATTATCAGCAAGCGAACGTTGGATACCACAAATGGGTCATTTTTATAAGGATATGGATAATAGTTGGTGGTTTAAAACGGTAGGGAAAGGTAACAAAGAGCGTGATATTAGCGTAAGCAATGCTATGCTAGAAGCCTTAAAACGTTATCGTGCTAGTTTAAAATTATCGGCTCTCCCTTCGCCTGGCGAGTCGGCGCCCCTGATTCCCAAAACACTTAGAAAAGGACCCATAGAAGGCACAAGACATATTCGACGGATTGTACAATGTTGTTTTGATAGAGCCATCGAGCGCTTGATCATGGATGGATTTAAAGACGACGCAGAAATGTTAATGGCTGCCACTGTGCACTGGCTACGCCATACTGGAATCTCAGAGGATGTGAAAATTCGCCCTCGCGAACACGTCAGAGATGATGCAGGACATAGTTCTAGTGCTATCACGGATCAATATATTGATATTGAATTACGTGCAAGACATGCATCAGCAAAGAAAAAATTAATTAAATTTTAAATGGCCAAAAGAACTAGCAAACAATAAAATTGACATACCATTACACTCATGTAATAGTATAAGTGTATATGAGGATTTCTATGTCTGTAGCCAATGCAAAAGAAGTAAAAGAGTTTACGGAACTCTGTATCAACGCGAAAAATCCACGGCTAATTACGCTATTATTTAACTTGTTTTTTACACATGAAGAACTAGAAAATCTTTCTTTACGAGTTTCCATTGTCAGTGAATTAATTAAAAAAGAAAAAACCCAACGAGAAATTGCTAAGCACTTAAATGTCAGCATCGCAAAAATATCTCGTGGCTCTAATGAATTAAAACGCACAGATAAAAAACTACTGGCTTATTTAGAGAGCCATTTACACTGCAAGTAACTTACAATAAACCATTCATTAAACAATCTGATATATTTTTTTATCTAGGGCCTGTCGTCAATTGCTTACTCAAAGCGAAAAAAGAGGGGGTCAGAGACAAAATAAATGGAAATTCGAGGAGAATATTGAGTATATTTGACGAGAATTTGAGTTCATTTTGACCGATATCCCTCTTTTTGCAGCTGAGAGAGTAATTGACGACAGGCCCTAACGTATAAATAGCTTGAAAAGATCAAAAAATTTACAAACTAACGTATATACTTATAAAAAAGAGAATAAAAATAAAAGGTATGTATGTTATGAATAAAACAAAAACTCATCGTCGCAATTATGACCTGTCTGCCGATTTAGAAAAAATTAAAAATGCATTTTCTGAAGCAGCAATGGATGTTAAAGAAAAAACAAACGACCAACTATCCCAATCTATGACGGAGATAAAAGACCAATCCGTGCAGGTGCAAAATAAAGTAAAAAAATATATAGCAGAAAACCCCTTTCAATCTCTCGGTATTGCACTGTTAGCCGGGGTTATCATTGGTCTCTGGGTGAGGAAATAGTCAGTCATTAAAGGAAAAAACATGGCAAAACCCACTAAAGGAATGTCATTCAGCCAATGGATTATGAGTGTCCTTATGGTTTTGCCTTCTTTGTTTAATATTATCACACACGTATTTGCGCTTATTGATCAAGAAGTGCGTGCTGCAGGACGCGGGTTACTACACTTGGTTTTACTGTTAATTGTTACTGCCACCCTACTTGTAAGCATTTGGTTCTGTGTATTAGCTTTATTATTTATGTATCTGACAACAGAATGGCATCTCAGCTGGCATTTCTCGTTAATTTTAATTCTCATACTAAACATATTATTGCTAGTCATCACTGCATTAATTATAGCTAGAGTGAGAGATACTCTCTCACTATCCACAGCCATTAAACTAATTAAAAAGGAAACAGATTAATTTTTTAATACGGCGCAGTTGAGCCTGGTGGCGGCATCATCTGACCTGGCGAAGGTGCAGTTGAGCCTGGCGGCGGCATCATCTGACCTGGCGAAGGCGCAGTTGAGCCTGGTGGCGGCATCATCTGACCTGGCGAAGGTGCAGTTGAGCCTGGCGGCGGCATCATCTGATCTGGCGAAGACGCGCCAGGAGAAACTGGAACATTAGTAGAGCTTGTTGGCGTACCGCTTCTTCCTGGCGGTTGCGCTATTCCACCTGGAAATGTCTGTGATTTAGCTGATGGTGCATTATTTGCTGAAGGGGCGTAACCCGGAATCGTCACTTCACCTGCTTGCACATCCGCTTGAGCTATTTGCACCAACATTATATTACCAATCAATAAACTCGCAAAAATTTTTCCTATTTTCATCATAAACACATCCTTTACCAACGATTTTCACCACATTATCTATCAAACCAAGCAATACTAGCAAGGTCCTCTCAAGGCCATATCTAAAATACATTACTGCTTGTAAGAAACGAACAATAAAGTCACTAAAGTAATCAACCCTAATCCCATAATATAAAACATTGGGCTAATTAATAAGTCGGTACTATAAATTAAAACAGCAGCAATCATCGGAGCTAGCCCGCCTGCTACACCATTGGTTAAGTTTAAGGTTAATGCCACCCCAGTATAGCGGCAGTGGACTGGAAACATTTCTGCAACTTCTGCAGGCACATTGGTTTCATATAAGATATGTAAAGAAGCTAATAACAGCAGAGAAAGTAATGAAAAATGCAATGAAAGTAATAGTAAAGGAACACAAAGTAGCAAAATTAATATGGCAGCAATCAACATTAAACGCTTCCTGCCCACCCTGTCTGCTAATAGTCCAATAAGTGGAATAGTAATAACAACATAAAACATACAAATAGTATTAATCAATAAAATATACTGAGATGAAACACCAGTATATTGACTAAGGAAATTACTAAGATAAACAAAATTAATATAAGTAAATCCTGCGGGTAAGAGTGCAATACCCAGCGCTAAAATAAGCGGTTTATAATTGTTGATAAATAAATCCCGTATAGGATTGTCATGATGCCCATGGGAGCTCTTCTCAAAATGACGGTAAACAGGCGTATCTCGCAATTTTTTTCGAATATATAATCCGATAAAAGCAATAAAAAAACCTAAAGCAAAGCCTAGGCGCCATCCCCAGGCCATTAAATCATCGGCTGAAAATAACGTGCTCAGCAAAGCACCTACAGCTGAACTTAATAAAAACCCAGTGTAAGCACTGGATAAAGCTAAGCTACCGAAAAAAGTTCTATGCCCAGGAGTAGCAGATTCAATCAAATAAATCGTTGCGCCTGAGTACTCCCCCCCCACCGCAAAACCTTGTACCAACCTAAGTAAAGTTAAGCAAACCCCCGCCATCACTCCCCACTCCGCATGGGTAGGCAAAACACTTAAAATTAAATTACATACTCCCATTAAAATGATGGAATAAGCTAAGCTATATTTACGTCCCAACGTATCGCCCAAATAACCAAAAAATAACGCGCCCACTGGCCGCATAAAATAACTCGCCGCAAATAATCCATACGCCGCCAATAAGGACAAAAACTTTTCATGAGCAGGAAAGTATAAAGAAGCAAAAATAGAGGCAAAATAACCATATAAAGTAAAATCATACCACTCTAAAATATTGCCTATCGTGGCAGGTAAGATCACCGATTTTAGTTTGTCAGTTATTCTTGGCATCCTGTATAATAACCCATTAATGGTGGAAGAGAATATTTAGTAGTGAATGTCAGGAGTTCCGCTGAAAATGAGAGTTTGTCATTGCGAGAGGCGTTTCTTGCGACGCAATGACGATACGCCAGCGGAACTCATGAGTGAACGTTGAGAGTTTAAGGGGTTGAATAATGTTAAAGTTAAATAGGATATTTATTGCATTAACTTCTTGCTTTATAAGCACTTTATCTATAGCAAGCATCACTGTTCCTATCTATACTACGACTAAACAAGGACTAGGTAAAGCCGTAGGTATAGTGATAATTAGTAAAAACAGCTATGGCTTATTATTTACCCCGCAATTACAAGGGCTATCGCCAGGAATTCATGGCTTTCATATCCACGAGAACCCCTCTTGCGCACAAGAAGGCATGGCGGCAGGAGGGCATCTTGATCCTCACCATACTGGCAAACACCTAGGGCCCTATAACAACCACGGACACCTAGGTGATTTACCTGCTTTATATGTAGACACTGCCGGCACAGCAACTCTACCTGTCTTAGCTCCACGCCTACGCATGCATGAGGTAATGCATCACGCGCTCATGATACACGAAGGCGGCGATAATTACTCTGACACACCCGTCAAGCTAGGCGGTGGTGGGAGTAGAATGGAGTGTGGAGTAATTAATGAACACTCTTGACTTTTTCTAGCTGCTCCATGTCATCAATTCTGGCTGAGCATTGCAATCCATGGCAAAGGTAAGCGCAAACTTTTTCTTGAGCCACTTTAGCTGCCAAAGCACCAGGCAAGTTTTTTTCCTCTTCTGTAATACAAAAAACAAGATTACGCTCTGATTGACACCGGGCTTGCCACTGCTGACTCTCACTGCCTGAGCCACGTATAATGATAATGGGTGGTGGATCTAAATAGTCCCTTAATCCCAGCAATAATATGCTATGGCTAATCGGAAACTGCGATAACAATGGCCAAGTTGCATACAAAGTTTTTTCTGCAGCCTGCAAATAACGAGACTCAGCAAGCAAATATCCCAATATCAGCAATACACGTACTGCTACACCATTACCGGATGGTAAGGCTTCATCTATCACAGCCTTGGGTCTACATAGCAATTGCTCCTGGTTTTTAGCGGTAAAAAAGAAACCCCCATGCTCAGAGTCATAGAATTCATCTAACACAACCTCAGCTAGTTCAATAGCGAATAACAGGTAATCAGTACGCCAAGTAATTTGCAAAGAAAATAACAATGCATCTATGAAAAAAACATAATCATCCAAATATCCCGCTGTCCCACTACGATCATCTTTAAAACTAGTTACCAACCCACCATTTTTCCATAATTTATTACGGATAAAAGCCGTAGCTCGCTGTGCAGAAGACAGTAAATCTGGCTCATGCAATACATGACCAGCTGCCAACATTCCCTTAATCATTAACGCATTCCAAGCTGTTAATATTTTATTGTCACGATTAGGAGGAATACGCTTATTTCTTGCCATTAGCAACTTTCCCTGGGCTGACTCTAATAAAGCTTGGGTGTGAGTAGTAGACAAGCCTAATTCCTTTGCCACTGCATCTAATGGCTGAGCAATATAAAAATGCCATTGCTGTTCAAAATTAGCTGGTTTATTTAACCCAAAATAATGCTGCACAACCTTATATTCCTCAGCACTTAATAATGTTTCCACCTCCGAAGAACGCCAAATGTAAAACTTACCTTCTTTCCTTTCTGAATCCGCATCTAGACTAGAAAAATAGCCGCCCTCTGGTGACTGCATCATCGCCATCGCCCATCTTGCTGTTGCTCGTGTCACATCTTTTAAGCAGGCCTCTGGATAGTATTGAGCTGCCAGGGCATAAACATATAAAAGCTGGCCATTATCGTAAAGCATTTTTTCAAAATGCGGAATCTGCCACGCTTTATCTACTGAATAACGAAAAAATCCCCCTGACAAATGATCGTAGATACCTCCATTTGCCATATGCAGCAATGTATCGATCCCCATGAGAGAATGGTTTGCTAATAAAAATTCCAATATTGCTGGCTGTGGAAATTTAGGGGCACCACCAAAGCCGCCGTATGTTGCATCGTATTGTTGCTGTAATAACTCTAAAGCATACTGCCACGGTTGATTGTTAATTTTTTCTGTTGCAGCTACAGAGCAAGGATCATGCTGTAATATTGTTATTAGCTTATTATTCTGCTGTTGAATTTCCTGCGCTTGCGTACGATAAACTTCTGCTATGGTTTTTAATACATCTTTAAACGCGGGCAATTGGTATTGCGCTTCTTTAGGAAAATAAGTACCACTAAAAAACGGCGCTTGATCATCAGGTGCAAGAAAAACAGTAAGCGGCCAACCGCCACCACGATGATTTAATAAATAATGTGCAGTTTGATATACCTTATCTAAGTCAGGTCTCTCTTCTTTATCGACCTTGATATTTACAAACAGTTGATTCATTAAGCGCGCAGTTTCTTCATCCTCAAAGGATTCTCGCGCCATCACATGACACCAGTGGCAAGCTGAATACCCAATAGAAAGCAGAATAGGTTTATTCTCGTTCTTTGCTTTAACCAAAGCTTCTTTGCCCCAAGGATACCAATCGACTGGATTACGCGCATGTTGCTGTAAATACGGGCTGGTTTCCGTAGATAATCGATTCAATTTGCGTGAATGATACATCATCAGTGCCTTTTTCTCGGGTTAGTAGAATTGTCAACATCGCCTAAGTATTCATTAAAAAACTCTTTTGCTATTACTTGGTAATTCTCAACTGGCTGCCCATGAGAAAGACTATCAACAAATTTCACTTTCGCATGAGGATTATTCCTTAATGCTTTTTGTAATAATAAAGCATGTTGAAAAGAGACAACCTCATCTTTTTGCGAATGTAGCAATAATACAGGTATTGTTAATTTTTCCGCAGCCATAGCCGGTAATATTTTTTTTATATCATATTGTAAAAACAACCATGCCCAAAATCGCGTAAGCTCCGCCAACGGATAACGTAACAAGGGTAGCCGATAATACTCATACGCCATCCAATCTAAGCGCGCATAACTAGACTCAGCAATCACAGCTTTAATTTCTGGTGCCTGGGATGCCGCCATTAAAGCAACCGCTCCACCTAAAGAAAAACCCCACACACCTACTTCATTAAGACCTCGAGAATGCAAATATTGAATAGCTGCTAACAAATCTAAAACCTCATCCTTGCCTACAGTACTATAACGCCCTTCGCTCTTACCAAAATACCGAAAATCAATAAAAAGCAAATTATAATACGGATGCAAGAAAATTCTTGCCGGCAGTATGTCTCCCTTATCTGCTGGATAACCATGAAGCAAAATAATCGTTTTTACTTTAGCCTTAGCGCTAGGAATAAACCAACCGCGAATTAATACGTTATCTTTAGTGTGAAAAGATACATCTTCATAATTCACCCCAAAATCACTCGGAGTCATTGTGCTTAATATTTTAATTGGACGAATTGCCCAATAGAACCCCCATAAAGATAAAAAAACAAAAACAACAATAATAGTTATTAGGCTGTACAAGTTTTTTTTCATCTCTTTTAGGGCTGCCTACTATTTTCTATTTAATTTCGTGCCTATATATATTCCCAATAACAAAATCATCAGGAATAATGCCAACAAAGGAATGCCTGCTTCCGTAGTAAAAAAGACATCCATGGGCTGTATTTGTAGCGCTTTACCCATGTCTTTCACATCATATACACACAATTCTCCTGCCTGTGAAGAACAAAACCTATCTTTAGGGCAAGTCGTAAGAATATTTTGTTGCTTCCCCTCCGCACATGTAATAGGTGTGCCCCTTAATATCTGTAGCACAGTATCAGGATATTTTGTAATGATTTCTGGCATAAGAATTCCTTTCCCCTTCCATTTCTCGTCATTTATATATTGATGAAAAAAGAGAAGATGATTTCAGCGAAATAATCCAGGATGTAACACAAACTCTATACTCCAACTAACTTCTTCAATTTGTTCTAGACAAACGAAACTACCTGGATGAAAAAACATAATCTCCTTATACTCATTATCAGCGACCAGTTTACTAACAAGGTTGCTCATGAATGGTAAGTGCCCAACAAGTAGTATATCCTTACTCCACTTCATGATTTCGTTTGCCATAACAGTAACGTCATCTGCTGGATTTAATCCAGTTAAATACTCTATTCCATTAGCACAAATCAGCCCGGTACTAAGCAATTCTGCTGTTTGTTGCGCGCGCACTTTTCCACTATGAAATATACTATCAACATGAATATGTAGCGGCTTAATAAACGCAGCCAACAATAAAACACCCTGTTTTCCTTGCTCACTTAAGAGGGGCTCATGCCCATGCTCTTTTACAACACTGTCCCCATGCCTTGCTAAATAAAGCTTCATAATCCTCAACCATTCCTTATGCAATTAAAAACCATTCTTAACGCGGAGCAACGTATCCACCGGGAATACCCTGCTTCGAAAAAATAATCTGCCAAAGTTGCATTTCACGAGCACGAAACCCGCCCGCTGAAGATAACAAATAATAGCTCCACATTCGGTAGAAGCGTTCGTCAAACCGTACTCTTAGCTGTTCCCAATGACGAATAAAGTTATCATACCATGCCATCAGAGTTTGATCATAATCAGCGCCAAAGTTATGCCAATCTTCCATAACCCACAAATTTTCTGAAGCTTTACCAATTTGCGAAATAGAGGGTAACATTCCATTAGGGAAAATATACTTCACCACCCACTCATCCGATGTATAATAGGTTTCATTGTTGCCAATTGTATGCAGCAAAAACAATCCATGATCCTTCAGTACAGCGTAAACAGTTTGCATATAGGTGAGATAGTTAAGATGTCCTACATGTTCAAACATACCAACAGAAACAACACGATCATATTGTTGCTGGATATCGCGGTAATCTTTCAGTTGAATATCCACTGGTAATCCTACACAGAGCTCTTTCGCATACTGGTATTGATTTTTTGAAATTGTGATGCCTGTTACGGTTACTCCGTAATTTTCTGCTGCATACTTTGCCAACCCACCCCAACCACAACCAACATCTAATAATGTCATACCTGATTGTAAGTGCAGTTTACGGCATATTAAATCTAACTTAGCTTGTTGCGCCTCTTCTAGATTACTCGCCGCGCGCCAATACCCACAACTATATATCATCCTGCTATCTAGCATACTTTGGAATAAATTATTATCAATATCATAATGCCTCTTGCCAACTTCATAAACGCGCCGCTTGCTTTGGTAATTAATTAATTTTGGTATATATTGTTTGAGGCGTTGCCAAAAAGAAGGATGAATCTTCCTATCTAAGTGAGCATGCAAGATATGTTCAAAAAACATATCAAGCCGAGGACAATCCCACCACCCATCCATATAAGACTCGCCTAAGCCCAAGGCGCCTTGTTGCCAAACTCGGTAGTAAAAATCTTGATTATGAACTTGGATATCCCACTGGCGTGAACCATTAATAGTGATATCCGCTGTTTGTAGTAACTGTGCAGCCAACGCTTGAAGATCATTTTTCATAGATGCAAACATCCCTGTTTTTACATCGCGTTAACGTGTGCCAAATAAACGGTCTCCGGCATCGCCTAATCCCGGCAATATATAGCCACTCGCATTCAACTGACGATCTAAATTAACAGCAAAAATAGGTACATCAGGGTGCGCGTGCAATAGCTTTTTTACCCCCTCTGGAGCGGCAACCAAACATACAAAAGTGATTTTTGTGACTCCCTTATCTTTTAGACATTGAATCGTGTGTGCCGCTGACCCGCCTGTCGCTAACATAGGATCGCATATATAAAATTGCCTATTTTCACTATGTTTAGGGATCTTAAAATAATACTGCTCAGGCTGCAGCGTTTTCTCATTACGAAATACACCAACGTGCCCTACACGCGCCGAAGGGATATGCGTTAAGAATCCATCTACCATACCTAAACCTGCGCGCAAAATAGGCAAGATAACTGGTTTTTTTCCTTCTAAGCTAGGTGCATCCATGGACTCTAACGGTGTCTTAATACGTATTGTCATTAAGGGCAAATCTTTGGTAGCTTCATAAACCAATAACTGCGTAATCTCTTGGACAAGCTCGTTAAATTCTTTTTTGGGAGTGCTTACTTTTCTAAGCTGCGTAAGTTTATGTAATAATAAAGGATGAGAAACTTGGCGAAAATTAGGAAACTCTGGCGGCACATAAATGCTCATGGTATCTCTTTAAGTCCATGCATATAGGGCTGCAATACCGCTGGAATACGAATTCGCCCCTCTGCGGTTTGATAATTCTCCATCACAGCAATTAACGTTCGCCCTACAGCAAGGCCAGAACCATTTAATGTATGCACATACTCAGGCCTGCCTGTATTGGGATCACGATAACGCGCTTTCATACGCCGCGCCTGAAATGCCTCTGTATTGCTGCAAGATGAAATCTCTCGATAACAATCCTGTCCAGGTAACCATACTTCAAGATCATAGGTTTTGGCTGCTGCAAACCCTAGATCTCCAGTGCATAGCGCCGCTACACGATAGGGTAACTCTAAGCGCTGCAAAACCACTTCCGCACAATGAGTAAGCTCTTCTAGCGCTTGGTAGGAAACTTGCGGTTGAACAATATGCACCAACTCTACCTTCTCAAATTGATGTTGCCGCAACATCCCACGAATATCTTTTCCGTAAGACCCAGCTTCGCTACGAAAACAAGGGCTATAAGCCACATACCTAAGTGGTAATTGATCAGCCTCAAGAAGACAATCGCGCACTATATTCGTTACTGATACCTCGGCCGTAGGAATTAAATAAAATGTATTTTCACCAGAAACAGCAAATACATCTTCTTTTAAATGCGGTAATTGCCCGGTTCCATACAAAGAGTCTGCGTTCACCATATAAGGAACAGCAACCTCATGATATCCATGCTCGCGAATGTGTAGATCTAACATAAATTGCGCAAGCGCACGATGTAATTGGGCAAGCATTCCATGCAATACCACAAACCGAGATCCAGTTAACTTCGCTGCCGTAGCAAAATCCATCTGGTTGCCTAGCGCACCCAGTTCCACATGGTCTTTCGGCTTAAAAGTAAATTGTGTAGGCTGCCCCCACACCCTCACTATCTGGTTATCTTCTGCGCTTTTACCCTCTGGAACACTATCATGAGGAAGATTAGGGAGGTGAGATAGAAAATTATCCAATTCATTTTGGACACCATTAAATTCTTCCTCTAACCCTTTAAGAGAGTCGCTTAACTCTTTTAATTTTAAAAAGGATTCACTTACATCCTTGCCGGTTGATTTAGCTATACCTATTTCCTTGGATTTAACATTACGCGCATTTTGTAACTCTTGAATTTTTACTTGTTGTTCTTTACGAGCACTTTCCAAAGCATTAAATTTAGCCACGTCTAAGACAAGACCACGTTTCTTTAAAGTTGCAGCAACTATTTCTATATGATTACGAATAAGTTTAGGATCAATCATAATTAAACTCTTGATAGAGTTTGTAAAACTTGCATAGCCGTCTTACCTATCTCCGCTGGCGATCGCACAGTATGAACACCCGCAGCTTCTAACGCTTTATACTTCTCTGCTGCGGTACCTTTACCGCCAGCAATAATAGCGCCGGCATGCCCCATACGTCTTCCTGGGGGAGCCGTCACTCCTGCGATATAAGCAATAACAGGTTTAGTCACATGATCACAAATAAACTCAGCAGCCGCCTCTTCCGCACTACCGCCAATCTCCCCGACCATAATAATAATTTCTGTTTGTGGATCTTTTTCAAAAAGTGCTAGCACATCAATGAAATTAGTCCCAGGAATAGGATCCCCGCCAATGCCAACACACGTACTCTGCCCTAGATTTAACTCGCTAGTTTGTTTCACTGCCTCATACGTTAATGTTCCTGAGCGAGAAACAATTCCTACCTTACCCGGCTTATGAATATAACCAGGCATAATACCTATTTTACATTCGCCAGGGGTAATAACTCCCGGACAATTCGGACCGACTAAATGTGTATTGGGGTGTAAATCCAGATAGGCTTTAATCTCCACCATGTCTAATACTGGCACACCCTCTGTAATGCATACAACCAACTTAATCCCAGCATCAATCGCCTCAAGAATAGAATCCTTGCAAAACGGAGCTGGCACATAAATCACTGAAGCATCCGCGCGGGTTGCTTCATAAGCATCATGCACGGTATTAAATACGGGTAAATTAAGATGCATTTGCCCGCCCTTTTCTGGCGTCACGCCGCCCACCATGGATGTACCATATGCTATAGCTTGCTCGGAATGGAATGTACCTTGCTTACCGGTAAATCCCTGACAAATCACCTTGGTATTTTTATTAATTAGAATACTCATACAACCACCTTCACTGCTTCAACAACCTTCTGTGCCGCATCGGTAAATCCGCTTGCCGCAATAATATTCAAACTACTGTCACTTAATTTTTTCGCACCAATATCTGCATTATTCCCCTCTAGACGTACTACAACCGGCAATGTCGTGCCTACTTCTGTCACTGCACTGATAATACCATCAGCAATTAAATCACAACGCACAATGCCGCCAAAAATATTCACCAAAATCGCTTTCACGTTTTTATCTGATAAAATAATCTTAAAAGCTTCGGTAACACGCTCTTTTGTCGCCCCTCCTCCTACATCTAAGAAGTTCGCAGGATTACCACCTTGCAATTTAATTAGATCCATAGTGGCCATAGCCAATCCAGCACCATTTACCATGCAACCAATATTACCGTCTAATGCAATATAATTTAGTTCCCAATCACGCGCACGATTCTCTCGCTCATCCTCTTGCGATGGGTCACGAATCGCACGTAATTCAGATTGACGATACAAAGCATTATCATCAATATTTACCTTTGCATCCAAACATAACAAATCACCTTGTTGAGTAATGACCAGCGGATTAATTTCGAGTAAACTTAAATCATTATCTTTGAACAGGTGATTCAACCCCAACAAAAGCTGGGTAAATTGCTTAACTTGATTACCTTGTAGTTCCAAAGTAAAAGCAAGTTGCCTTGCCTGAAAAGCTTGTACCCCTAAGAATGGATCAACAATCACGGTCAGAATTTTTTCCGGTGTCTTTTCTGCCACCTTCTCAATTTCAACACCACCTTCTGTAGATGCTATAAATACAACGCGACGTTTTTCGCGATCAATCACTGCACCCAGATACAATTCCTTGCGGATATCACAAGGCTCCTCAATGAGCACTTGATTAACTGGTTGTCCTTCTTTCGTAGTTTGATAGGTAACTAAACGCGAACCCAATAACTCCTGTGTTGCTTGCACCAACTCTTCTTGGGTAGTAACTAAACGTACCCCCCCTGCTTTACCACGCCCACCAGCATGAACTTGTGCTTTAACTACCCACCGCATCCCATGCATTTTTTTAGCAATAACTAATGCCTCATCCACGTTTCTTACTGCCTCACCCTTGGGTACTGGCAAGCCATAGTCTGCCAATAGCTTTTTTGCTTGATACTCATGGAGATTCATGTATTACACCTCAAGAAATAAACGCGCTGGATCCTCAAGTAATTCTTTAATTGAAACCAGAAATGTAACAGATTCTTTACCATCAATTAATCGATGATCATAAGAAAGCGCTACATACATCATCGGTCGAATTACCACTTGACCGTTTTCTGCAACAGGACGTTCTTGGATTTTATGCATGCCCAAGATGGCGCATTGTGGAGCATTGATAATCGGGGTTGCCAGCAAAGAGCCAAATACACCGCCATTTGTAATAGTAAAGGTACCGCCTTGCATCTCTTCTAGCGATAATTTACCCGCCCGCGCTTTATTGGCATATTCTGCTATTTTGGCTTCAATCTCCGCAAAATTCATTTTATCTACATCACGTAACACCGGAACAACCAGCCCTCTGTCCGTTGATACAGCCACGCCAACATCATAATAACCATGATAAACAATATCACCACCATCAATGGATGCATTCACCACGGGCGCGCGTTTCAACGCTTCTGTCACCGCCTTAACAAAAAACGACATAAACCCTAAGCGAACATTATGTATTTTCTCAAACTTATCACGATAACGCTGTCGAATATCCATCACAGCCTGCAAGTTAACCTCATTAAAAGTAGTTAACATGGCCGTGTTTTGTGTAACCTCTAGCAATCGTTCGGCAATACGTGCCCTAATACGCGTCATCGGCACACGCTTTTCTGGCCGAGCTGTTGCCGCCATAGAAATATCCAACACGGGAACTGACTTTGTTACCGGTTCCCCTCCCATTGCCGCTAAAATATTTTCTTTGGTAATCCTTCCGCCTTTCCCTGTTCCGGTAATTTGCGACACATCTACATCATGTTCAGCAACTAAGCGACGCACAGAAGGGCTTAAGGAAGTGGGTGTAGTTGTTTGTTCACTTGCCATTACACTGGCTGTTTTCGTAGAAGAAGGAGGAGACGCCATAGGTTGACTCACCTCTGTTTTTTCCTCAATGACTGCTAACACTTCTTGAGCATGCACAACACTGCCCGTTGCTTTAGCTATGGATTTGATTACGCCATTAATAGGTGATGGTACTTCTAACATGACTTTATCTGTTTCTAAGTCTACAAGATTCTCATCGCGGCCCACTTTATCTCCCACCTTTTTATGCCACGTCGCCACTGTCGCATCTGCAACTGACTCAGGCAAAAGTGGAACCTTTAATTCAGTAGTCATGAGTATTTTCCTTTTATTGCAACAATTACTCTTTATTTAATAAAGCTTGCATTACCAATTCCGCCTGCTCTTTAAGATGCAGCGCAAGATAGCCCACAGCTGGCGATGCAGAAGCCGCTCTACCTGCAAAACATAATTTCTGCGCTTTTCCTAATAATGCTAACAACTGTGAACGTATCGTATCCCATGCTCCTTGATTCTCTGGCTCTTCCTGGCACCAAACCACATCTTTAACATGTTGATAAGAAGTTAAGACCTTTTCTAAACACTGCTCTGGAAAAGGATATAATTGTTCAATACGCACAATAGCAACGTTATTAAGCTTATCTTTCCTGCGTTTTTCTAACAATTCGTAATAGATTTTCCCCGTGCATAAAATAAGCCGATCTACTTTCTTAGTATCCAACTCATCTATTTCTGGTATCACCAGTTGAAACTCTCCATCACTTAATGCCGTCAATGGAGAAACAGCTAAAGGGTGCCGCAATAAACTCTTCGGGGTCATCACAATTAGCGGCTTACGATAAGGACGTATCATCTGTCGACGTAACAGATGAAAGATTTGCGCTGGCGTGGTTGGTATGCATACTTGCATATTCTGTTGCGCACATAACTGCAAATAACGCTCTAAACGCGCAGAAGAATGCTCTGGACCCATTCCCTCATAACCATGCGGTAATAACATGGTCAATCCACATAAACGGCCCCATTTTTGTTCACCGGAGCTAATAAACTGATCAATCACCACTTGGGCATTATTAGCAAAATCACCAAATTGGGCCTCCCATATGACTAAATTATTGGGTTCTGCTGTAGCATAGCCATACTCAAAAGCAAGTACCGCTTCTTCAGAAAGCAAAGAATCAACTACATTAATTTGTGCCTGCTTAGAAGAGATATGGCTGAGTGGAATGTAAATAGCATCGGTGTTTTGATCATGCAATACCGCATGCCTATGTGCAAATGTACCACGGCAAGCATCTTGACCACACAGCCGAATCGGATATCCCTCATCTAACAGCGTCGCATAGGCCATGGTTTCAGCATAGCCCCAATTGATAGCAAGCTTTTGCTCTGTCATGTTTTTTTGTGCTTCTAACATTTTTTTTACTTGCGGTTGCAAAGCAAACCCATCTGGCAATTTAGCTAGTTGTTCAGCAATATTCTTTATACGAGTCAAAGGAACCGCCGTGTTGGCTTTTACATCCCATGCAATATTAAGAAATGGCTCCCATGTAACAGCAAACTCGTAAGAAGAAGTTTTTTCAGCTGTTTTAACCGCGCGCTCACCGTTATCCAGGGTTTTACGATAAGCATCTACCATCTGTTTTTCAGTCTGCTCATCAATCACACCCTCTTTGACAAGCTTTTTTGCATACAGTGAGCATGCCGGTGGCAAAGACTTAATAACCTTGTACATAACTGGTTGTGTAGCAGCAGGTTCATCAGCTTCATTATGACCATGACGACGATAACACACTAAATCAATCACCACATCGCGTTTAAACGTCGCACGATAATCTGCAGCAAACTGCGCAACAAACTGCACTGCCTCTGGATCATCGGTATTTACATGTAAAATTGGCGCTTCAATCATCTTTGCAACATCAGTACAGTACTGAGTAGAACGCGCATCTTGTGGATTACTCGTAGTAAAACCCACTTGATTATTCACGACGATATGAATAGATCCGCCTACCGTAAACCAACGAACTTGGGACATATTAAACACTTCCATAACGACACCTTGACCAGCAAAAGCTGCGTCACCATGAATAATGATAGGCATAACTTGCTTTTGTGGAGTATCGCGACGTCGGCGTTGTCTTGCCCGCACGGATCCTTGTACAACAGGCGACACAATTTCTAAATGCGATGGATTAAATGCAAGTGCAATATGGATAGTGCCCGCACTAGTGACTACATTAGAAGAATAGCCGAGATGGTATTTCACATCACCTGAGTGGGTTTTCTCAACACCTTTTCCCTCAAATGCGGCAAAAATAGCCTTTGGTTCTTTTCCTAAAACATTAACCAACACATTCAGACGGCCGCGATGTGCCATGCCAATAATAATCTCTTTAACCCCATTATTTGAACTGCGATTAACAATGGTATCTAACAAGGGAACCAAGCTATCTCCGCCTTCCAATGAAAAACGCTTTTGGCCAACATATTTCACGCCTAAATATTTCTCTAAGCCATCCGCTGTAATTAGTCTATCTAAGGTGCGTAGCTTTTCTTGTTTCGTTAACTGATATGTTGCCCATCCCTGCTCGATACGAGTGCGAGCCCACTCCAACTCTTCGCTACGATTGATATGCATATATTCAAAGCCAATAGAGCCACAATAGACACGGCGTAGCAATTGGTAAATTTCATTTAATGTCCCTGAAGTTTTTTGCAGTCCGACAAAGGATCCTACGTCAAAAACAGTATTTAAATCCTCCGCAGTAAATCCATAATAAGCCAATTCTAATGCTGGATTATATACTCCCTTATAAAGACTTAAGGGATCGATATGTGCTTGTAAATGTCCTACGCGTCGAAAAGCGGAAACAAGCTCTATCACTTTCTCTTGCTGATGTTCATGGCGTAAATCAATGCTTTGGCCTTGCACAACAAAAGTCTTACCTGCTTCTTTTGCTAACTGCAAAAATTGCGCACGCACAGCTGCATGAGATACATCACCTTGTTGCCGCGGAATTTGCTGAGTAAGTTTATCAAAAAAGGCTCGCCATTCCACTGCCAGAGTATCAGGGTGAGTCAAATAGGTTTCATATAAACCCTCAAGATAAGCTTCATTGCCAGAGGCGAGATAAGAATCCCGCCACAAATCTTGCATTGTTTTGAGTTGAGTTTGCATATTATTCTCTAACCATCGTTACTTTACACCGATTTTTTTAACATTAACTCTTTAATGTGATTAATTGCCTTAGTCGGATTCAAACTCTTTGGGCACACATCCACGCAATTCATAATGCCACGGCAACGAAATACGCTAAATGGGTCGGTCAAATCAGCCAAACGCGCTTCCTTTTCTGTATCACGACTATCAACAATAAATCGATAGGCCTGCAATAAGGCAGCAGGGCCCATAAACTTATCTGGATTCCACCAAAAAGAAGGGCAAGATGTAGTACAACAGGCGCATAAAATACATTCATATAACCCATCTAATTTTGCTCTATCTTCGGGTGATTGCAAGCGCTCTTTCGCAGGAGTAACGTCGCGATTCTGTAAGTATGGCTTGGCTTTTTCATACTGTTCATAAAACTGTGTCATGTCTACAACCAAATCTCGAATAACTGGTAATCCTGGTAATGGGCGAACAATAACCGGCTCTTTTAAAGCAGAAAGGTGCGCAGTACAAGCTAAACCATTTTTACCATTAATATTCATACCATCTGAACCACACACACCTTCGCGACATGAACGACGCAACGTTAGTGTTTCATCGTAATTATTTTTAATTGCTAATAAGGCATCCAGTAACATATGACAATTATATGCATCCGTATCAATGGTAAACTCCTGCATATAAGGTTTTGCATCCACTTCCGGGTTATAACGATAAATAGAAAAGCGCATAGGATTCCTCTTTAATGTTCTCGTTCTTTCAATTTAATCGGCTCCACCAAGCGTGGATGGTTATTAACAGCTCGAAACCCAATATGGCCATCCATAAAATACAATGAATGCTTTAACCAATTTTTATCATCTCGATTAGGGTAATCGTAACGAGAGTGCGCGCCGCGACTTTCCTTTCTTGCATCAGCAAGATAAGCGGTAGCGATAGCTGTAGCCATGAGATTATCTAATTCCAATGCTTCAATGCGCGTAGTATTAAAACACTGACTTTTATCCTTAATGCAAGCATATTGTAATCGATCTTGTAACTCTTCTAACTTAACAAATCCTTCCTTCATGTGCTCTGCAGTACGGAAAACACCAAAATCATCCTGCATAATTTTCTGCAAAGCAATACGAATCTCTTCTACGCTCTCACCCTTTTCATTGGTATTCCATCGGTTTAAGCGAGCTAGCGCAGCATCTAGATCAGCGGGTAATGGATCATAAAAAGGTAATTGCCCTTCGACTACACTTTGCTTCACATGCAATCCAGACGCACGACCAAATACAACTAAATCCAATAAGGAATTGGCGCCCAAACGATTAGCACCATGCACAGAAACGCAAGCACACTCGCCAACAGCATACAGACCTGCTACCACGTAATCACTGCCGTCTGAGTTAATCGCTAAAGCTTGTCCGTGAATATTAGTTGGAACACCGCCCATTAAATAATGGCAAGTGGGCACAACTGGAATAGGATTTTGCATGGGATCTACGCCAGAAAAAGTAATAGCCAACTCACGGATACCCGGTAAACGCGTTTTAATAATATCATCACCTAAATGATCTAACTTTAACAGTACATGGTCACCTTTAGGACCACAGCCACGTCCTTCACGTATCTCAACGGCGGAACAACGTGATACCACATCTCGACAGGATAAATCCTTCAGGTGAGGAGCATAACGCTCCATATAACGTTCGCCATTTTTATTAATAAGATACCCGCCTTCTCCACGTACTCCCTCTGTAACCAGAATACCTGCTCCATAGATTCCAGTAGGATGAAATTGCCAAAATTCCATGTCTTGTAAAGGCAGACCAGCCCGTAAAGCCATCCCAAAGCCATCGCCAGTATTAATATGCGCATTGGTAGTAGATTGATAAATACGACCCGCCCCGCCAGTAGCAAGAATAGTCGCGCGTGCTTTAAAGAAAACCACCTCGCCTGTCTCAATAGAAATAGCAGTCACACCCGCAATATTACCGCCTGATTTAACTAGATCAATAGCAAACCACTCATTAAAAAACTGTGTCTTGGCTTCTACATTCTTTTGATAAAGAGTATGCAACATGGCATGCCCCGTACGATCAGCTACCGCGCAAGTACGGTGCGCTTGTGCTCCACCATAATTGCGGGTTGCACCACCAAAAGCACGCTGATAAATCTTGCCATCGTTGCGTCGAGAAAATGGCATGCCCATATGCTCAAGCTCATAAATAACTTGTGGTGCATGCTCACACATATATTCAATCGCTTCTTGATCCCCCAAAAAATCGGAGCCCACCACCGTATCATACATGTGCCAGCGCCAATCATCGTCTGCTTCTGTGTTGCCTAATGCAGCATTAATACCACCCTGTGCCGAGACAGTATGCGAACGCGTAGGAAAAACTTTAGTAATCACTGCAACCTGTAATCCCGACTGTCCTAATTCTAAAGCTGCACGCAGCCCTGCTCCACCGCCACCAATAATAACGCTATCAAATACCTGCGTTGCTACCTTCATTAATCAAACACTCCATAAAATAAAAAATGCCCAGAAAAAACAGGCAAGTAACGCAAAGAAAATCAAAATATCTAAAACTAGCCGTATGGCGTAAGGCTTCACATAATCCGTCACTATTGTCCAAACACCTACCCAGGCATGTAATAGCATGGACAAGAAAAACAGTAGCGTGGCTATTTTCATCCAAAGGTGGGTAAATAATCCATGCCATTCCGCATAAGACAAGTCTGGATGCAATACAAAATAACCCACTAGCCCTATCGAATAAATGGCGATAGCAATGGCAGATACACGCTGATGCAACCAATCACGCAATCCTTGATGACTGGTACTTAATACTGTTTTCACCATAACCATACCCCTGCCAGAACAGCTAATAATACTGTAATCCCCATAGTTAACCATGCTGTAAAACGACTGCTTTGTAATTCTTCCCCTATATGCACATCCATGAGTAAATGGCGTACCCCTGCAACCAAATGATACCAAAATGGAATTAATAATAACCACAAAGTGAATTTCCACAATGGTGAGGATAGCCACCGTTGAATTAGATCGAATGTGTCTGGCGAACTAATAGATAAACCCCATATCCAAATTAATACAGGTATAAAAAGAAACAAGGCAAAACCAGAAACACGATGAAAAATGGAAGCAATGGCAGGAATTGGAAAATGGATGGTAAAGAGATTAAGGTTCTTAGGTCTGTGAATAGTCACTGTTTTTCCCTTTCTCCATGTTTTAAATTACTGAAAGTAATATCTTTAATTATATTCCTGAATACAAGGCAAATCAAACAGATAGGCAACTGGAGTGGCTTTGTTGCATAATTCGTCATCGCGAGCTCGCAAAGCGAGCGTGGCGATCCAGAAAAACAGCTAATTTTATGGATACACCTATGGATACACCTATTTTCTGGATTGCTTCGGCCATTGTAACGGCCTCGCAATGACGATTTTTGTGTAGAAAATGATTTATGCAACAACGCCAACTGGAGCTTCATCGGATAAGCATGAATTTTTTAACAAAATATAATGTTTTGACAAATAAAAGCCCTCTTTTCCTTGCGATCACTATCATTACTTGTGTTTGAATTGCTTGTTTTTTATAGTGTTATAAATTGGCATAAGAGTCCTTGAGCAGCGGAGAACATTCATGGACAAGAAAAAAGCGGTTCTGCACATTGGTGATCAAAAAATAGACTTTGATATCCTATCTGGCACCTTGGGGTATGATGTAATCGATGTAAGTTCTTTGAGCAAACATGATTATTTTACCTATGACCCAGGATTTCTTTCTACTGCCGCTTGCGAATCAAAAATCACCTATATTGATGGGGAAAAAGGTATTCTACTTTATCGTGGCTATCCTATCGATCAACTAGCAAAACATTCTACTTTTCTTGAAGTATGCTACCTATTGCTCAATGGTGAACTACCCTCAAAAGAACAATATGCTGAATTCAGCAAGGCGGTCACACACCACTCACTGATCCACGAACAAATTCGTAATTTTTTTAATGGGTTTCGCCGCGATGCGCATCCTATGGCAGTAATGGTGGGGGTGGTTGGTGCATTATCTGCTTTTTATCACGATAGATTAGACATTAAAAACCCAGAGCATCGAAAAACCTGCGCCTTACGCTTAGTCGCAAAAATGCCAACGATTGCTGCTATGTGTTACAAATACTCGATTGGCCAGCCATTTATGCCCCCACAAAATCGGTTATCTTACGCGGGCAATTATTTACATATGATGTTTGCAACACCCTGTGAAGAAACTGTACCCAATCCTGTCTTGGTACGTGCGTTAGATCGCATCTTTATTTTGCATGCAGATCACGAACAAAATGCCTCCACTTCCACCGTCCGTTTAGCGGGTTCTACTGGAGCTAATCCTTATGCTTGTATTTCAGCTGGCATAGGTGCTTTATGGGGCCCTGCTCATGGTGGAGCAAATGAAGCAGTTTTAAATATGCTGCATGAAATTGGTGATGTATCAAAAATTGATAAATTCATTGCTCGTGCAAAAAATCCCAAAGATTCTTTTCGCCTCATGGGATTTGGTCATCGTGTTTATAAGAATTATGACCCACGTGCCAAAGTCATGCGCGAAACATGTCATGAGGTACTCGAGGCTCTAGGTGCACATAACGATCCTATATTTAAGCTAGCAATGGCATTGGAGAAAATAGCATTAGAAGATGATTATTTTGTTGAAAAGAAATTGTATCCAAATGTAGATTTTTATTCAGGTATTACTTTAAGCGCTCTTGGTATCCCCACAAATATGTTTACCGTGATTTTTGCCTTAGCAAGAACTATTGGTTGGGTTGCACATTGGAATGAAATGATTAGCAGCCCATACCGATTAGGAAGACCACGACAGCTTTATACTGGCCCAACCGAACGACCCTATGTAGTCATCAACAATAGACCTTAGAACCAGGATAACCCCATCGGATAGATAAGCATAAAAGCACAATGGCTCTTTTTTTCCCCGCGGCTGGGGACAGGCTGCTTCTAGCCTCCTGTCGCTTTGGTCGAGGTTTGAAAAGAAGTCTAATAAACCACGTCTAACATGACGCTTGCTTGAATATAACGAGGTAATGTAGCAACGCAATTTTTTAAGCATTGTAAAGGCTGAGCATGAATATTTTTCTGAATAAACTCTTCAAGCTTTTCTTTAGGAGTATCGGCAATCAGCTTAGCAATAGCTTGAGTTGCCCATTCCTGTTCCGGATACTGCATCAACAAATAAGCAAACAACAAGGCCACTTCCAGCATCGGTAAAATCAATATGGCTGGTAAATTCTTTTCTATTAATAATTGAGCCGTATAAATAATATCCACTACCGCATGCTTGACTAAAAATCCGGCTTCCCATTGCTGATGCTCTATTCCTTGACGTAAGGTCACTTCCCACTGCCTAGTTCCACCCGCTCCTTGATTTAAAAAGTCAAAAAACTCTACTTGTGTTACATCAAGGTGGTGCAATTGAAAAACGTTTTTATGTAACGTCGCTGCCAAACTAATACCCAGCAATCCATGAAACACCATAAGATGTCCAATGAGTTTTACAGCCGTGGCAGCAATAATATCCGGACCAAAGTATTTAGGTACACCTAATAATTGCAACATCGGTTGTAATCGCTGGAAAAGCACCTCATCGCCACTCGCCAAAATTAACATTTTAGCTAGTTGCGCACCCTTTGCTCCGCCAGTTAATGGATAATTAACATACTGCACGCCATACTGCTGACAATACTGATGCGTAACTTTCACAAATTCCGTACTAACTGTAGACATGTGCAAAATAAAATATTGTCGATTTTTGTGGATAGTATGTAATAAAGGTATTAATTCCTGAAAAATCTGCTGATCATCACCATTTTTACCTGCACAAATCACAATACCGTCAAACTCCCCATCGCTGATGAGCTGAGGTACTGACGACACCAATTGTGCACCATGTTGCAACCATGCTTGTCGAGATTGACTACGAAACTCTCCCTCCCCGCCCCTATCATGCACGCGCAGAAAATGTGCCTCAGGACGACTCCGCAAATGTACTGCAGCTGGAGCCAACATCCTGCCAAGACCGCCCATGGCTAGTAAGCGTAATGTCATAGACTTACCCAATTAAAAAACTAATCCCAAAGCTAACAAGCACATCATTTTCACTACCAACAAAAGTATATAAATCTCGTATATCCGCACGCAACGCCACCATTTTATCTGCAAATAATTGCGCGCCAATCCCTAAATTAGCATTCATCTGCTGCCGGCTATCTAAACCATTCGGTTTTAAACTTGTCAGACCAATACCGCCCAATAAATAAGGCTCTAAAAATTTCCATGGGATAGTTCGATATAACCCATCTAGTAAATATAAAGTACCATGCACCCCTTGATTACCACTAGCTTTAGAGTTGGTATTTATCATGCCGGCAGAAAATTCCAGCGCTAGCTTTTCATCAAAATTATAAGCTAAAGCCAAACTAGGTAAAACAGTATTATCTAAATTACGGCGAGAAGAAAAAAATTCATACCAAACACCTGGGGTTAAAGTAAAAACTCCAGGTTTATTTTGCGCAAATACCGTAGAGAATGGAAATAACAAGATGAAAAGTAACCACCATAATGTCATTTTTTTCATTTGATTTGTTCCTAAGTATTGTTGATTATTACAGCTTGAGTAACTAGTACCTCTTGCACATCGGCAAACGATGTTAGCACGAATATATGCGCAATTACATCTTAAAATACGAGAATTTAACCTTAAGACTGGTACAATTTACTATCTTGGTAAGACTTATAAAAGTATCGTACCCATACCATAATTAACGCTGCTACTGGTAAAGCCAGTAATACCCCTACAAACCCAAACAAACTACCGCCAGCAAGAACCGCAAAGATCACAGCAACAGGATGCAAACCAATCCGATTACCCACTAATTTTGGTGTTAGAAATACATTATCAATAACGTGTGCGATCAGAAATACTAGCCACACCAATAGCATCGCAGATGTCATACCAAACTGCATGAAAGCAGCGATACTTGCAGCAATGATGCCAACAGTAAATCCTAGATAAGGCACAATACTAAGTATGCCGGCTGTTAATCCAATCAGTAGCCCGATTTGTAATCCTACCGCTGCTAGGCCCGCAGCATACACCACGCATAAAACTAACATCACTAGCAACTGGCCACGAAAGAATGCACTGAGTACTTCGTGGCATTCCACAACCAACTTCACCACAGTAGGTTCAAGATGACGTGGCAAGGTATTACGCAATCCCTGCAATAACACACTCCAGTCACATAATAAATAAAACGTGACTACAGGAACTAAAATAAGATTCATGAGTGCAGCAACAAACCGCATCCCTGAATGCAACATGGTTTTAAATAACCATGCAGCGATTCCCCCTGCCTTATCCCAGTTTTCTGTTAATACGGTTTTAATGGCATCAATATTAATAGCCTCACTATCCAAGTGAAAAGTCGTTTTTAGCCATACAATCATCCCAGGAATTAAATTAACTAAAGTAATAATTTGCTCTTCAATTAATGGTGTAACTAGCAAAAAGAGTAATACGATGACACCGAACAAAATAGCAAAGGTGATAATGATACTAAGCAACCTCGGCACCTTGAAAGCAACGAATTGCTTCACCAGTGGATTAACTAGATAGGCTAATAATGCCCCCATTAAAAAAGGAGAAAGAATAGGAGCCAATAAATGCAGGACACCGAAAAAAAGCATCACTATAACAAGAATAAAAAACTTTTCGCTTAGTTGCTGCATAGCGAGCCCTCTCATATACATAAATTTTCAATTTTCTAATTAACCTCATTACAAATGCAAGGGAGGATTCGTGAACCCCATCATTACATGTAATAATTTATTCTATCATTAGTAATAGGAAATTTCGCTAAAAGCGCTCCGGGAGAAGAAATTCTCGGTGATTAGGGACGTGAAGTTACCTAAATCACGCTCTCTTAAGAAAATTCAACTCGGCTGTTGAGGATTTTCTATCAAGAACTTTATTTCTTTGCGGAAATCGCCCAAATTCTTTAATAACTCGAAAATGCGCATAAGCATAAGCTAGGAACAATTGATAAACCTGGGTAGTTTCTTGTAAAGATAAGCTCACCAAATCTTGGAATAACTTTATCGATTGTTCTTGAATAATCGCATCTTCAGCATGTACCAATGGCATATAAAAAAATACACGCTCAATGAGCGTTAAAGATTGATCCATCTTATTTTGAATACCCGTTAAACAAAGCTGTTGTGCTTTTTTATCTTGAGAAAAAGCTTGTGCCGATTGACGGTGCAAATATCGAGAAAATTGATCAAGCAAAATAATCAATGCCAATCTACCTCGTGAGGTTTCTGCCCACTTGTCCAGCTGCCCCTCAACCGCTGCATCGTATTCTTGCTTAAACTCCGCAAGCATACCTTTTCTTAATTCATCATTTTCTCCAAACCATAAATTAGTACGATCACTGGTAGGTAAATCAGCCACTCCCAAATCACCAAACCAAAAATGTAATAACTCGTGGGCCTTGTCCATGTATAACAACACTCCTGTATTCTTATTATTAACTACACATTAATTATAACAGCAATTAACTTGTGAACTACCCAATGCTGCCAAGAAACGAATAATCCATTGTTCTGTTTGCTTATTTTTATCATAATATGGATCAAATTCAGCAATTTCAGCACCGAAACATCGTTTATCGCTTGCAATAGAAGATAGTACATCGCATAAGTCTTGCGCGTGAATTCCATTAGGTTCTGGCACATCTACACCCGGCGCTTCTCGCGGATCTAGACTATCTATATCTATGCTAATCCCATAACCTATGGTTTCATTATTCACTATCTCCAACGCTTCTTGAAAAACCGCTTGCATACCACGTCGTTGCACTTCTTCCATATAAAAAATACGAACTTGTAGCCGTTGCAATAAATCCCTCTCTGCTTGCTCAAAACTACGCACACCGATAAGACACAGATTTTTTGGGTGTAATTTAGGGGCATAATGTAAAATAGTAGTTAATTCAGGATAGCCGTACCCCAATAAGGTAGCTACTGGCATACCATGTATACGACCGCTTTCAGTGGTTTCTGGTGTATGGCTATCCATATGTGCGTCAATCCAAATTAAGCCTAATGCTCCCTGCTGATAACAAGCATCGTATACACCACTCCATGTGCCGATGGCAGAAGAGTGATCTCCACCCAACACCACGAAATATTGTTGTTGTTTCACCTGTTGCGAGATGATGTTGGCTAATTGCAATCCATACATTTGAATAATATTTTTCACAGGTTGATCAGATTGTATAGCTGAAGTAATAAGCGCGTCCCATTGATATAAGATATGTAACTTATTTAGTTCAGCTAAATAACTAGATTGCTGTAAGACCACAGGCCCTGCTTGGCATCCCATTTCTGCGCCTGCACTAGCACACGCATAACTAATAAGGTGCAATTTTTTATTGTCCATATAACTTCCATGATAATGAGGTAAAAAGATAAAACAAGAAAATATCATATTCACTTATGAGATGCACCCAGGCAAATTAACCTAGAAACATAGGATTTTGCAATCATTTATTGTCTGTTCTACAATTGGGCCACAATCGTTTTTCTATCGTTGATTCAGCAAAACGGTCGATCAGGCCAATTATTTTGGAACCAAAGCATCATGAACCTTCAAGAAAATAAAAAATTCATCAATCAACAATGGGATAATTCAATTATTCCCGCACTCTCTGACTATATCCGCATCCCCAATAAATCCCCTGCATTTGATCCGGATTGGCAAGCAAATGGTCATATGGCACAAGCAGTTAAACTTATAGTAGATTGGTGTAAAACTAATGCTGTAGAAAGCATGCAATTAGATGTTGTACAACTTGCTAATCGCACTCCTTTGCTATTTATAGAAATCCCTGGAAGCTCCAATGAAACCATATTGTTATATGGCCATCTTGATAAACAACCCGAAATGCAAGGATGGGAATCGAATTTAGGACCATGGAACCCAGTTATCAAAGGCGATAAGTTATATGGCCGCGGTGCAGCAGATGATGGTTACGCTATATTTGCCTCATTAACTGCGATTAATGCATTACGCGCCCAACAGCAACCACATGCACGATGTATTATCATTATTGAGGCTTCCGAGGAAAGTGGCAGCAGTGATTTAGTGCACTACATTGATGCATTAAAAGAACGTATTGGCCAGCCTGATTTAGTAATTTGCCTTGACTCAGGCTGTGGCAATTACGAGCAACTGTGGCTTACTACTTCGCTACGTGGTCTAGTCAATGGTTCATTAACAATTAATGTATTAAAAGAAGGTGTACACTCTGGGTCTGCCAGCGGCATTGTGCCTGCTTGCTTTCGTATTCTACGCCAGTTATTAAATCGCATTGAATCTGCAACTACAGGTGAAATTTTATTATCTGATCTTTTTGTTGATATCCCCGGCATACGTAGTCACCAAGCAGAACAAGCCGTACAAGTTTTAGGTAAAACTATTTTTGATAAACTGCCTTTCCAAAAACAAGTACAACCTCAATCTAATAATTTACAAGATTTATTATTAAATCAAACTTGGCGCCCCGCACTTTCCATCATTGGCATTGAGGGTATTCCCTCTATTGCCTATGCCGGTAATGTGACGTTACCCTCATTAACGGTTAAGCTCTCCATGCGCTTACCTCCTACTTGTAACGCTGAGCATGCCGCATGCACGTTAAAAACAACACTGGAACAAAATCCGCCCTATCAAGCGCAAATCCGCTTTGATATCCACGATGCAGGTTCTGGATGGAATGCTCCGGCTGAAAAAGCGTGGTTAACTACTGCTACCCATGAAATATCAAAAAATTACTTTGGTAAAGAAGCAGTTTACCTTGGAGAAGGGGGCTCCATCCCTTTTATGGGTATGTTAGGTAAGCGCTTTCCACAAGCACAATTTCTTATTACTGGGGTACTTGGTCCTGCTTCTAATGCGCACGGCCCTAATGAGTTCTTACATATTCCCACCGGGAAAAAACTAACTTGCTGCATTGCAGAAATCATAGCTAAACACTATGCACGACGATAGGAGTAATTCACTAGCCATACGCCTAAAATAGCTAATAAGCCACCCAAAAAGGACAACAACATAGGATGCTCATCCAACCATAGCCACCCTAATAAAGTGGCAATAAAAGGAGAGAAATATAAAAAACTTACCGCACGAGCAGCAGGAACTTCTGCTAAAGCATAACTCCACGCTATATATCCTATAGCCGCCGGGAAAACGCCTAAGTAAAGTGTCACCCAATTTGCCGATGCAGAAGTATGACTTAAATCGTGCTGCAAATCTGGCAAGAAAAATAATAACGCTAAAGTTCCACCCCAAATAACATAAGCAGTTACTTCAATAGCATGATATTTTTTAAGATAAGGTTTTTGTAAAATAGAATAAAGACTTCCTACAAACGTCGCCAGTAATATACATATCATCCCCTGATTCCAGCGAAACCCGCCTTGTTCTCCCAGCGTCATCAAGGCAACTCCAAATATACTGACGAGAAAACCCAAAACACCTATCGCATAAATACGTTCATTTAAAAATAAGACAGCCAATAAAGTAGTAATCAAGGGTGATTGGCTAACGATAAAACTAGCCATACCCGAAGGAACAGTGAGCTCACTGTAATTGAGTGTCACATTGTAACAACCAATGCCAACCATGCCTACAAGTAATAATAACATTGCATCTCGAAAAGTAATGTTATTGCCTTGCTTGGGATGAAAAAATAAAACGCCAAACATGCACAGAGATGCAATTAAATAACGCATCAGTGCTAATCCGCCTGGGGAATACCCACCCTGGAGTGCAGCACGAATTGCAACAAAAGCTGACGCCCAAAATGTAATTGCTACCACTAGAGCTAACTTGGCTTTCAATGAAAAAACAGAATTATTTACTGCTAGCATATATGAAATAGCACAATAAACCCGGCACCCTATTGTCCGGGTTTGTTGTCAAATAACTAAAATTAATAATCATCATCGCCTGTTGCTGTGTCAGAACCACCCTCGTCACCACCTGTCGTTGCACCAGCGCTATCTGTGGAAGCACCACCTTGATCTTGGGACTGTGCGGATCCATCACCAGAGGATGGCATTTGCCCTATATTATTGCCACTTGAGTTATCTGCTAAATTCATTCCAGCATCAGCGTCTGGATCAGCATAAGCAATGGATGTAGCTACGAATGCTGATAACGCAAGCATTACAATGGATTTCACTTTCATTTTAATCTCCTAAAATCATTTAACCTAGGGCTATAATTTAATACTAATTCTTAAGATTTACTAGGGCCTTAGATGGACTCGACCATATAAGGCCCTCGCACAACGATTCACTGATTTTGAGTCTCACTTCTTGAACCTCTATTCTTAGCCCGAGATGATGCGCCATCAAAAAAACAATTTAAAATCAATAATTTACATAGATTCGGGTAGCTGGGTTTGACTTTATTAAGCTAATTTTGCTATAACTCATAGTCCATTACCAACAATAAGATCCTACTTTCACGATCGTATCAATGAAATAAGTATACAATTTTGAACTAAAAATAAATCCCACTAAAGCGCTCAATGTTAAGTTCAACTTAAGACAGAATTAGTACACTAGTTTTAGAGATTAATGAACTATATCAAATATAAATACGATAAGGGAAAACTTTTATGATGGCCAGCAATTCCGCTAGCGCATTTCCTATCCGCTCCATTCACCCTTGGATAATCTGTTGTATTGGCATGTTGTTTTACTGCTTTAATTATTTTCTCCGCGTTTCTCCTAGCACCATGCAGCCTGAACTCTCCCAAGCCTTTCATATCACTGCTTCACAATTTGGAACTCTAGCAGCCTTTTACTACTACGCTTACACTCCTATGCAGCTACCTGCAGGAATGATTTATGATAAATTTGGGGCACGTTTTGTCCTATTCTTTGCATGCTTAATAGCAGCTATTGGTTTAAGTATTTTTATTTCCGCAGATAGTTTTCAGATAGCAGGTTTAGGTCGATTTTTAATTGGATTTGGCACAGCGTTTGCGTATATCGGAGTATTAAAGCTCGCCTCTCTTTGGTTACCAGCGAATCGATTTGCTACAGTTGCCGGGTTAACAACCGCATTTGGTATGGCATGTGGTGCATTATCACAAAAATATCTTTCTCATGTAGTAGAGGCTGTTGGTTACAAACAAGCTTTACATACCGCAGTGATTGTAGGAGTTTTACTCAGTTTTGTCGTTTTACTAATCATTCGCAGTCGCCCTCAACAAACAGATAACATCCATACTCAATACTCCTCTATGGATATCAAACAATTTGGCAAAGCGCTACAAATCATCTTTACCAACCCACAGATGTGGCTTATTGGTATTATTGGCTGTTTACTCTATCTTCCAGCTTCTGTTTTCTTAGACTTATGGGGAATCCCTTATCTAAAATCCGTTTATCAATTAACAGCAGAACAAGCCGTCAATGTGTCTGATCTTACTTTCCTAGGTTGGATTATTGGCGGTCCCGTCATTGGTGCCTTTTCCGACAGAATCAGACGTCGACGTGCTCCTTTAGTTACAACAGGGTTTATTGCAGCCATTTTATTAGGCATCATCTTTTACGTACCAGGCATTCACCTAAATCAACTATATGTTATCTTTTTCTTTATAGGCTTTTGTTGTGGCGCCCACCCTCTTTGCTTCCCTCTTGGCAAAGAAAATAATCCTATTCAAATTGCCGGAACAGCTGTTGCTGTTACCAATATGTTAATCATGGCAGGCGGTGCTATTTTCCAGCCTGTGGTAGGTAAATTATTGGATATGCACACAACTAGCCCTCTAGGATTAGACAATTTACCCACCTACACAGCCAGTGACTATACTTTTGCCTTAAGTGTTATTCCTATCGGTGTTGCTATAGGTATTTTCCTATCTTTCTTTCTAAAGGAAACTTACTGCGAGTCCCAGGCAAAAGAAAAAGATGAGCAGTCATTAAAAAACAATGAAACTCCAACTAATAGGTTAGTAATAAAAGCAGAAACCGCATAAATCAAATCCAATCTCTAGGCGGTAAAAATACGTCGTATAGCTCAGCTTCTGGGGTTCCTGGCTCAGGATGCCAATTATAACGCCATGATACAGAAGGCGGCAGAGAAACTAATATAGATTCAGTACGACCACCTGATTGTAGCCCGAACAATGTTCCTCTATCATATAATAAGTTAAATTCAACATAACGACCTCGACGATAGGCCTGAAAATCTCGTTGTCTTTGCTCAAATACAACGTGCTTACGCTGGGACAGAATAGGTTGATAGGCTAAAATAAAGTGATCGCCAATACTACGCAAAAAAGCAAAACAGCGATCAAAACCGCCGCTACTCAAGTCATCAAAAAACAATCCACCAATACCACGGGGTTCTTTGCGGTGTTTTAAATAAAAATAATCATCACACCATTTCTTATAACGTGCATAGATCTCATCCCCAAATGGCGCACACGCTTGTTTTGCGGTGTTATGCCAATGTATACAATCTTCAATAAATCCATAATAAGGTGTTAAATCCCATCCTCCCCCTATCCACCATGTATGTGTTCCATTTGTCTGCTCTACCACAATAAAACGAACATTAGCATGCGTTGTCGGGGCATAAGGATTATAGGGATGTACAATAATAGAAACGCCTAATGCTTGAAATGCAGCATTTGCTAACTCAGAACGTTTTACAGTTGCTGCCTGGGGTAACTGTATACCATAAACATGAGAAAAATTAACGCCAGCTTTTTCAAGTGCTGCTGTACCAGCTAGCACTCTAGTTCTCCCTCCCCCTCCGCTAGGATGCCGCCACTCTTCTTCGATAAACCGAGACTGCCCATCTTCTACTTCGAGGAAATCGCATACTCTACGTTGTAAGTCGAGTAGGTAGTCTTTCACTAAGGATATAGCACGTGAAATATCTAATTGCTCTACAGGTTCATTGTTTATCATCAGTATCGCTATGCTCTAGCTCTAACCAAAGAGCATTTAATATAGCAAAACAACATGCAAATGAAACGCCTAAAATCCATGAGAAGTACCACATACGTATTCACCTCAATAAGCCGTGTGTTTTTCTTCTTCCTTGTTAATAACAGCCTGATTTACCTTCCCGGCAAGAACACGATATACCCAGGCCGTATATAATAAAATAATTGGTATAAATATAATACTTGCGATAAGCATTAAGAATAAAGTTAACTGGGATGATGAAGTGTCCCAAACTAATAAGCTAGAGGATAAATCCGCAGAAGAAGGAATAATAAATGGAAACAAACTAACTCCCACCGTGCCAATAGTGCCAATAATACCCAGCCCACTGCAACAAAAAGCAAAGCGGCTCCATCGATAAGCAGTAATACAAACCAATATTGCTCCCACAAAACCCAGAATAGGCATAGATAAAGTAATAGGATAAAGCTGATAGTTCGTTAACCAAGCACCAACACCAGTAACAACCGTTTTATGCAATGGGTTTGAAAAATCTTGGGTGTTGATTGCGCTTGTTACCCAATACCCATGAACTTTATATGCTATCCATATTCCGCCCAAAGCAAATAAAAAAATAAAAACCAGCGCCATAGACCGCGACCAAAACAGCGCTCGCTCACGTAGTGAGGAATCCGTCTTAATCGCAATATATAACCCGCCATGCATAATCAACATGGCTAAGCTAGTGAACCCACACCAACAAGCAAAAGGCGAAAACAGATCAAAAAAAGAACCCGTGTAAAAAAAACGTAAGCTATTATCGAAATAAAATGGTACACCAAGAATAACATTGCCAATTAACAACCCGAAAATAATGGCAGGCACAATACCGCCTATAAAAACCATATGATCCCAACATTGTCGCCAAAATAGCTGTGGAAGTTTACTGCGATACTTAAAACTAACCGGCCTGGAAATACCCATAGTCAGTAGTAACAGTAAAATTAAGAAATAAAATCCAGAAAATGCCACAGCATACACATACGGCCATGCAGCTAAAATAGCCCCGGCTCCTAAAATAATCCATACCTGATTACCTTCCCAAACCGGGCCAATGCAGTTAAGCACAATACGTTTTTCTGTTTCATTCCGCGCAATAAATGGCAATAAAATTGCCGCACCAAAATCAAACCCATCCGTCAACGCAAATCCAGCTAGCAACACCCCAATTAATAGCCACCAAATAATGCGTAATGTTTCAAGATCAAGCATGGTCGCTCCTCGTATTACGCTGCTCTACTGTACTAAAATCTTCAATCTGGAACAGACGACCAGGCCCTAGCCGAATATATTTAACCATTAAATAAATTTCAATGATGGCCAGCAATGAGTAAAAGAAAACAAAACCTAGAATAGAAACCCACACATCAAAAGAAGTTATTGTAGAAGCAGCTAAAAAGGTCGGCAGTTTACCTTCCACCACCCATGGCTGCCGACCATATTCAGCAACAACCCAGCCTAGTTCTGCTGCCAACCACGGCAACGGTAAACTAAATACAGCGACCCACAAGAACCATCTATGTTTAAGAATACGACGACGCAACGCAAGATAATACGCTATACCAAATAATAGAATAAAGAAAAAGCCACACCCTGCCATAATACGAAATGACCAAAATAAGGGGAAAACATCAGGAACCGTATCCCACGTCGCTTGCTCGATTTGCTCCGGCGTTGCGTTCGTTACCTTGTCTGTGTAACGTTTTAATAATAATCCATACCCGAGATAATCTTGGTTAGCATTCAAGATTGCTTCAGCATGCTTATCATAGGGGTTTTTCTGTAATGCATTGAGTGCCGCATAAGCCAACATGCCACTCTTAATATCACTACGCGCCTCTTTCACTAAATCTAAAATGCCATATACAGGCTGGTTCAGCGAACGCGTGGCAATGATGCCAAGCAAATACGGTATTTTAATCGCATATCGAGTAACATGGTGTTCTTGATCAGGAAAACCAATTAACGTCAATGCAGCAGGGGCAGGTTCCGTCTCCCATAAGCCTTCAATCGCTGCAATTTTCATTTTCTGGTTTAAGTCTGCCAAATAACCACTTTCATCGCCCAATACTACGACAGAAAGTGCAGCGGCTAAACCAAAAGCCGCAGCCACCGTCATCGAGCGCCGCGCAAAAGCAACGTTAATACCACGCAATAAAAAATACGCACTTACTGACAATACAAACATAGCGCCCGTTACATAACCGGCGCTAATCGTATGCACAAACTTTGCTTGTGCAACTTCATTAAAAATGACCTCATAAAAACTAGCCAGCTCCATGCGCATGGTGTGAAAATTAAACCGCGCACCCACAGGATTCTGCATCCATCCATTCGCAATCAAAATCCATAACGCAGAAAGACTGGCTCCCAAAGCTAATAACCATGTTACAACCAGATGGGCACCTTTAGACAGCCTATTCCATCCGAAAAAGAAAAGACCTACGAATGTCGCTTCCAAGAAAAAAGCCATCAAGCCCTCTAATGCAAGCGGCACACCAAACACATCGCCGACATACTGTGAGTAATAAGCCCAATTCGTACCGAACTGAAACTCCAAGGTAATACCGGTTGCCACTCCCATTGCAACATTAATACCGAATAAAATCCCCCAGTACTGCGTCATGGTCCGCCAAATAGGCCGATTCGTGATAAAATAAATAGTTTCCATCATGCCTAACATCATGGAGAGACCTAACGTAAGGGGAACAAATAAGAAGTGATATAATGCGGTCATACCAAACTGAAAACGTGAAAGTAAAACCACATCGGACGCGGGCAGCATAGGACAGTCCTTATAGTGCAACCTACAATAACGTTAAGCTGTTGCGTTATGCAAACTCCGTATATAATACGCCACAATTTTTAAGACGTAAATAATGCCAAAACAGTTCTCGTTCCGAAAGTTTGCCCTAAGCATGCGCGAAGGATCTGTGTCCTTCTTGATTACATGACACGGAATACAGCTTTCAATATGGGAACGGCTCTACCAATCACGGAGATACGCTATGTCGCTCGATTCTTTTAATACCCAGGCATCTTTAACCATAAACGGCATACCTTACCAGTACTTCAGTTTATCCAAAGCAGAGCACACTGGATTAACAGGTATTTCCCGCTTACCCTACTCATTAAAAATATTATTAGAAAACTTGCTGCGCCATGAAGACAATAAAACAGTTTTTCGAGAAGATATGCAGGCCTTGGTTACTTGGCTTAAAACAAAAACTTCTAATCGTGAAATTGCCTTTCGTCCTGCCCGCGTATTAATGCAAGATTTTACTGGGGTACCCGCCATAGTCGATCTCGCTGCTATGCGTGATGCTATTCAAAAAATGGGAGGGAATCCAGATGAGATCAATCCATTAACTCCCGTAGACCTCGTGATTGATCACTCTGTACAAGTGGATTTTTCTGGAAACAAAAACGCTTTAGAAAAAAATGCTGCGCTAGAAATGGCACGAAATAAAGAACGTTATGAATTTTTACGCTGGGGACAAAAAGCATTTCATAATTTTCGTGTCGTTCCCCCTGATACGGGTATTTGCCATCAAGTAAATCTTGAGTTTCTGGCTAAAACCGTGTGGACTGAAGAAATCCAAGGTCAACGCGTAGCCTATCCTGATACCTTGGTAGGTACAGACAGTCATACCACCATGATTAATGGTTTAGGTGTATTAGGTTGGGGAGTAGGTGGCATTGAAGCGGAAGCCGCGATGCTAGGCCAACCTATCTCTATGTTGATCCCTGAGGTGGTCGGCGTTCAATTAACCGGAAAATTACGCGAAGGGGTAACCGCAACAGACTTAGTGCTCACCCTGACTCAACTGTTACGTAAAAAAGGTGTGGTAGGAAAATTTGTCGAATATTTTGGGCCTGGATTACAAGAACTTCCCTTGGCTGATCGTGCAACCATTGCCAACATGGTCCCAGAATATGGTGCAACTTGCGGCTTTTTCCCAATTGATAAAATCACCATCGATTATTTACGTCTTACTGGGCGCGATACACAAACCATTGCCCTAGCTGAAGCCTATGCAAAAGCTCAGGGTATTTGGTATGACTCATCACAACAAGCGCCTATTTTCACCGATATCCTTGCGCTAGACTTAGCTACTGTTGAGCCCAGCATGGCTGGCCCCAAACGACCGCAAGATCGCCTGACTCTTGCGCAACTAAAAACAGCTTTAGATGCTGTGCTAAAAGATAATGGCCATGTATCAGAACCTCACTCATCATTAAGCTCGCAAAAGACACTGCAGCATGGTGATGTGGTAATTGCCGCCATCACTAGCTGCACCAACACCTCCAATCCCAGTGTGTTAATGGCAGCTGGGCTCGTAGCAAAAAAAGCTGCGGCAAAAGGCTTAAAAGCTAAACCATGGGTAAAAACATCCTTGGCACCTGGCTCCCAAGTAGTTACTCGTTATCTTGAGGCAACTGGCTTACAAAAATATCTCGATGCCATAGGATTTTCTTTAGTTGGGTATGGATGCACTACATGTATTGGTAATTCTGGCCCACTAGCAGACGCTATAGCCACTACCATTACTCAACAGGATTTAATTGTCTCCGCCGTCTTGTCAGGCAATCGTAACTTTGAGGGACGTATTCATCCCCTAGTAAAAGCGAATTGGCTAGCCTCTCCCCCACTGGTTGTCGCCTTTGCTTTAGCCGGGACAACGCGAATTGACTTACAATCCGACCCTCTTGGCCATGATACACAGGGGCAACCGGTATACCTCAAGGATATTTGGCCATCCAACGCTGAGATAGCAGAGGAAGTAAAAAAAATTACAAGCCACATGTTTAACGAGCAATACAGCCAAGTATTTCATGGTAACCCCGCATGGACACAGCTATCCATTCTCGAAGGTAAAACATATACATGGAGAAAAGAATCCACCTATATCCAAAATCCTCCTTATTTTATTGATATGCTCCCTACCCCACCCCGATTACAAAATATTCAAAACGCACGTATCTTAGCGCTGCTAGGTGATAGCGTGACAACAGATCACATTTCTCCAGCAGGATCAATCAAACTAGATAGCCCTGCTGGTCGCTATCTACAAGCCAATGGAGTAGCAACCCAAGACTTTAACTCATTAGGTGCACGGCGTGGCAATCATGAAGTTATGATGCGTGGCACCTTTGCCAATATCCGGATTAAAAATGAAATAGTGCCTGGCACTGAGGGAGGTATTACCCGCCATTTCCCCAGTAATGAAACGCTTTCCATTTATGAGGCAGCCATGCGCTACCAACAAGAAGGGATACCATTAATTGTGATTGCCGGCAAAGAATATGGAACTGGCTCATCACGCGATTGGGCTGCAAAAGGTCCTAAGCTACTAGGCGTGCACGCAGTCATCGCAGAAAGCTTTGAACGCATCCATCGCTCCAACTTAATTGGTATGGGTATCTTGCCATTGCAATTTCCCGATGGCATGACCCGTAAAAGTTTGGAACTCACCGGAATAGAAGCCATAGATTTACTTGATGTGGCAACAGCAACCCAACCCCGTACCACAATCAAGGCCATTATTCACTATGCAGATAAAACCCAAAAGGCCGTCTCTTTGCTGAGTCGTATTGATACACTAAACGAAGTAGAATACTATCGACATGGAGGTATCTTGCAGTATGTGTTACGAAATAAGGTGGATTCTTAACGCTTTCTTAATTTTTGATATGCTATAGTAAATTACCAGGAATTCCCGCTAACACTGTCATCCTGAGCGTCAGCGAAGGATGTTCTTAATAAACACCGAAGATTTATTAAGAACATCCTTCGCTGACGCTCAGGATGACAGTGTTAGCGGGAATTCCTGGTAATTTATACTTTTTATTGAGGCGGGATAATGTCCAGATATTCGTTGAATACCTTTGCGTTAACCATGCTGATTACAGGAGCCATTGACAGTATTCGCAACCTTCCTGCCTCAGCCTTGTTTGGTAGCACATTAATTTTCTTCTTTATTTTCTCGGCTATTGTTTTCTTAATTCCAGCTGCATTGGTATCTGCAGAATTAGCATCAAATATCTCTGAAAAAGGCGGCATCTACCATTGGGTTAAACTTGCTTTTGGTGAACGCGTTGCTTTTCTTGCAACTTGGCTACAATGGATTAACACCATTGCTTGGTTTCCTACTATCCTATCTTTTATTGCTGGGACAGCCGCTTATTTAATTGACCCAAGTTTAGCGCAAAACAAATATTATTTAGTCAGCATCATTTTAGTCGTTTTCTGGTTACTTACTCTCATTAGTTTAAGAGGAGTACACATCTCTTCGCGCTTTGCTAGCTTTTGTGCGTTAGTCGGATTTGTTATTCCAATTATCTTTATTCTAGTCTTATTATTTATATGGTTAATAACAGGAAAACCATTACAAATTCACCTCAATACCTCGACTCTCCTTCCTAACTGGCAGCATACTGAAAACTGGGCAGCATTAACCGCAATTATGACAGCATTTTTAGGCATGGAATTAGCAACAGTACATGTAAAAGAAGTATCTAACCCGCAAAAAACGTTCCCGCGCTCCCTGGCTTTTTCTACGCTAATTATTTTATCTACCATGATTCTCGGATCTTTGGCCATTGCATTTGTTTTGCCGTACAACCAAATCAACTTAGTAAATGGCACTATCCAAACCTTCTCGTACTTTTTAGCTGCTTATCACCTATCATGGCTAATTCCAATACTCACTATTTTACTTATTATTGGGAGTATCGGCGGCATAACCAGCTGGGTCATTTCTCCTAGCAAAAGTTTATTGCAAGCCGCACATCATGGTTTCTTACCTGCTTACCTGAAACAAGAAAATAAACACGGCATTGCCCAAAATCTACTCTTAACCCAAGCGGTATTAGTTAGCCTAGTTTGTTTAGCATTTTTATGTATACCTAGCATTAATGGCTCATATTGGTTACTAACTGCATTAAGTACACAACTGTATATGTTTATGTACGTTTTAATGTTTGTCTCTGCTTTGTTATTACGCAATAAAATCCACTATCAAAAAAACGCTTTTGTTATCCCAGGGAAAAAACTGGGACTATCTCTTGTTTGCTTATTAGGATTATTAGGGTGTGCTATTACGATTATCGTGGGCTTTTTACCTCCTGATGGTATTGATGTAGGTAATAAACTGGTCTATAAGCTGCTGTTTTCCGGTGGACTAATAGTTATGATAACGCCAGTGCTATTCTTCTATTGGTTTCAGAAGAGATCCTCTCAAATTACTTGCGCTATGGATGATACTATACCTCTGCTATCATCCTGAGTGCAGATGTACATTTTTGAGATCCTTCGTCGCAAAAAACGCTCCTCAGGATGACAAGTTTATAAACACAAGTCAAAAATGGCCAAAGTCCAGGACAAGCTCTGGCTTTTAATTAGCTTAGCACAACACGCACTATGGCACGCGGCGCATTGCTTGCTGTTGCGGCGGCTGGTGTTGCACCGCCACTGCCGCAACTGGTGCACGCACCGCAGCAAATAATGGTTGCACCGTTCCCGAAACGGTGGTTCGCCAGCACAACAAAGCTTGATAAATCGCATCATCATCTCGATAGCACTGCACTTGTTCTGGCGTTAACTTACTAGCAAAATTTCGTGTAACCGTATCCCTATCTGCAACATCGAGTTGCTCTAAAATATACCTTAGGTCGCTCCCTCTAGTAATCACTTGCGGCCAATACTTACTAAGCGCGTTAATTATATTTAGCTTATCTTTCCCGTGAAGGTTAGGCGTAGTAGATAATATCATGCCCAGATAAAATCCATCTTGGCATAGCTTTCTCACATACTCATTGCCTAATACTTCAAGCAGTACGGATTGAAGCGTTGATGAAAAATGATGAAGCGCGTGCAAGAACTCCGATAAAGTACCTATTATAGGTTGCAAAGATTCACTATTTAGCTCCTTGAGAAAACCACTCGCTTGCATCACGGAAAGTGAATCTAAAATTTGTAGCAGCTGCTCAACTGAGTCAATGAGCAAAGCAAGATTATCGCATCCAAATATATCGCGTAATACCTCAAGTCGGGCAGACTGTGGCAACAAAGTAATAATATTGCAAACATGACTCACTGAATACAGCATAGCATCCAAGTTTTTCTGCCCAATTATATCTCGCAAAAACTCTAACCGTTGTTGTTCGTTTAAAAGTTTCAATACCGCTATCAGCTCATCAGTAGTGCTAACCACCTGAGAAATGGACTGGCTACCCAAAATATCTCGCAACGCTTCTAAGTGACCAGATATAGGCAACATGGATAAAATAGCTAATAGAGTATCTGTGCGAATAATATATTTTCTTAAAAACTCCGTCCCTAAAGTATTTCGCAAAAATTCTAATCGATCCTTTTCCGGAATAACATTAAGCACATTCCGTAAGAAGTGGCCTTGCTGAATACATGTCCTGAGATAGTTCGCACTCAATCTTTTCAAGAAAAAACCTTGATCAGATGGATTCAATCCAGATAAAATCTTGAGAAAATTATGACCGTCAACAAACCTCTCTAAAGCAGCCCTATCAAACCTCCATAAAAAAGTACCACATATATTGCAAGGTAACTTAGAAAACACCGTCACAAAGTCTTCTTTAGTCACTATCGCAGCACGTAGAAAAGGAGCTTCTAATAAATAAAAAAACCTTTTTTTATCCTCCGGCGAAAATAGTTCAAAAATATCCGCAATAATATCTGCTGTATTTATTACGTTTTTCCAATATTCAAAATCAAACAACTTAAAAAAAGACAACCTATCGGCAATAGGCAATGTTTTTAATAAGCTTTTTAATTCTATATGGCTGGGAGTAATTTTTTTAAGATGGTCTAGACTAAACTCCTTTAACATGGGCAAACGACATGGCTCTGCCATTATTTCTAATAATAGGCGAAGCTGCTCAGCACTGGTAATAATACTAGACAAGCCCTCCTGTCCCAATCGCGTAAGTAATTTTATTCGCTGTTGATCTGTAGCTAATTTCTTGGATAACACTATATATAAATTAGTAAAAGAACAAATAATGATTTTAAGTGTATTCTGCGTTAACGTTTCGCAAATTAATTTTGCGTGCAATTCCTTAGGAAGCTGTCCAAGTAAAAAATCTAGATGGGAAGGGGATTTGATAAGGCAATTAATAGCCTGAGGATTGCTTCCATAAAGCTTTTCCACAAACTGAGTAGCATAGGCTTTTTGTTCTTTTGGTAAGATGGCTTTCAAACAAGCTAGATAAGCAGCCAAGTCATCACAATCGGTAATAATACCCACACCACACTCTGCATATATGCCGTCCCACATTTCCATAGGGAATAGCACTTGATATTTAGCTAACTCTGTCGGCTCAGTTAACACCTCGGGAACCTGCAGCGCAAACAGAATTTCCAAGATATTCTCTAACTTATTTTGTGGCAACAGATAAGCAATATCGCATAAAAGCCCAAGATTTCCCCTTAAAAAAGCTTGAACTTCTTCACGTGCCAATAACGATAAGATGTTCTCTAGCCACTCCGCAGAAGGTAGTTTTTCAGCGGCTAATTCATGTTTTATACTATTTAATAACTCGCCGCCTAACTCAGTTTGCTGTGGCTCGTTATCAATCATCTTTAAAAAACTCGTATCTCCAGCGAAGCAACGCTCTAAGCAATATGGAATAAATGGTACGCGTTTTTCTGGATATTTCTCAGCATCATCAGGAAATACTTGCGCCAATTTCAAACTACGGCTAGCACACACCAACACTAATACAGGCTCTGCACCCTTCATCTCTACTTGCCCTGCAAACTGTATATAACCTCGACTAGCTAAGCGTTGTAGTAGAGTAGCAAACAAATAATATTTTACATCCTTGCGTAATTTCTTGGGATTTTCCACATCCATTAAGTGAAACAAATTAAACTGCTCATCTATACCATAGTTATTTAAGCTCGTTTCTAAATCATTCAATGGCTGCATGGAAGAAGCCGCTTGCAAACGCATAGCAACATCATCAATATCTAGTTTAGCGATAATACGCTCTACAACATTTTCTACACTTAGTGCCTGCACAACACCGTCAAGAAACTCCGCCATCAATTCATCAGATAATTCCGATGTGGCATAAGGGTCTTTTTCTACCTGAATAGCCAATATGTCCGCCATATTTAACAGAAAATTTATTACATAATGTGTTTCCGAGCCAACTAATTCACCGCGAGAGGTATGCAGCAATCCGTGAGAACGAATAATATTTAATGCCACTTGCTCTGCTATCTCTCGCCTTACACTCATTAAGGTAGTAGGTACATCGGATTGTAATTGCAAGTAAGCATCTTGAAGACTAGTATGAGACCCTGGCCCACAAAGTAACCCGGAAATTAAAGTGGTAATTACTCCTTTGCGAAAATCTAAAGAAATAGCGGTGGAGTTACTTAATTGTAAAATAGAATAAAGAAACCATATGCCTTGCGTATATAGATGAAAAAGACCCTCTCTATATTCTTGTGTTACCGATTCATCAATAACAACATTCTTTATGTTATTCTCAAGAAAGCTTCTTAATATAGCATCGACATCTATCGTTTCAATCAATTTACGTGGATGCTGAGGGTCGGGAATCGATACTGGCGAAGGTTTAAGGTGATGCTGTTTAGCCCACTCAGCTAGCTGCCCAAGCAACTGCTCTACTCCTTGTTGAAATGCGACTGCATCTTTCGAACAAATGGCTTGATGTTTAGCAAGTAGCTTTTTTGCCGCAACAGAATCAAGGAATTTATACTTCGCAGATCCCATAGTACCTTGTAACAGTTCTGCAAACTGTTGACCTTCACACAGCGCGACTGGTTGCGCTTCGCCATCACATATGTAAAAGAGCTCAGAAGTACTCTCAACAAAAATATAACCTTTTTTCTGCCTATTAAGGCTATCCGGCAAGTTTTGTACTACCCATGCACCACAACCATTCCTTACATCAATAACATTAAAAAATTTATCTAAACTAGCCACTGAAGAAGGAAGTGGGAAAGGAATGGCAGTGATATGCGATTCTTGTGGAGGAAGAGCAAAAAAACACTCTGTAAACAATGAGTCAAATAAACGGTCTTGCATAATCGACACTCCCTTATCTACAAGCACTATTCTCGATCATAACCATAAGGAAATATCTATTGCAACCATAGCAAGTCGCCAATCTTGTGGAAGATAAACGAACACGTTAGAAATCAGCAATGCATTATTGCGACTTATCCTTCGGTGATAATTTAATCAATCCTAATTCTTCAGGGGGTTCGGGAGAATACACTGGAGTAGCTGTAGAATACTTCTGCAAGATGTGTAAGGCACGTTGACTACCTACAGTATTCCAGCGCTCATACGCCTCCAATGGCAATAGATCAGTTACTTCCTTGGAGTGCTGATGAATCGACTGCAGCACATCCATCAACATAACAAACTGTTGAGCTAATGACCAAAATAAATCATTTGTTTTCAATGAAATGGACTCATACGCCGCTTTGCCGATTTCAACAAAATAACGCAGTTTTACTTGCCTTTTTTCCGCTAAATGGGGAAATAATCCAGCAAATAGCAAAGATTCATCCCCTAAGCTTTGTAAAATAGCATGTCGCTGGGCTCCTTGCACTTGTACACTTTCTAGAAATTTAGCTGCTAAGATTTGCTTGGTAACTTCAGGATGACTCATGTAGCGCATTAATAAAAAAACAAGATAGGCTTCTAACTCTTCCCGCAAGGAAACGGCACACATATCTTCTCCATGACGTACCATATCTTGCCATAATGTTACTTCGGTTGAGCTGGTTAAAATAGTCATATGCCATTTCTCCCTTGAAAGCTCTTACCATAAGTATAAGATAAGACAAATTATTGTGTTAATGCAAGAGGGAAGTTTTTTTATACTGGATTAAGGATTTGTTAACCTAAGGATACGTACTGGTATTTTTATGTTATGCACTGATTATAAAGAACTACTTGAAACTCAACGAAACTTCTTTGCTACGGGTGTAACGCAGCCCGTTGTATTTCGTATTAAACAGTTAAAAATGATAAAAACCCTGCTGCAAACGCATGAGGATGAAATTATTTCTGCTTTGTATAAAGACTTACATAAACCGGCACAAGAAACTGTGTTACACGAAATTTTATTAGTCATTAAAGAAATCGACTTTATTATAAAGCACTTAAAAAAATGGGCGCGTAGCAACAAAGTATCAACTCCGCTATTTCTTTGGCCAGGTCGCTCTGCCATATATTACGAACCCTACGGATGCACATTGATTATTGGGGCTTGGAACTATCCATTAATGTTAATTCTATCACCGCTGATTGGTGCTATTAGTGCAGGAAATTGCGCTATTGTAAAACCCTCCGAAATAGCAGTGCACACTCAAGCTTTACTCGTAAAACTTATTGCTTATTATTTCCCGCCTGAATACATTGCCGTAGTTACCGCAGGCCCAGTAGAAACAATGCAACTGCTGCAAGAAAAATTCGATTATATTTTTTTCACTGGCAGCACACAGATAGGAAAAAAAGTATTAGAAGCTGCAGCAAAACATTTAACACCGGTCACATTAGAATTGGGCGGAAAAAATCCTTGTATTGTTACTAGTGATGCTAATCTAGATTATGCAGCACGACGCATTATTTGGGCCAAAACTATCAACGCGGGTCAAACATGCATTGCCCCAGATTATGTATACGTACAAAGAGCATGCAAAGATAAGCTGCTTAGTAAGCTACAAAATGCCTTGCTACAGTTTTATGGTGATACTCCACAAACAAGCCGTAATTATGGAAGAATAATTAATTACAAGCAGTTATCGAGACTATCTCAAGTGTTACATGACAAAAATGCCGTGCCACAGGAAAAATCCACCGCAGACAATGCATTGTATTTTGCTCCTACGCTAATAGATAACGTCACGTGGCAAGATGCCATTATGCAAGAAGAGGTTTTCGGGCCACTATTACCTATTTTAACATATGATGACATGGATGAGGTTATTCATGCTGTCAATGCCAGACCGAAACCACTCGCCTTATATTTATTTACTCGAAATCAACAAATAGAAAAACAAGTATTAACCTCCATCTCTTTTGGCGGTGGTTGCATTAATGATTGTATACTGCACATAGCCAATTATCATCTGCCCTTTGGTGGGGTAGGCGCTAGCGGGATGGGCTGTTATCACGGCCATTATTCTTTTGCAACATTCTCGCATCGCAAGAGCATTTATAAAAAACATTTATTAATAGAATTAAAACTAGAATATCCTCCTTACAATAAGGCCAAATTAACATGGTTACGCCGATTATTAAAATGGTAACTTATGAAAACACTATTTATCGCTGACTTGCATTTAATGGCAGAACAAAAAAATATAACTAATTTGTTTTTGAATTTCTTAAAAACATGCGCATTGAATGTAACTGCGTTATATATTCTTGGCGATTTATTTGAGGTATGGATTGGTGATGATGATGACTCCCTATTTCATTCGCAAATTAAATCTGCATTAACTACTGCTACAGCGCAAGGATTACCCATTTACCTCATGCATGGAAATCGAGATTTTCTTATTGGTAAAAGATTCTTAAAAGAAACAGGTTGTCAACTTTTAACTGATCCAAGTGTAGTCAACATCTACAATACCCCAGTATTACTCATGCATGGCGACACACTATGCACACATGATATTGCCTACCTACGCTTTCGTAAAAAATCACGTAATTTTTTTATGCAGCAATTGTTTTTATGGAAATCCTTAAAAACACGCAAAAAAATTGCAGAGAAAATGCGCGAAAAAAGTCGTGATTACACGCGCACCACTCCAGATTACATCATGGATGTGACACAACAAGAAGTTGAACGTGTCATGAAAAAATATCAGGTCAGTTATTTAATTCATGGTCACACACATCGTCCGGCTATACATGAATTTATTGCAGAAAATCACAGCAAAACACGCATTGTCTTAGGTCCATGGCATGAACATGGCAGTGCGCTAGAATGGCAGCAAAGCGGGGAGAAAAATCTCATTACCATTAACGCGAATTCTGGATAAGAAAATTGTCATGCCAGCCGCACGTTTTTTGTGCGAGGTGGCATCCAGAAAGCGGTAAAAATGCTAGATGCCAGCTAAAAACACGCTGGCATGACATTTATGGAACTTATCCGGAATTCGCGTTTATAATAATCAATGAAATAATGCCGTGCTAATAATTCTTCAACCTGCACAGGTAGTATGATTTTAATAGAAGTACAGTGGAACTCTCGTTGACGACAATCAATATGGCTACCAAAATTCACAACTTTTAATTATCGACTTACCAGACTACGTCTTATTATCCTAAAAACAGCAGTTGGGCGCGAGTTTTAAACGTAACAGATTGATTGAGATAGGCTTTCAAAAATTTGAGCGGGCGCCTGATTGGTGATCCGAATTTTTGAAAGACCTAGGCAAGATCAAGGTGTTACGTTTAAAATCGCGAATCCACTGTCGTTTCTAGGATTATACCAGGCGGAAAAATGGTAATTCATACTACATGCAGTATAATTTAGAAGAGAATAAGAGGGATTATATTTATGAGTATCAACTCAGATAGCGCTCCGGGTGAAGAAGGACCACAGGCTGAAACCACAACTGAATCGCAGCCTGATGCTAATACAGAAGCACCCAGTGCGAATAATGCAGAGGCAAGTGCTGCCCCTTCTGGGAATGGAGAAGAGGCAGCAGCTGGAGACGCAAAAAAAAATAAAGATGAATTAATGCAAGGACTTGGTAAGTTTTTAAAAGAGATTATCCGACTTTTAGAAAAAAAACGCCGTAAAAACAGATGGCAACCTGCTCTAGAAGATGATACTCCCCATTTTTCTATGAGTGTAGAAAGTCAACGATTGTTGACTCGCATAATGGATAAGCTTGATGAATTATTGAAACAATTGCAAGAAGAATTATCTGAAAGAGATTACAAAGCTCTAGAAATAGCAGCTACTCGCGCAAGAGAGAAACTAAATTCCTCCGCAGAACACCCAAGAGAAGAAGAACACGAAGAAGAACACGAAGAAGAGGAAGAAGTAATTGATGTAGAGCAGCTTGACTCGCCTGCTGATGTAAGCAGGGTATTATCAGAGGCTTTGTCTAGCGATGACTTTAAGCAAGCCATAAAAGACATAACGGGTTCAAGCAATGAAGAAACAGATGAATTTATACATGGCCAACAAGATAGCATTGATGATAGCTTGGCTGATCATCCCACTCCAGCACCTTGAGCCATGTTTTATAATGCCAATGGTTTAAAACTTACAACTATACCATGCAAATGCAAATCCTGTTCTAAACGATCTGCTAGCGCTTTAGCTGAAGCATGTCTGGTTTCTGGACCTACGTAAACACGTATAGTTTCCCCGAGATGAGAAGTGGCGTTTTGAATGAATGCTTTATAGCCGCTATTACGCAATTGATCGACTAAACGTATTGCGTTTGCCTTATTTTTAAAACTACCCAATTGGATAACCCATGCTGACGCTTGAAATTTTAATAAACTACGATCTGGCAACGACTTTTTTAGCGCAGCAACCAACGATTTTTTCGGTAATTTTTTATAATCTTTCATCACCTTGCTTGTACTATCTTGTTTGGTTATTTGTTCAGAAGAGGTAATCGTAGATTGCGGTACTAAGGATTTTTGTTCATTAACTACAGGAGGTTGCTCGGCCAATTCATGTGACACCTCTGTATTTGGCTGTGATACAGGCTTTGCCGCAGTAGCCTGTTGGTTAGAAGCAGCATATACAGGTGGTGTAGAAACTACTAGAGTCCCTGTTTCAACTGGTAACACAGAAGAAGACTCCGTGTTTACTGCAGATTGATTAGGAAAAGGCGGAGCCCCAACACTAACAGACTCACTTATATCACCTTTATGATCTATAACAAAAGGTAACAAAATCACAATAAATCCAATGATTGCTAACACTCCAATAATCCTATACATAATTTATCTCCCTACCTTTTCATTAACTTATTCAGCATACTAGCAATTGAATCTCTTAATATGTGCCTATGTACAATTTTATCAATAGCCCCGTGACTTAATAAAAACTCACTGCGCTGAAACCCCTCTGGTAACTTTTCCCTGACAGTTTGCTCAATAACTCGCGGACCAGCAAACCCTATCAATGCCCTTGGCTCAGCAATGATAATATCTCCCAACATAGCCAAACTGGCTGATACACCACCCATCGTCGGATCCGTAAGCACAGAAATATACGGAATGCCGTACTCAGCTAATTTTGCTAATGCTGCACTTACTTTTGCCATCTGCATCAGCGATATTAACGCCTCTTGCATACGCGCACCACCACTCGCAGAAAAACACACAAAAGGGGAACGCGAATCAATGCTGCTATTAATACCTCGCACAAAACGCTCCCCTACCGCAGCCCCCATAGAACCGCCAATAAATCCATACTCAAATGCAGCAGTAATCACTGGCTCACGATAAAGCATACCCTTAATAACTACCAACGCTTCTTTTTCTCCCGTCTCTTTTTGTGCGACAGATAAGCGATCTCGATATTTTTTTAAATCACGAAATCGCAATTTATCAACAGGACCAATATTTGCAGCGATTTCCACTTGTTTTTCTGGATCTAAAAAGTAACTTAACCGCCGACGCGCCGATAACCGTATATGATAGTCACACTTCGGACACACTTCTAAGTTACGCTCTAACTCAGAACGATATAAAATTGCATTGCAATTGTCGCATTTAGACCATAAGCCCTCCGGGACCCCCTTTTTGGCCGTAACATCAGTACGAATACGCGAGGGTAATAATTTTTTAAACCAACTCATAAATAAGATTCTCTGTTTGCATTTAAAACCGTGAATCAACCGCCGTTTCTAGGATTATACCAAAATCAATGGACTAGCTGCAGGAAAAATATAGGGTTCAGGATACCGCACTTGAGTTAAATACAGGCCATGTGCAGATGCTGTTTCTGCGGCTAAAGTTCGGTCTCTAGCATGTAAGAGTTCTAACACCCATTCAGGCGGCTTAAGCTGCGAGCCTATTTGCAACAAACTCCCAGTAATATTACGCACCATATGATGTAGAAAAGCATTAGCCTCAATATCTATTGTCACTATATTATCTTGCCGTTGTACTGCAACAGCCACCACGTGACGCATGGCTGTTCTTGACATACATTGTGCAGAACGAAAAGAGCTAAAATCATGCTCGCCAATAAGATAATTAGCCGCACTCTGCATCGATTCTACATCTAAATTGCTATAGTACCAGGAGACTTGGGCATTAAAAAGTGCAGGCCGTGTAGGATAATTAAAAATAACATAACAATACCGCCGTGACATTGCAGAAAAACGGGCATGAAATTGTTCATCTACTTCTTGTGCCCAGCGCACAGCAATCGCATTGGGGAGATACGTATTAGCCCCTCTAATCCAGGCACGCAGATTACGTTTAGCTTGCGTATCAAAGTGAACAACTTGTGCTATCGCATGCACGCCTGCATCTGTTCTACCTGCACAAGTTAAGGTAATCGCTTCATTAGCAACTTTAGATAAAGCCATTTCAAGCATACCTTGGATTGTCGGTAATGCTTGCTGTGCCTGCCAACCATAATAACCATGACCGTTATATTCAACACCTAAAGCAATACGCATATCAAAATAAAAGTAGTAATCGTTCTGCTTCCTGCTGCTGCCCTGGCGATCCCTTCTCTACAACGTGACGTAACATTTTTTTTGCTAACTGCTCGCGCCCTGCCTCAATATAAGCACGCGCCAAATCTAACTGAGTCGCAATTTTATCCTCACCCGCAATAGCGGTAATATCTTTACTCGAAATCACTAATGAGGAGGATTTATTAGGTGACGATACAAAAATAGTGTGCTTATTTTTTTGTTTTCTTTGTTTATTCCAAGCTAAAATAGTCACGCTCAGCAAGAAAAAAATCGTTAACGCAATAAACACATATAATCGTTGCACATTTAAGACAAAATAAAAATGGTAATTAAATAAAGTAAATGATAGTAATTTCATAGGTAACTTCTCACTAACTCCTCCGCAACTTGAATAGCATTTAAAGCAGCGCCTTTCCGTAAATTATCCGCGACCACCCATAGATTTAAGCCTCTTTCATGTGAAATATCTTCGCGAACTCGGCCTACATATACAAAATCATTACCTTGTGCGTCTAGCGCTGGCGTTGGGTAAGGATGTTGGCCTGTAATCAGCTTAAGCCCCGGAGCTTGTTCCAGTAATACTAGTGCCGCTCTGGTAGTAATCTTATCATCTGTCTCAATATGCACAGCAGCAGCATGCCCATAAAAAACGGGTACACGAACTGTAGTTGGATTAATGGCTAATGCGTTATCATTAAAAATCTTACGCATTTCTAACACTATTTTCATCTCTTCCCATGTGTAGCCATTCTCATGAAATTTATCAATATGCGGCAATACATTAAACGCTATTTGTTGTGGATACACTTTAGGATGAATAGATCGACCCTCAAGTAACTGTTTAGCTTGCTCCATTAACTCTGTAATCGCCTCTTTGCCACTACCAGAAACAGATTGGTATGTGGCAACATTTAACCGAGAAATGCCAACCGCATCGTAAATGGGTTTTAAAGCAACAGCAATCGGGATAGTATTGCAATTAGGATTAGCAATAATATTTTTTTTGTGGTAGTACGATAATGCACTAACGTTTACCTCTGGAATAACCAAAGGCACATCGTCATGATAACGAAAAAAGGCGCTTTTATCTAACACAATGTTGCCACAAGCCGCCGCTTGCGCAACATAAACTTCTGCTAATTCGCTACCTGCGCAAAAAAAGCAAATATCCGTTTGCGTAAAATCAAAATTAGTCAATGCTTGTACTGTGTGCGCTTCGCCACGAAATTCGCGAAACTCGCCTGCGGAACGATCGCTAGCTAGTAAATACAAACGCTTTACTGGGAATTGCCGTTCTTCTAATAAGGCTAAAGTGGCTGCCCCTACTAAGCCAGTTACTCCGACAATTGCCACAGAACATTGTTTCATACGTCTAACCCTTGCAACCAAATACTCAAAGCCTCGCCCATTAACTTAGGACAACTCTCTTGGGCAAAATGCAGTTCCTCTCCGATATCCACCAACTCTAAATTAGGTACAGTTTCTTTTGCCCATATCACAGTTTCCATGGTTGTAATAAATCCAGGTACAGAATATAACATTAATTTCGGTAATTTTGAGTGAATTAATCTTTTAGAATAGTGATCAATTAATTTATCTACCACACTCTTGTTATCACCGCGCGGAAATTCCCTAAGATATTGCTGCAAAGGCTTTCCTGTACCTGGTTTACTAAAGGGCTCCTGATATTGTTGCTTTTCTATATCAGTTAACTTGCGCATCATTCCTTGAGAAAGCATTCTATCTACAAAGCGCATCCCTTCATTCACTAATTTTTCCGCTGATGCTTTTTCATTCTGTAAAACGATTAGCTGTTCATGAAGCGGTAAAGAGAGATCCTCTTTGTGGAAGGGTTTTAAAAATGACTCATAAACAGCAATGCCCTTACATTTTTTCTCATGACGCATAGCATAGTCTAACCCAATAACCGATCCCCACCCATGCAGAAAAAAAACTATATTATCTAACTGCAAAACCTCAATGAACTTCTCAATATAACGAATATGGTCAGAAATAGTATATTCAATATCCGGCTTATCTGATTTACCCATCCCAACAAGATCCGGCGCAATACACCGCCCGAGCGAAGCTACATAAGGTATAATATTACGCCACAAATAAGAAGATGTCGGTATCCCATGTAAAAATACAATAGGATCACCTTCTCCTTCTTCCAAGTAATGCATCTTAGACCCATACACATCCACATAATGCGATGAATAGGGACAGGATGCGGAAACCTTTTCAGATGTCATACTTATCCTCACGCTGCTTGTGCGAAATCAAATAATTCTCTTAATACGACAGAGTAAGTAACAAAACCAATAGCTTCACTTGACTTGATCTCAGCTAACAAACTCTGCCATCTCTCCATAAAGAAACTGTACTGCTTCATCCAGATATTAACGCGTTCTTCAATACTTTTCTCTTTTATATCTTTGTTCTTCAATTTTAACACCACCACACTTAACTTTCTTTGTACGCGGTCTAAATCGTCACGAAATCCCGCCCTCGCCAACTCATCCCATGGATTGTCCACTGTATAGCTATTCATAGAGTCACGCAGCCAATTTAACTCCAACCGGTTACCTAAAAGATAATATGTTTTTGCAACATCCATTAATTCCAATTGATGCTTTTTAGCTGCCTCGGCAATATCTAGTGAGGTAAATAGCACACTGGTTGCAGCAATACTTCTTGCTAATTGTTCAGAAACACCATGACTATGCAATAAATGCATCTCTTTATTTAGCATTTCTCTATCCGTATCTGTTAACAACTGCTCTAGTTTTTCAAGTAGCACGCTAATAGACGGGGAGAAATCATTGATAGCACTTGAAATCTCTATATTAGGCTTGCGATTCCGCAAAAACCAACGAGTTGCGCGTCGCACTAAATAATAAATATATAACATCATTTTGTTTTGAATATCCACGCCAATTAAACCATCCAGGCTTTCAACCTGCCGCCATAGATCCTCCATATGATAAATATCTTGAGCAATCACATAGGCACGCACTACAAACGCTACTGGCGCCCCCGTTTCTCGTGCTAAGCGCTCAACAAAATTAATTCCCATGCGATCAGTGATGGTTTTACTTAACTGTGTGGCAATAATTTCACGTCGCAAACTATGCTGTTTAATCTCCTCTAAATAACTTTCTCGTAATGGCTTCGGAAATGCAGTAAGAAGATACTTAACAAAATAAGCATCTTCTGGAATGTTGCTAGCAAGAATATCTTGCTTAAGAAACATCTTACAATAAGCCAATAACATGGCTATTTCAGGCCGTGTTAACGGCTTACGATTAGCCTTGCGTTCTTGAAGAGTCTTATCATCTGGCAATGCCTCTAACTTTCTATCTAAATGCCCGCCAGCTTCCAATTCATTCATATAGCGTCTAAATAAATCCATAGTTTGTTCTGCTACCGACGCTTCCAAACTTAACATTTGCGTTTGTTCGTAATTATCATACAATACCAATTCAGCAACCTCATTCGTCATTCTCTCAAGTAGCTGATCACGTTGGCTTAGCTCCATACGACCAATAGCGACTAATTTATTAAGCAAGACCTTAATATTCACCTCATGGTCAGAGCAATTTACACCTGCAGAATTATCTATAAAATCTGTATATAGAATACCCCCATTTAATGAATACTCAATGCGGGCTAACTGAGTTAACCCTAAATTCCCCCCTTCGGCAACAACTCGCACGGCCAACTCATTACCATTAATACGAATCCCATCATTACTCCTGTCTCCCACATCCAGATGAGATTCATTACTTGACTTAATAAACGTACCAATTCCACCATTCCAGATTAATGTCACCGGTGCTTTTAGCATAGCTTTAATTAGCTCATTAGGTACAAGCACACCCTTATCTATTCCTAGCGTCTTTTGCACTTCGGGTGATAGACGAATAGATTTTGCTGAGCGACTATATACCCCTCCCCCCTGGGAAATAAGTTGCGGGTTGTAATCCGTCCAACTTGAGCGTGGCAAATGAAATAAGCGTTTTCTTTCTTCAAAACTGCGCAAAGGGTCTGGATTGGGATCTAAAAAGATATGCTGATGGTTAAACGCGCCAACTAACAGGATGTGCTTAGATAACAGCATACCATTACCAAACACATCTCCGGCCATATCACCTATGCCAATAACGGTAAAATCATCTTTCTCGGGATTCAAATCTATACCACGAAAATGCCGCTTAACTGACTCCCATACTCCTCGTGACGTGATACCTATTTTTTTATGATCATAACCACTAGATCCCCCCGAGGCAAAAGCATCCCCTAGCCAAAAACCATATTCTTGCGAAATAGCATTAGCAATATCAGAGAAAGTAGCTGTACCCTTATCTGCAGCAACAACCATGTAAGGATCATCTTCATCATAGCGAATGACATTGGCTGGAGAAACCACCTGATTATCACAAATATTATCGGTAATATCTAATATTCCGCGCATAAACGTCGAGTAACACTCAATGCCTCTCTGCATCGCTGCTTCCCGATTTCCTTCTGGAAGTGGTTGTTTAACCACAAAACCACCTTTAGCACCCACTGGCACAATAACAGAATTCTTGACTTGTTGCGCCTTCATCAAGCCAAGCACTTCCGTGCGATAATCCTCACGCCTATCTGACCAACGTATGCCGCCGCGCGCTACTTTTCCGCCGCGCAAATGCACTCCCTCAACACAAGGAGAATAGACAAAGATTTCATACTTCGGCCGTGGCAATGGTAGATCGGAAATAACCTGAGGATCAAACTTAAATGAAATATAGGGTTTTATACTGCCATCAGCATACGTTTGAAAATAATTCGTACGTAATGTAGCTAGTATAATTTCCAATATGCGTCGTAATATTCTATCTTCATCTAAACTTGACACATCATCAAAAGCACGTTCAATTCTAGCTATAACTTCCTGGGCATTTTTTCGCTGCTCCCTGTCGTATTCCAGGGAAAACCGCAGCATAAAAAGTGCAACCAGGTCTTTTGCTATATGTGCATTAGTTATAAATGCTTGCTCAATATAATGCTGACTAAACGTAAAGCCAGTTTGGCGCAAATACTTGGTATAAGCACGCAATATAGCAATTTCTCGCCACGTTAATTGTGCTTCCAAAACTAAGCGATTTAATCTATCATCTTCCGCCTCTCGAAACCAAACCTTAGTAAAGGCATCCTGAAAAATATTTTGCACCGCATGAATATCGAAATCCGTACGATCCGCTGTATATACCATATCAAAATCATTTATCCATACACTACCATTTCCCTTCAACCTCACCTCATGGGGACGCTCAGCAATAATGCGTAACCCCATATTTTCTAAGGTTGGCAATACATCTGATAGGGCGATAGTTTGTTCTGTATGAAATAACTTAAGACGTAGTGTTGTTTTTACATCATCAGTAGCCTTGTCAAATAACATCCCTAACGGTTGTTCTTTTGATAACAACTCTATTCTTTCGATATCACGGATAGCTTCGCGTGGTGAATAGTATTCTGTATAACTTGCTGGAAATGCCTTACTATATTTAGCATAAAATTGCAATCCAAGCGCCTCTCCGAAAGCTTCAAGCAAATGATCTTTCAAATCATCTGACCAAGAACGTGCGACAATAATTAACTTCTTCTCTAACTCTGCAACGTCGTACTCTAGCAAGGTTTTAGGATTAACCCGGATCAAGTAATGAATTCGCGCCAAAACAGAGTCTGAAAAATAGGTAGTAAAACTTGACTCTAGCCCCTTAAAAGCCTGCATAAGCACTTCTTGCATAAGCAAAGCAAGTTCCGTATTAAATATTTCTCTTGGCACATAAGCTAAACAAGAAAAATAGCGATAATAAGCATCACGACGCACAAACAAACGAATACGCTTGCGCTCTTGTAAATATAAAATACCTAAAGTTAATTCAAGCAACTCTTCATGAGATGCTTGCAGTAAATCATCGCGTGGTAATGTTTCTAAAAGATGAACAGCTTCTTTCCCATCATGGCTATCCGGCGGGAAATGCAGATCTTGAATAACCTTTGCAACTTTTTGGCGTAAAAAGGGAATTTGGTACGGACTCGAATGATATGCTGAGGAGGTATATAATCCTATAAAACGTCGTTCGCCAATTAACTCTCCCTTATTGTTAAATCTTTTTACCCCGATATAATCAGTATAAGTTGCGCGATGTACAGTAGAAAGCGTATTAGTTTTAGCAATAATTAAAATATTCCTAGATAACGCCATCTTGCGCGCCTGTGGCGGAAGCTCTGCATAAGCCTTGGATATTTTATTAGGATTGTCTTCGCGCAACACACCTAACCCAGAACCTGTTATTGTTTGCAGGGCGCGATTAGTCCCATTACCAATTAGTTTGTAATCACGACAGCCTAGAAAAGTGAAATTATTATTAATCAACCAACGTAAAAAATCCCGCGACTCAGCAATGTCTGCCGGATCAAGCGGTGGTGGATTTTGCTCTAACTCCACCAGGCATTCCTCTGCGCGATCCACCATTTTCCGCCAATCTGCAACAGCAATTCTTACATCCCCCAACACACGCTCAATATCCGCTCGTAAAACCTCTCTTGCACCTTCATCGGCAATACGATCAATCTCAATATATATGGGAGCTTCTGTCGTCAGCTGTTCATCCTGAGCTCCAGGTGCGGGAATATCGATAATACAATATTGATCATCGCGTTTTACCTCGAGTCCGCCAATATGGATAATAAAGTGGATTTGATAATTATGTCGATTCAGCTCCATGCGCGTAGAATCAACAAGAAATGGGATATCATCGTGAGAAATCTCAATAACAGTATGCGTCGAATACCATTTATCTTTTTCTAGATCGGGATTAAAAATACGGATTTTCACTTCCCCTGGCTTTCTTTGATAAATTAAATTCCAGTTCGACATTAAGATGGCATATAACTCATTTACAGGGTGAACGCAAAGATCTTCTGTAGCACAAGAAGTAAAATACCGTTGTGTAAATGTTTCTAATAATGCTGCTTGCTGCTCGGGTGCGTGACTATAAATATATTCTCGTAACTGGTCAATAATAGCCTGACGTTGATTGCCATTGGCATGATACATAGACCCCTCTCTTCCATCTCTTCACTATGATGAATTTTAACGCTGTTGAGGTCTAGATACCACTATTACCAGGAGCTCCCACTGAAAAAGGATAAAAGCACAAATAAAGCGCAGAGGCTGGAAGCAATTGACGACAGGCCCTACAAAAAGGGGTGAATTGTAAACAGACCCCGCTACCGCAAATAAACCGGTAAAGCATCAATAGGAGAAACTGTTTGGCCATTATGGAAAGAAGTCCGCGCCAAAGATAATAGCGCTGAAGCATGTGGGAGTAAGGTTGAATCTATCATTGTCAGCATGTTTGTTCTATTTTTAATCGACTCTTCTTGCAATATCGGCCAACCATTTCCCACCCCACACCAATTTTCTCCCTCTGGAAAAACAATGTCGCCAGGCACGCAAACCTGTTCTTTTTCTAGTAAAACAACATTTTTCACGGATAACTTATCTTCTTGAGCAACCTGGTATAATGCCCAATACACTTGGCCAACGCGCGCGTCTACAGTAACCATCAGCTTTTGCCATCCATACTGCTGATAAGCGGTCTGCGCTAAAATAGCTAAAGAAGAAACAGGGATAATCGGTAAATTAGCTGCAAACCCCAAACCTTGCGCAATACAACTGGCAATACGAATACCAGTAAAACTACCTGGCCCACATCCAAAGGCAATAGCATCCAGTTGAGATAATAGTAAAGGTGCGTTTTTTAATAGCTGCTCAATGAGGGGAAGAATAAGCCGCGTTTGTTGCATAGGCGCTATTCTATGCTCTACTTGAATTTTATCTTTAATAAGAAGTGCAACAGAACAAGCCTCTGAAGATGTATCAAAACCGAGAATATTCAACTTATTTTTTCCACTCTTTCTCTAAGTATTGAAGCTTGCCTTCCGTATTTTGCCACTGATCTGCATCAGCTGGTGCTGCCTTCATGCGGGTTATATTTGGCCACGTCTCTGATAATCCCGCATTCAGTTGCAAAAATTCCCGATATTTTTCTGGTAAGTCATCCTCAGAATAAATGGCATTCACTGGACACTCCGGCTCGCATAATGCACAGTCTATGCATTCGTCCGGATTAATAACAAGGAAGTTAGGTCCCTCATAAAAACAATCAACGGGGCAGACTTCCACACAATCTGTATATTTGCAACGGATGCATTGCTCAGTAACAACAAAAGTCATGTGTAAAGTCTAACCCTTCTTTTCTGACCATGAAGATGGTGCCCGAGGCCGGAATCGAACCGGCACGGAAGTTACCTTCCGAGGGATTTTAAGTCCCTTGCGTCTACCAGTTCCGCCACCCGGGCATTAAAAGCAAACTGGTGATAGATACTAAACATTAAATGACCTATAAAAATCAACTAATATTTAGCCTCAATATGGCGTGAGCGTATCGAGGTTATTTCGGAAAATTGCACAACAATTTATAAGTTGGGATCCACAAACTATACAATCTTACCGTGTTTAGCCCCTGAAAAAGGCTGGGGTCGGGATCGAACCGGCGTCCACGGCTTTGCAGGCCGCTGCATAACCACTCTGCCACCCAGCCGTTGTGCCATAACCCTATATAATGCAATTCCATCATGGAGCGGGAAACGAGATTCGAACTCGCGACCCCAACCTTGGCAAGGTTGTGCTCTACCAGCTGAGCTATTCCCGCGTTACCAACTTGTGCAACGTCATTCTAATCAGGCATCCTTTTAAGTCAAGGAGATTTTAATAAACTCTTGTAATAAACCAATTATCCTAGATTCGCAGAGAAAAACGCCCTAGATAACCACTTGCGCCTCTATATCCTCTCATGTATGTTCTCACTACCTTTTGTATTCGGAGTTAGCGCCTAAAAGGAGTGTATGCTATGCCCATAACTGATTTAGATGCTTTTTGGATGCCATTTACTGCGAATCGCCAATTTAAAGCTAATGCGCAACTCGTTACCGCAGCTCAAGGCGTTTATTATACACTAGACAATGGGCATCAATTACTTGATGGCACGGCAGGACTGTGGTGTGTTAATGCAGGACATGCCCAACCCAAAATTACCGCCGCAATTCAAAAGCAAGCCGCGCAACTAGATTACGTCTCTAACTTTCAAATGGGGCACACTGGCGCATTCCAACTCGCGCATAATCTCACTAAAATCCTGCCGTCACCATTAGGCCATATTTTCTTTACTAATTCTGGCTCGGAATCTGTAGATACAGCACTAAAAATTGCTATTGCCTATCATGCATTACGCGGAGAAGGAACGCGAACACGATTAATCGGTCGGGAGCGTGCTTACCACGGTACGGGTTTTGGTGGTATCTCAGTCGGTGGCATTGTAAAAAACCGCATTCCCTTTGGACCCTTACTACCTGGTATAGATCATTTACCACATACCCATAACCTTGAAAAAGCGGCCTTCAGCCGTGGACAGCCTACATGGGGTGCAGCACTTGCTGACAATTTAGAACGTCTAGTTGAACTACATGATGCAAGTACCATTGCTGCTGTTATTGTTGAGCCCATGGCTGGCGCCACAGGGGTGTTAATTCCACCGCAAGGTTATTTAGAACGTTTACGCAGTATTTGTGATAAGTATAGCATCTTACTGATCTTTGACGAAGTTATCACTGGGTTTGGTCGTCTTGGCGCACCTTTTGCAGCCACTCTACTTGGTGTCACACCCGACATCATGGCATTAGCAAAAGGCTTAACTAATGGCGCAGTACCAGCAGGTGCCGTCGCCGTACATAACGAAATATATGATACCTTCATGAATAAAGCACCCAGAAACGGGATTGAATTCTTTCATGGTTATACTTACTCAGGCCATCCACTCGCCATGGCTGCTGGATTAGCAACACTGGAGGTTTATCAAGAACAAGATATTTTTGGCCATGCCAAAGTTATTTCCGCGTACTGGGAAGACGCAGCGCATAGCTTGCGTGGTTTACCAGGCATCGTTGATATTCGCAATTTAGGCTTAGTAGCAGGCATTGAATTCGATAATAAAATAAAGGGTGTTTATGCACATACTGCAAAAATTGCTGATGCTTGTTTTGAAAAAGGTATTCTTGTGCGTGCATTAGGAGCCAACCTTGTGCTATCACCACCTTTGATCATTGAGAAAAAACATGTAGACCAATTATTTGGTACAATTGCGGATGCCATTAGGGTCTGTTGACAACTCAACCCACGCAGCCTTTAAATATATCAACATAGACCATATGGTTAGTACTGCCGCAACATATAATAGCAGGTACCCTAAGAAAACAAAAAAAGCACTGGTTGTGCTATCACAATACAACAACACGATCATTGCCAACATTTGTACTGTTGTTTTAATTTTCCCCAGGCTTGACACAGCGACCCGTGCACGTTTACCCAGCTCCGCCATCCACTCCCGCAAAGCAGAAACAATGATTTCACGACTTACAATAATAGCTGCAGGCATAGTAATTAACAAAGCGGGAACAGATAAAATCGCTGATGACACGCCGATATACTGAAAATGCGGCTCCGCAACAATAATAATTAATGCAACACACACCAAAAGCTTATCTGCAACAGGATCCAAAAAAGCCCCTAATTTTGTGGTTTGTTGTAAACTACGCGCTAAATAACCATCTAACCAATCCATAGCAGAAGCACAAGCAAATATAATGGCTGCAAGCAAATGCCCCCAGTCTACTGGCAAATAATAAACAACTACTAATATAGGAATGACTGAGATTCTAACAAAGGTCAGAATATTCGGTAAGTTAAAAATATATTTATAAGGCTGCATGATGCAATGCCGCAAAAATACGTTCTGCCAAAGAGGAACTAATTCCCGGTACTCGCGTTAATTCCTCAAGACTAGCACGATTTAATCCTTGAATACCACCGAAGTAACGCAATAATTGCTGACGCCGTTTTAATCCAACCCCAGGAATCGACTCTAACACAGAGGTTCTACGTATCTTATCACGCCGAGAACGATGTCGGGTAATTGCAAAGCGGTGTGCTTCATCGCGTATTTGCTGGATAAAATGCAAAGCTAGTGAGTCAGCAGGTAATCGCAGCGCCTGACGATGAGTAAAATATAGAACTTCTTCTCCAGGCTTTCGCGCCACTCCCTTTGCCACTCCGATTAGCATCACTGATGTAATACTTAACTCATTTAAAGCCCGCTGTGCTGCAGAAAGTTGCGGTAACCCACCATCAATCAATACCACATCAGGCAAGGCTATCTGTTCTTTCTGTAACCGTTTAAAACGACGCATTAATACCTGATGCATCGCTGCAATATCATCGCCAGGAGTAACATCAGAAATATTAAAATAACGATATTCACTGTTAACTGGCCCTTGCTTATTAAAAACCACACAAGATGCTACCGTCGCCTCTCCTTGGCTATGACTAATATCGAAGCACTCAATACGCTGAATTTTACCGTGATAATGGATAGCTTGTTGCAATGCAGTCATACGCTCATGAATATTTGTTTTATTTAACAACTTTGCTGCTAAGGATTGTTGCGCACTGTTTTTAGCGATATCAAGCCACTTCTTTTGCCCACCACGTTTAGGGCGCACTATCATGACCTTATGCTGTGCTTTCTCTGCAAGCACCTGGCATAGTGATATAGCATCGGGTAAATCAACGCTAACATGAATTTCCCTGGGTATGCTTGCTACATCCATTGCATCACTTAAATAATGCTGAGTGATAAAAGCAGTGTATAATTCTTCTAACGAACATGCGGTAGGAACATTGGGAAAGTATGAACGACTACCTAACATTCCACCATGACGAATAACAAGTAATTGTATACAAGTAACGCCGGCCTGTATGGCAATACCAATGATATCAGCATAACCTTGTCCAACACTAACATATTGGCGTTCTTGTATTTCTCGCAATACAGCAATCTGATCGCGATAATGCGCTGCCAACTCATAATTTAGCATCTTAACCGCTTGCTCCATATGTTCTTGTAGCTCTGCAATAATTTCATCATTTTTCCCACGTAAGAACAGTGCCGCACGCTGCACATTTCTCTGATAATCTTCTTTAGAAATAAGTTGAGTACAAGGACCTGCGCAACGACCAATTTGATAGTGCAAACAAGGACGTGAACGCCCAGTAAAAAATGCATCTTGACATGTGCGTATTTGAAAGATCTTTTGTAATAGATGAATAGTTTCTCGCACTGCACTTACATGCGGATAAGGACCAAAATATAAACCAGGTTGCCGTTTCTTAGACCCCCGATAAAGATCGATACGAGGATAGGGATGCGCTTGAGTAATCACAATATATGGATAGCTTTTATCGTCACGTAACAGCACATTATAGCGAGGCTTATGCTTTTTAATTAAATTACATTCAAGTAAAATGGCCTCGTTTTCGCTGTGTGTTACGGTAATATCAATATCTTGGACATATTTAAGTAAAGAAATAGTTTTTACATCTTTTAGTTTAGCACTAAAATAACTAGTTAAACGCTTCCGCAAATCTCGCGCTTTTCCAACATACAGAACTTTCTTCTCCATCCCCAACATCTGATAAACACCTGGGGCATGAGGAAGATTACTTAAGAATGACTTGATATCGAACATAGGCTGTATTAGACCTCTTTCCAAACCTTGAGCAAAGAGACAAGGTCGAAGAAAAAATGAGTGAGAAACCGGAGTTTACATAGAAGTAAATGAGGATTTCGAGTGATTTTTTTCAAAGAGATTGGCCTTTGATCGAGGTTTGGAAAGAGGTCTATTGAGTCTAAAGTGTAAAAGGAGAGTGTTTATTGCTCTTCTTCAGTAAACTTATGCTGCTCAAGTATCCCAAGACGCATAGCTAACAAAGTTAATTCCACATCGCTATCTATACCCAGCTTCTCAAAAATACGATACCGATAACTATTTACTGTCTTAGGACTTAAACAAAGTTTATTAGAGATATCTTGGACCTTTTGACCATTAGTAATCATCAGCATAATTTGCAATTCACGCTCAGATAAGACATCCAATGGGGATTCTTCTGCCTTGGCAAAGCGTTTTAACGCCAACTGTTGCGCAATATCAGGGCTAATATAACGCTGCCCACTATAAATGGTACGTATTGCTCTTACCATTTCTTCTGCGTCGCATCCCTTCGTAATATAACCAGCTGCACCAGCCTGTAACACCCGAGAGGGATAAGGCTCATCTTCATAAACAGTTAAAGCAAGGATTTTAATATCTGGATTGTAACGCAACATCTTACGTGTTGCCTCTAAACCACCAATTCCCGGCATTTGGATATCCATAACGACTACATCAGGGATCAATTCTTTAGCAAGTCGTACCGCCTCTTCTCCCGTACTTGCTTCACCAATAACCTTTAACCCCTGCACATCCTGAAGCAGTCGTTTAATGCCAACGCGGATTAATTCATGATCGTCCACCAATAAAACCTTTATCAAAGAAGCCCCCTCTGCACACAGGAATCCTGCCCTGCGATTGTACATATCTACTAACCAGTTTATCGGAGAGAGAGGGATTCGAACCCCCGGAGCCCGCAAGGACTCAACGGTTTTCAAGACCGCCGCTTTCGACCGCTCAGCCATCTCTCCTGGAATATAAAAGATGTGTGGGAAATATTAGCTTTATTTTTTAAGCTCGTCTAGTTTATTTGGCAATCTGATCGCAAAAAAAGGAGATATTAATTAGATAGTTATACCCGAAGCGTTGCACTTTTAGGTGTTTAAAATGACAGATTGCAAGAGATTGAAAAGGCTTTCTCGGGAAAAATGCTCGAAATACTACAAGTATTCCTCTACTTTTTCTCGAGAAAGCCTTTTCAAGGTCGCAGTAAGATGTCATTTTAAACACCTAAAAGTGCAACGCTTCGGGTATAGTAAAATTACTCCAACCAACGGCAATTTTTTTGTTTGGCCATATTTTGCAAATAGTTTTCATGTTCTCTTTTTTCTTCATCCGTAGCAAACAATGTTCGTAAAGAATAGACTTTTTCTAGAGAAGCTTTATAATCCGTTTTTTTTTCAACTACATTATCTTTTCCCTCTGACCAGGCATCAAACAAACTTCCCTGCCCTCCAGTCATCGCAAGATACACTTGCGTAAGAAGATACGCATCTAAAAGTGCACCATGCAACTCTCTCTGAGAATTATCTATGTTATAGCGTTTACAAAGCGCATCAAGGTTATTACGTTGCCCAACATGTAACTGCCTAGCTAACTGCAATGTATCAATAATCCGACAATACTCTGCTATCGTCTTCCAATCTTTTTTAGTAAGGGCTAACTCACAGTTAATAAAACCAACGTCAAAAGGTGCATTATGAATAATTAGTTCCGCTCCCCGAATAAAACTCATAAACTCTTGTGAAATATCAACAAACAGCGGCTTATCTAAAAGGAATGTACTGGTAAGACCATGCACAGCCAATGCTCCCGCATCTACTTCGCGCTGCGGATTAATGTATTGATGATAGGTTTTACCCGTTAATTTGCGGTTTACTAACTCAACACAACCAATTTCAATAATCCGATGTCCCTCATGCACATGAATGCCTGTTGTTTCTGTATCAAGCACCACTTGCCGCATAAAAATTTATCCTTATTAATTAACCTAAAACCTTTTCAAGGTCGCAGTAAGATGTCATTTTAAACACCTAAAAGTGCAACGCTTCGGGTATAAATCAGCAATCGCCTGCGTGGCTAGTGCATCGACCAAATCATTTTCCGGATGATTACTATGCCCCTTTACCCAGTGCCAATGTATCTTATGACGTGACGCTTCTATATCTAATGCTTGCCAAAGATCTTGGTTCTTTACTGGCTTCTTGTCGGATTTTTTCCACTGGTTTTTTTTCCATTGTGGCAACCAAGTCATTACTCCCTGCTGTAAGTATTTTGAGTCCGTATAAAGCTCTACACTACAAGACTCGCGTAATACCGACAATGCCTTAATCGCTGCGGTTAACTCCATTCTATTATTTGTAGTTTTCTGTACCGCCCCTGACAAAGTTTTTTCACGATTATTATATCGCAATAAAACGCCCCACCCTCCTGGCCCTGGATTACCTTGGCATGCACCATCAGTATAAATCACCACCTTTTTCATTTTGCATTTCTCACAATACGCCCCGTCATGGTAGTAGAGATACGGATTCCAGAAAGTTGTTGTTGCCACCTAAGGCGAATAGGAGTCAATGGAATAACTTTCGCTTTAGCTACTACCATATATACCGATCCCAAAAACGGGCATACCCTGCCCAGCCCCTCTAAGAATTGGGTTTTTTTATACAGCTTTTGGTTTTGGATAGGGAAGCGATAAAGACAATTTAATTGATTAACCATTTCAAAATCAGACAATAATAACCATTTCTTTATAGTATTAGCTTGAATAAAGTTATTTGACCAAGGGGTAATTTTTTTTCGAGAAAATACTTTTCTTAATCCCCACAAACCATATGGATTAAATCCAAGAATTAATATGCATCCCTCTGGTTTAACCACACGACATGCTTCTGTTAACACATGTTGCGGATTATCTACATACTCTAATGTATGAGGTAATACCACTAAATCCACACTCCCCGAATGGATAGGTAACTCATGAAAATTACCCTCAATATAGTGAGGGTATTTAATTTTAGTAGGTAAAGGCGTGACTAAACATTGATATGGCATAACGCTAGATTGTAATAAAGAATATTGTTTGGGCACGCCCACAAGAAGAATATGTTTGCCAAAGTATTTCGGCAAACTATTTTTTAGTAAATGCTGCTCTGCTTCAAGAAGGTTACGCCCTAGAAAATGTTCCAACCATTGATCCCAATGATGTATAGTACGGTAGGTATGCGCCAAGGTGATCCTTCCTTTCTACTGCAACTGAATTTTGATAGTATATCATATCTTGGCAATGACAGCAGTCTTGCAATAACGGCTTCGCAAGCTTCTGCTGGTCCTGGATGATCTCGGCAAATAACCATAGTAATTAAGAGAACGTATACGTGGTAAGCAAACATTCACAGTCTCAGTATAGATTTTTTTTAATTAGCTTATTTATGTTGCTTTACCTTGCTGTCTCTAGTCAAGCTGGACTAGCTGCCTCTAATATAGAGGGCATTCAAGAATATCAAAAAAATCTTCATTTACATCCTGATCACAAACAAAAATTAGCTGACGATATTAATCGCTATCACCAAGCAGATAATTTATGGGATGTGCTAAGACAGCAGTTCTCTCTACCTCATTACGAGAACAATTATTATGTACAAGAACAAATAGACTGGCTAATGAACCACCAAGAATTTCTGTTGCGTTCAGCAACACGCGCGGCACCTTATCTTTTTTTTATTTTACAACAAGTAAAAAAACGTCATTTACCCACTGAATTAGTATTATTACCCATTATTGAAAGTGGCTACAATCCTTTTGCTTATTCAACCGCTGGAGCAACCGGCATTTGGCAAATGATGCCAGATACCGCTTCTGGATACGGCATAAAACAAGACTGGTGGTATGATGGTAGGCGTGATGTCGTTGCATCCACTCGCGCTGCGCTTAACTATCTTGCCTATTTACAAAATTTCTTTGACGGTAATTGGCCATTAGCTATAGCGGCTTATAATTGTGGCGAAGGCTGCGTTCTATCTGCTATCCGAAAAAATATCCGCAATGGCGATAATGCCGATTTCTGGTCATTACCTTTGCCGCAAGAAACTCGTGATTATGTGCCGCGCCTATTAGCTTTAGCAGTTATAATTTCCCATCCTGATCGGTACCCTATCTATTTTCCTGCAGTACGCAATGCACCGTATTTAGCACAAGTTGAAATAAGTCGCCCAATTAATTTAAAGCTTGCTGCTTATTTCGCAGGTATCAGCTATAAAAAATTGATGCAACTTAACTCCGGGTTTAATCAATCATCTACATCACCAAACCGCCCTTCTAAATTAGTTCTACCCATACAAAATATAGAGCAATTTAGTGAAAATATCGGGCGATTGCTGCGACATAACGTTATTAATTGGATACGTTATAAAACAAAAGCAAAAGATACGTTACTCAGCATTGCCAAACAATTTCATACCACACCGGCCACTCTGCGTAGCCTAAACCGTTTAGCTACTAACCATCTTAAGCCACAGACTATTTTATTAATTCCCAACCCATCTTCTACCATGGGTACCAGCAATGAAAATATTCCTGCGGAAAAACATTTCGCCAAAAAAGGCAAAAATAACAAGCGCTCATCCTATACGGATACAATTAGGATAACAAATAAAGATTTAGAACAAGTTACATCTCTAGCCAGTACCACAAATACCCCTGGCGCCCATTACTATACTATGCAAGCAGGAGATACCATATACATGATCAGGGGGCACGATACGCTGGAGTCTATTGCGCAACGCTTTCATATACCAATAAAGGCATTGCAATTAGTTAATCGCATTACACATAAAAACATTGTTCCTGGGGCACAATTAATCATACCCACCCATCTTGCTCAATATGGGTCATCGCCTCATGACAAACTGTCGCCTGGCGATACTGTGTACATGGTAAGAAAAGGCGATACTATTGAAAAAATTGCTGATAAATTTCACACTTCATCCTCTGCTATCCGTGTGACAAATCTATTAACCAGCAATCATTTGCAAGAAGGCGATCAATTAATTATCCCCACACACATTGCCATGCGATAAATATGTTATTCACCGCCCACTTCCCACCAGCGCTGTCTTCCTGGTTGCACTGAAAATACTTTTTCAGCACATGCGGTATTTATTTCCGAAACTTTAGCGACGAGGCTTTGCAATAAAATACGGCTACTTTTATCTTCCACCACTAGCAGAGAAATTTTATAATAGTCAACGCCACTAAAAACAGCACCATCTTGAATCATCGCACATGGATTATTCCCCATTGACTCTATAACATAAAAATACCGCCATCTTGACACATGCCCCTCACATCCATAAGTATGCCACCAATCTAGTGACTGCTTAGATAAATTCACAACCATCATCGGGGTCACCAAACAGTTGGGTATGTTCGGTTGTACAACTCTACGCTCTGCGTGTTGCAATACTCTCTCCGCAACCTCCAACAAAGCAACACGTTGCCAAACATGTTTGCTGATTTTTAATGCTAACAAACTATTCGTAAGCCCATACAAGCTTAAGATAGAAACCAATTGTAAGTACACTAAAGTAATAACCAAAATAAAGCCCCGATTACCCCTGTAACGGCACATACAAGCACCATGGACTTTGTAAAGAATAACCATGCAATAATAAGCATATAGATACACCTATGACTTTCTCTTTAGCATGTATAGCAGATGACTGTGCTTGCATGACACTATCTCCTCTCTTTATTACATAACGCACATCCATTTGACTTATCCCATCCAGCAACTCTATATTTTCCCTATATATGTTTTTTTTATAGAGCGAATAAACCCATGCACCATTACTATCCTTCCTGTCTGTTTTAGCAATAAAATAAAAAGACTTTACCAACCTGCTTACTTCTGCACTCGTAGAGTAATGGTGTTGTAAAGGCGCATTAGTTTCGACATGTTGAGCATACTTACTACGCGTTAACATTTTTACCGTGAAAATTTCTGCATGCTGGCAATCTACTATCAATAATACATCATCCTTATAAAATACCGGGGTAGCAGATACATCTAAGATAGAAGAGGAATGCATGGCATTGAGCAGCCGCGCAGAAGGTATCTCAGCATGACAAGTGGTGAATGTATGCGCATCACCGTGTATTTTATTATCAAAAGATAGTGCTTCCTGTACATGAGAAAGAGCAGAAAATTCATTGCCTAACGAAACACAACCGATATATCCCGTCAAGTGAATATCCTTCCATAGAATACGCGAAACAATGGCCTCCTTTTTCTGCAAGGTATTAAACACTACTTGTCGTTGATAGTTGTGTTTAATAGCCAAGTAACAAATAAGCATTAAATTTAATAGCAACAGACTAATGACAATCGCCACCATGACTTCAAGCAGCACAATACCCATGATGGGAGAATGAAAAATTATATTTTTATTACGTGACGTAAACATCCCGACAATCCAACTACCAGTGCCGAACAATCTTGTATAGACTTATCTCCCCAGTAAACAGAGACAGTGTAAACAGGAAAAACACCTGTAATCACTCCCCGACCATATGGCAGTAATTTTTTATTTTCATTATTCCAAATAATAATTTGCTCCTCCACTCCCGCGCTATCGCCTACGCTTTGTAAACGCCCCATTGCATTATTTAATTGCTGGGTAGCAATCTGAAAATAATAGGCCGATTCACTTTTATATAGAGATGCCACCAGCATGGCATCCACACCCAACAACAGAAAAGATAAAATAAATAAACTAATGACAGATTCAAGCAAGGTAAAGCCTGGTGAAATTCCAAACCTCAGCCAAAACGACAAGGTTGAAGAAAAAATGAATGAAAAACCGGAGTTTGCATAGAGCAAATGAGGATTTCGAGAGATTTTTTTCAAAAAGATTGGCCTTTGGCCGAGGTTTGGAAAGAAGTCTATATTATCCATGCCGCTGCAGAAAGTATTGCATAAACTCAATGAGCGTATCTACGCCGGCTTCCGGCATAGCATTATATATACTTGCACGTAATCCACCGATAATACGATGACCTTTTAAATTCGTTAAACCAGCCGCTTCTGCTGCAGATAAAAATACCGATCGCAATTCTTCATTAAGCAAATCAAAAACCACATTCATTTGCGAACGACACTCCGGATGAATACGCGTAATATAAAAACCCCGATGATTATCAAGATAATTATACAATTTAGCAGCCTTGCGTTGACTAAGAGTTGCAAAATAACTCACGCCGCCTTGGCGCTTTACCCATGCCAATACCAACCCCATCATGTACCAACAATATGTGGGCGGTGTATTATAAAATGAGCCGTGTTCCACATAGATTTTATACTGATATAATGTAGGAGTACAAGGTAATGCATCAGCAAGTAAATCTTCGCGTAAGATAACTACGTTTATTCCTGCTGGCCCTAGGTTTTTTTGAGCCCCAGCATAAATAATACCATAATCATGCACATTGATAACCCGCGAGAGAATGGTTGAGGTCATATCGGCAACAAGCGGTATAGTTGCTGTTTTTGGCACCCAATGAAACTCTAATCCCTCAATGGTTTCATTAGGTGTATAGTGTATATAGGCAGCCTCTTCCCTTAAAGCCCACATGTCTTGAGGTGGAATAAACGCTAATCCATCGCGTGTCTGTACCGCCGCCGCAATATGCACATCTCCATAACGCCTTGCCTCTGCAATGGCCTTCTTTGACCATATTCCTGTGTCAATATAATCCGCTGTTTTTATCTTCCCATATAAGTTTAACGGTACCATAGCAAATTGTGTTGAAGCACCACCAGCAACAAACAGCACATGGTAATTCTTAGGAATCGCCATCAGCTCTCGTAAATCAGCTGCTGTTTGCTCAGCAACTTCTTTAAACTCAGCCCCTCGATGCCCTAATTCCATCATGGACATTCCTGTACCATGCCAATCTAACATTTCTTGCTGGGCCTGTCGCAACACTTCCTCTGGCAACATGGCTGGCCCAGCACTGAAGTTGAAAACTTTCCGCATGCTGCTTACTCCTTGGGCTCTAGCATTTGCTCAGGCCGAACTATTTCTTTAAATTCATCTGCTGATAAATATCCCAATGCAAGACAAGCATCTAATAAAGAAGTTCCATCCTCCCAGGCCTTATGAGCAATCTTTGCCGATTTGTCGTAGCCAATTTTTGGAGTTAATGCTGTAACCAACATAAGCGAGTTACTTACATAAGCATGAATACGTTTCTCATCAGCAGTGAGCCCTTCCACTAAATATTTAGTAAACATCCGCATAGAGTCGGAAAGCAAAGTAACAGAATGTAAGAGATTATAAATAATGACGGGTTTAAATACATTCAACTCAAAATTCCCTTGCGAACCAGCAAATCCAATCGCCATATCATTGCCCATAACTTGCACGCATACCATAGTCATGGCCTCGCATTGCGTAGGGTTAATCTTACCCGGCATAATAGAGGAACCCGGTTCATTTGCCGGTAACACCAACTCTCCCAGACCGCAGCGCGGCCCCGAACCTAACCAGCGAATATCATTAGCAATCTTCATCAAAGAGCAAGCCAATGTTTTCAAGGCTCCACTGACAAAAACCAAAGCATCATGCGCTGCAAGCGCTGCAAACTTATTAGGCGCGGATATAAATGGAAAACTGGTTAAATCAGCAATGGTTGCTGCAACTCGTACTGCAAACTGCGGATGGGTATTTAACCCCGTTCCTACTGCAGTACCGCCTATTGCCAATTCATACACATGAGCTAAAGAGTTACGAATGTTTTCCAAATCAGCACCTAACTGCTGCACATAAGCTGAAAACTCTTGCCCCAAAGTAAGCGGTACTGCATCTTGCAAATGGGTGCGGCCAATTTTAATAATATGCGCGAAAGAGCGTTGTTTTTCAGCTAGCGCATCGCGCAATGCCTCCAGCGCTGGCAATAAATTTTTTTGTATTGCTTCTACTGTTGCAATATGCATTGCTGTGGGAAAAGTATCATTGGATGATTGCGAGCGATTCACATGATCATTAGGGTGAATGGGATTTTTTGAGCCTATCTTTCCACCCACCATCTCTATAGCACAGTTAGCAATAACTTCGTTCACATTCATATTTGTTTGTGTACCACTTCCCGTCTGCCAAATACGCAACGGAAATTGGCCTTGCAACTTACCAGCAATCACTTCATCTGCAGCCGCAACAATTAATCGCATCTTATCTTCAGGTAGCAATCCAAGCTGATGATTTACCATTGCCGCGGCTTTTTTTAATATACCAAAAGCCCTAATTAATTCATTTGGCATAGTATCATGACCAATAGCAAAGTGTTCTAGCGACCGCTGTGTTTGCGCCCCCCAATAAACATGGGCCGGCACCTCAATATTACCCATGCTATCTGATTCTGTGCGAGTCAATGATTTTATTTCTTGTTTCACAGTGTTCTTCTCCTATCACAATAAACTCTTACTCGCCAATTCATATACATCTCTCGAAAGCGAGTTTTGCTTCACGATCATTTCTAGCTGCTCTTTCATAAGTTGCTGGCGATGCGCGTCATAGCGCCTCCACTCAGTTAATGGTTTTATCATACGCGCGGCTATTTGTGGGTTAAACTTATCTAGCTTTAAAATACACTCGCGCAGAAACACATAACCGTGCCCAGCACTAGCGTGAAAGTTAAATAAATTATTATTACAAAATGTCCCTATCAAAGCATATACTTTATTCGGGTTCTTAATATCAAATGTCTCATGGTTAAACAAGCCTTGCACTTTAGATAAAGTACACGGTAATTTTGAGCCCGCCTGTATAGCAAACCACTTATCAACAATCAATGCTGCTCGATGCCATGCAACATAAAACTCATCAATAGCGCTATCCACCACGGGATGATCCAAGTCCACTAAAGCCTTAAAAGCAGCGACGGTATCTGTCATATTATGTAATAAGGATTCCTTGAATTGCTGCATCCCCAGGTAAATATACTCTTCTTCTGGTAACAACATTAAATAAGATAAGCAAGTATTTTTTAATCGCCGCTTCCCCATCTCTTCATTATTAAACTTATATGTATGCTGTGTCGAATAGTGTTTTTTATAGGTTTGCAGAAATACATATTGCAAAGCCTTAGCAAGCTCTAACAAAACATACTCACGTACTACATGAATAGCGGTAATGTCAATAATCGGCATTTGTTCAGCAAGATATTTTTCCGATGGCAAGACTAACATACTCGCCAATAAGTTATTCTCTATTTTTCCACTCTCCAATACCCGAATAAACATATCGCCTAGAGTGGTTGTTATCGCCAACGGCTTCTTATCTTGATAATCTGCAACGAGTCGCAACAAGACTCGCTCCATATATTTCTGCCCTGCTTCCCAACGATTAAATCCATTACTATCATGGGAAAATAATAATATTAAATCTTCATCAGTATAGTTGTAATGTAACTTTACTGGAGCAGAAAAATCTCGCAGTAACGACGGTATAGGACGCGCTTGAATATGGGTAAACTCATACCGTTGCTCTATACTCTTTAATTGCAATACGGTATCCAGCATAGGCCCTTCATTATTAATGTATAGAGGAATCGCTTCTCCCATAGAATCAAGCAAGCCCATTTTAATAGGAATATGCATGGGTTTTTTTTCTGATCGCTCTAAGGTTTGTTGCATCACTAAAGCATATGTTTGTTTTTTTTCATCATAGGTGGATTTTATGTTAAGCACGGGAGTCCCCGCTTGGCTATACCATAAGCGAAATTGAGTAAGATCAATGGCCGATACCTCCTCCATCACGCCAATAAAATTCTCAATAGTTACTGCTTGGCCATCATAACGAGAAAAATATAGATCCATCCCCTTGCGAAAAAGAACTTTACCCAATATGGTTTGTAACATACGAATAACTTCCGAGCCCTTATTGTAAACCGTCGTCGTATAAAAGTTATTAATCTCCATATAGGATTCTGGTCGTACTGAGTGTGCTAAAGGCCCCGCATCCTCAGGAAATTGTACCAATCGTAAATAATTCACATCGTGAATACGCGCAATATCAGTGGAGATACTATCTTGAGTAAAAGATTGATCACGAAATATAGTTAGTCCTTCTTTTAAGCTTAACTGGAACCAATCCCGACACGTCACCCGATTACCAGACCAATTATGAAAATATTCATGCGCAACAACTGATTCAATATGCACAAAGTCTTCGTCCGTCGCTGTCTTACCATCTGCCAAGATGTATTTTGTGTTAAAAATATTCAGCCCCTTATTCTCCATGGCGCCCATATTAAAATCATCAACAGCAACAATCATATATATATCTAAGTCATACTCTCGGCCATAATTCTCCTCATCCCAGTGCATAGCTTTTTTTAAAGACTGCATAGCGTATTGACATTGATTGCTGTAACCCTTTTCTACGAAAATTTTTAATGTCACCGTTTTCCCAGAACAAGTAATAAACACATCTTCAACCACAGCAAAATCACCCGCCACTAATGCAAATAAATAGCTAGGCTTTTTAAATGGATCTTCCCAGGTTACCCAATGCTTATTAGCGGCAAGCTCGCCTGAATGAATAGGATTTCCATTGGAAAGCAAGTATGGATAGCGCGTTTTATCTGCGACAATGGTTGTGGTAAATCGCGTTAATACATCGGGACGATCTAAAAAATACATGATACGGCGAAATCCTTCCGCCTCACATTGTGTACAAAAAAAATCCCTCGATCGATACAAACCACTCAGCTGCGTATTTTCTTGCGGTTTAAGGTATGTTCGAATTTCCAATTCAAAATGATCAGGTACCTGATAAATCACCAATCCTTGAACGCTAAGCGCATAACATGAATCATCTAAAACCTGTTTATTCAATGTGATATAGTCTAAAGTTAAATCTTCACCATATAAAACCAAATCTCGACTAGCTGCGCAGCGAGAAATATGCATATTAGCTTTTACAACAGTTACAACTTCTGTTAATTCAAAATGTAAGTCTATTTTATTAATGCAAAAACTAGGTGGCGTGTAGTCCTTTAAAAAAATAGCTTGGGGTAATGATTTTTTTTTAGATACAACAGACATGAAGTTATCGTCCAAGGTAAAAGTAAAGATAACTCTTTTTAGTTATTATTTCTGCATGACAGATGCCGCGCCCACTGTACCACTACCACTGGTACCCACATTCGGTGCCGCGCCCACTACACCAGGAACCGGTTGCATAGGTGTTGTAGCTGGGGCATTAGAGGCTGGCTGTGCAGCACTGGCTGGCATATCGTTATTTGTATTATTCGGTGTTGCTACCTCTCCCGCTGCTTGCTGCTGAGGCAACACTGTAGAGGATGGCGGTGGTACTGATGTTGATGGCGGTGTAGATGGTGACATTGATTGCGGCTGATTCCCTTGATCCGCTGTTGATTGTGATTGAGCTGACAAGCTAGCTTGGTCAGCCGGCATGGTTGTTGTTGGATTCGTCGCCATATCTGTTTGTGCTACGGCATAAGTGCTTACGAGGCTAAATAAACAAGCTGAAACAAAATATCTTAATCTCATAATGATTTTCCTTATTTAATACAGTTAACCCTATGTAAAGAGATCCATTCGTATCACATCTAAAGAGAGCTCCTGGGCAGAGGTTACTTGACTATACATAAATGATCCCGGATTATGATAAACACAATCATTCACTACCTGCAAGAATCATCTATGCAACAAAATGTCGATCAGCAAGAGATAGAAAAATTTGCCCGCTTAGCAGCGCAATGGTGGGACCCCAATGGCGACCTTAAGACTTTACATCAAATTAACCCTATAAGGCTTTCTTATATCTTAGAAAAAACTCCATTGAAAAATCAAACTATCCTTGATGTTGGCTGCGGGGGCGGGATCTTAGCCGAGAGCTTAGCCCATCACGGCGCCCGAGTTACTGGCATTGATATGAATGCAGCAGCCATAAACGTCGCTAACTTACATCAAAAAGCCAATATGGGAATAGAGTATCTCACCATAACAGCAGAAGCGCTTACCCTAGAACGCCCTGCTGCATATGACATTGTTACGTGTTTTGAATTGCTTGAACACGTACCCCACCCCATATCAATCATTAAAGCATGCTACAGCATAGCCAAACCCGGTGGACACATATTCTTTTCAACATTAAACCGCAATATAAAATCCTATTTATTTGCCATTATTGGCGCAGAATATTGCTTAAAACTCCTGCCTAAAAACACCCATGATTTTTCTAAGTTTATACGTCCATCAGAAATCGCCACATGGATAAGAGATGCAGGGTTGCAACTTAACGAATTCAAAGGAATATCATATAATATCATTACTCAGCAATTTCACTTAACAAACTCTATTTCCGTGAATTACTTGTGCCATGCCAAACGTCCATAAAGAAAAAATTCAGTTATCCACAGTGCTATTTGACTTAGATGGGACATTATACGACACAGCACCGGATTTGGCTTTTGCATTAAATCAGCTGTGCCTAGCCCATCACGCTCCTGCTCTAGCCTTTAAGGATATTCGCCCTCACGCAGGGCACGGTAGCCATTCATTATTAAAGTTAGCTTTAAATATTGATACAACACATCCCACCTTCCAACAACGGTATGAGCAATTTATTACGCTATATCAATCTCACATCAGCAAAACCACACAACTGTTTACTGGTGTAAAACAAGTATTAACCTACCTGGAAGAGCACGCTATTCCGTGGGGAATTGTCACCAATAAGCCACAAAATCTAACCGACCAACTATTATCCATGGTGCCATTACCTTATAAACCACATTGCTTAATTTATGGCAATTCACTTCCTAAGCGTAAACCCTTCCCAGATCCAATACTTTATGCCTGTCAACTATTAAAAAAAAATCCTTACCATTGTTTATATATTGGCGATACAGAAATTGACGTGCTAGCTAGTAAAGCAGCGGGAACACAATCCATGGTGGCCTTGTATGGGTATATAAGCCAAAGCGAAGATCCGTACTCTTGGCAAGCTGACGGTTACATTAAACACCCTATTGATATCATTACATGGCTGCAAAGCGTTGTAACACCCAGGAGTTTCTGCTGAATAAAGGATGACAAGCGCATGGATAGGTATAACGCACAATGGCTTCCCCGCTAAAAGCATGCGGGGACAAGCTGCTTCCAGCCTCCTGCGCTTTATTTGTGCTTTTATACCTATCCATGCGCTTGTCATCCTTTATTCAGCAGAAACTCCTGAGCAACACCTGCTTCGATTGAATAATGTTCGCTCCTGCTGCTTGCATTTCCTCAATAGCCTTAGCTATATCTCCTGGATGCAATGCAACACCACGACAAGCATCTTCGATAATATTAACACGGTACCCTAAAGCCAAGGCATCCAAAGCGGTATACTTAACACAATAATCTGTAGCAAGCCCAGCCAAATAAAGCTCATCCACATGCCTATCATGCAAATAATCTTTTAATCCCGTCTCTCGCCTATGGGCATTATCAAAAAAAGCACTGTAACTATCAATAGCCTTATCTGCGCCCTTAAAAATTATTTTGTTTATTTTTGACGTGTCTAATTGCACATGGAAGTCTGACCCGGGGGTATTTTGTATACAGTGACATGGCCATAAAACCTGGGGGATAGCATCGACGGTAACAACATCTCCAACCTTATAGCCAGGATGATTAGTGGCAAAGCTTGTATGGTCTTGAGGATGCCAATCTTTAGTAGCAATAATGAGATCAAAATAGGGTTGTAATTGATTGATAACAGGAATCACCGCATTAGCATCAGGTACTGCTAAACTGCCGCCATGACAAAAATCATTCTGCAAATCCACTATAATGAATGCCTTTTTCATCATACCTCCGCCCCATCGCTTTATCTATTTTTATAGTAATAAATGGCTATTTCGCTATACGCTAATAACGATTTCTTATAGTATATAGTATAGTGAACCAAACTCTTAAAGCTATACGTTATGAATCGTCATTTATGCGCAATAATATTAACAATCTGGTAGATAAGTTAACTTATATCAATTTACCTCGCTCTATTATAAAAATCACCGGAAAAGATGCAAAACTTTTTCTGCAAGGTCAGGTAACGTGTGACCTGAATGCCGCTTCGCCACAAACAAGCCTGCTCGGCGCCCATTGCAACCCACAAGGACGCATTGTTTTTTTATTTCGCCTTATACAATGCGATGAAGATTACTATCTTTTTTTACCTACAGAAATACTAACTATTGCTTTACACTCGCTGAAAAAGTATGCGGTTTTTTATAAAGTACAATTAACTCCTTTAGACACAGTAACAACTATTGGCCTATGGGGAGAACAAGCTAATGCATTTCTATCTACATCGGCTTTATCTATAAACACTATTGCAACCGATGCAGTGATTCACTGTAATAAAGCCATTGTTGTTCCGCTTGCCAGCAGTAAACTACGCTATTTAGTGATAGGTAACCCAGCAAATACCCTTATACAGAAAATAACAACCATGGCTACTCTTGCATCTCTACAACAGTGGCAATACCTAGATATTCTTGCTGGCTTACCCACAATTTATCCCGAGACAACAGAAAAATTTCTGCCTCATGACATTAATTTACATCAAATCAATGGCATTAGTTTCCAAAAAGGCTGTTATACAGGTCAAGAAATCATCGCACGTATGCACTATAAAGGTAAGCTGAAAAATCATTTATATCATGCGCAGCTCATCACCACGGCCAACCTAGCAGCAGGCACCGAGTTATACAACTCCCCATCTCAAGACGCAACTTGGAGCGCAACTATCGTTAACATCATACAAGAAAAAAATAACTTCTATCTCGCTCTACTCACTGCAAACACAACACTGATAGAGCAAAATCAATTATTCGCTAACAAAGAAAAGGTTCGTATTCACCAAGTTTTGAACTTATAATTTAAAGATAATTGATGTGGAACAACATGGAGATACCATGATAAAAAAACTACGCATTGCTCTAGTGCAAATGAATGCATTGGTTGGCGATATCGAAGGCAATCTCACGAAACACTTGGAAGCTATCCACTATGCTCAGCAAAAACTAAAAGCAAACGCTATAGTATTTCCAGAGCTAAGCTTAACTGGCTATCCACCTGAAGATTTACTTTTTAGGAAAAACTTCATCCAAAAAACACAAGAAGCTCTACACACACTAAAAAACCATGTTAAAGATATTTACTGTATTGTAGGCCATCCAAATCTAACGCCACAAGGGTTACAAAATGCTTGCTCTGTTATTTATCAAGAAAAAACTCTAGGTCGCTATGCCAAGCAGTATCTGCCTAATTACGGTATTTTTGATGAAAATCGCTATTTTACTCCTGGCAATGATACCTGTGTTATTCCCATTCATGGTGTTTCCGTCGGCATTATTATATGCGAAGATTTATGGCATCCCCTACCAATACAACAAGCAGCCGCCCATGGCGCACAATGTATAATTATTCCCAATGCTTCTCCTTTTGAAATAAATAAACATGAGGAACGAACAGCCATATTAGCTGAGCGTGCGAAAACCCACCGACTACCCTTATGCTACGTTAATTGTATAGGTGGCCAAGATGAGTTGTTATTTGATGGGGGGTCCATGATAGTGAATGAAGCTGGTGAAATATGCGAAAATATCGGCTTTTTTACCGAATCTATTCACCCCGTGGATATGGAATTCACTCACAACCAAATACACATCGAAAAGAAGCCTTTAGCAATTCCCACGCCAATAGAAAGAATTTATCAGGGTTTAACTTTAGGCGTACGCGATTATGTTGAAAAAAACCATTTCTCTAGAGTATTACTTGGCTTGTCAGGTGGCATTGACTCAGCGCTCACTTTAGCAATCGCCGTAGATGCGCTAGGATCCGACCGTGTCACAGCTATCATTATGCCATCTCGTTATACAGCAGAAATGAGTATAGAAGATGCGAAAATATTAGCGAACAACCTAGGAGTTCGATATGAAATATTATCGATAGAACCATCTTTCACTAGTTTTCTAGACACATTAACGCCCTTATTTGCCAGTAAAAAACCTAGTATTACTGAGGAAAATATTCAATCACGTTGTCGTGCGGTTTTGTTAATGGCTTTATCTAACGCCAGAGACGAACTATTGCTAGCTACGGGCAATCGTAGTGAATTTGCCGTGGGTTATACTACGCTATACGGAGATATGGCCGGTGCACTAGCCGTATTAAAAGATGTACTGAAAACACAAGTCTACGAATTAGTTGCTTATCGTAATTACATACATCCCGCCATTCCACAGCGCATTATTGATCGTCCACCTTCGGCAGAATTAGCAATTAATCAAAAAGACGAAGACTCTCTACCTCCTTATCCAGTATTAGATAAGATTCTTTGGCATTATCTTAACCAAGAGCAAAGCGCAGAAGACATTATCTCGCAAGGATTTTCGCCTGAAATTGTGGAAAAGGTTATCACGCTCATTAAAAACAGTGAGTATAAACGACGCCAAGCTCCGCCAGGTATTCGTGTTAATCATAAAGCATTTGGACGTGATCGACGCTATCCAATTACTTCGGGATTTAAAGGGTAAATCTCCTACGGTTTAATTCGCGACTGCACTCACATACTGTGAGTTCGGGAAGTTATACTGCAATACTGTCATCGCCTCTTTTTCCGCTTGCGCCAAATGCAAATGCCGATATGATTTCACCATAATCACTAAAGCTTTAGGCACTGCCGGCGCACCCTCAAAATGACGTACAACTTCACTCGCACGGTTTGCTGCTGCAATATACGCTTTTCTAGCATAATAATATTCCGCCACAATTAACTCGTGATCCGCTAAAATATTACGTAGATAAATCATGTGCTGATGTGCTGCAGGAGTATAGCGGCTATTTGGAAAACGCTGTGTAAACTCGGAGAAATCCGCAAATGCTTTTTCTAAGTGAGTCAAATCACGGTTAGCCAAATTCACAGAAAATACTCTCTCTAACATCCCAATGTTTTCATAATAATCTGCCATTCCTCGCATATAATAAGCATAATCCACATTCTTGCTAACAGGATGCAAACGAATAAATCGATCCGCTGCCGCTACTGCAAGAGGATATTCTTCTTTTTTATAATAAGCATAGATGATATATAGCTGTGCAATCTCTGTATCTGCTCCAAATGGGTATTGCACCTCGAGTGCTTCAAAGCGTTTAATAGCTTCACTATAATCTTTACCGCGCAATGCTTCCTCACCCTTTTGGAAGATTTCGTGTTCCGATTCACCCTGGTATGCTTCCGACGCACCCTTCGTCGTAGAGCAAGAAGCTAATAATGCCAAACAAAAAATAAAACATGCTATTATAAACGCAACAAAAGTCTTCCTCATAAATACACTACCTGCCGTGATATGATGGATGTGCATTGTATACGAATTCACGCAGAAGCCAAATTGATTATGAATAAATTACACCACAAATTAACTATCCCTGTAGATATGCTAGGCTTACGGCTAGATCAAGCCTTAGTCAAATTATTACCTGACTATTCACGCACGCAAATCCAAGAGTGGATAAAAGATAGCGCTGTTACCGTCAATGGCCAAATAATCAAGACACGTATTCGCATGAAAGGTGGAGAGAAAATCGATATTCAATCCATATCTAAACCTCCACTTTCTTGGGAAGCGCAAGCTATCCCCTTGAATATTATTTACGAGGATGATGAGTTACTCGTTATTAATAAACCATCCGGCTTAGTAGTACACCCAGCAGCTGGCCACCAAGACCAAACCTTACTCAATGCCTTGCTATACCATAATCCCCGTTCTAAAGATTTGCCTCGGGCTGGCATTGTACATCGTCTCGATAAAGACACGTCGGGATTGCTAGTGGTTGCAAAAACCAAATTAACTTTAATATCATTATATAAACAATTGAAAAAAAGGACTATTTCCAGGGAGTATCAAAGTATTGTGGTTGGTAACTTAATCAGTGGTGGCACTATTGACGAACCTATTGCACGACACCCTGTACATAGGAAACGCATGGCAGTAATCACTAATGGCCGCCCAGCCATTACACACTACCGAGTTATAGAAAAATATCGCCACCATACTCGGCTCAAAGTACAATTAGAAACTGGGCGCACTCATCAAATTCGTGTACACATGGCATATATTCGCCATCCCGTAGTAGGAGATGCCACCTATGGAGGGCGATTGTTCATTCCCCAGGGAGCCACGCCTGCGCTACGTCAGGCACTACAACAGTTCCGCCGTCAAGCATTACACGCATATGCTTTAGGCTGCACTCACCCCGTTACACAGGAGTTTATGCGCTGGGAAGTCGATCTTCCTGCTGATATGCAAGAGTTAATTAAACACCTAAAACAAGATAGCGCATCAGGAATTCTTGGTGAATAAAGCAAGGGAGAGGGGTCAGACCCCGATAAAACTACGGGGTCTGACCCCTCTCCCTTGCTTTATTCACCAAGAATTCCTGATAACGCACTAAAATAGGAATAAAACCAGCATGCTTATTCGTCCCAATTGGCCAGCCCCAGATAACATCAAGGCCTGTACTACTTTACGGCACAGCCAAATTACTCGCGAATCCTGCAAGGAACAATTACTGCTCCCTAGCAATCCCATATGGATTCAACAAAAACATACTAATATTGCGGTAAAAGCTGCCACAGAAAATAATAACTGCATTGCAGATGCTGTATACACCGATGAACCAGAAAAAATATGTGCGGTACTGACCGCAGATTGTCTACCCATACTGTTATGTCACCAACAAGGAACCCTTATTGCCGCTATCCATGCGGGTTGGCGCGGATTAGCCCATGGCGTGATTGAGGCAACATTAACCGCCTTACCAGCACCCTCCCAGCAATTCTTAGCATGGCTAGGCCCGGCTATAGGACCTCAACGATTTGAGGTTAAAAGAGACGTGTATGATGCTTTCGTACAACACTCGCCAAGCGCAGTTCAGGCTTTCACACGTCACACACCCACATCCTGGCTGGCTAATCTTTACGAACTCGCTAAGCAGCGCCTGCAAGCGCAAGGGATACATAGAATTTATGGCGGCAATTTCTGCACTTACAGTGAAGAAGATAAGTTTTTCTCTTATCGACGTGATGCTGGACATACAGGCAGAATGATATCGTTAATCTGGAGAGAAAAGTAACTTTCTATAGTATGAGGCAATTCGTCGCACTTTGTTTTAGTGATAGCTGTCACTAACAAAGTGCGAAACTCCTGTGGTATACTTCTTGCGCATTAATACTATGCGAAACTCCTGTATGAGCCCAATATTTAAAATTACTAAGTAGGGTCTGTTTGAAGTTTTCATTGTGAGGAATACCTCTATGAGATATGCATTATCTTTTGTTTTTATTATGTTTTTTACATTACTTGCTTCCACCTCGCATGCTGCTGGTATACCCGCAAGCACTAACACCTTGGCTCCCTTATTACAGAAAGCGCTGCCCGCCATCGTCAACATTAAAGCACAAATTAAGGTAACCGATATTGACACATTAAAAGAATTACAAAAACAACGTAAACGGGAAGGTGACTCCGGTAACTTACCCCCCAATGTGGTTGTCTCGGTCGCGTCCGGTGTCATTGTTGAAGCTAAAAATGGCTATATTCTTACTAATGCACATGTGATTGAAGACGCCCAATCTATCACGGTCACCCTTGATGATGGTCGCCATTACAACGCCAAGTTAATTGGTAGTGACAAACCATCCGATATCGCTTTACTACAAATTAAAGCAAAAAACCTGACCGCTATTCCGATAGGAGATTCTAGCAAACTCAAGGTTGGTGACTTTGTCGCCGCCATTGGCAACCCTTTTGGTTTAAGCCAAACTGTCACCTCTGGCATTGTTAGTGCTTTAGAACGCACCTCACTAGGCATAGAACCTTATGAAAATTTTATCCAAACAGATGCGCCTATTAATCCTGGAAATTCAGGTGGTGCTTTAATTAATATGCAAGGAGAGTTAGTCGGTATTAATACAGCTATTCTCGCTCCTAGCCGTGGGAGTATTGGCATTGGTTTTGCTATTCCCGCTAATATGGCAAAAAGCGTCATGGAGCAATTAATTAATTATGGTAATGTGCAACGCGGTGCTCTAGGTATCGGTGCACAAGATATTACGCCTGAGTTGGCTAGCGCATTTGATCTAGCCACCACAAAAGGTGCCGTAGTAACAACGGTTATCCCTGATTTTCCCGCCAAGCAAGCAGGTATCCAAGTAGGAGATGTCATTACTAAGGTCAATAATATGGAAATAAAAAATGCCAGTGACGTAGTCAATACCGTTGGGTTTTTGCGAGTTAATTCCAAGGTTAATATCAATTTACTACGCCACAATAAATCCATCACCGTCTCAGCAGAATTAACTGATCCCAAAAAACGCAAACAGGCAGTTCAAGCCATGGATCCATTTTTATACGGGGTTGGGTTAAAGAATCTCAGTTTATTAAGCCCTGTTCATGGTAAAGTGCTTGGCGTGCTGGTACTTTCTGTAGAAGAAGACAGCAATGCATGGCATGCAGATCTTCATGCAGGTGACATTATTACTTCCGCGAATCAACAAACAATAACCAACATTGAAGATTTAAAAACTATTGCGGCGAAAGAAAATCGCAGTCTCTTGCTAAATGTATTACGTGGTCCCGGAGCTATTTTTTTAGTCATTAACAAAGAGTCTTAGATTGTGATCTTTGCAAAATTACGCCGTCATTATGTCACTGCCACTCCGATGAAAAAAATGCTTATCCTCGTTGGAGTTATTTTAGCATTATTGTTTGGTTGGTATGGCCTTAAAAAAGTCGCATTTTTTTGGTATATGTCGCACTTTACATTACCTCCCGTGACTATTGCCAGTTCACAAGCCAAGGCAGAAAAATGGCAAGATTACCTGCCTTCCGTTGGCAGTCTCACTGCTATCAATGGCGTCGATGTTGCTCCTGAAGTATCTGGCATAGTGAAAGATATTCGTTTTTCTGCCGACCAATTAGTTAGAAAAGGTGACGCTCTTGTTATTCTTGATACAAGCGTTGAACAAGCTGAATTAAAGAGTAACTTAGCCAAGTTAAAGCTAGCGCAAATTAATCAAGAAAGAAACCAAAAACTTTTTCAACGTAATGCCATCTCGCAATCTGTATTAGATACAACACTTGCTGAGCTACAACAAGCAGAAGCAGCTGTCGAAGTTGTACAAGCGCATATTAGCCAAAAAACCATTACTGCTGCTTTTGACGGTAAAGTAGGCATTCGATTAGTCGACATAGGTGAATACATTTCGCCAGGCAAGCCCATGGTAACATTACAAGCCTTAAATCCATTATTTGTTAACTTCTCATTGCCAGAACAATATGTCTCACATCTCTATTTACAACAGCCCATAGACGTAAATACAAATGGCGGAAAACCCATTCGTGGTTTTATTAGTGGAATTAATGCCAAAGTAGATCAAACCACTCGAAATATTCTCGTGCAAGCAACCATCCCCAATCCAACCCTTGCATTATATCCTGGTATGTTTGCTGTAATTAAAGTCTGGCTACCTGCTAAAAAGAACGTCATCACGTTACCACAAACTGCCATTGCTTACAGCCTACATGGAGATTATGTATTCGTCATCAAATCAGAGAAATCCTCTAAAAAAACTCCTTCTCTACTAAAAGCATATCGTCAATATGTAACAGTCGGAGAGCAACGCAATAACAAGGTTGCTATTCTAAAAGGTGTCACTGCGGATGATTCTGTAGTCACTGCAGGTCAATTAAAACTGCAAAATGGGACAAGAGTGTTAATTAATAATGCGGTGGAGCTCTCGCCCCCATGATGTTTACAGATGTTTTTATTAAACGCCCTGTACTGGCTACAGTAGTAAGTTTGTTAATTTTATTACTGGGATTGCGCGCACTCAATAATCTACCCTTGCGTCAATTCCCGGAAATGCAAAACACAGTTATTTCCATTACCACCTCCTATCCAGGTGCAAGCGCTGCACTCATACAGGGATTTATTACTTCACCAATAGAAAAAGTCGTAGCCAGTGCAAATGGCGTGGATTATTTAACATCTGAAAGCGCAGATGGCACCAGCACTATCCATGCTTATATTCGTCTTAACTTTAATCCTAATGAAGCAATGACAGAAATCACGACAAAAGTAGCACAAGTTAAGCATCTGATGCCAAAAGAAAGCAATCCGCCGGTTATCACTAAGGCAACTGGAGCGCAGATTGATTTAATGTACATTGGCTTCAGTAGCGCAGCAATGACTACGCAGCAAATAACAGATTATGTCTCACACGTTGTGCAACCCAAATTACAAACAGCCCCCGGGGTGGCTAATGCAGAAATATTAGGCGGATTTAATTATGCCATGCGTATCTGGCTCAATACAGAAAAAATGGCAGCTTTGCATATCACTCCTGATGAAGTAGCCACCGCATTACTTAATGAAAATGTACAAACCGCAGCTGGAGAAATTAAAGGAAATTATGTGTTATTTGCAATCAATGCAAAAACCAACTTGGAAACACCTGAGCAATTTAAAAACATTGTTATAAAGCAACAAAACAATACCTTAATTCGCTTACAAGATATTGCACAAGTAGAATTAGGATCTGAATTTTATGATGCCTCGGTGGTTTTCAATGGAAAAACAGCAGTATTCGTTGGCATTCAAAGCACACCCACTGCAAATCCACTCACTGTTATTGATAATGTAAAAAAGGTTTTACCTGAGTTATCTGTAAACTATCCGCCAGGGATGGAAAGTAAAATCGTTTATGACAGCACAGACTATATCCGTAGTTCGATTAACGAAGTAATACATAGCATTGTCGAAGCAACTTTAATAGTGATATTCGTTATTTTTATTTTTCTTGGCGCCATTCGTACTGTAACCATTCCCATAGTAACTATCCCACTTTCGTTAATTGGCGTATGTTCCTTGCTATTAGCAATGAATTACTCCATCAACTTGCTGACTTTACTTGCCCTAGTCATTGCCATAGGCTTAGTCGTCGATGATGCTATTGTTGTAGTAGAAAATATTTACCGTCATATTGAAAATGGCATGACACCAATAGAAGCAGCAACACGTGGGGCACGGGAAATTGCCACACCCATTATCTCCATGACTACCACCTTGGCTGCAGTCTATATACCTATTGGCTTTATGACTGGACTAACAGGGGCGCTATTCAAGGAGTTTGCTTTCACCCTGGCGTTTGCTGTCATCATATCGGGTATTGTGGCTTTAACCTTATCGCCCATGATGTGCTCCAAGATTCTTACCCCCGCACTCACACAGCAACGCCTGGTCCATTACATTGATGAGCTATTTGAAAAGATAAAATCTATTTATCAAATCTATTTAATGAAGGTATTAAATAATCGTCCAGTAGCTGGTGTATTTGCAATTATTGTGTTTCTTAGTTGTTTCTTAATGTTAATCACTACACCCACCGAGCTTGCGCCTACTGAAGATAAAAGCGTTTTATTTCTTTCATTAACTGCGCCTAAATCTACTAACTTTGCCTACCTTACTAAATTCACTAACGAACTCAATAAGGTTTTCAAAAAGATTCCCGATACGCAAGATTATTTCATCATCAATGGTGCGGGAGAAGTAAATAATGCCATCGCTGGTTTAATTCTGAAACCTTGGGATAAACGTAAAAATAGCCAGGATAAAATTCACGGCCAAGTTCAACAAGCTATTTCGCAAATAGCTGGTGTGAATGCCGTTGCCTTCCCGCTACCCTCCATTCCTGGTTCCAATGATGGGTTACCATTGCAATTTGTGATTACTGCCACAGAAGATTATGCCATCATTGCACAAGTATTAGAAAAATTACAAACTGCTGCCATGCAAAGCGGTTTATTTATGTTTCTTGATGCGGACTTAAAGTTTGATAAACCCGTAGTGGATATCAATATTGATAGGGACAAGGCGGGTAGCATTGGTCTGTCCATGCAAACAATCAGTAATGCTCTTACTATTTTATTTGGTGGTGGTAACATTAATCGGTTTAATTTGTACGGTAATAGTTATTATGTTATCCCCCAAGCACTCCAGGAATTCAGGATAACCCCACATAAAATTGATGATATTTATGTTTCTACCACACAAGGCCATAAAATACCGCTTTCTACTGTAGTCACATTAAAAATCAAAACTGACCCCAGCAAGCTTAATCAATTTCAGCAACTTAACTCTGCAACCCTACAAGGCATGATGATGCCAGGAAGAACGATAACAGAAGGATTAGAGTTTTTGCGTAATCAGGCCAAACAACTCTTTCCTATCGGTTTTAGTTACGATTATGCGGGACAATCGCGCCAAATTATCCAAGAAGGATACTCCATGGTATACACCTTCTTTTTTGCATTAATTATTATTTATCTAGTCTTATCTGCGCAATTTGAAAGTTTCCGTGACCCATTTATCATCCTCATTAGCGTACCGCTCTCCATTGCTGGTGCATTAATTCCTTTACATATTGGCTTAGCAACACTGAATATCTACACTGGTATAGGGTTAGTTACGTTGATAGGCTTGATCAGTAAACATGGAATCTTGATGGTAGATTTCGCAAACCACTTGCAACGAGAAGAAAATCTTTCTATCTTCGATGCCATTATTAAATCTGCTTCCTTACGGTTGCGGCCTATTTTAATGACTACAGCGGCGATGATTCTTGGTGTTATCCCACTAATTACAGCTGCTGGTGCTGGCGCAGAAAGCCGTTTTAATATCGGGCTGGTCATTGCCTCTGGTATGCTTATTGGCACATGTTTTACGCTATTTATTGTGCCCACCATGTATACGTTTTTCGCGAAGAAGCTAGTTACAGCTGGTTAACCAGCTGTAACTAGCTTCTTCTTTTTATTTCACCGCATATTTATTCGCCTTCTCCACTACTGCGCCTAACTTAATTAATGTTTCAGGTGCATCCATTTTTTCCATCACTACCGTAATAAATGCCATTTTCCCAGCATGTTTTTTCCGATCCAACAACACTCTTTCTAACTCCTCCTCAGTCTTAACACGTATAGACCAAGCCTCAGTACCAAATACCTTGGGTAAATCCACATAATTCCAATGTTGGATATCATTATAAGGCATGGTAGGACCATGAATTAAGCGCTCAACCGTATAGCCATCATTATCTAACAAAAATATAGTCGGTCTTAAATGATGACGCTCAATCGTGGATATTTCTTGCGCGGTTAATTGAAATGAGCCATCACCGACAAATAAAACTGTTTGTCTATTTGGAGCCGCTACGCATGCCCCTAAAAGTGCCCCAACCGAATAACCAATTGACCCCCACAAACCCTGCGAAATAAACGCCGAATCTTTGGGCATAAAGGTTTGCATAGCACCAAACATACTGGTTCCTGTTTCTGCTAATACAATTGCATCTCTCTCTAGAAGGTTTGTTATATGATTCCAAAAGTTCTTATGACGAATAGCCCCACGATAGGATTGATGCATTGCATGCTGAGGATGAATAATTGCTCCTTTATAACGATAATTAGCTGCCACCTTAATTAAAGCAGGAATAGTGTCGCAGAATAACACATTGTCATACATGGATTGTCTTACTCGTGTATGATAACTATGCACTTCAATCGTCGCATTGGCATTAATTTTTGTTGAAAAACCACCGGTATTAAAATCAGATAACAGAGAACCAAACGTAATAATACAATCTGAGCTCTCCACTCGAGCTTGTACACCTTCGGTACTAAAATCTCCATTATAATTACCGATAAATTGTGGATGCGCTTCATCAAGAATCGCCTTACCCATATTCATAGTAGCAAAGGGAATACCGGTAATTTTAAGAAACTCCAAGATGAGCGGCTTCATGGGATGACGTTGCGCACACATGTCAACCAGCACAACAGGAGACTTCGCCTGCTCTAAAACTATCCCAGCACGTTCAGCAAGCTCGCGTACCGCATCCATATTCGACTGAGGATAAGTTAAGTCTAATGGTTTGCGTGACGCCTCAATTTCACAGTAAGAAATATCAGAAGGTAAAGCAATATATACCGGACGTTTCTTTAACCAACATACGGTTAAAACACGATCAATCTCCGCCGCCGCATTATTTTCTGATAAAAGTGTTTGTGCCATGGTTATGTCTGCATACATATCAGAAAAAACGTTAAACCGTCCATCGCCTAAAGTATGGTGAACCATGGATTTATTAGCCCGTATCGATGTGGCTGGCACACCTACAATGTGAACAACAGGTACATATTCAGCATAAGCCCCAGCAATACCATTGATAGCACTTAATTCGCCCACACCAAACGTGGTTACCAGCGCGCCTGCACCTCTTATACGTGCATAACCATCGCTAGCGTAAGCCCCATTTAATTCATTACAGGTACCAATCCACTCTATCCCCTTATGCCTAACAATCTGATCAAGGAATCCCAAATTGTAATCACCAGGGACGCCAAACACGTGCTCAATACCTAATTCTTTAAGCCTTGACAATAAATAATCACCCACCGTTACTTTCTTAGACATGACCCATCTCCTTCGCTTGTTGAAAAAGTTGATCTCGAAAATCCGGATGTGCTATTTGAATTAACGCCATGGCTCGCTCAGTAGTCGACTTCCCTTGCAAATTAACAACACCGTATTCAGTTACTACATATTGCGTATCTGCACGCGGATCGGTTGCTGGTCCCGATAATTTAGCAACAATACGTGATACTTTGCCATGCGCTGCAGTGGAGTAAGCAGTTAATATGGATTTCCCACCTGGAGAAATCTGTGCCCCACGGACAAAGTCAAGCTGCCCACCTGGCGCACTAAACTGTCTCCCCATCAAAAACTCCGCATTCACCTGTCCAGAAAGGTCTACCTCAATAAATGCATTGACTGATATCACATTATCATTTTGTCCAATCACATAAGGATTATTTACGTAATACACCGGATAAGCTTCCATGCTGGAATTATTATTAAGAAACTCATACATGTCCTTATCACCCATCGCCAAGGTATATACATTTTTGTATCGATTTATTTTTTTATATTTATTGGTTACAGCCCCAGACTGAATTAATTTTGCCAACCCTGGCGCCATTAATTCACTATGTACACCTAGATCTTTGTGATTCACCAACATTTCACAAACTGCATTAGGAACACCACCCACTCCAAACTGGATGGTAGCGCGATCAGGAACCATCTCAATAATATATTTCCCTATTTTTTTATCCATATCCGCACTAGGTCTAGAAGGAATTTCCACTAATGGACAAGCATTTTCAACAACAGCATCGACATCAGAAATATGTAAACAACAATCACCAAATACACGTGGCATTTGTGAGTTAACTTCAATAATTACCTTCTTAGCATTGCGTGCAGTAGGAATAGTATAATCAGCATTCGTGCCGCAGCTAAAATAACCCGCTTTATCCATGGGAGAAACAGTTAACAAGAATACATCTATACCAATTTCTTTTAAAATACCCGGAACACTACTAAAATTACCAGGCATGTAATAAATAACCTTTTTATTTTCTTTTAACCCTTGCTGTACTAATTCACGTTCTATGGCTCCCACATAAAATGGATAGGGTTTAATTTTATCCATATACTCGTACTTAAGAATACTGTCGTGCATAGGTTTTTCAGAATGCATATAATAAAATTTCAATTCCCGAATAGATCCAGAAAGAACACGCTTCTCTAATGCTTTCAAAATAGCCGGCGGTTCACTAGCCGCCATCCCCATAGAAATATTACCTGAAGCAGGGATTAATTCTGCTGCCTTATCCGCAGTGACAATCTTAGATTTGTATTCATCCTGACAATTCATCACTCCACTCCTTTTTTATTTTTAGACAGGATTTTAGTGTTTATTTACAATTCAAATTCCAATATATCTCTAATACCCCGCCGCTTTATAAGGCCCCAGCCCTTTTCTATAAATAAGAAAATGTCGCTCGTAGGAACAAACTAATTCGCCTGCTTGATTAAAAGCTTTAGTGGTTGCTTCCATAATGCCCTCAGTAGGCCGTGACTTAGATTCTCGTTTCATTAAAATAGTTGATTCACAATGAATGGTATCACCAGCATAAATAATCTGCGGTAATTGAATATTCTTCCATTGCAAATTTGCAACAACGCGCCCAAAGGTACGCGTTGTTAATGCTGTTATAGCGCCGACTACATAGGTTTCATTAATAATAAATTTTCCACCATAATATTTTCCTATATATTCAGAATCCGCATAAAATGGATTCCACTCTAAAGAACGCAGTGAATGCAACCGAGATTCTTCAGCAACAAATGTTTTTGATGGAAAATGTTCATATGTTTCACCGATCAATAAATCCTCATAATAAATCCCCACCTCTTCTATGTAACTTCCATCCTCTAATTGCCTATGCAAGGAAAATTTCTGATCCGTTAAATTAAATGCATCCGCAGATAATGCTTTATCTAAAGGGTGTTTTCCTTTTTTATAAACTAATAACTGGTACTGAATTTTAGAAACAATTGCTCCATCCTGATTTACACCAGATGTCACCACTTGTACCACGCCGAAATTAGGATCAACTTTATATTCGTCTTTACTTATTACCTCTGACTCAGCATATAACGTATCCCCAGAAAATACCGGGTGCGTCATAGCTATATCATCAAAAGTGAGTACCCGATATCTTCTGCCAAATGTTTTCCAGGTGGCTCCCATGAGTTTTTGCAGTGTCAATGTACTGACGCCCAAACAATGCTTCCATTCTGTCTGTGCAGCATAATGCGCATCATAATGTAGTTGTGCGTTATTAAGCGTATCTAACGCTTCGTCTTTATTATCTTGCTGGCTAATAGTAACGCCAGGACGATGTTTAAATTTCTGTCCCACCATAAACTCTTCAAAGCTAAGCCCATAGTTTTCTCGGTAGCGATTTTCACTTATTTTTACATACGCCTTAAAAGTTGACATCTTCCCCATCCTCCATCTTCAATTAACTATGTTTTGCGATAGCTAATATACGCTCTGCAGAACGTACAATCGGCACATCAATCATCTTCCCATCTATTTCACATACATCACCCTTGGCTTTGCTATATGCATCGATAATACGTTGTGCTTGCGACACTTCCTCTGCAGAAGGTGTAAATACTTCTAATATGGGTTTAATATGTTTAGGATGAATCGAGAATTTACCTGTATAACCTAATGCTTTTACGCGCCGAGTTTCCTCAATAATACCAGCATCGTCTGCATCGTGTAAATTGAGATAAGGTACATCAAAAATAGCAATACCCGCTATTGCTGCCGCGCGCACTAATAACGATCTTGCTACTAACATTGGCTCCCAAGTAAGTGTCGCGCCTAAATCCGCAGCAAGATCACCTCCGCCAAAACAAATTGCCTGTAACTGCGGACTACAAGTCGCAATATCATCAGCATGATGTAATCCTATAGCGGTTTCAATAAGCGCAACATAAGGGATTTTTTTCGGTTTTAATAGGGTATCTAAAATAATAATCTCAGCAGGATACTCTGTCTTAGGGATAATGATAACATCAGGTGTAATATTGTTATCTAGTAACGCAGAAATATCCTTTAATCCCGCTGAGGTTTTAATGCTGTTGATACGTATAGCGCGAATAAAATTTTTAATTGGTACAGATTGTTTAAAATAGTTAACAACTATATCACGTGCTTTATCTTTTTCTGGAAAAGAAATAGCATCTTCCAAGTCAATAACCACCCCATCAGCCCCTATCTCCTTGGCTTTTTCAAAGCGCTCAGGCCGATTCCCTGGGGTAAATAACATACATCTTACGCTTAGAAAACTGTTCATAAGATTGCTATCCTTTTTAATAACTTATCCTGTACATAAATGAGTTATTAATAAAGTATAGCAGGTCGCCGGTTATTTTATGCCCTTACTTGTAAACAATCCGCTTCCACTGCACGCATTACCCTGCCTGTTCTGCCTGCAAAAAGGCGATAGTAAGTTTGCGGATTACTTTGTTTAGTACATCCTACAGCATGATTAAATGGCATTTTTGTTATATTATCCCTAAAAACACTTAGCAAATGTAGCTTGGTCCTTTTTACCTTGTTAGGCAAGCAACTTGAATCTATTTCTGCATTCAACTCCTCGATACGCGCATTAATACTTTGCAACCCCGTCTCCGAAATGGTAGCAGCCAAACGTGCAGGAGTAAAATCTATCAGTTTCCTTCCTCTGCGTTCTGGCAAGATTAATTCATCCAATTTCTTTAATTCAGCGATTAACTGTGTCTCATGAGAATCAATCGCATGGTAAGCGCTAACATCTCTTTTCTTTACTTCATCTAAAGCGTCACGTATTGTATAACCTGACTTTCGATAAGCATCGCGCAATTGTGTTAAACCAAAAATAGTATTTTCTAGATTTAATCTATGCATGATAACTCGGTCAGCACGTTCTTTCTTTAATTGTGCTAAACGCTCATCAATCAAAGCAAGGATAGAATCTTTAGAAATAACATGATCCTTTTGCTCGTCTGCATTAATAGAGTGTTGACTACTCGCTAACAAAGAGGTGCGTTCCTCTGTTTCATTCATATCTGCAACACCAGCACCAGCTACTGATGTTTCTTGTAATGGTTGCGCTACCATGTCAGAAACAGTAGCTGCTTGCTGTTCTTGCCTACGTAAAACTGCATCAGTTTCTTTTATACGTCTCTGCAAAAACTCTACTGCAACTGCCCTATTTTTTTCATCCACCTTGGATTGGGAAACACGCTCATCAGTAGGTGTCACCAACAAATCATCTGCTAATATCCTGTCTCGCTGCGCCTGTATTGCGCGTAAGTATGGAAAGCGTTCATCAGGATTAAATTCATAACCGCTATCCTCGATTGCTTGATGAAACCTCTCCAATAAAGAGTGCAAAGAAACGCCATGCAAACTTAACCTAGTAATATACCCCTCTCGTAAAAAAAACTCTGTCTCAAGCTTATCTGCGAGTAAGTAAATATCCCTGAAAAGTAAATTCACCTTCTGTAGCGTTGCCAATGTTTCTTCTCTTGCCGCTGTTACCAACAGGTCTTTTACCTGCGTCACATTTAACAAAATTGTAGCCAGCTGAAAAATGTGGCGAACCACAAAGGATATTAATTTTGATTTAGCAATCTTATCTTCATTTAACTCTTGCATTGCATCCCGGTTTACTTGCGCAAGAAAACCAAGTGATATATCCACTATATTACGATCTATGGGATCTAAAGAAAATCTTTCAGAAGCATACTGATAAAATTCCTGGAGTTTTTGCATAACATAACTCGCCCTATCAGCACCACCTAAACCACTGGCCAGCTCCCCTGCGTGCCGTTGTAAATGTTGCACCACTGGTAATTCCGTCACTACTCGATTCGCTAAAACCGTCAATGCTTCCACTGTGGATTTTAATCGCCTTGTTATATCCGGTGCAGCTCCTGATATAATTGGATTAGATAAAAGTAATTTAATCGCTTTCGCCAATTGAGCTAGATTATCTGTACACTGATCTACTAAATTTATTAATGCAAGAATATTACTCTCTGGTGTTTCATCAGACATTCTAACTCGTGCTTTCTGTCTGCATTTTTCATACTCTTTCTGCAAGATTTTTAGCCGTGCGAGAAACTCTTTAGCAAGTTTAAAGGTATTCCCTAGATCTTCTATCCATGAACTAGGCTCTGCAATTGTCGTTACTAACACAGGCCCAGCACTCCCAGATGAAGGACTAGCTGCAGTACTACCCGTAGCTGTTGAAAAATACCTCAAAAATATTTGCGTATCGATAGCTTTACTAAGCTCAGTTTCAAGTGCAGATAAATATTCTTGCAGCTCATCTACTATAGAAACAGATGATGAATGTGCCGAACCTGACATGAGTTCTTCAATAATACGCATAGATTTATTAGCTTGCGTCATTAGCGCATACATAATTTTATTCGTGTCAATACGAGAATCACGATTCTCTATCGGAATTTTGTGTTGCACTATTTGATCTTTAATGGATTGTATTTTACCCTGTAATCTATCGCGCAGTAATTGCCTTTTTTTATCTGCATGTTTAATCCGCCGTTGTAATGTAGAAAGATTTTCTCTTATATCATTAATCAAGCTTCTGAGATGCTCGCTATTTTCTATAAGCTTTTTGCTACTGCTTTTATCACACAACAACTCATCTAAGAGTTTGGCGATATCTCCTCCATCACGCTCAAGCTCGCCTGTTAAAATCGTAAGGATATTTATCTTCTCTTTTCGGTTAGATTTTTCTGCTTGATAACGCACAAGCTGTGCTTTTACCATCTCCAGATTGTCCAGCCGTGTACGCTCACACCATTCCCTTTGGCGTTCTTTATAACGTTGCTCATCTTGCTCCAGCTTTTTTAATTGCGCCTCTCTACTGCGCAATTTAGCTGCCGCATAAGGAAATGTTTCTACACAAGCAACCGCTAGGTAACCTTCACTCCGCATTCTCATTTCATAACCACGACCCACTCTTTCACACAGTCCCTTTAATGTCATTAAGCCGGCCTCTGTATGTTTAAAAGGAATCTGCAATGAAACACTTTCCAGCAAAGACCCTTCTTTCAGTGAGTATTCAATTTCTAGTTGATCTAATAATATGACTACCTCTGATAACTCAGACACAATCATACCTAGAAATGCTAAATCTACTGTACGCACGAAAGGGTCTAATTGAGAAAACAGTTGCATTCTATTACTATCATCCGACATGACTGTTTCAGCATGATCCACTACTATTTGCAAAAGCCTAGGAGCTATTTGCTCAATTAAACTCGATATTTTCTTCGCAACTGCCTGATGCATTTCCTCAAATGTTTTAGGCATTCCCTGCGTATAACTGCCAAGATCTAGCCGCTGAATAGCCTCGAGAAAATCAGGAATACTGACAATAAAACTATTTAGCTTATGTACAATATCTTTGGTTGAACCACCTGTTTTATTTGCTTCTGCCATTAAAGCTTGCAATCTTTTAACACTCTCCTGCAAGTAAACCGCAAAATCTTTTAGATCTGTATCTTCTTCTGATGCTGATTTTTCGGTAAGCGTATTAATATGGCCAATAACATTTTCTAAGAATTTCACAAAACCATCTAATTCTTTTTCTACACTTACAAACACAAGTTTTGCGCGGTTTTTAGCACTACTTATATTTTGCCTAAGGAGAAGAAGTTCTTTTATTAACCAATGACTTGACTCATCCATTGTGCTAGTCGATGCTGTTGGCTGAGAATCTACAGATTGTCTTTGCATAGGCTAACCTTTAGATAATATGGAAATAAGCACTCATTATAGAGAATAAATTATTAAGTAAACATTAAACCTAGAGTTTTTGCGTAACTACTATTTCCACCCTTGATCACCTCTCCCGGAGCGTTTTTTGCGAGTGGGAAAGGTCGACACGCGTTGTTTGCGTGGCGGGTGAGGGTGCCCAATGTGGCCGCGGGCCAGCCGTGATATGTTGGAAATCAGGAAAACAGTCTGCAACAATCCTAATCTACCAGTGACAACACCCATTCAACTTCTTGGCTTCTCTCTTAAAACTCGTTGCTCCATTCGCCAAGTAATCCGTTTTTCTTACTAGCAATTCTATTCTCTCGCCACGATCAAGTAATTTCTCTAAGTTCTCCAACATGATTTCTTTTATTTCTTGTACTTTCTGCTTAAGTTGCGCAGTAACGATATCTCTTGCAATATAGTTAAGTGGATTAAGAATAATAGCATCCAATGTCACTGCAAGATTAGGTTTAGAATAAATCGTATGAATATTAGAAAATAAATAAGCTAGCTCCAACGGCTCTAACTTGTTTCTACTAACAATAGCAATAACGATGCCTTCTGCTGGATAGCGCTTTACGTAATGATATTCATCCTTATATGTAGCGCGGAAAGTCACATCTTGTTCAGGAGGAAGCGCTTTTAATGTATGTTTCTCTAAATTTTCCAATGGATCGGTACTAAATAATCCACTAAACCCTCCTTTGTTAGGTGGCGCTTTTTTCTTGAGTTGAAACTGAGGAGAATCTTCTTGGGTATATTCATAAATACCTATTGCATATAATCTCATAAAATTACCCCCCTTCTATGCCAGGAAAAATCGTTATTGCTTCATCGTAAAAAATACTCCTCGCAATGCCAGCTTTTCCTGTAATTATACATACTTCCACATGGTGCCTTGCGCAGTGTCCTCTAATTCCACCGACATGGCTAATAATTCAGAACGAATACGATCCGCCTCGGCCCAATTTTTTTGTTGCCGCGCCAATTGCCGCGCCGCGATTAAATTTTCAATCTTGCCAATATCTACATTGGCTACTGCAGACCGAAAGAACTCTTCCGGGTTTGTTTGTAGAATTCCTAAAATGCCACCCAGCTTTCTTAATAAAGCCCCACATTGCGCGGCAGTCGCTAGCTTCTTTTCGCGCAGCCGTTGTATCTCATGTGCTAATTCAAATAACACAGATAAGGCTAGCGGTGTATTAAAATCATCATCCATGGCTGCGTAGAATTTTATTTCAATAGCGGTATTAACTTCTATATCAGCAGCCGGCAAAAATCGTAATGCTGTATACAAACGTTCTAGTGAATTCTTCGCTTGTTGCAGTAATTCAGCAGAGTATTGCAAAGGACTACGATAATGACTGGATATAAAAAAATAGCGCACCACTTCGGGAGCATACTGTGCTAACACATCCCGAATAGTAAAAAAGTTCCCTAAGGACTTCGACATTTTTTCTTTCGCAATTTGCAAATGCCCTGCATGCATCCAGGTTTTCACAAAAGTTGCTTGGGTTGCACCCTCCGATTGCGCCAGTTCATTTTCATGATGCGGGAAAACCAAATCTTTCCCTCCGCCATGAATGTCAAAGCACTCGCCTAACAATTGCATAGACATAGCCGAACATTCTAAATGCCAACCAGGGCGACCCATCCCCCAGGGAGAATCCCACGCCGGCTCATGCGGTTTAGCTAATTTCCATAGGACAAAATCCAATGGATCGCGTTTTGCATCTGCAATCTCTACCCGCGCACCACTTTCTAACTTGTCAATATCTCGATGCGATAAACAACCATACCTGGAAAATCTTCTTACCTCGTAATATACATCACCATTGCTCGCAATGTAGGCATAACCATTTGCCAATAACTTTTCGATTAATATTTGCATTACCGCAATATAATCCGTAGCACGCGGCTCATAGTCCGGTATCAATAAACCTAAAGCATGAAAATCTTCTTGCATAGCCTGAATATAACGCTGCGTAAGCACAGTTATTTCTTCATGAGTGTCATTCGCTCGCTTAATGATTTTATCATCAATGTCGGTGATATTACGCACATACGTAACTTTATAGCCACAAGCACGTAAATAACGCACAACCACATCAAAAGCTATATAACAACGCGCATGCCCAAGATGACAATAATCATAGACGGTAACCCCACAAATATACATATTCACCTGCCCCGGAGTTATCGGTTGAAAAACTTCCTTTTGTTGGGTAAGACTATTGTAAATCTTCAGCATGTATAGCTTGCTCCTAACGATTCGCCCTTGCCCCTGTCGCTTTGGTCAAGGCTTGGAAAGAAGTCTAATAAATTGCAAAGCTTGACCAAGCCGTTGCTGCATTTTTTTTACCCCTAATAGCTGGGCAATTAAAGCTAATTCAGGCCCATGAACTTTTCCAGTTAAAGCAATACGTAATGGCATAAACAAACGCTTGCCTGATATACCTAGTGCCTGTTTCATTTCTACCAGAATACGCGAAAAATCTGTGCCATAATTTTCTAAGGCTTGCTCTGCTATTATAAAAAACTGCTCTTTCGCATCACACAGCCAAGTTAAAGCCTCATGATCTAATTCCTCTAATTTCAAGCAATCACTAAAAAAAATCGCTGACCACATTGCAGCATCATGAGGAAAGGCAATATTAGGCTGTGTTGCACTCACAAATACATTTTGCATATTCTCTGGAATTTGCTTTTTAATATCCTCACCAAGCCAATTCAAAAATCTATTTTTATCAAGTAATTGCACGGATATTTTCTGCCAATACATTATTTGATTGTGATCAAAATGCGCGGGAGACCGGCTTAGCTTTTCCAGGTTAAAATGCATGGCTAATTCATCAAAATTTAATAGCTGCTGTACCTCACAGGTATGGCCTAGTCTAGCCAAGTAATTGATTACCGCCTGCGGCAAAAAACCACGCCGCTGTAAGTCTTGCACACTAAAACTACCATGCCGCTTCGACAAGGGAGTGCCGTCATCCCCGGTAATTAACGATAAGTGCCCATATTGGGATAAGGGAAGGTTTAATGCTTGCAAAATCAATATCTGTCTTGGCGTATTGGTTAAGTGATCATCTCCGCGCAGCACATGGGTTATTCGCATCAATGCATCATCAATGGCATTACAAAACAGAAAGGGTGAGGTTCCATCTGCACGGCGTACAATAAAATCCCCAATATCATTACTACTAAACCGCTGAGGACCTTTTACCAAATCCACAAACTCAATAACGGCATTCTCAGGAACTCGAAAACGCAAAGTGGGTTTTAATCCTCGCGCCTGACGATGCCCCACCTCCTCACTCGATAAATGACAGCAAGTGCCGGGATAACGGGGTGCTTGTCCACGAGACAATTGAACTTTTCTTGCTAGTGCTAATTCTTCTTCTGTACAAAAACAAGGATAAACTAATTGTTTATCTAGCAGCTGCTGATAATAATGCGTATAAATACTCAAGCGCTGTGATTGCCAATACGGACCGTACTGACCATCCACACCAGGTCCCTCTTGCCAAGCAATCCCCAACCAATGTAAATCTTGTTGGAGTGTTTCCACATGCTGCTCTGCCGAACGAGTTGCATCGGTATCTTCTATACGTAAAACAAATACCCCCCGGTGTAAGCGTGCATATAGAGCACTGTATAAGGCTGCACGGGCATTGCCTATATGTAATAGGCCGGTAGGGCTGGGGGAAAATCGGGTTCGTATCATAGAAGTCTACCCTCTAGCCTCTTGCATTAAACGTTTCATTTCACGAACGGCATGTTCTAAGCCAACAAATATCGCTTTTGCTACAATCCCATGGCCAATATTTAATTCATTAATTTGCGGGATACATGCGATAGCTTGTACATTTTGATAATGTAACCCATGACCCGCATTTACCACCAGTCCTAAGCGCTGCGCTAACTCCGCAGCTTGAATAATGCGCTGCAATTCTTGTTGTTGATGCTTACTGTTTTGTGCATCCGCATAACCACCTGTATGAATTTCTATTGTAGGCGCACCACAACGCGCCGCCGCTTCCACTTGCTTTACATCAGGATCGATGAACAAGGACACATCAATACCGGCCTCAGTTAACTGATGGCAGGCGGCTTTTATTTTTTTTTCTTGGCCTAAGACGTCTAGCCCGCCTTCAGTTGTTAATTCCGCACGTCGTTCTGGTACAAAACAACAATGCACAGGGCGTATTTTTTCAGCATAAACCAACATCTCAGCAGTCACTGCCATCTCTAAATTAAGCCGAGTTAATAGCACCTGTTGAATCAGCTCGATATCGCGCTCTTGGATATGCCGTCTATCTTCACGTAAATGTACCGTTATACCGTCTGCCCCACCATTTTCTGCTGCAAAAACTGCTTCGACTGGATCTGGATATCGAGTATGGCGTGCTTGGCGCAAGGTCGCCACGTGATCAATGTTTACTCCTAACAATGGGAAAAGATGCATATAATGTACCTGAACATAGAGTGTACTATTAAACCTAGAAACGGCAGTTGATTCACGATTTTAAACGTAACACCTTGACTGACCTAGATCTTTCAAAAATTTTCGGATCACCAATCAGGTGACCGCTCAAATTTTTGAAAGATCTAGGTCAGTCAAGGTGTTACATTTAAAACTCGCGCCCAACTGCCGTTTCTAGGTTAAAGGCTTACTATAATAGTATCGATTTATTTTGTATAGGATTACTGGTTAAATCCATTTCAACTGCCGAATCTAGTTTTAATGAAGGAGCCCGGAAATTATTGGGAAATTTACGCGAGAATCCCTAAGAATTTTAACGTATAAACAACTGGCGACTATATAAAGGCCGCCCACCGAGAAGTGGCTCCAACATTATCCGCACTAAACGTTTTGCATCTCGCAAGGTACAATCGTCGTGCCACGTTTCTAATGCAAATGCTAGCAAGCTTTTTCCAGAAAAAATGGGTTCACTTAAACTATCCGGCTCACACAAAATAAATCCTTGCTCAGATACAAATCGATAATATTTATTAGGTAAAAATTCCTGGTGAACACGCGTTAACTGAGATAACACGCCATAGCCGAGCTCTTGTAATAGCCGCTTCTCAAACAAGCGCAATACACGTTGCTCTAGTGAGGAAGCTTGTAATTTGCGTAAGGTATCATGGTATAAAACATATAATTGAGAATGGGGATCAGATTTTTGTAAAAGACGCACCAATAACTCATTCAAATAAAAACCCGCTAATAAACCATCTCCTCGCAGCAAACCAATCGCCCCCTCTACTTCTATCTGCGTTAAAGTAACTAACTCCCCTCTTCCCTGCCAGGATAATAAAAATGGGGTGAATAATTCTAAGGGAGTTCGTGTCCGCGCACAACGCACACCGCGTGCCACCGCAGTCACACGCCCATAATCAACGGTGAAAAGCTCAACTAATAAACTAGTCTCTCTATACTTGCGACGATGCAATACAAAGGCTGGCTGTAACTGAACACGGGTGCTCATTAGACTTCTTTCCAAACTTCGACCAAAGCGACAAAGTCGAAGAAAAAATGAATGAGAAACCGCAGTTTACATAGAGTAAATGAGGATTTCGAGAGAATTTTTTCAAAGAGATTGGCCTTTGGCCGAGGTTTGGAAAGAAGTTTATTCATATCCTAATGTTTTAAGCGCTTTATCATCATCCGTCCAACGTTCTTTCACTTTCACCCACAACCGTAGATAAATTTTTTGCCCTAACAAAGATTCAATTTCTTTACGCGCACGAATACCAATTTGCTTTAAGCGCTCGCCCTTATGACCAACAATAATAATTTTTTGTCCTGAACGCTCCACCCAAATCACCGCGCTAATTTCTGTCTGTTTTTCTCCTGGCTGAAAACTTTCTATAGTCACCGTACTACTATAAGGAACTTCTTGTTCTGTGGCATAAATTAATTTTTCACGGATAATTTCCGCTATACGAAACCGCACACTTTTATCAGTTATTTCTCCCTCAGGATAAAAATGCACACCCTCAGGTAAAGCAGCCATAATTTGTTTCTCAAGCGCAACAAGATTGCTACCTTGCATAGCTGAAATAGGAATAATCTGTGTAAAAGAAAATTTGGTTTTTAGTACATCAATAAATGGTAATAATGCAGTCTTGTCAGCAACCTTATCTACTTTATTAATTAACAAAAATACTGGCTTTGTCACGGTTTTTAGCCGCCCTAACACCCTCTCATCTTCTTCAGTCCAACGTAATGCTTCTATGACAAATAAAATTATATCAGCATCATGAATAAAAGTACCCGCTAATTTATTCATATAACGATTAATCGCACGCTTTTCTTCTTTATGTAATCCGGGTGTATCAATATATACAGCTTGAACGTTATCTTGCGTTTTTATACCTAATACTTGGCAACGAGTAGTCTGTGGCTTAGGTGAAGTAATACTGATTTTCTTTCCCAACAAACCATTCAATAAAGTGGATTTTCCTACATTAGGACGTCCGAGAATAGCAATATAACCACTGCGCGATGTTTCACTCATTATTTAATAACCTTAGCATACATTGTGCAGCATCTTGCTCAGCACGACGTCGACTCGTTCCTGTACCTAACGCTTCCATATCCGTGTCAGCAATATGACAAGTCACAGTAAAAAGCTGTTGATGCGCTTCACCTACAACCTTATCGATTCGATAAATAGGCAAGGGCATACGGCGACTCTGCAAATACTCTTGCAACATGGTTTTAGGATCCTTATGACTTGCTGCACTGGATAATGATTTTAATAGGACCTCATACCAATCCATAAGACATGCTTGAATGGCGGTAAACCCCCCATCCAAATAAATAGCGCCAATAATGGCTTCCATGGTACAAGAAAGGATAGAATGGCGTTCACTACCTCCGCTTTTTTGCTCTCCAACGCCTAAACGCAAGTACTGGCCCAAGTCAAACTGGCGTGCTAACTCCCCTAACGTATCTCGATTAACTAACGTCGCACGCCAACGACTTAATTCGCCTTCTGTTGCCTGCGGGAACTGTTGATATAAAGCATCAGCAATAATAAAGTTAACTACTGCATCCCCTAAAAACTCTAATCGCTCGTTGTGATCACTACCCTTACTACGATGCGTTAAAGCAATCTGCAACAACATAGGGTTCTGAAATTGATATTTTAACTTTTGTGACAACTCATCATTCATATTGTTATTTCACACCTTTTATTATTCTATGCCAACGTATCTTATGCGCAATAGAGTCCCAACTCATCCAAACTAGAATTGCCTTTCCTACTAAATTTCTTTCTGGCACAAAGCCCCAAAATCGGCTATCCGCACTATCATCGCGATTATCGCCCATCACAAAATACATTCCTTTAGGAACAATAATATCGTGAAAATCTGTCGCTTGCTTATTGGGGTCTTGATAAATTTTATGCTTAACTCCTAATAAATTCTCTTCTTTCTCTACTACTGGAATATCAGCCCCATCTTGAACATAATTTTTTGTTTCCTTTAAAAATTCCTGATGTACCACATTCTCATTCACATATAACTCTTTGTTAATATAGCTGATATGATCGCCAGGTAACCCTATCACCCTTTTAATAAAATCTATAGATGGATTGGGCGGCCAACGAAAAATAGCAATATCACCGCGCTGCGGCTTTTCCATCGGGTAAATCTCTTTGTGCACCACCGGTAAGCGCACTCCATAATGAAATTTGTTCACTAAAATGAAGTCACCGGTTAATAGGGATGGCTCAAGGGAACCCGATGGAATCCGAAACGGCTCAACAATAAAAGAACGCAATAGGAAAACCAATAATAAAACCGGAAAAAACGAGCGAGCATAATCAATAATAATAGGTAGCTTTACCTCCGACACAGCTACAGAGCGTTTAGTTAGCTCTGCATGCAATTGTTTACGTTTCGGCGCTAGAAAAAGCATGTCCAATAAAGATATCAGCCCTGTTATCAGCACCGCATAAAATAAAATAAGTTCAAAATTAAAATGCATAAAAAAACCTCTTTATAAGTTTAATCCATTGACCTTATGCGTGACATTAATCACAGGTCGCACCCCTTTTATTTTTTCTCAATTTTTAATATCGCTAAAAATGCCTCTTGTGGAATTTCCACATTACCTACTTGTTTCATACGTTTCTTTCCTTCTTTCTGTTTCTCCAATAACTTTCTTTTACGCGTTACGTCACCGCCATAACATTTTGCTGTCACATTTTTTCTTAGTGCTTTCACCGTATGTCGCGCTATGATATGAGCACCGATAGCTGCTTGAATAGCAATATCAAACATTTGCCGCGGTATTAATTCTTGCATTTTTTCAGTTAACTGTTTACCACGGCTATGGGCTTGATCTTTATGTACAATTGAAGCTAATGCATCCACCCTGTCACCATTAATTAATAAATCTAATTTAACTAGTGGCGAGGATTGGAAATGCGAGAAATTATAGTCAAGTGAAGCATAGCCACGACTTACCGATTTTAATCGATCAAAAAAATCCAAAACAATTTCACTCATCGGCAATTCATACGTCAAAGCTACTTGGCTACCATGAAACATCATATTTTTTTGTGAACCACGTCGCTCTACGCATAAGTTAATAACGTTCCCCAAATAGCTCTGCGGCACTAAAATATGTGCGCGCGCAATAGGTTCGCGAATATCGGCAATGTGGTTAATAATAGGTAATTTAGCAGGGCTATCAATATAAACTACCTCCTCACTCGTTTTAACCACTTCATAAATCACTGTTGGCGCGGTGGTAATCAAATCCAGGTTATACTCGCGCTCTAAACGCTCTTGCACGATTTCCATATGCAACATGCCTAAAAAGCCACAGCGAAATCCAAACCCCAGCGCATCTGACGATTCTGGCTCATAAAATAAAGCCGCATCATTTAACCGCAGTTTACCTAAGGCTTCACGGAAAGCTGGAAATTCTTCAGAATGAATAGGGTATAATCCCGCATAGACCTGTGGTTTTACCTTTTTAAATCCAGGCAAAACCTCAGCCGCTGGCTTATAAGCATGTGTTAATGTGTCGCCGACTGGGGCACCATTAATATCTTTAATACCTGCTACAACATATCCTACCTCGCCAGCACTAAGTCGCTCTTTAGCGAGGCGTTTAGGTGTGAAAATACCCATTCCCGTTATTTCATGATTTTTGCCAGTTGACATCACACGCATCACGTCGCCTACACGTAACGCCCCATTTTTTACCCGCACTAGTGATACCACACCCAAATAACTATCAAACCAAGAATCAATAATTAGCGCTTGCAACGGTGCTTGGGGATCACCTTCTGGCGCTGGAATATCAGCAATAATTTTTTCTAATAATACATCAATGCCTATCCCTTGTTTAGCACTAACTCCTAACGCATCTTTGGCGGGTAAGCCAATAATTTCCTCAATTTCTTGAATAACTCGCGAAGGATCTGCTTGTGGTAAATCTATCTTATTCAATACAGGTAGCACCTCTAACCCTTGCTCTATAGCTGTATAACAAACGGCAACCGTTTGCGCTTCCACACCTTGGGCGGCATCAACCACTAATAAAGCGCCCTCGCAGGCTGCTAAAGATCGAGATACCTCATAAGAAAAATCTACGTGACCAGGTGTGTCAATAAAATTCAACTGGTAGGTAACGCCATCCTGCGCAGTATAATGCAAGGTCACACTATGGGCTTTAATAGTAATGCCGCGCTCTCGCTCCAAATCCATCGAGTCTAGCACCTGCGCTTGCATTTCACGCTCACTTAAACCGCCACAGAGCTGAATTAAACGATCAGCCAAAGTTGACTTTCCATGATCGATATGAGCAATAATAGAAAAGTTTCGAATGTTATGCATGATATATAGATAAACCTTGCAAGGTGCTTGATAGTAACGTATTTCCCTGGAAAAAACTACTAAATACCCTGTTTATCAGGAATTCCTATGCACAGAACCGCGCTTGCACTGTTAATTGACGATACGTATGTTTACCCAGTGCATCATGAAATACCACACACGACACTGTGCAGTGACCATCCACTAAAAATCGCAATACACTTACCCACGTCGTCACCACACTATCTCCCAATAATACGGCATCCTGTAGCATTTGTTGGGATTGGCGTATTTTCCAACCGCCATCCACATAACAACGCAGATATACTATAGCGTATCGGCTTTTAAGCAACCCAAATCGCCATAGTAACCACGCCCCATAAATGCAACTGGTAAATGCAAACAGCCATTTAATTCCCATCGGTAATGATAAACAGGCACCCACACCTCCTAATGAAAATGCAATGATCAGAATAATAAACTGTCGCGATGGTTTAAGATGAAAATCTTGATAATGCATAAAAACGTATTTTCTCTATAATAGCTTGAAATTTTTCTGTAGGCTGGGTTTCATTACTAAATATCCAACGAAACAAGTCTTGATCCTGGCTGGTTAATAGCAGAGCAAATAGCTCTTGTTCTTCGGGTAATAATTGACAGTAACCATTTTCCAAAAAATGTGTTAATACTATATCTAACTCTAGCATGCCGCGCCGGCATGCCCAACGTAGATGAGGAGAAATAGCTTGCTGTTCCATAATATGTTTATCCAAGTGCTATAATAATTAAAGAAATACTATAGAGAGTGCCATGCAAACTACGGATTTTAAACAGGAATTAGTAGCCGCACTTGCGCAACTGATGCCACAAGCATCGCGCGCGCATACCACCCGATTAAAAGCAATCCACAAGGCTCTTTCTCAAGCAACCATTCCCCAGGATGACTATTTTAGAATAGCCGTTTTTATTTTTCTTTTATATGTAGAAATGCCATCCACTATAAGACTTAGCCAAGCACTCAGGCAACTTTTTCTAATGTGCAATGATGAGTTAGCCAGAAGGAACAAGCCAGCTCCACCTAGCAAGTAAAATAAACAAGGAATGCCCTCATGTTTAAAAAAGCCGATTTTCTTAATCATCTCGCTAATGAGATCCAAAAACTCAAAGAAACTGGCTTGTATAAAGCAGAGCGAGTCATCACTTCGCCACAACAAGCCGTCATTCGTCTCAGCAACAGCACAGAAGTAATCAATCTTTGCGCTAATAATTACTTAGGCTTAGCAAATCATCCTGAGTTAATTGCCGAAGCAAGATGTGCCTTAGCGCATTACGGTTTTGGGCTATCTTCGGTACGCTTTATTTGTGGCACACAATCCATTCATAAGGCGCTAGAAAAACGTCTTAGCCAGTTTTTATCCATGGAAGACACTATTCTGTACTCTTCCTGCTTTGATGCTAACGGTGGTTTATTCGAAACATTACTTGGCCCAGAAGACGCCATCATTAGCGACGCCCTCAATCATGCCAGTATTATTGATGGGATCCGGCTTTGTAAAGCAAAACGGTTTCGTTATAACAATAATGATATGGCTGATCTTAAACGGCAATTACAAGAAGCGCAACACTGCCGTATGCGTTTAATTGCTACAGATGGGGTGTTTTCTATGGATGGCATTATTGCCAACCTACCTGCAATTTGTGATCTTGCGGATAAATATCATGCCATGGTAATGGTCGATGATTCACATGCCGTTGGTTTTATGGGAGCGCATGGTAAAGGCACGCCTGAATATCACCAAGTCATGGATCGCATTGACCTTTTAACGGGTACACTTGGCAAAGCTTTGGGTGGCGCCTCTGGCGGCTATACAAGCGGAAAAAAAGAAATCATTAATTGGCTACGCCAGCGTTCACGTCCCTACTTATTTTCTAATACTCTAGCTCCGGTAATTGCAGCGACTTCCATCAAGGTCATTGACCTGCTAGAGTCCAACTCGGCACTTATTAAAAAACTACACGAAAACAGTACTTATTTTCGCCGCGGCATGGAACAACTTGGTTTTACATTAATTCCTGGTGAGCATCCTATTATCCCAGTAATGCTAGGGGATGCTAAATTAGCCACCGCCATGGCAGATGCCCTATTAAAGGAAGGGATTTATGTGATCGGTTTCTCTTACCCCGTGGTTCCACAAGGGCAAGCGAGAATTCGTGTACAAATGTCTGCCGCACATGAAAAACAACATTTAGACAAGGCATTATCAGCCTTTTCTAAAGTTAAAAAAGAACTAAGGATCTCTCCATGAAAGCTTTGGTTAAACGCAATCCCGAACCAGGTATCTGGCTAGAGGATGTTCCCGTACCGACTTTAGGCCCTAATGATGTATTGATTAAAATCAAACAAACAGCGATTTGCGGTACAGATATCCACATTTACAATTGGGATGCCTGGGCGCAACAAACCATTCCCATTCCATTAGTGATTGGCCATGAATTTGTTGGTGAAGTTGTTGATAAAGGCAAAGAAGTAAAAGGCTTTACTATTGGCGACCGTGTATCAGGCGAAGGACACATTGCCTGCGGTCATTGCCGAAATTGCCGCGCAGGACGTTCGCACTTATGTCGAAAAAATGCTAGTGCTGGTGTCACCCGCCCCGGTTGCTTTGCTGAATATTTAGCCCTTCCTGCCGCTAATGCCTATCCTCTCCCCCCTGCACTCAGCGATCAACAAGCCGCCATTCTTGACCCCCTCGGCAATGCTACACATACAGCCCTGTCATTTGATATGGTAGGTGAAGATGTATTGATCACGGGAGCAGGCCCTGTCGGCATAATGGCTGCGGCCATTGCTCGGCATGTCGGCGCTCGATATGTTGTCATCACAGATACCAATGAATACCGATTAGCCTTAGCAAAAAGCATAGGGGTATCACTCGCTATTAACCCCACGAAAAACACTTTACAAGCAGCCATGTCACAATTAGGTATGACTGAAGGGTTTGATGTAGGACTGGAAATGTCAGGGAATAGCACTGCCTTTCAAGATATGATCGCGCATATGAATCATGCTGGGAAAGTAGCTTTATTAGGCTTTCTGCCACGCGATACCACCATTGATTGGAGCATGGTCATCATGAAAGGGTTAACATTAAAAGGCATTTACGGTCGTGAAATGTTCGATACCTGGTATAAAATGATTTGCATGCTGCAAAGTGGCTTAAAGGTCGAGCCAGTCATTACCCACCATTTTACTATCGATGAATATAAGAAAGCCTTCGAAATTATGCGCACCGGGCAATGCGGTAAGGTGGTAATGAGCTGGAAGTAAGGAGTTCCCGCTGAATAAAGTATGACAAGCGCATGGATAGCTATAAAAGCACAATGGCTCGTCGGCTTCCAGCCTCCTGCGCTTTATTTGTGCTTTTATAGCTATCCATGCGCTTGTCATACTTTATTCAGCGGGAACTCCCGAGCTAGGAGTAAGAGTCTGTAATGGTTTGGTAAAAACATTCTTGGATTTACTTACCGTATAGCCCATGCCTTTAAGTAACTAAACAATGCCCGCAGTCCCATGGCTTCGCCTCCTTGTGGGCGCCCTGGCCGGGCTTTGAGATTCCAGGCCATTAAATCAAAATGGAGCCAAGGAATGTCATCAGGCACAAACTCTTTTAAAAACAACGCGGCGGCAATGGCACCGCCATACGAGGAAGCGGAGTCGTTATTAATATCGGCAATAGTGCTATTTAGCATATCGCGATACAAACTAAACAGCGGTAGTCGCCATACTGGATCTTGTTGTCGTTGTGCATGGTGAATAGCTGCATTGGCTATGTCGTCATTATTCGCAAACATCGCGGGTAATTCAGTGCCTAAGGCCACGCGAGCTGCACCGGTTAAGGTGGCAATGTCGATAAGTAAATCAGGTTTGTCACTGACTGCCTCAGCCAGTGCATCAGCTAACACTACTCGGCCTTCTGCATCCGTATTGCCGATTTCAATAGTCAGCCCTTTACGGCTACGGATAACATCGCCAGGGCGATAAGCATTGCCAGCAATCGCATTTTCAACAACAGGCATCAATACCCGCAATTGAATGGGTAATTGGGCTTGCATAATCATGCGTGCTAATCCTAATGTGTGTGCAGCGCCACCCATATCTTTCTTCATCAACGCCATATAAGAAGATGGTTTGATATCTAAGCCGCCCGTATCAAAACATACCCCCTTCCCTACTAGGGTTAATTTCGGATGCTTCTTATCACCCCAACGTATATCAATTAACCTGGGCGCATCGTCACTGGCCCTACCTACCGCATGGATAGCCGCGTAATTCTGCAGCAACAAATCGTCACCGACGATTTGTTTGACTTTAGCGCCGAACTCTTTACCTATCTTCACCGCTTCTGCAGCGAATTCAGAAGGCCCCATATTATCAGTGGGCGTATTAATCCAGTCACGCACATAATAAATAGAACTAACCAGATTATTTATTTCAGCTAATTGGCAAGTGGCAGGCAGTACTAAGTTAGCTGGAGGACGGGATGGTTTCTTGTAAAGGGTAAATTGGTATGCGCCTAGTCCCCAGGCAATGGCAAAGCGTGAGTAATTTATTTCGGGTATATCAAGAAGGTAATCACCCTCAGGCAATGCAAAAGGTAGTGCCCCTACTCCCCAAAGATCGTCAGCATCAGCAATACAGCAGATTACTAAAGATAACTTTCCACTGGGGTCAGGCAGCAAGCAAAAAGCCCCTGATTTAGCACAAAATTGTGTGGTAGTGAGCCATTGCTTTATTTGTATTGATTGATTTGCTAGCCATTTGTCAAAGTCATTTAGCTGAATGACGGTGATAGGCGTTGAGTTGCTTGATGATACCGTATTAAAACAGGTGAGCACGAAATATATCCTTCATAGTTAGCTGATGAAAAGAAGACTGTAAGCATCTCTCCCCCACCCTAGCCCTCCCACAAAACGGGGGGAGGGAATTTAAGTCCCCTTTATCCACCTGACTCGTTTAGAAATTACAGAACATCTTCTGCGGGCGTATAATTTTCACGTAAAGCTTCCGCCACAGCTTTATGTGTAATCTTGCCGCGATAAATATTTAAACCATCCAGCAAGTGCGCATCCTGTTGCAGTGCTTTTTTATACCCCTCACTTGCTAACGCTAACACAAAAGGTAATGTGGCGTTATTCAAGGCAACAGCAGATGTACGCGGTACTGCGCCTGGCATGTTAGTCACGCAGTAATGCACCACACCATCCACCACATAAGTCGGTTTATCATGCGTAGTTGGACGGCTAGTTTCGAAACATCCTCCTTGATCAATGGAAACATCTACCATTACCGATCCTGGACGCATCCGATTTAAAATGTGACGTGTTACTAATTTAGGTGCTGAAGCCCCAGGGATTAATACAGCACCAATTACTAAATCTGCGGTAGTAACGTGTTGCTCAATGGAGTCCGTTGTAGAGTAAATAGTATTGAGCTTAGAACCAAATTGTAAATCCAAGTGATACAAACGCTCTAATGATTTATCAATAACTACTACATGTGCACCCATGCCCATAGCCATACGCACAGCATTGGTGCCCACAACTCCGCCCCCAAGAACGACAACTTTGGCTGGTGCTACGCCAGGAACGCCGCCCAATAGAATACCACTGCCGCCTTGTTTGATTTCCAAGCTGGTTGCGCCAGCTTGAATTGACATACGTCCAGCTACTTCACTCATGGGTGATAATAATGGTAACCCACCTTGCTTACCCGTCACCGTTTCATAAGCAATCGCAATACATCTTGATTCTTGTAATAATTTAGCTTGTTCAGGATCTGGTGCTAAATGTAAGTACGTAAAAATAACTTGGCCTTCTCGCAACATGCGACACTCAACTGGCTGCGGTTCTTTCACCTTCACTATCAGCTCAGCTTGCTGAAAAATCTCCTCCGCTGTGTCAATAATCTTGGCACCGACACGCTCATAGGTGACGTCGTCAAAACCAATTTTCTCGCCTGCATGATGCTGCACCAATACGGTATGGCCACGTGTTGTAAGTTCTCTTACACTGCTAGGTACCAAGCCAACACGATATTCGTAACTCTTAAGCTCTTTTGGAACGCCAATTAACATATATTCCTACTCCAACCTATAAACGCGAGTTCCGGCTGAGCATTAGCCTGTCATCCTAAGTACCAGCGAAGGAGTATAAACTGATGCTTAACTCAACATTTCTGCCCACAATTGGTTAATGCGCTGCACAAAAGCAGCGGGATCCTGTAATTGCCCACCTTCAGATAAAATAGCTTGATCAAGAAGAATTTGCGCCCATATTTTTAACTGTGACTCATCGTGCTCTGCCTGTAAACGTTTTACTAAGGTATGTTCAGGATTCAACTCTAAAATAGGTTTAGCCTCTTCTACTGGTTGCCCCGCTGCTTTCAGTAAACGCTCCATTTGTGGACCCAAAGCACTTGCGTCTCGCACTAAACAAGCAGGTGAAAAAGTGAGTCGATGAGAAAGCCGCACATCCTTCACTTGTGAACCTAACAGAGCTTTTACTTTACCAATAAATATGCCGAAAGTTTCAGCAAGTTTCTTATCTTGCGCTTGTTGCTGTTCTTTCTCAGATTTATTATCCGTTAATTCATCTAGCTCTAAATCACCCTTTGCGGCAGACTGAAAAGACTTCCCAGCAAACTCACTCAGATGTCCAATCAACCATTCATCAATACGGTCATTCAATAGTAAAACTTCAATATTATTTTTTCTAAAAATTTCAAGTTGCGGACTGGATTTTGCCGCATTAAAAGTTTCAGCCGTAATATAATAAATCTTCTTTTGTTCTGGCCGCATACGTTTAACATAATCTTCCAATGATACTGTTTGTTGCATTACATCTGCATGCGTGGAAGAAAAACGCAAAAGCTTAGCAATTTTTTCGCGATTCGCAAAATCTTCGGCCGGGCCTTCCTTTAGTACATTACCAAATTGCTCCCAAAATTTGCTGTACTTCTCTGCATCCTCATTAGCTAGTTTCTCCAATAAATCCAGCACTCGCTTTGTCAACGCCGAGCGTAACTTAGCCACAGCAGGATGATCTTGCAAAATCTCTCGTGAGATATTCAAAGGCAAAACACTGGTATCAATAATTCCGCGGATAAAACGCAAATAATACGGCATGAATTGTTCAACATGATCCATAATAAAAACACGTTGCACATAGAGTTTTAAGCCGTGCGGTTTATCGCGATGCCATAAGTCCATAGGAGCATGTGCCGGAACGAATAAAACACTAATGTAATCGATACTTTCTCCCTCGACCTTATTATGCGCCCATAACAATGGCTCAGCAAAATCATGGGAAATATGTTTGTAAAACTCTTTATACTGCTCTTGGGTAATGGATGCTTTGGGGAGCGTCCATAGTGCTGTTGCTTTATTTACGGTTTCCCATTCCTGAGCCGCTTTATCTTTTTTATTTTCCTCTTTACCTTCCTCTGCATCAGATAGCTTAGGCATCAAAATAGGAATATTAATATGATCGGAATATTTAGTGATAATACTGCGTAATCGCCACTCTGTAAGAAACTCATCCTCCCCTTCTTTTAGGTGAAGAACAATATCCGTGCCACGCGTTGCCTTTTCCATGTTAGCAATGATGTATTCTCCATCCCCTGAAGATTCCCAACGCACACCATGTTCTGCGGTCAAACCTGCACGCCGAGTAATGACTGTTACCTTACCCGCAACAATAAAGGCAGAATAAAAACCCACACCAAACTGACCAATTAAATGCGCATCCTTTTTGCTATCACCAGTTAATTTGGCAAGAAATTCCCGCGTGCCTGATTTCGCTATTGTTCCCAAGTTATCGATGACTTCCTCTCGACTCATACCAATCCCATTGTCACGAATAGTAATAGTTCGAGCATTTTTATCCACCGCAACATGAATAGCTAAATCAGGATTTGCTTCATATAAAGCCGGATCAGATAAAGCTTCAAATCGCAACTTATCTGCCGCATCCGACGCATTTGAAATTAATTCACGCAAAAATATTTCTTTGTTGCTATATAGAGAATGCACAACAAGTTGAAGTAATTGTTTCACCTCTGTTTGAAAACTTAATTTCTCTTGATGTGCATCAACAGTCATAATATCTCCTCTTTAATAATTTATTATTTCTTTCGTAAATGCATGCTTTCTATATTCGCAATAACGTATTGACCTAATACATCTACCCCGACAGTACCGCTCAGGTCAGCCGATCGACCATCTGCGGAAACCGTACCGTTAATATTTGCATCTTCCACCTCTAAATGCAGCTTCCCATTTCTGCAGGTACCATGGACTGAAAATGACTTGCCCTCTGGACAAAACCCAGATTCTTTGGTCATTTGAATGTCCATAGAGAGCTCTCCAGATTCAGCAATATATGGCACTTGCGCTTCACCATGATAGACACAGTCAATAGGCATACCCATTATTTCTGTGGTTACTCTTCCCCTGCCAGACCAAGCACCTTGTGCGCTCTGACAAGGATCCACAAAACCCTGAGTAGGCAACGTAATCACTGCATCAGCCCAAGCTAAGTTAGCTGCTAATAAAAATGTTGCTCCCAGTAAGCTTTTTTTCATCATGAAAAAATCTCCTTTAAGTAAATAAATTCTTAGGGATTACATACTTTTTTAATAAGCGAGTCAACTAGGTGAACACCAGGCGCAGAAAATACATCCTAGTTTGGATTAATTTACTACGTCAAACCCCATCACAAATGCGAGGTAATAAAGTAAAATCCACAATATTTCCAATTGATTACTTCACGTCCAGGCAAAACTGATGTTTAACCTAGAAACGGCAGTTGGGCGCGAGTTTTAAACGTAACAGATTGATTGAGATAGGCTTTCAAAAATTTTCGGATCACCAATCAGGTGACCGCTCAAATTTTTGAAAGCCTATCTCAATCAATCTGTTACGTTTAAAACTCGCGCCCAACTGCCGTTTCTAGGTTAAATAGCCCCTTATCCACACTTGACAGACTGCTCCAAATTAGCTCTAAATGAGAAAATTAACTATCAAAAAAAACAGGGGTGATCTATGGCGGCAACTCGGAGGCAAGAATCTACACCTTTACTGGCAGCTACGTTCAGCTATGGCACAACAACAAGCACTCCAGCTGCTGCTCCTGCAGTAGCACCGCCAGCCACTCCAGCTGCTGCTCCTGCAGTAGCACCGCCAGCCACTCCAGCTGCTGCTCCTGCA
>MGYC01000038.1:182172-234711 GCA_001801575.1 Gammaproteobacteria bacterium RIFCSPHIGHO2_12_FULL_41_20
CGTTGGATAGCCGGTGGTATTTACAACCATGTTCTGCATCCTGTAGCCCATACAGTATATGAAACGGTAAGACACCCTTTAGCCACTTTAAAAAAAGTAGCCAAGGCTACCCCAGCTGCGATTACTGCCCTGCCTGCTGCTATTAATGCTTTTTTAAGTGCTACGCATACGAAATCAGAAGATGTTAATGCAAGTTGGTGGATAACCATGGCGCCCGCCAAAAAGTTCCATTCTATTTTAAATACGATTGCCTCTTTAACTGCCAATTTTATTATGAATCGTGGCTTTCTTGTCGCTACACTAGTAGGCCTTAAAGACGCATTTTCAACTTGTTTTAAAAGTGCAAAAAATTTCTTTGGAAATACCGGTGCCATATTTCTGAGTATACTGACCGCCCTTACTGCTGCCGCCATTGCTTATAATGCATTCTTATTATTCGGTGCTGCTGTAGCTGTTTTTCCTGCTACCATTAACTTCGTACTGTATTTCGCTACCGGATTTGTTGGTATGAGAAGCATAGCTAAGAAAATACATGATGCGCGCAGCCCCGACGCTAGATTCCAACGAGAATGTCTCGATAAATTAAAACACATTAAATCCGACTACTTGACCTCAATAAATGAATTTCTAACCCAACAACAAGTGAATGAAACCCTACTCGAATTACAGCAACCGGATCTTCCCGTAGCAAGAAGGACAGAATTACAAGACAAAATGCAATCCATTCTAAAAACATTATTACAAGACAAGTTAACCGCACTTGCCACGTTAGGCGAAGTCATCAAAAACAAAACCAATGGCGAGCTGGCAAAAGAATGGGCAGCAACCATCTTCGATATTACGGTCGCCACCTCTATATTCCTACCTTTTTTTGCCACATTCACCGAAGCAGGATTTCGCGGTGTTGAAATTATCACTAAAATGGCTGGTAGCAATGCCTTAGAGAAAATTCATCAAGCAGGTAAAATAGCCATTGGCTTTGTGCCAGGCCTGCTATCCTCATTATATTATGCTTTCGTTACTGCAAGCTGTCGCAGTGCACTCATTGGATTAATGCAACGATTATACCATCACCCTACAGAAATTCCTGGCGCACTTTTATTCCTAACGTTTGGGGGATTATCTGGCACAGGCATGGAAAATGTGTCTAGTGGCATTGTCAACTCTAACAATATTTTTTCTTTGACTCCCAATAGTACGGTTAGTCAAATGTATGTGGTTTTAAACGCCCTCGGGGCCGCAGATGTCAATACTACCCTTATGCTAGGTGAAACCTATTTAAGACAGCAAGATGTGCTCCCTGGACGTTCGCTAGATAATTTAATTAATTACTTTGCCGCAGAAGATCATCCGCTTTCTCCGAGCACAGTAAAGCAACTAAGAGCGGTAGGTTTATTTGGCTCTTCAGCGCCGCCAACAGCTCCAAGTCATCAGTATCAACGAATGTCCGATGATGAAGAAGCGGCTCTACCATTAGATGCTACTAGAGCGGCTATGCCGGCATCCTAGAACTACAATCTATCACCCTAGAAAAATAGGCTACACCAAGTTATAATTATTTATCTATAGGGCCTGTTGACCCTAGTTACCCAAATACACCCATGCCGACCCCTTGCTTAACATTATCAGGCTTTACCTTTGAGGAGTTACTTTCTGCCCAAGGGTTAGCCCGCTTAGACCAAACTTTTCTTGCCTATTTAGAAAAACAGAACCCTGCTGCGCAGAAAAAATTAATAGATTATCGCGTAGAAACCCAATGCTATAGCCATTTAGAAGAAAGCGAGTTACTACTAACTTGCGCGCCCATTTTGGAAAATTTTCTAATCCACTTATTTAACATTGGCGAGCCTGTTGCCTTATTACGTGCGCAAATCCTCTCCCACAATCCTATCGCTCTATTTAAAAAACAGTTTGTATTAAAGCACGCCAAAAAAAAACAAGCACAAGCAACACAATTTCCTACCTTTAATGAATTAACCAATTGGCTAAATGCCCAACTGCAACAAGCTGCATTACAATCTACAGACCAAGAACTAGCCGTAGCATTATTAGCAAAACACTATCTCTCGCAGCCAGAACACTATGCGGAACAAACCACAAAACTTATTCAATGGTGTACGCAAGCACTCAATACACGCGAAGGCCAAGAATATGTTAAAAGCTGGGTTAGTTTTCATATACCTGAACGTACAGACCATACTAATTTGGTTCCGACCATCTCCACTAATGAAGAAAAAATAAAGCGCAGCATGGCCAACGTGCAACATTTGCGCTTACGTGATGGATTTAAGCTAACTGATCCTCGTATGCAACCTCGCGAAATCCAAAATGAAGTCAATTATTGTATTTACTGTCATGATCACGAAGGAGATTTTTGCTCAAAAGGCTTTCCAGTTAAAAAAAGTGATTCATCACAAGGTTTAAAACGCAATTCATTAAATGCTTTATTAACTGGCTGCCCACTAGAAGAAAAAATTTCTGAAATGCATATCCTTAAACGGGATGGCTTAAGCCTCGCAGCGTTAGCTATGATCATGGTTGATAATCCTATGTGTCCTGCTACTGGACATCGCATTTGCAATGACTGTATGAAAGCCTGTATTTACCAAAAGCAAGAGCCCGTAAACATTCCACAAATAGAAACCTCTATACTCACTGATATCCTATCCTTACCCTGGGGCGTAGAAATTTATGATTTATTGACTCGCTGGAATCCATTGCGTAAAAAACAATGGGTTATGAGTCCATATAATGGCTTAAAAATACTGATTGCAGGCATGGGACCTGCAGGTTTTACCTTGGCTCACCATTTACTAATGGAAGGTTTTGCTGTCGTTGGTATTGATGGGTTAAAAATTGAACCCCTACCGCAATGGTTACTATCGCAACCTATCTATGATTTTCATACTCTCAAAGAATCCCTCGATGAACGATTAATGGCAGGCTTTGGCGGCGTAGCAGAATATGGCATTACCGTACGCTGGGATAAAAATTTCTTGAAGCTTATTTATTTAAGTCTACTACGTCGCCCGCACTTTCAAGTATTTGGCAGCGTGCGCTTCGGTGGCACATTAACCATTGATGATGCATGGCATATGGGCTTTGATCATCTTGCTGTCGCCGTCGGTGCTGGCTTACCTAAAGCATTAGCTATCCCCGGTAGTCTCGCTTCTGGCATGCGCCAAGCCAATGATTTTCTAATGGCGCTACAATTAGGAAATGCAGCAAAACCCAGCAGTTTAACTAATTTACAAATAAGACTCCCTGCTGTTGTCATTGGTGGTGGGCTAACAGGCGTAGATACAGCAACAGAAATACAAGCTTATTATATAGCGCAAGTAGAAAAAACATTGCAGCGCTATGCTGAATTAACCGCCTTTTATGGTGAAGACCATGTATTAAGCCAATTGGACTCGCTATCTAAAGAAATTCTTGAGGAAGCATTAGCACATGGTAGAGCGGTGCGTAAAGAGCGCGAACAAGCTAAAGCTAACCAACGCCGGCCTAATTTCATTAAATTACTACATGAATGGGGTGGTGTTACTATTGTTTATCGTCGCAGTATGCAAGAATCCCCGGCATACATTAATAATCATGAGGAATTAAAAAAAGCCTTAGAAGAGGGCGTTTATTATGCCGAAGCATTAGAACCTGTCGCTGCAGAATTGAATCAATTTGGGTATACAGAAACCCTGATTTGCCATAAGCGCATTCGCAAAAATGCTGATGAATGGGAAGCTACTGTAGAAACAGTGCACATTCCCGCTCGTGCTATTTTTGTTGCAACAGGCACACAACCCAATATTGCCTATGAATTCGAGCATCGCGGAACATTTACGCGCTTAGGATTACAGTATCAACATTATGAGGATGTAGATGGCAAACTGGTTATTGCTCATGGTGTGGAGCATTGCAAAGATACCCAATTTGGTCCTTTTACTTCTTATCAAAAAGGCCATTATCGAGTTAGCTTAATCGGTGATACTCATCCTGTATTTCACGGTAGTGTCGTGAAAGCAATAGCATCCGGGATGCGTACTTATCCGAAAATACTGCATATTCTTCACCATAAGTTAGGCAATGCCGGTGACTGGCAAGAATATCGGCGCTTTGCAAGTTATATAGATAATCAATTCCAAGCACGTATCACTGCGATAACACGCCGTACAAAAAACGTGATCGAACTGACGATTCAAGCACCCTTGGCAAGTAAACATTTTCAACCTGGACAATTTTACCGTTTACAAAACTATGAAACCCATGCACTGCGAGTTAATCAAACTCTGCTACAAATGGAACCCTTAGCCTTGATTGGCGCCGATCATGATGTTAACAAGGGAACATTAAAGTTTATTATTATTGAATCTGGCGCTAGCGCTAAACTATGTTCCACAATGCATATTAACGAACCCGTCTCTCTCATGGGGCCAACCGGTGTGCGCTGTAAAATAACTAGTTCAGGTGAAACCGTGCTCATTATCGGCAACCAATTAAGCATCGCTTTACTACAAAGCTATGGCTCAGCATTACGTGCAGCAGGAAGCCGCGTGATTTATTTAGGTTATTTTTCTACAAGAGAAGATATTTACTGTCAACATAGCTTAGAGAAAAATGCCGATGTAATTATTTGGTTAATTCAACAAGGCAATCCACTCAACTCAATACGACCACAGGACTATATGGTACACGGCCATGATGTCATAAAAACGCTGCTACACTATGCAAAAGGTCAATTAAATCCACATAAACTTCATCCGGAAATTCCTCTAGCTGATGTCGATAGAGTCTATGTTATTGGCAATAGTAGTTTATTACGGCATTTACAAGAGATACAAAAAACCTTACTGAAAGAAGTCCTAACTAAAAACCCCCGTATTTTTGGCTCTGTTTATAGTAATATGCAATGCATGTTAAAAGGAGTATGCGCACAGTGTTTACAATGGCAAATTGACCCAGAAACAGGGAAGCGCACAAAAGCAGTTTTCGCTTGTTCCTGGCCAGATCAACCGCTAGAAGTCATTGACACAGACAATATTGATGCACGACATATTCAAAATCGCATGCAAGAACAACTTAGCGATCTATGGGTAGAGTATCTTTTTGCGCAACACGCAGTGCCGCGGATATAGCATACGCTTCTTGTAAGAAAATATTCATTTGCGACACGCCCAACGGTGGAGAAATCAGATAACCCTGAATCTCATGACATCCTCGTTCCTTTAAGAAAGCATATTGCTCCACTGTCTCCACACCTTCTGCAACAATATTCATATCAAGACTCTGCGCCATAGCAATAATAGCAGAAACAATCGCTGCATCATCATTGTCTGTAGTAATATCTGCAATAAATGAACGATCAATTTTCAAAACATCGATAGGGAAACGTTTTAAATAATTTAAGCTAGAATAACCTGTACCAAAATCATCGATAACAATCATCACCCCTAATTCTTGCAAAGATTTAATCACTGCCTCACTATGTACAAGATCATGCATAATTAAGCTTTCGGTAATTTCTAAAGAGAGATACTCAGCAGGCAACCCTACCTTTTGCAAGGTTGAAATAATCATTTCTAGCAGCTTTTTTTCTCTAAATTGCCGCGCAGAAAGATTAATAGAAATGCGGTTACGCACTAAATGATCTTTGTGCCAATTGGTATTTTGCATACATGCAGTCCGCAAAACCCACTGCCCTATCGGCACAATAAGGCCGGTTTCTTCCGCAACAGGAATAAACTCGCCAGGAGAAATAAACCCTAAATGAGGGTGATTCCAACGCAATAAAGCTTCTATCCCGCTTAGTTGATTGTTTTGAATGTCAAACAATGGTTGATAATGTAAGATAAATTCACCCAGCTCTAATGCGGAGCGCAATCCGTTGGCAAGCACCGATTTTCTTTCAATATATGCGTTCATTTCTTGTGTATAAAATTGATAAGAATTGCGCCCCCTTTCCTTAGCACGATACATAGCCATATCTGCATTTTTAAATAATATTTGCATAACTTGGCTATCATCCGGAAATAAACTAATCCCCACACTAGTCGTAATAAAAATATCGTGATTTTCTATTTTAAATGGAAAAGAAAAAACATGGCATAGTTTATTCGCGACAGCAGCAACGCTATCATGGTTAGTAATGTCCTCTAACATAACCATAAACTCATCGCCGCCTAGTCTGGCTAAAACGTCCACTTCTCGCAAACATCCCGCTAGCCGTTCACTCACTTTAATAAGTAATTGGTCACCGATATCATGCCCCAGTGTGTCATTCACATTCTTGAAGTGATCTAAATCAAGAAATAATAATGCAAGCTTAGAGTTCTGACGCTGTGCGCGCTTTAACCCTTGCCGACAACGCTCAGAAAAGAAACTGCGGTTTGGTAAGCCAGTTAGCGCATCATGACAAGCTAAATAATTTATACGTGGCGTGACATCACTAATCAGTGAAAATAAGCCTTGTTGTACCCCATTTATTCTATGGGGAATCAAGGTTACACTTACATAACTCTCTTTGTTTTCTGCAAACTTGATAACTGTTTCATAAGTTACTTGTTGTTTATTCAGCAAATGCCCGCTATGTTCAGATAGAACAGTAAAAACGGCATCTCCTAAAACCTCCTTAATATGCTTCCCATTTATTTCCTCTTGCGACCTCCCCAACCATTCTTCGTGTGCCTTATTAACAAATCGATAATGAAACTGTGAGTCAAGATAGGAAATCAACACGGGCAAAGCATTAATAACCAGACGATATTGTTCTTCGCTATCGCGCAAACGTTTCTCTATTTGTTGACGTTCCAGTGCTTCTGCTTGTAATGCATAATTAGTTTGCTCTAATCTATTCCGCGCTTGTAATAAATCATCCACCAATTCTGAGTTCTCAAACTTCAACCCCATTGCTGCGCAGATAGCACGGTGTGATCGCTGTAATGAAAAAACCAATACAGCGAGATAAATCACGCTTAAAATACTTAATACATCACAATTCCATTGGTCCTGCCATAAACACCAAGCTGAAAAAGATAATAGGATAGGCACGATAAAAACAAGACAAGCGAATCGATTCGCCGAAAGCAATGGCACTGCTCCACCTGCTACCCCTGCTATAGTACATGCAACAAAAACCTCATAAATATCCTTGCTAGGCACAAAAAAAACACTAGCAAATGACCAACCTAAAGCATTGACTGCCACTAACACCACAAATAATGTTTGCCAAAATGCGGCCTCTTCCCAAGATGGTCGACGATGAAAATACATTTTTATTGAAATCAAGCGGATTAACCCACTAACCATCATAAATCCATACCAACCCAGCAATATGGAATGTGAAAAATCCGCATATAATGTATAAACAAAAAATGCAGCAACAATAAAAGACCCTAAGGTAGTGGGCCAAGCTTGGCTATAAAGTAAATGCACCAGTTCGGCAGATACTCTTCTCGATTGACTTGATTGTACTTGTAACCCTTGATTAATTGTCACCACGCATACATCCTTATCGGGTGTGACCCGTGATTAATGTCATGCTGGTGGTGCTCTCCTGTTCTCAGGAACGTACATCCCTGTACTCGGCTCTTCTTACCCTCCCTGGTCGAGACGTCCCTCGAACAGGAGAGCACCACCAGCATGACATTAATCACGGGTCACACCCTCCTTATCAGCGCTTTCTAGCTAAAGTTAACCCATCTCCTATAGGTAGCATACTTAGTGTAACACGATTATCTTGATGCAAATGCGTATTTAACTGACGAATGGCAATAGTACTGGCTTCTTGATTGTTCTCATCCGCTACGCGCCCATCCCATAACACATTATCAACGGCAATCAAGCCGCCTTGACGTAATAAAACAAGAGATTTCTCATAATATGCAACATAATTAGCCTTATCTGCATCAATAAAAATAAAGTCAAAAGTACTGCTTTCTCCACCCGCAATAAGCCCCTCTAATGTTTGCAATGCTGGTGCCAAACGTAACTCAATTTTATTCGCCATCTTGGCTTCCTGCCAATATTGTTTAGCAAGATTCGTATGTTCTACATCTACATCACAAGCAATCACCTTGCCATCCCTCGGCAGCGCCATGGCTACCACTAATGCACTGTATCCAGTAAAAGTACCGATATCTATCGTTTTTCTTGCTCCCAACAGCTCGATAAGCAGCGCCATAAATTGGCCTTGCTCTGGAGAAATTTGCATTTGATACATTTTCAATTTATGTGTTGCTTCGCGAAGCTTTTTTAACACCGGCGCTTCATGTAATGAAAAGTGCTGTAAATAGGCATATAATTCTGGCGTAAGATTAATCGTAGTAACTGACATAATAGTCTCCTGACCCTCTTTTATCTCGACCTATTATAGTTGATAATAACAGTTTCGTTAACCCATGGTGGGAGACTTAGGGAGTACGTCATATGATTATGACTATATTAATTATTCTTTTAGTAGTAATTGGCTATGTAGTTCTAACTTATAATAAGCTGATAGCACAAATTGAGGCTGTTCGAAATAATCAGAAGCAAATAGATATTCAGCTAGACAGACGCTTTAAAGTGTTTGAGTCACTCATTAATGTTGTAAAAAAATACATGGATTATGAGCAGACAACATTAAAAGATGTTGTTGCGCTACGTAACCAAGCACAGCAAGCGAAAGCATCGGGTGATGAAAAAACGCGTATTGCAGCAGAAAATAAAATCTCAGATATTGCCGCCAAGATTAATCTGGTATTTGAACAATATCCTGATTTAAAAGCCAATCAGAATTGCCTGCAATTACAAGAAGAAATAGTAAGTACCGAAAATAAATTAGCCTATGCTAAGCAATCATACAACGACAGCATAGAGACCTATAATGCTACAAAGAAGTCTTTTTTTGCTTCATGGATTGTTAATTTGTTTCGCAGTAAGTTAAACATGGATTTCGCTTATTGGCAATTAAGCGAACAGAAAGTAGCAGAACAAGAATCTTATACAGTAAAACTCTAACCCTATGGCAAATTCTCTGCATGATTTTACTGCCGCCAATACCAATTGGCGGCATGCTCTTCGCGCGAACAATCATCGAACCTGGATTATTATTGGCATTTTTTTACTTATATATCTGGGTATCGGTCTACTTATTGATATGTATCTTTACACATCAAGCTATCCACAAGCCTCTTTAGCGCAGATTTTTCGGGCAATCGTGACTTTTCAACTATTCCCTATTGCCACTAGCGTTACCTGTATTATCGCGGTAATTTCATTATTAGTGACATATAGTTTATATGATAAATTAATGTTACTAGGCACGGATTATCATGAGATCACCCCGCAAACAGCTCAATCCCCTCAAGAACAACAGCTATACAATGTTGTAGAAGAAATGAAAATAGCTGCAGGATTAAAATACATACCACGTGTCTTTATCATTGATGCTGATTATATGAATGCTTTTGCAAGCGGTTATAGTGAAAAATCCGCCATGGTAGCAATAACCCGTGGATTGATACAAAAACTCAATCGCGATGAATTACAAGCCGTCATGGCCCATGAATTAAGCCATATCCGTCATTTAGATATTAAACTCACGTTAACCGCATCTCTTCTAGCTAATCTAACCATTATGGTGTTAGACGTATTTTTTTATAACATCATTTTTAGCCGTAGACGAGATGAACGCTCTGGTAATGCGCTAGCAACCATTATTATTTTGCTGCGCTATCTCTTACCTATTATTAATATTTGTTTATTACTCTACTTAAGTCGAACACGCGAATACATGGCCGATGCAGGTTGCATTGAATTAATGCGCAACAATCAACCGCTAGCCTCTGCGCTATTAAAAATTCAACAAGATCACATCGCCCATCAAGACAACTACAAAGCGGCTTATCTGAATACTCCGCACGAAAATGTGCGCCGCGAGGCTTATATTTTTGACCCAACACAAGCTGGCATTAAGGGGATAGGCTCATTAAATGATATGTTTTCTACCCATCCCAGCACCGAAGATCGGCTAGCAGCTATTGGTTTTATATTAAAAAATAAAGTCTAATGACAAAATCATCAATTGGTATTCTATTAATAAATACCGGCACCCCATCAGCTCCAACGCCGAGTGCACTATGGCATTATTTACGCGAATTTTTATCTGATCGCCGCGTCATACATGCGCCTCAATGGTTATGGCAACCCTTGCTCTATACCGTCATATTACCATCACGATCTTTTTATTCTGCTAATCTCTATAAAAAAATTTGGTCACAACACGGCTCCCCACTACGTTATGCCATGGAGCAAATTGCTTTGGCATTACAAGTTAGCTATAACAACACCATAGAAGTTGCTGTAGGTATGCATTATGGTCAGCCCTCTATTGCCAACGCCTTAACCGCATTACGCGAAAAACACATCGAGCATATTCTAATATTTCCCCTGTTCCCGCAATATTCACAAACCACCACCGCTTCTTCCTTTGATAAAGTCAACCAAGCATTACGCAACTGGACTTGCATACCAGAAATACGTTTTATTCGCGAGTACGCAACTCATCCTGCTTATATTCAAGCAATAACACAACAAATAAAAACCGCATGGCAAAAACAAGGAAAATCATCTTATTTATTATTTTCCTTTCATGGTCTACCACGAAATTACACTGATCAAGGCGATCCTTATTTTTACCACTGTAAAACAACGGCACAAAATCTTGCGCAAGCACTACAACTCACGCCAGACCACTGGACGTTATCGTTTCAATCCCGTACCGGATATGCAACCTGGCTCAAACCTTATACGCAAGAGATACTAACTCAATTACCACAACAAGGAGTGCGCGAGGTGGATATCGTTTGTCCTGGATTTTCTGTCGATTGTCTCGAAACATTAGAAGAAGTTGCTATGCGCTGTAAAGAGCAATTTATACGGGCAGGAGGTAATATATTTCGCTACATTCCCGCACTAAACAACTCAGCGCAGCATATTCAAGCACTCAAAGCTATTACAGACCAACATTTACAAGGATGGATATAATTTTTATATGGTAGGATTATAGGAATTCTCGGTGAATAAAGAATGGTAAGTGAAAAGGTAGATATAAAAGCACAATGGCTCGTCGGCTTCCAGCCTCCTGCGCTTTATTTGTGCTTTTATATCTACCTTTTCACTTACCATTCTTTATTCACCGAGAATTCCTGGTAAGATTAGGGTTGCTATTTAAAACTTAACCTCAAGGAAGACACGAATTATCGTGAAACATTTACGTTACTTATTGTGGGGAGCACTCATTGCTCTATCAATGCAACCTGTTTATGCCGCCATAGGAATTGACTTGTACCAGCCTTTATATTCTTTAGAGCCTAGCGGTCTAAGAGGGTACGGTTTCGGTATTTGGTACAAACCACCGAGGTTTATATGGAATAATCTCTCGCTCTACTTTAAAACAGATTATTACCGTTGGTGGGTAACCAATACAACTCTTTATCACTCCACCAATACAATATCTATTACCCCAGTTATCCATTATGAAATTAAAAATAATTCAACGATAACCCCCTATTTAGAAATCAGTATCGGCCCAGCTTATTTTACTAAAAACCGCCTTGAATATCGCCAACTAGGTGGGCACGTCTTATTCCAAGACCGTATTGGTATTGGCGCTATTTTAGGACAAGCACAGCGATTTTCCATAGAAATCGACGTTTTACATTTTTCAAATGGTGCCCTTTGTGATAGTAACTCCGGAATTACCATACCTGTTCTATTAAGCGTAGGATATCGCTTTACTTAATAACTCTGTAAAATACCTCCCTATGCAAAAACGTATCCCCATAAAAAATCCAGCGCAAGAAATTCAGCTCGTCACTAAGCGCGCGGTGGTAGCCTGCATCATTATAGGGATATCACTGTTTTTTCTTGTAGCACGACTGAGCTATTTACAGATATACAAACATCCTCTGTATACGACATTATCTAAAAAAAACTGGTTAGATCTAGTTCCCCTAGAACCTACTCGTGGATTAATCTATGATCGCAATGGTATTTTATTAGCAGAAAACATCCCTATATTCAGTTTAGACCTGATTCCTTATCAAGTAAAAAGCATTGAAAAAACATTAACTGAATTGAAAAAGGTTATTACTCTTAGTGAAACTGACATTGTACAATTTCAAAAACAACGTAAACAACTGCGACGTTTCGATGAAATTCCGATTAAATTTCGCTTATCTGAAGAAGAGGTAATTGCCTTTGCAGAAAACCAACATCGCTTTCCTGGTGTCATGGTAAAAGCACGCCTCATGCGTCACTATCCATTAGGGATACCATTCAGCCATGTATTAGGCTATGTCGGACGCATTAATCAACAAGAAATGTCGGATATTAATCTTACTAACTATAGTGCCAGCCATTACATCGGTAAATTAGGTATAGAAAAATATTATGAGGATGATTTGCACGGTACAGTGGGTTATGAAGAAGTGGAAAACGATGCTAGCGGTAAATCTATTCGCGTATTAAGCCAAGTCAAAGCTACATCAGGAAAAACCATCTATTTAACCATTGATAGTCGATTGCAAACCTTTGCTGCGCAAGCATTGACAGGACATCGTGGGGCTATTGTCGTTATCCAACCAAACAATGGCCAAGTACTTGCTATGGTTAGTGAACCTAGCTACGATCCTAATCTGTTTGTATCAGGCATTACTCAAAAAGAATTTCAGGTATTACAACAAGCAGAAGATCGCCCATTATACAACCGAGCACTACGCGGACTTTATCCTCTTGCTTCTACGATTAAACCTTTTGTTGCTATAGAAGGTTTAGATTCTCATATTATTACCGCTACAGATACCCTACATGACCCAGGTTGGTTTCAATTAAAAAATAGCTCACATATTTTTCATGATTGGCGAAAATACGGTCATGGCACAGTCAATCTAGAAAAAGCCATCATGAGCTCATGCGATACCTATTTTTTTCACTTAGCAGCTAAGTTAGGTATTCGCCGTATAGATAGTATTTTAACTCAGTTTGGCTTTGGTCAAATTACTGGCATTGATATGGATCACGAACTGACTGGGCTGGTTGCCTCACCAGAATGGAAGCGACGCGTAAAAGGCATCCCATGGTATGAAGGCGATACAATTATCTCCGTGATTGGGCAAGGTTATATGCAAACCACACCACTGCAACTTGCCACTGCAGTTGCCACGTTAGCAACGCATGGCAAACGTTTTATCCCCACGCTACTACTCGGAGATAAACAACCAGGAAAACAGTATTATTCCCAACCACCTCTGACCATTGGTGAAATACACTTAAATAATCCCAAAAATTGGGATATCGTGATTCAAGCCATGGAAAAAGTAATTAGTAGTCGCGAGGGCACAGCTCATCGTTTCGGCCCACACCCTGCTTATACAATTGCTGGAAAAACAGGCACAGGACAAGTATATTCAAAAAACTATATGCGCGGCAGCCAACTAGGATTACCAGAAAAGTTGCGTGATCATTACTTATTTATTGCATTTGCTCCAATAGATAATCCACAAATTGCTTTAGCTATTGTAACAGAAAATAGCACGCAGGCGGTCAGCATCGCTAAAACCATCATTGATTTTTATTTTAAAGGCGCAGCCAATGGTCATCAATTATCTAAAACAGCGCTTTAAAAAACCACAAAATGATTTGCGATATCGTAGCTTATGGCAATATATTCATATTGATATTATTTTAGTGCTGTGCTTAGCATTATTGTTTATAACTGGACTATCCATTTTATATAGTGCTAGCAATCAAAGTCTAAATACCATTGAAAAACAAGCACTCCATGTTGGTTTCGCCTTTATTGTCATGATCACAGTAGCACAGATTCCTCCCGCGACATTGCAACGCTGGGCTCCGTTTATTTATATCGTGAGCATCTCCCTGCTCATTGCCGTCCTAGTTATTGGCCATATCAGTAAAGGTGCACAACGTTGGCTAACCATTGGCTTTTTACGCTTCCAACCAGCAGAATTATTAAAACTGGCCATTCCTATGTTTCTAGCCTGGTACTATCATCGCATTCACTTACCTATCTCTACTAAAACAGCGCTGATTTCTTTGCCGATTATTCTGATTCCCGTCATTATAACAGCCAAACAACCAGACCTAGGAACTGCCATCGTATTACTAATTGCTGGATCCAGTGTGTTATTTTTAGCTGGTCTTAGTTGGCGATTGATAAGTCTGCTAGGTGGGATACTTATATTATGCTTACCACTGGTTTGGTGGATTATGTATGACTACCAACGGCAACGTGTATTAACCTTTTTCAGTCCGGATCGCGACCCTCTAGGCAAAGGGTATCATATCATTCAGTCAAAAATTGCTATTGGTTCCGGCGGCCTATTTGGCAAAGGATGGCTAAACGGCACGCAGTCTCATTTACACTTTCTGCCTGAGCATACTACCGACTTTATCTTTGCTGTTTGTGGTGAAGAATTTGGATTCATTGGCTGTATCATCCTACTTTTCTTGTATACACTAGTTATTGCGCGTGGCTGGTATATTACTTTGTATGCGCAAGATACATTTTCGCGGCTATTAGCCGGTAGTATCACATTAAGTTTTTTTGTGGCTTTTTTTGTGAATATGGGCATGGTAACCGGCATACTGCCAGTTGTCGGCCTACCACTACCCTTTATTAGCTATGGAGGCTCTTCGGTAATGATGTTAATGGTTGGTTTTGGTATCTTAATGTCCATTCAAACGCACAAAAAACTTATGACCACATGAAGGTATTTATGCTACGACGAATCTGGCTACTGCTAACAATAAGTCTGTTTAGCTTTGCAACAACCCTTGGATGGGCTGACACGGCTTTTACCCAACAAAAAGAGGTTCAAGCATTTATCAACTCCATGGTAAAAAAACATGGCTTTAAAAAATCAAATCTAGAGAAATTGCTTAGCACAGTCAAAATACGTCCTAAAATTATACAGCAGTTTCGCGCGCCTCTAGAGGAAAAACCGTGGTATTTATATGAAAGGTTATTTGTGAATGAATGGCGTATTCAGCATGGCGTGCAATTCTGGATAAAAAATAAACGAACATTAGCTATGGCTGAAAAAAAGTACGGCGTGCCTGCTAGTATTATTGTTGCAACTCTAGGCATAGAGACCAAATATGGGCAACGCATTGGCGAACATCGTGTTTTAGATGCCTTATGTAATCTTGCCTTCACCAAAAATAAACGTGCGCCCTTTTTTCGCCATGAATTAGAAGAGTTTTTATTACTCACTCGGGAAAATCATCTCGACCCCCAAAAAATGATGGGGTCGTATGCTGGTGCCATAGGCCAACCGCAGTTTATGCCAAGCAGTTATCGTTATTTTGCAGTCAATGCAACAGGCCAAGGAAGTGTCGATTTAATTAATAATACGGCCGACGCAATTAATAGTATTGCCAATTATTATAAAAAACATGGCTGGCAACCTAATCAACCTATTGCCGTTCCCGCTAGCAACATTGACAAGGCTATATTAACCAAAAAAACCCTCACCTCGTCTGACTTAATCAAATATGGTATTATTAAAAAAGAGCATTTATCGCATAAGGCCTTGCAAGTGCAGCTTATCGAATTAAAGGATTATCATAATAGCCAGTACTGGTTAGGCTTTCATAATTTTAGCGTCATTAAACGTTACAACTCTAGCGATTTATATGCCATGGCTGTCTTTCGCTTAAGTCATCATTTGTCAACTTTAAGGGATAAAATCGACCAATGATTAACATCCGTGTACAATTAACAAAAAACCACCTTATTTTATTATGCCTATTAGTATTGAGTGCTTGCACACATATAACACGTAAAGATGGTCCGCCTAATTTCCCCGTGGATGAAACAAGAATACCCAATGCTGTACCCAAGGCAGAAGCCCACAGTAAATATGGTAACCCACATTCCTATGCTGTTTTTGGAAAGCGTTATTACACATTAAGATCCAGCAAAAACTATGAAGCAGTGGGTGTTGCTTCTTGGTATGGTACAAAATTTCACAAACAACGGACTTCCAGCGGTGAACCTTATGATATGCTAGCCATGACTGCTGCACATAAAACCCTGCCTCTGCCCACTTACGCGCAAGTGATAAATTTACATAATCATCGTTCTATCGTGGTAAAAATCAACGATCGCGGGCCATTTGCAGGTAATCGCTTGATTGATTTATCTTATGTAGCTGCAAAAAAATTGGGTGTTACAGGGCATGGGACAGCATTGGTAAAAGTCAAAGCTATTGACCCTATTGCTTACTGGAACCAGGCTACCGCTGTCCCTGCGAATGTTATTGCTGAAAATACGCCGCGTAAAAAATCTGTCATTTTGCATGCTTTAAAAAATAGCTCTAAAGCTGTCTATGTGCAGGTAGGCGCGTTTCGCAATCGCATGCATGCCGAGCGCTTGAAAAACCGGTTAATACATTACATTACCGCACCAGTAAAAATCGCTTTTTCTCCGCATGTGGCAAAGAATTTATATCGCGTACAAATCGGCCCTATTATGGATCCAGCTACGGTAAAGCGCATTCATTATCGATTAAAACAAATAGGATTAATCGGCAGTACACTAGCCATGTCACGTTAGCACGCGCCATAGGGAATTCACGATAAAGTAACAGGGATTCCTGAAGTAACAAGGACTCTACCCTTTATGCTAGAAGTAATTATTTCTATTTTGGGAATATTGCTAACGATTTTTTTTGTCATCGGTATCCATGAATCTGCGCATTTTTTAGTTGCACGCTGGTTAAATATTAAAGTCTTATGTTTTTCTATTGGCTTTGGCAAAGCATTATATCGATGGCATGATAAAAAAGGCACAGAATATATCTTGGCCCTTATTCCACTAGGTGGATATGTGAAAATGGTGGATGAAGCAGAAGGTAAGGTGGCGGAAGATGATTTGCCTTATGCATTTAATCGTCAACCCTTCTATAAAAAATTCTTGGTGGTCATAGCTGGCCCAGCCTCTAATCTTCTCTCGGCATTTCTTTTATATTGGTTATTATTCACAATTGGTTTTACTACTGTGACTCCTGTTATTGGTAAAATCACGCCACACTCCATTGCGGCTAATGCGGGCTTAAAACCCCATCAGGAAATTACTCGAATTGATAATCACCTCATTGAAAGCTGGATGGGGATTATTATGCGTATTTTTGTACACGTGGGTGATAAGGATACATTAAACATTTCCGCTACTCCGCCTAACAAACCAGCAAACCAAGCCCAAGCATATCAGTTACCCTTAGTTAATTGGCACATGGATGAATTAAGACCCGACCCACTCACCAGCTTAGGTATAGAACCTTATCGTCCAGACATACCGCTAATTATATCCCATATTGCCACAGATTCTCCGGGAGCGCGTTCGCCACTAAAAGTGGGTGATAAAATTATTGCCATTAATAAAATACCCATAAAGGACTGGGAACAATTAATTGCGCTAATTCTCTCTCATCCTGAACAAACTCTGCACTTTACTGTGGCACGGTCAGGCAAACAACTCGTGCTGGCTATACCCGTGGGATACAAGTATTCGTTACTTCTCCAGAAACAAGGATACTTAGGCATCGCCCCCGAATTTAAATGGCCACCACAATTTTTACGAAAAATTCAATATGGACCAGTAGCGGCTATCCCACGTGCCTGGGATGAATCGTTAAACTTTCTTTATCTAAACTGGATAAGTTTTAAAAAAATTATTGAAGGAAAAATATCGTTTAAAAGTTTAGGTGGACCTATCACGATTTTCCAAAGCGCAGGGAGTGCATTAAATAGTGGTTGGATTACCTTTCTAAGCTTTTTAGCATTTTTAAGCATTGCTATAGGATTCATTAATCTGCTGCCTATTCCTGGCTTAGATGGTGGTCATGTGTTATTGCAAGTTATCGAATTAATCCGGCGCCGTCCTATTTCTATATCCATGCAATTACTGTTTTTCCGTTTGGGATTTATTTTGCTATTCCTCGTCATTATTCAAGCACTGATAAATGATATTTTAAGATTAGGATAAAGAAGCGGAGCATAATAAAATTCTTTACTACCCCATAAAATGGGTTGCATGAAACATATAAAAAATGCCTAATTTACTCTACAAAAAACCATCTATAATAAAGTATAAATCCACACTTTTTCGAGGAGATCAGACTTATGTCGAGTACTAGGCCCAGTGACGACAACCATGTCACGATTACAGTTAACCTAGATGATTTTAAGAGTCCAGTGTCTAGGGAGTTTCTTCTTGATCCGGTTGCTACTCCTTGTGGCCATGTATTTGAGCGCATCGAGCTGGAGGAGTGGCAAGGTTATAGTATTACTCAACAAACAGCTGAACTCGAGCAACAATTGATTACGTGGCAGCTATATGAAAGTCAGCTTCCCTTATCAGAACGAGAGGAGATGGCGCACGCACAGCAGCAAATCCAACTAGCCATGCAGCAATTAGAGGAACCCATGTTTTTTGAGTGTCCTTATTGTAGGAAAGAGGTAAAGGAGGTTTGTGAGGCGCTATCAATGAGAAGGCAGTTAGAGAGTCTTTATCGTGCGCATCCTACTTTATTAGTGTCCATGCTCAACGATGCCATGACAACTGTAGAAACAGCGCGACAATTAGCCTTAATGATGAAGTGGCTTACTTTATCACCTAATCAAATTGATACGATTTTATTAGATAAGCAATTGAATGATATGGCTAGAGCTTATTTGTTAGTGCACTATAGGCGAGATCAATTAGTAAAAGATAGAATGTTACGTGATACTTTAAGTCAGCAAGGATTAAATACACGTTATCAAGGTAAGCAAACACTTGCTTTTTCTCCGCTATACTCTCTTGCTGCTAACCCAGAGACGCAAGTATTGTTCACTACTGATCCAATATTGCGAGATAAAATTACGTCAGTAGGACTTAATGCTATTTATCCTAATGGAGTATCACCGTTGTGGCTGTTTACCATGGAAGAACAAGGTGTGGGATTACTTCATGCCGATAAGCAACTACGTGATAAGATTAGCCAAGAGGGATTGAATATGGCATATCGTGACAACCTATATAAAGGTATCTCCCCTCTCAGCGCTTTAGTTGCGAATCCATTAGGGCGTCAGTTGTTATTAGAAGATCAAGAGTTGCGAGCTAAAATTAATCGCGATGGATTGAATACGATAATAGAAGTAGGGACTGCGAAAGGATTTTCTCCAGCTATGCTATTGCTTGCCACAGATCAAGGCCAGGAAATTCTATTAAAAGATCCACGTTTATGTCAATGGATAGAGCCAGCTATATTGCAATTTAAAGCGCTTGGTACTGACAAAGCACTTATTGAGTGTTTGCAAGCCACTGTATATGGCAGAGAATTATTGGGACAACACAGCGCTTGGCAGCAATATATACCACCCTTTAGCATAAGACCTGCGCATCCTTTTCCACTTCATCATACTGCAATGTGGAATTTTGTGGATGATGAGCTTGCACCAAGAAAAGCTCCTACAGGTGACTCAAATGACAGACACAGACCGCGACAACCACCACTCCAGCCGCCACCACCTACTGCTGCCCTGCCACCTTTGCGACGTGGTCGTGGCGGCGGCCGTAGTGCTTAATCCTAGATTCAGCAGTTGAAATCGTTCTCTTTTCTAAAAGAGTATGTGCAGATTCTTTACTATCCCATAAAATGGATTACATGAAACACATAAAGAAATGAACCTTGACCATCTAGCGTTTCTAAATGAATAGTATCGAGCAAATGGCTCTCAGAGAAATGTTGTAAAATATCTTGAGGAGCAGGCCGGTATGATACCAATATAAAGTCATGTCCATGTTTGTTACGCATATCAGTAACAAGATCATAATGATCATTGCGTAAATGCAAAGGGTTCCACTTATAAGTCTCTTTTAGCGATGTATTACTATAATACATCGCTAAAGCCATTAGCATGCGATTATCAACCAGTAGTGAAGTATTAGAATGGCGTCTTTTTATCTCCGCTATTTTTTTTCCTGCGGTTTGCCAATTTGTTGTTGTCATGCTAATTGGCATATGAATACCGAAAGCCCGCACGATGGGCTGAGCATAAAACAATCCAAATAGAACCAATAAATTTAATACCAAGGTCAGATACAATAAATTTCGCCCTTGTTTTTTTTGTAAAAGAAAGGCAATGACAGCAATACAACCTGTTATATAACCAGGTGCAGCCCAATTACCATTAGCCTTGGAAAATAACCCTTCTAAGCTCATTAATAATAACAAAGGAACAGAAAAAAATAATAACAATGACATCCATGGGGTAATATTTTTTTTATGATAATTCAAACTGTCAACAGACCCGATTAATAATACAGAAAATAATATTGGACCAAAAATAGCAAGTTGCGCCCCAAGAAAAATAAATAAGTTTTCCCAATGAAGAGTAAGAGAGGTAAAATGCAGGTTAGCATTATTTTTAACGGCAATGAAGGAAACAAAATAATGTTGCATATTCCAAAAAAGATTAGGTGTAATTGCAAGTAAGGCAAACAACACTGTCAAATAGGGATTTTTTTTCTTTAAAAGTGGGCGCATTTCTGGCGTAAAAATAAGATATAAAAATAGAGAAACAAGAAAAAATATTGCCGTATATTTGCTTAACAAAGAGAACCCTATGGCTATTCCGCATAGAATCCAGTCTATGATTAAATCTGTCTGTAAAGCACGCACTAAGAAATAAAATCCCCACGCCCAAAACATCATGAGGGGTGGGTCGGTTGAAATAATCGACGATGAAAAGCTAACACCTGGCAACATTAAATAGGTAACACTTGACCAAAATCCCACGTTTTTGTTAATGATACGGGTAGCAATAAGAAAAATAACCCAAGCAGTGATTGCATGGCACAGCGGAGAAGCTAAGCGTAACCCAACAACACCGCCGCCAAAAACTTTCGTTGTCAATGCGATTAACCATGCTAACATGGGTGGTTTGGAGTAATATCCTAAATCAAGCTCTTGGCTCCAACCAAAATATTGCGCTTCATCGCCATTGATTGGCCAAATATTTTTAGCAATGAATAATAAATGTATTGCAGTAACAACACTGATAGCCAATAAAACGCTGGATGTAGCTTTCTTACTATCCATTGACATAATTCTTATACCATTCGACAAGTCGTATCACACCCTCTTCCATGCAAATCTTAGGCCGATAACCCACTTTTTTTTCTAAATCACTCGTATCAGCCCAGGTGATATCCATATCACCCTTTTGTTTTGGCAACATCTCTTTAATTGCTTTTTTTCCTAAACACTCCTCCAGTAATTCTATGAACTGTAACAATTTAATGGGTTTTCCGTAACCAATATTGTAAATACGATACGGCGTACTTGGTGAACCTTGTGATAAAGATTTCTTGGGAAATGTTTTAAGAATCTGTACTGTACCTTCTGCGATATCATCAATATAGGTAAAATCTCGTTGATGATGGCCTTGATTATAAACTTGAATAGGTTTACCCATTAAAATTTTCTGCATAAACTTAAATGGCGCCATATCCGGTCTACCCCATGGCCCATACGCAGTAAAGTAACGCAAGCCCGTAATCGGCAATCCATAAAGATGGCTATAGCTGTAGGCCAATAACTCATTTGCTCGCTTGGACGCTGCGTAAAGACTTAATGGACAGTCAACTACATCACGTTCTGAAAAAGGCAGTTTAGTATTATTACCATAAACTGAACTGCTTGATGCAAACACTAAATGTTGAATATTACTCTGTCGACAAGCTTCTAATACATTACAAAATCCCACTAGATTACTATCTACATAAACCGTTGGGTTTTGTAAGGAGTAACGTACGCCCGCCTGCGCTGCTAAATGAATAACCGCATGTGGTTTATACTTAGCAAAGATATTTAGTAATTCAACATTATTTTTAATATCTAGTTGATGAAAACGAAATGAAGTTAATTGTTTTAATGGATTAAGACGAGCTAACTTTAAATTGACATCATAATAATCATTTAAATTGTCAATACCAATCACAGTAGTATCTTTATCGTCCTTTAACAAGGTACGCACAGTTGCCGCACCAATAAACCCTGCACATCCTGTAACAATAGTTTTCATATTTTTTCTTGAATAAGTTGAGTATGTTTTTGTTCGGAATAAATAAAATAGAGATTCCTTATGTAAACAATAAAACCAAACAGTTGGCCGGATATGATAACGGGGTCGCGTAAATGAATAGCATATATCAGTAAGGATAAACTCCCAAAAATGCTAAAATACCAAAAAGCAACAGGGACAACACTTTTTCGTTGCCGCTCAGTTTGCAACCATTGAATGAGAAATCGCAATGAAAAAAGCAATTGCCCACTAAACCCTATACATAACCATATAATCTGACTAGCTGTTAAGTTAAACATGCTTGATGATCTCTGGGTTACAAGGTCGCCGCAATAACCACATGACTCCGAGTAAATCTATTATTCCTATCCATAAACGATTCATGACACCATATTTTGATTGGCCATATAACCGAGGGCGATGACTAACAGGAACATTTAACACCTCTCCATTAGCACGTATAAAAAGTGCCGGCAAAAAACGGTGAATATGATCAAAATGAGGTAGTTTTAAAAAGTCATCACGTTTAAATAATTTTAAGCTACACCCTGTATCTAAGCAGTGGTCGCGCAATAATGCGTGACGAATGTGGTTAGCAATACGCGATGATAAACGACGTAACCATCGATCATGACGTTTTTGACGATGTCCCACAATGAGAATAGGCTTTTCTTGGTTTGATTGTTGTTGTAACATATCTAACAGTATTTTAATATCACGCGGATCATTTTGACCATCTCCATCTAGTGTAATTATCCAAGACAAGCTTGCCATTCGAACGCCACTGACGATACTCGCGCTTTGACCATAATTATATTGATGCCGTATGATTTTTACTTGATATATTTTTTTTTGCGCTGAAAGTACCGCAGAATAAGTATCATCGGTACTGCCATCGTCTACCATGATAATTTCATAGTTTGTCTGCTGTTGTAATATAGCCTGAATTTCTGCTAACAAGGGCATGATATTTTCTGCTTCATTATACACTGGAATAACAATGGATAACCCTTGTGATGGCAATGTAATCATAATGTAATCAACTCTGTCTTAATGACTATTTTTGTATACTTTTTGATACAGTAAAATTGATGTTATTGTACCTATATATATTCCCATTAATATATCGCTCATATAATGTGCGCCTACCACTACCCGCGAAAAACTAACCACTAATAATAATCCAACAAAAATACTAGCATAGCGCCTCCATGCCAAACTTAATGCAACCATGGCGCTTGTGATCACTGTTGCATGCCCAGAAGGAAACGACAATAGAGCATTGGGAGTGTGCAAAAAGTAAAATCCATACATCTCTTTATTAAACCATAAAGTAGGCCTTGCACGTCCACAAAGCACCTTCATACCATCGCATAATAAACCAGATACAGTAATTGTTAACACAATAAATAACGCAAAACGTGCTAGCTGCGGTTTTTTAAATATTTTGGCTATCAAGTAAAGTAATAAGGCAGCTTTTATATAATAAGTCCAATCGCCTAATCGGGTAATAATACGAGCAACATGAACTAACCATGAATTCTTTATATGATAAAAAATGATCGCAACTCTGAGATCGATAAAAAAATAACACGCTAGAACAAGCAATAGAACTGCTAGAAAGAAATAAGGACTTTTAATGAACTTAATCGTTAGTGTTTCTTGTGCCAGAAACATCGCAAATACCCCTTATTCCATATCGTAACATGCGGTGGTTTCCACTATGGTGCGGCTTATTGCCCTAATAACCCATTTAATACTTTACTTCCTTGTTCTAATAATTCATTCGCCTGACCTTCTGGCACAATATCCTGTAACTTTTTTTGGATTTGTTCTTGGACTTTCGTTTTTACTTTTTCTACTTGTTGTTTTCCTACTTCCTTCATGAGCAAATCCATTTCTAATCTTATGTGTGGATTATGCAAATCACCCGTTATTAATAACGGCACAGATAACCCATATAAATTAAACACATTACGCCGTTTTTGCTCAGCCTGGCTAACTGTGGTTTGTAATTGATAATGAATCTGCTGGCTCACCAAATTAATCTCGCCTCTACCCCGAGTATCAGTTACTGCTGAAATAATTTGCAAATCATCGTTCATCACCACACCATTATGAATCACTGCACTGGCAGCGAGGGTATTAAACTCCGTTTTTCCAGCATCATCGGTTGGAGTAGACTGATGCTGCGTTAAAGCATAAGCCGTATTTATCCAGTAAGGCAGATCAATACCAATTAAAGTCCCCTTATTCACATACATTTTACCACGACCATTTAAGTGACTCATTAACGCATCACTGTTACTGCCCACCGTTGTCACCGACAGTTCCACATTAGCGGCACCAGAAAAGGATAATTTGGCTGTGTTGTTAGCAAGATCCGCTAACAAGGCTGCTGATTGCACATCAATTAGTTTACCTTGCATAGCGATACGTGGCTCAGCACCATTTAAATAAATATCCACATTGCTTAATAAGCGGCCCGCATAAAAATCTGCGGTAACACCCGATAAGGTTAACACACCGTTCTGCATATGAGGCTGCATAGTCACATTACTCATCTGTACCTTGGCAACTTGTAATGTATCCATATGCATATTACCCTGCATATCCACAGAAGATAATGATGTCCCTAATGAGAAATTCACACTACCGCTCATGTTTTTTCCCACTTGCAAAGCCACATTATCTTGCCCGGTTTCTTGCAGCCATTTTTTAAGATCAAACGGATGTATCATCAACTTTCCGCTGATATGTGGCTGATCAATAACGGTCATCTTAGCATTGGTAGTCAAGGCTAAATTAGCTATCTGCGCTTGTATATCATGCAACTCTAATGTCTGGTGATTTTGATCAAAAATAATTTGGCCGTGCCATTTAGTATTAAAATGCCGGTCCTTTTGCTTAAGCGTTGCCGCTACCTGCACGTTATTCAAGGTATATATATGCTGATTTATATCCACCCCTATCTGGCTACTTAACGCAACATTCCCCGAAAAATTAGGATTTTTCCCAGAAACATCACCGTGTGCTTTCACTGTAAATGGCTTATCCAGCTGGACGTTATCTACAGATAAGTTAAATTTATCTATTTCTATACGTTGTTTTTTTTGTTCATCTATCCACTCGATAGTAGCATCTTGTATATCAACACCCGCAATAAACAAGGCAAATGCTGCGGAGGGAGAAGAAGTATCCTGTGTAACCCTATCATTAGACCTAGAAGACCTAGAAGTCGGTATTGTAAACTGCCAATTTACATTACCATTCGCTTGTTTAATCAAGCGCAATTTAAGTCCATCAATCACAACACCACTAGATTCAACACGTTTATTCAATAAAGGTAAAACTTTTACATTAATCGTTGCGCTATCTATTTCTGCAAAATACGGTTGCTTAAACATGGGTGGGTTACTTAACTCAACCTGTTTCACTTTAATACCTAAATAAGGGAAAAATGACCAAGATAAATCCCCTCTAATGAGTATTTCCCTGCCGGTACGTTGTTTTATCTGCTCCATAATCAAGGGTTTAAAACGGTTAGGGTTCACCAGGGTAATTAAAAGAATCGCCGCAACCAACAAACCAACAATAATCAGGCCAACAATAATTCCTAATAACTTCAACCATTTTTTCATAAAACATCCCGTGCTTTTACCGAATTTCTGATACTTTTCCCCATGAATATGCGATACAAACCAACCAAGCTAATAAGAACCCAGCAAAACTCGATCATCACTGAAGCCAAATTCCAATGAAAATATAAAGAAACTAAAACCAGTGTGGAACCTAAAAAGTTAAGTAACAAGTAACTCACTTGGGTAGAGTGTAAACGATTTATATTTAATAAAAAATACGCCGTCAATGTCAATACCACACCAATAATCCCTATCATATCTGCAAAAGTTTGTAATATAGTCATGTTTACCTCTAGCAACCACTTACCCCACTAATGACAAAGCCTGCTGAATCACTTCAATCCCCGCTTCGGCATAATGGGCGTGTTCACTCAAATAGCGCCGCCAACGCAATGCGCCCAACTGCCCGTGAAACAGCCCTAGAATAGGCCGTGTTAATCTGCCTAATTTTATTTTCTTATCTAATTGCTCTTGCGCATAGGGCAAAAACAATTGTACTACTTCTTCACGGCTACGAATACCGTTGGTCGCAAACAATTGCCTTTCAATCTCTGCTAGCAAATAAGGATTAGAATAAGCCGCGCGGCCCATCATCACCCCATCAACATCGAGCAAATGCGCTGCCACTTGAGCTACAGTGATAATACCACCATTGAGAATGATGGTTAACTGAGGGAAGTCACGTTTAATTTGCCGTACCACCTCATATTGCAACGGTGGTATAGTGCGGTTTTCTTTGGGGTTTAGTCCAGACAGCCATGCTTTGCGCGCGTGAATAATAAAGACCTTGCAACCCGCGTGCGACACCCTCTCAATAAACCCGTGCAAATACGTATAGGCATCATACTCGTCAATCCCTATCCGGCACTTCACAGTAATAGGTATTGTCACTGCGGATTGCATGGCATGCACACAAGCCGCCACCAACTCAGGCTCTTGCATTAAACAAGCACCAAATCGACCCGAGGCAACGCGCTCACTCGGACAACCCACATTAAGATTTACTTCATCATAACCAAAGTCTTCGCCTAATTTTGCACCTTTAGCTAGCAACGCAGGATCACAGCCTCCCAATTGTAATGCCACTGGATGTTCACTCGGATGAAAAGCCAGCCAACGCTGTGGATCCTGATAGGACAAAGCACTTGCCACTACCATTTCCGTGTACAATACGGCATGGGGTGCGATGAGTCGTATAAAATAACGGTAAAAACGATCCGTATATTTCATCATTGGGGCAACAGCAATACGTCGATCCAACATGCACTCTATCCCTCAAGGCAATAGAGTGGCTTAATCACATTCCATTGTTTACAACCAGGACAAAACCAATGCAAAATTTTACCTGAAAATCCACAGGATACGCATTGGTAATCAGGTTTATCTGCTAACAATTTCTTCATGAGGTTTTGCAAAATCAATAAATCTTGCTTGGCACGACCTTCGGCATTCGAAATGTAAATATTCACAAATAAATCCAATCCCCTTAACGAAGGATAACGTCGCACATAATCAGCAACAAAATTAGCAGCGATTTTATCGCCTTTCCAACGACGAATACGTTCCGCTAAAATTAATACCACGGGCACGTGCGGATATTCCTCTAATACCTGCTTTAAATATCCTACTAATCGCTTACCTTCATCCAGCCTTTCATAACATTCTGCAATGGGCTCAATGGCTTCAGAAAGATAATCCGGGTTTTGATTTTTAATCCGCTTTAAACTACGTAGCGCAACCTTAGGGCTGCCTTCTTGCATGGCTATTCTTGCTTGCAGTAAGCTTGCACGTACACATTGTTTATCTGCATCTAACGCTTCCTGCACCGCTTGATTAGCTTGCTCGTATTGTTGTTTCTGCAGCTGACTTTCTGCTAATTCACACCAGTATTGTGCAATCACTGACTGCATATTTTTTCTGGTTGCACTCTCTATTTTGCGTGCGATAGGTATCGCCTGTCCCCACGCTTTTTCTTGCTGATAAATATCCAGCAGCGCCCACAATGCAGCAATATGCTGTTTGGTATTCATTAAATCGAGAAAAATACGCTCGGCCCTATCTAACATGCCGGCACTGAGATAGTCTTGTCCTAGAGCAAATAAAGCCTGCTCGCGATATGTTTTATCCAGTTGTGGGCGAGCAATTAAGTTTTGATGAATACGAATCGCCCGGTCTACTTCTCCACGTTTACGAAACAACTTCCCCACTGCTAAATGCGTTTCTACTGTATCGCTATCGACTTCTAACATTTTAATAAATACACCAACTGCTTTATCGGTTTCTTCATTTAATAAAAAATTTAAGCCCGCAAAATAATCACGCGAAAAATCTGTATGGCCATCAGTACCTGGCACCTTGTGTTGCATGCGGTACCCTACATACCATGCACAAGCAATCACCGCGCAAAATAAAATGATGCCTAATGCTACCATGGGCTATTGATCTCGCAGTGGAATGACGCGTAGGTTTTTCACTTCTTTTTCTGCCAAAGTAAGTTGATGTTTAAGCTGGTAATTTTTCAGCTTGGTTTTCATTAGCAACCATACTCCTACCAACATCCCCAATATACAACCTAAGCTAAAGGTTAATACAAGTAATAAAGATAAGGGCAAAGCACTGCGGCCTATATAGTAATTCACGGTAACCACATTGGCATTTAAAGTGGAAAAAGTAATACCTAGCAATACAATAACCAACAAAAACAGATAGCCAATAACACGCACGTAACAACTCCTATAAAGGGAAGTTTTCTATTAATAGTCTATCTTATACGCAATAAAGAATGATGCATAGGGAGGGAGTTATTGTTTAGGTTGAGGTTGTGCTAATTCTTTAATACCATTACGTAATTCTTGAGCAAGCTTGGGTAGCTCGCTAGCTGATACATAGACAAGGCCTTTCTTTCCATTCTCTCCATATCGCTCGCCGGACGCTGCTTGAGTATATAATTCAAAATAGGTATCTATTTTATTTTGCATATCCTCACAATTAGCAAAATCTCTAGCTCCTGTCTCCGGTCGCATAGCTAATTGCTGGAGTTTTTGAGTTATTGCAGAACAATCCACCACCATCATCAATTTGTCACCCCCTGCAGAATAAATCTCCACCGTAGGTCTATGCTCTTCGAGGTTTTTCCCCTCTGATGCCGTATTGCGTTCAAGAATTTCACCCATCACCTCTGCAAGAGCGGCAGCTGCTTGAGTAGCTTCATCCGATATAACTTGCTTGTGTTTTCTAAACATGGACATAAAAATCTCTCTTAAATTAGTGGTGAGTTAACTTAAGAATAGTTTGGATTGGCAAAAAATCAAGAAACTAGATATGAATTTACTCTGAGTGCACACTAAAAAACCATATGAAAACAAACGGATACAGAGCATTGAGGTCTCTTCAAAAAAAGTCTAATGGATTTCGATTCCCCCACCCACCCCACAGTGTTTATTCTATAGGAGCAGGTATTAGACTTCCCTCCCAACCTCGGCCAAAGGCCAACTTGGTTATCATCCTGAGCTTGCGAAGGATGATAACCAAGTTGGCCTTTGGTTTGGTCAAGGGTTGGAAAGAAGTCTATTTTATGGGAAATTATTTTTTTGTTTTTACCCCTTACTTTCCTCATCCTCTTGGGAACTCATTTGTTGTTTAAATAAGTCACCTAGGGTGGTTTTTAATAGACTTTCATCCCCTTTCTTTTTCTTCCCTGCGGAGGATGGATTAGCTGTCGATGCTGCCTTAGCTTTTTTCGGCTTAGCTTCTTTGTTATTGTCTTTTGCCGCCTTCATGGATAACGCCACAGCGTGAGACTTACGATCTGCGCCAAGGATTTTCGCTTCTACCATAGCGCCGACTTGGAACTGGGTACGTAAATCATCTACTTTCTCGGCCATTTCACTAGAACGTAAAATACCCTGCACATTCTCGGCTATTTCTAGCACCACATGCTTTTGATCTACTTCCACTACTTTACCAGACACCGCTGTGCCTTTTTCATTTTCACCTAAATATGATGCTATAGGATCTTGCGCTAATTGCTTAATACCCAAGGCAATCCGCTCACGCTCCACATCAATCGCCAAAATAACAGCCTCAACTTCATCACCCTTCTGATACCGGCGCAACGCTTCTTGTGCCTCTGCTTCATTCCACGCAATGTCAGAAAGATGAATCAAGCCGTCAATGCCACCATCCAGTCCGATAAATATACCAAAATCGGTGATAGAGCGAATCTTACCTTGTAATCGCTCACCTTTTTCGTGCGCTTCGGCAAAAGCTATCCATGGATTAGCTGTACATTGCTTAACGCCTAAAGAGATACGACGACGATCTGCATCAATATCTAATACAATCACGTCAACTTCTTGACCTAAATGCACCACCTTGCCTGGATTGACATTCTTATTTGTCCAATCCATTTCTGAAACATGCACTAGACCTTCAATGCCTTCTTCCAATTCTACAAAGCAACCGTAGTCAGTAATATTGGTCACCTTGCCACTTAATTTAGCTCCTACTGGATAACGCTGTACAATGTCAATCCACGGATCTCCGCCTAATTGCTTCAACCCTAAGGAAACGCGCGCATTATCTCTATCAATCTTGAGCACTCGCACCTTAACATCTTGGCTAATCGCTAATAACTCGCTGGGATGCTTAATGCGCTTCCATGACATATCGGTAATATGTAGCAGTCCATCAATACCACCTAAGTCAATAAATGCGCCATAATCAGTTAAGTTCTTCACCACCCCTTTCACTTCGTCGCCTTCATGCAGGTTTTCTAATAGCGCCACACGTTCCACACGGCTTTCTGCTTCCAGCACTGCACGACGAGAAACAACAATATTATTACGCTTAGGATCAACTTTAATAACCTTAAACTCGAACTCTTTCCCTTCTAATGCATCTGGTTCACGAATAGGCTTAGTATCCACCAAAGAACCGGGTAGAAATGCTCTTACTTTATTAATTTCAACAGTAAATCCACCTTTAACGCGACCCACAATCATACCGCGAATAGTTTCTTGCTTTGCATGCGCCTCTTCGAGCACCACCCATGATTCAATGCGCTTTGCACGCTCACGAGAAAGACGGGTGCTACCAAAACCATCTTCGACTAAATCCAAAGCCACTCTCACTTCGTCACCAATAGAAACTTCCAAATTGCCGCGCTCATCACAAAATTGCTCGACAGGAATATAGGACTCAGACTTTAAACCAGCGCTGACTACAATATATTTATCTTCGATACGTTCTACAGTAGCAGAGATGATGGTGCCAGGTAACATGGGAGTTTCATTCAGACTTTCTTCAAACAACTTGGCAAAATTTTCAACCATAAGTAATATTTCCTGAGGGTTACTCAATAATAAATGAATAAAACTTATTTAATCACTCCAGGGTAACAACAGGAAAAATTTTGTTAACCTCTGACAAAATAAGCGCCACCACTTGCTCAATGGACAAGTGGTCAGTATCGATACAAATAGCATCCTCTGCGGGTCTTAGTGGGGCGATAGGTCGTTCTTGATCGCGCTTATCACGCTCACGTAACTCTTCCACGAGGTCGGTAAGGTTAACACTAATGCCTTTTTCCTTCAACTGGTTATAGCGACGTAAAGCGCGCTCTTCAGGACTAGCAGTAAGAAAAAATTTTAGGCTGGCATCAGGAAAGATTACTGTCCCCATATCACGCCCATCCGCCACTAAACCCGGCAGTTCGCGAAAAGCACGTTGGCGATTTAATAAGGCAATACGCACCGCGGGTAACGCCGCTATTTTAGAGGCTGCATTGCCTACTTTCTCAGTGCGTATCGTATCAGTAACATCCTCGCCCTCTAGCAAAATAACAGAAAAATCATTAACTTGCGTGACAAATTGAGCATCCAAATGTTCAGCTAATACTTTTAGCGCTGCTTCATTATCCACTGCCACCGCATGTTTTTGCGCTGCTAATGCTAATACTCTATATAAGGCGCCACTATCTAATAATTTCCATCCCAAGCGCTTTGCTACTATCTGGCTTACCACTCCCTTTCCTGTTCCACTTGCCCCATCCACAGTAATAACAGGTTCTTTCTGCGTCATGCTGAACCATCTCCTTCTAGGGTTGCTACACGTTCCAAACCAACTAGTACCTCATCTTGCGCTAGTTGGATTAAACGCACCCCTTGTGTATTACGTCCAATTAATGAAATTTCCTCAGCGGGAACCCGTACTAGGGTACCTTTATCACTAATAAGCATAACTTCATCTTGAGCATCAATTTGAATGGCACCCACTACCTTGCCATTACGTTCATTAACTTGAATAGCAATGACACCTTGCCCCCCGCGACCTTTTGTTGGGTAATCAGCTAAGGGCGTACGCTTACCATAACCACGTTGTGTTGCTGTTAAAATATCGCCTTGACAGGAAGCAATAACTAAAGAAATTACACGCTGGTTTTTTGGTAAGCGGATACCTATAACACCTTGCGACTGCCTACCTGTACTACGAACTTTACTTGCAGAAAAACGTATCGCTTTACCAGCATCTGCAAACAATAGAATTTCTTGCTCGCCATGTGTTAACTCAGCACCGACCAATACATCTCCCTCTTGCAAACTCACTGCAATGATACCGTTGCTACGCGGTCGCGAAAAATCAGTCAACGGCACTTTCTTCACCAAACCTTTAGCCGTCGCCATGAAAATATACTGATCATCACGATACTCTCGTACTGGAAGTAACGTATTTACACGCTCTCCTTCCGCTAAAGAAAGTAAATTAACTAAGGGACGGCCTCGAGAATTTCTACTCGCCTGTGGCAACTGATACACTTTCAACCAGTATACTTTACCGTGGTTAGTGAAACATAAAACTGTATCATGGGTACGTGCAATTAATAAACGCTCAACAAAGTCCTCTTCTTTTACTGAGGTCGCTGTTTTTCCCTTACCTCCGCGATGTTGTGCTTGGTAAGTCGATATAGGTTGTGTTTTGGCATAACCCTCGTGTGACAGTGTCACTACAACTTCTTCATCAGGAATTAAGTCTTCTATCTGCATTTCTTCGCCGTCAACATCTAAAATTTCTGTACGGCGTGCATCACCAAACTGAGTTTTTATAGCTAATAATTCTTCGCGAATAACCTGCATTAACCGCTGTGCATTGGTTAAAATCTCCGTCAATTGACCAATCAATACTTGTAAATCCTTATACTCACCTACAATTTTATCTTGCTCTAAGCTAGTTAACCGGTGTAATCGCATCTCTAAAATCGATTGTGCTTGCTCTGGCGAAAGATGATAGCCATCATCCGTTAAGCCATAAGACTGTGTAGCAAAAGTTAGTTTGTCTTGATCTCCCGCTCGGGTTAAAATTTCTATCACTTGCGCTGGCCGCCATACGCGTTCCATTAATTGTGATTTTGCTGCTGCAGGATCTTTGGATTGCTTAATTAAAGTAATCATCTCATCAATATTAGCCAGCGCAACCGCCAAGCCTTCTAAGATATGTGCACGCTCCTTGGCCTTACGCAAATCAAATACAGTACGCCGTGTCACCACTTCACGCCGATGACAAATAAAAGCATCAATTAACTCTTTTAGATTAAGCAGTTTTGGCTGACCATCTACCAAGGCCACCATATTAATCCCATAAACGCCTTGCAGCTGCGTATGGGCATATAAGTTATTTAAAATAACTTCTGCATTTTCCCCGCGACGTATTTCAATCACAATACGCATGCCTTGTTTGTCGGATTCATCCCGCAACCCGGTAATGCCTTCTAAACGCTTTTCTTTTACTAATTCAGCAATACGTTCGATTAAACGTGCTTTATTCACTTGATAGGGTAATTCAGTAACGATAATACGCTCCTTCCCTGCCCTCTCATCCGCTTCAAAATGGGTTTTGGAACGTACTAAAATACGCCCACGCCCAGTATGATATGCTTCACGGATACCCACCCTGCCACAAATCATCCCTGCAGTTGGAAAATCTGGCCCTGGGATATACTCAATGATTTGATCAATGCCTAACTCCGGCTGGTCAATCACAGCAATACACGCATCTATTACTTCGTTTAAATTATGCGGGGGAATATTCGTAGCCATGCCTACGGCAATACCAGACGACCCATTGACTAACAAGTGCGGCACTTGTGTCGGCAATACCAGCGGCACCATTTCTGATTCATCGTAATTAGGCGCGAAATCAACAGTTTCTTTTTCGATATCTGCTAACAATGCATGTGAAAATCGCGACATGCGGACTTCGGTATAACGCATAGCTGCTGGTGCATCGCCATCAATAGAACCAAAATTTCCTTGACCGTCTACCATAAGATAGCGCATAGAAAAAGGCTGTGCCATACGCACAATGGTATCGTAAACTGCCGTATCACCATGTGGATGGTACTTACCAATCACATCGCCAACGACGCGAGCAGACTTTTTATATGGTTTATTCCAATCATTGCCTAGTTCGTGCATGGCAAATAATACTCGCCTATGTACAGGCTTAAGCCCATCGCGTACGTCAGGCAAAGCACGCCCAACAATCACGCTCATTGCATAGCCAAGATAAGATTGCTTTAGCTCACTCTCAACACTAATTTTTTGGATTTCTTTGGCAATTGGGGCATTTTCCATAGATGATTTCACTCTTTATAAAACCGAGCAAATTGTAGCATAGGTAGCAGTTTTTCTAAATGCTATTTTTCTTCGCCGCCTTGAGGCCTAACTAGGCATATGCTATATCTTTAACGCGAATTTCGGAGTATTTACATGAAAATGCAAAAAACTGCTTATCGAGGACGCATTTTTTATTTTCGCGATGCCTCTACATTCAAAACAATCCCTATAAGCAAGGAAATTGACAAAGGGTTCCTAGAGCATTCTTACTGCCATTTTGAAGATGGTGTATTAATCGTGGATGAACAAGGAAAAGTGGCTAATGTCGGCCAATACGCTGATATGAAGAAACATCTAGAAGGCTCACAACTAGTCGATTACAAGAGTTGCTTGATTACGCCAGGCTTTATTGATACTCACAACCATGCCGCACAAAGTGCCATTGTTGCTGCGTATGGAGAAAAGTTGCTGGAATGGTTAAATAACTATGTGTTTCCTGCCGAAAGCAAATACAAAAATGATACTCATGCCAAAAATGACTTAAATTTCTTCATTGATCTCATGCTTAAAAATGGCACAACTACCGCGGTTTGTTACGGACCTTTATTCTATGCTGCAAGTAACATTTTTTTTGAGGAATTACAAAAGCGCAATATGCGTTTTATCACTGGCAATACTATTATGGATGATAATTCCCCTGATTATTTAAAGCTCCCTACAAAAGAAAACTATGACATCGCGAAAAAACTTATTCATAAATGGCATAATAAACACCGGCTCAGTTTTTGCATCACCCCTCGATTTGGCTTAGCTTGTTCAGAAGAAATGTTGGAAATGTGTGGATCACTAGCAAAAGAATACCCGGACGCCTATATTCAAACACACTTGGGCGAAAACACGCATGAAATAACAGCAATTAAGCAACGATTCCCTTGGAGTAAACACTATTTAGATGTATATGATCACTATGGATTAGTCACAGATCGTGCAGTATTCGGACATGGCATTCATCTGACTGAATTAGAATTAGAGGTACTAAAAGCAAAAAAATCCATACTTGCGCACTGCCCTACTAGCAACAACTTTCTAGGTAGTGGATTATTTAACTTTAAACGTACCTCGCAATACACCAACCGGATCACTTTAGGTACCGATTGGGGCGCAGGCAATACCATGTCTATGCTGCGCGTCATGGATGATGCTTATAAAGTAGCCATGCTTTCAGGCTTTAAATTACCAAGCATGTTACGCTGGTATCTAGCCACCTTGGGTGCAGCACGAGCGTTACATATTGATGACAAAGTTGGTAACTTTGAAAAAGGTAAGGAAGCAGATTTTACTGTTATCGATCCTAATGCAACACCCATATTAAAATACCGCAATAACCAAGTGGACGATATTTTTGAATTGCTTTTCATCATCATGTCGCTTGCTGATGATAGGAATATTGTAGCGACCTATATCATGGGCAAACCCGTATATACTAATCAGGCCCCTGTTCGGGGTTATTATACCAGCAATTTAATGGCCGAAAGTTTCAGTGGCTCAATTGAGCAAGCTGCCAATGCAGAAATTAAATGAGATCGCATTTATCAAGGAAATAGCAAAGCCGACATCACGGAGAGTTACATCCAGGTAGGGTTTTAACGGGCTTTAAATCGTAGCAATTTATTTCTCCACAACCCTATCCCGCAAAGCGCGACGCAAAATTTTTCCCACATTAGACTTAGGCAGATCATGACAAAACTCGACCTTCTTCGGCACTTTATAAGAGGTTAAATGCTCGCGACAATGTCGAACTACTTCTTTCGCAGTTAAATGCGGATTATCGCGGATAATATAGGCTTTTACCACTTCACCCGAATGCTCATCCGCCACACCAGTGACCGCTGCTTCACGCACGCCAGGCAACTTCACTAATACATCTTCCACTTCATTCGGATAAACATTAAACCCCGAGACAATAATCATATCTTTTTTACGATCTAAAATACGTAAAAATCCTTGCTCATCAATAGAAGCAATATCCCCTGTTAATAACCAACCTTCCTTCGTAAAAGCTTTTTGAGTTTCCTTGGGCTGATTCCAATATCCCTGCATCACTTGTGGACCCTTAATCGCTAATTCGCCCTCTTGATTAACCGCTAATTCATGCCCATCCTCATCCAAAATAGCCACGTCCGTAGAAGGAAAAGGCAAGCCGATAGAACCATTATACGCGGTTAAATTAACCGGATTAACTGCCACACCTGGTGAGGCTTCTGTTAACCCATAACTCTCCAATAATGTTACACCGGTAACTTGCTGCCACTTTTCTGCCACCACTTCTTGCACGGCCATGCCCCCACCTAAAGCTAACTTCAGTGCTGAAAAATCCAATTTTGAAAATTGAGAGTTTTTTAATAATCCCCAAAATAAGGTATTTACCCCGGTAATAGTAGTAAATTTAAATTTTGCCATTTCCTTTATCATACCCGGGATATCACGTGGATTCGTAATTAATACATCAAAGCCACCCAGCTTAACGAACAACAAACAATCTACCAACAATGAAAAGATATGATATAAGGGCAAGGCGGTAATAATAATCTCCTCTCCCATTACCATCTTACTACCAATCCATGCCTTAGCTTGTGCAATATTCGCCATGATATTCCTATGCGTCAATATCGCACCCTTAGCAAGCCCGGTTGTGCCCCCAGTATATTGTAAAAACGCAATATCCTTTAATGCTACAGTAACTGTTTGAAACTGAGCTCGCGCTCCTTGTTTAAGCATCTTCTTAAAAGAAATAACCTGTGGAATATGCCAGGCAGGAATTTTTTTCTGTACGTATTTTAAAACAAACTGAATCAACCACGACTTAGGTAATAAAGAAAAATCTCCAATACGACAGACAATGACGTTCTTCATCGTCACGCGTTGTAATACTTTTTCTACTGTATGCGCAAAATTTTCGAGGACGAGAATAGTCTCTGCACCCGAATCTTGTAACTGAAAAACCAATTCATCGGGAGTATACAAAGGATTAACATTTACAACAATTAACCCAGCACGCAGCGCACCAAACATAGCAATAGGATATTGCAACACATTAGGCAACATAATAGCAATGCGATCGCCCTGTTGTAACTGGAGCGCTTGTTGCAAATAAGCAGCAAAAGCACGTGTATACTGATCTAATTGTCCGTAGGTAATCGTAACACCAAGATTATAAAACGCCGGACGATCATGAAATTGTTGGCAGCTTTCTTCAAGCATTCCTACAATCGACGGATTAGCATCAGGATCAATCTCTGCAGGAATCCCTTGCGGATAGCTTTTAAGCCAAATCTTCTCCATGCCTCATTCCTTTAATCGGGACGGCCGGATTTGAACCGGCGACCACTTGCGCCCCATGCAAGTGCGCTACCAGGCTGCGCCACGCCCCGTCTGGATTTATGCTAAATCATCAACCACACCCGAAGCATTTCACTTTTAGGTGTTTAAAATGACATCTTACTGCGACCTTGAAAAGGTTTTCTCGATAAAAATGCTCGAAATACCGCAAGTATTCCTCCACTTTTTATCGAGAAAACCTTTTCAATCTCTTGCAATCTGTCATTTTAAACACCTAAAAGTGAAATGCTTCGGGTATAATTAATTAACAGCTGTTTCAGTGCGTTTGAGATTTTGCAAAATGATTTCAAGATCTGCAACAATTTTTTTAACAACTGCATCGATTTTTATTGTTGACTCTATTTCTGGTTGCACCATGAGTTGTGCACGCGCACCCTCAATAGTAAAACCATCTTCGTAAAGTAATTTCCTGATTTGGCGAATCAGTAAAATATCTTCTTGTAAATAAAACCGCCTATTCCCCTGGCGTTTATTCGGTTTGATTTGAGAAAACTCTTGCTCCCAATAACGCAATACATAGGGCTTTACACCGCAGAGTACACTTGCTTCGCTGATACTAAAATATCGCTTATCAGGAATAGCAGGCAGTGTTTTTTGGCTGCGACGCTTATTCTTTCTCTTTGAGTATGTGTTCTTTGGATTCTTTTCCTGCATATTTTTCAACACGCGCCTTTAGTTTTTGTCCACAACGAAATGTTACCACACGGCGAGCAGATACCGGTACCGCCTCTCCTGTCCGCGGGTTTCTCCCTGGCCTTTCATTTTTATCGTGCAACTCGAAATTTCCAAACCCAGATAGCTTAACCGGCTTACCTTGCTCTAAAGCCGCGCTAATATAATGATAAAATAACTCAATCATTTCATTGGCATCACGCTTGGTTATTCCAACTTCCTGGAATAAACGTTCTGCAATGTCGGCCTTAGTAAGTGTCATATTAGCTCCTTAATTCAGCACCTAGTTGGTTTCGCAAAACTTGCACGACGTTATCCATCCACCTCGCTACTTCTTCTTCTACTAAAGTGCGCGTAGGATGTTGAAGAACAAACGAAAGGGCAACACTCTTAAATCCTGCCGCAATCCCCTGTCCTTGATAAACATCAAAAATAGTCATGTCTTTCAACCATTCATGAGCTATTTCCTTTATTGTAGCTTGAATTACCCGTGCAGGTATAGACTGTTCAAGCACTATCGCAATATCACGATGAATTTCTGGATATTTTGATACTTCCCGATAAAAAGGAATAGCCCCTTGCTCTAAACAGGTTAAATTAAGATCAAAAATAAAAATATTGCTGAAAATATTTAACTCTTGTAGCACAAATGGGTGTAATGCGCCCATAACACCGACTTGCTCATCGCCATGATAAATAGCCGCTGCTTGCCCAGGATGCAAAACCGGATGCTGAGTTGCTTGAAAATTGTACTCATGTTCTGCAAAAGTTAATTGTAATAAAGTCTGCAAATCACCCTTAAGATCAAAAAAATCTACCTCCCGCACAGCCTGCCCCCACTGCTGAGGATAAGCACTACCTGACACCAACCCACCCAACCTAGACTGCTGCAATACACCCTGTGGTTGCGGTATAAAACACAATCCACTTTCAAAAATACGTACTCGTTCCTGCTGCCGGCTTTTATTATGCAACAATACGCCGATTAATCCTGGCCATAGAGAAGTACGCATCACACCCATATCAGTAGTGATCGGATTCAATAACTCTTTAGGCGGATGCATGGGGTCTAATAGGTCTTGCCATTGCTTATCAACAAAGCTATAAGTCACCACTTCATGGTAACCTAAATCTCGCAATGTATTCTTGAATGTCGTTAACTTAACCTGATTTTCAGGTTGCGGAAGAATTTGTAGTTTTGCCTGCCCTAATTGTACAGGAATTTTATCATATCCATAGAGACGGGCAATCTCCTCTACCAAATCCTCCGCTATACGTAAATCGAAGCGATAAGAAGGTATTTGCACGCGCCAGCCATGCTTCAACTTTTCATACTCTAAATTCAAACGATGTAAAATGGCTGCAACAGCCTGTTCAGGAATATGCATACCCAAAATACGTTGTACTTGCGTTGCTGCCAACGTAATAGCTACCGGTTGCGGCATAGAATCTGGCACAGTCACTTCGGTTAATGGTCCAGCCTCGCCACCACAAATTTCCAGTAATAATTGCGTTGCACGTGTTATAGCGCGAACCTGTAACTCGGGATCTACACCGCGCTCAAAACGGTAAGCCGATTCTGAAGTAATAGCATAGCGCTGACGTTGGCGTGCAATACAAGCCGGATGGAAAAAAGCACTTTCTAGGAAAATATTTTTAGTTAACAAACTCACGCCCGAATCTACCCCGCCCATCACACCTGCTACAGCTAAAGGGCGTACCGGATCAGCAATCAGCAGAGTAGCTGCATCCAAAATCACTTCGCGACCATCTAGGAGCGTAATGGTTTCACCCGCCCTAGCTAAACGCACATCAATGCGCGTACTCAACTTATCCCAATCAAACGCATGCATAGGTTGCCCTAGCTCTAGCATGACGTAATTAGTCACATCCACGACCGGATTAATAGAGCGCATACCACTACGACGTAACCGTTCCTGCAACCATATAGGTGTAGCAACATCTACTCTAACATTACAAATCACCCGGCCCACATAGTGCGGACATTCAGCAGCGGCGTGAATCGTAACAGGAAAAGTCGTCGCCAACCTCTCGCTCTTAGAGTGCTCTACCGCTTGGGAGTAAGTTTTGCTAGAGACAAGGGAAGAATTTAATGGTGTTTGCGTAAGCGCCGCCACCTCACGCGCTATACCTTGTATACTAAGGCAATCCCCACGATTCGGTGTGAGAGACAAATCAATAATGGAATCAGAAAGAGATAAATATCTCCATAAATCTTCTCCTACTGACACGGTATCCGGTAATTCATACAAGCCATCATTGTCTTCTGATAAACCCAATTCTTTTGCAGAACACAACATACCGTGAGAACGTATGCCGCGAATATCATTGGCAACTATCTTAGGATGATTCGGCAATTGTGCACCCACCCGTGCCGCCGCAACTTTCATGCCTATCCTAACTTGGGGAGCACCACAAACAATAGTAAGCTGCTCCGCGCCACCCACATCCACAAGGCAAACGTGCAAACGCTCAGCAGCCGGATGTTTATCCACTTGCACCACTTCCGCAGTGACCACGCCACTAAACTCAGCTGCCACAGAAGAAACGGCTTCGACTTCAAATCCAGACATAGTTAGCAATTGGCACAATTCATCTTGTGTCTGCTGTGGGTTTACCCATTCACGTAACCATGCTGCACTGAATTTCATAAGTATCTTTTAACCAATCAAAATTGTTGCAAAAACCGCAAATCATTTTCAAACATTGTACGCAAATCAGCAATACCATAGCGTAACAATGTTAATCTATCTATCCCCAAACCAAACGCAAACCCTGTATAACGCTGACTATCAATGCCAACATGCTGAAACACATGCGGATGTACCATGCCACAACCTAAAATCTCCAGCCATCCTGAGTTTTTACAAATACGACAACCCTGACCCCCACAATTTAAACAACCAATATCCACCTCCGCAGAAGGTTCGGTAAAGGGAAAGTAAGAAGGGCGAAATCGTAAGGCAATATCAGTAGAAAAAAACTCTTGTAGAAATACTGTCAATATTCCTTTAAGGTCGGAAAATGTCACATCTTCATCCACCATTAAACATTCTAGCTGATGAAACATAGGGGTATGGGTAATATCAAAATCACGTCGGTATACACGACCCATAGCAATAATACGTAAAGGTGGCGGCGTCTCTTGCATAACCCGGATTTGCACGGGAGACATGTGCGTACGTAACAAGGTATTATCAGAAAAGTAAAAAGTATCTTGCATAGCACGTGCCGGGTGTAACGGCGGGATATTTAATGCTGCAAAATTGTGATAATCGTCTTCAATTTCAGGGCCATCTAAAACTGCAAAACCCATTTGCGTAAAAATAGCAGCAATACGCTCACGAGTTTTGGTAACGGGATGCAGGCTACCTAATGTTTGATGTCTTCCTGGCAAGGTAACGTCTATGCATTCGGAAGCTAATTTTTGATTAATACATTCTTGTTGAAATTCAAGCGTACGATCTTTGATGAGTTTATCAATTTGTTCTTTAACAAGATTGATCTTTTGTCCTGCTAAAGGTCGTTCTTCCGGAGAAAGCTGACCTATTTTTTTTAAACTTTCGGTAATTTTACCCTTTTTACCCAGATAGTAAGTACGATAATCATCTAAAGCTTTTAAGTTGCTTGCTGCTTGAATAGCTGTTTTTGCTTCTTGTAATAGTCCATCCCATTCATTCATGTAGAAGATTCCGAGAATGTATTCCTGTATAGCAATTAATCCTATCTATCCTTGTCATTACTGTTTTTTTGTTAAGCCGCACGCTCAGGATGACAGCCACTACTGTCCCAAGCTAACAACCTATCTCTCGACTAAGGAACAGAAATAAACACTACGCTGCTACAGCCAGAAGACTCCCCTTTACCTGTTCAACAATAGCCGAAAAAGCCACCTTATCATGCACCGCAATATCCGCTAACATTTTGCGATCAACAGCTACTTCTGCCTTCTTTAAAGCATTCATTAGCACACTATAGGTTAACCCATGTTCACGTGCTGCGGCATTAATACGCACAATCCACAATGCACGGAATTCACGTTTTTTCTGATGGCGATCACGGTAGGCATATTGCGCTGCCTTGATCACCGCCTGCTTTGCCGTACGATAAACACGGCTACGCGCGCCATAATAACCTTTAGCTTTATTTAATAGCTTCTTGTGACGTGCATGCGCCGTCACACCTCGTTTTACTCTTGACATACTCTTCTTCTCCTACCTCGAATGGGGTAATAAACGCTGAATAGCTGGCTGATCCACCTCAGCTACTGCAGGACCTATCCGCAGTTGCCGCTTACGCTTATTAGATTTATTCGTCAATTTATGGTTACGTAATGAACTTCGATGCTTAAAGCCACTAGCTGTGACTCGAAACCGTTTTGCAGCGCCGCGATTCGTTTTTAATTTTGGCATTACCTAATACTCCGCTATCGTTTCTTTGGTGCAAGCACCATTAACATTTGTCGACCTTCAAACTTAGGGCTTTGTTCTACCACTGCACAATCCACTAAATCATTCTGGATTCGGTCTAATAACTGCATGCCCAGTTCTGAATGTGCCATTTCTCGACCACGAAACCGCACTGTCACTTTCGCTTTGTCACCCTCTTCCAAAAACCGCATAAGACTACGCAACTTCACTTGATAGTCTGCTTCCTCGGTTCCTGGGCGAATTTTCACTTCTTTAACTTGTACTTGTTTCTGCTTCTTTTTAGCAGCTGCTTTACGCTTGCTTTGCTGAAACTTATACTTGCCATAATCCATCACACGGCAAACAGGAGGTTTAGCTTCTGGAGAGACTTCGACTAAGTCTAACCCCGCTTCTTCACTTATCTTTTTTGCCTCTTGTATCGACACAACACCCAATTGTCCACCACTTGCATCGATCAACCGTACTTCTTTTACTAAGATTTGCTCGTTAATCCGAGGTGCTTTTTCAGTACTAATTCTTTCTCCTCCTATTCCACCCGACTACGTCGTGCAATCGCAGTCTGAATGAAATGGAGATAGTGATCTAATAACATAGTTCCCAAATCGTCTCCTTCTCGAGTTCTTACCGCAACCGTACGCGATTCTACTTCTCGCTCCCCAACTACTAAAAGATGAGGCACACACTGTAGCGTGTGCTCGCGAATTTTAAAGCCAATCTTCTCATTTCTCAAGTCCGATTTAACTCTAATACCTTCTTTTCTTAAGAAATTCACCACTTCTTCGACATAATTCGCTTGTTTATCTGTAATATTTAAGATCACAGCTTGTACAGGGGCCAGCCAAAGCGGTAGTTTACCAGCATAATGCTCTAATAAGATACCAATAAAACGCTCTACCGACCCTAAAATAGCACGATGCAACATAATAGGATGTTGTTTACTGCCATCCTCCGCAACATAGTAGGCTTCTAAACGTTGCGGTTGCGCATAATCTAACTGTAATGTCCCACATTGCCAAGTACGGCCTATGCAATCCTTTAAGTGAAACTCAATTTTAGGCCCATAAAAAGCCCCTTCTCCTGCTTTTACTTCATAATCCAATCCCGTTTGTCGTATCGCCTCAGCCAGCGCATGCTCAGCATTATCCCATAATGCATCTGTCCCTAACCGCTTTTCTGGCCGAGTAGCCAGTTTAATGATAATTCCTTCAAACCCAAAGTCTCGATATACCTCGATTAAAAGCTGCATAAATCGTACCGCTTCGGCTTGTAACTGCTCTTCCACACAAAAAATATGCGCATCATCCTGGACCATCTGTCTAACACGCATCAAGCCATGCATTGCGCCCGATAACTCATTCCGATGGCAGCATCCAAATTCGGCCATACGCAATGGCAAATCTCGATAACTACGCAAGCCTTGCTTAAAAATCTGCACATGGCAGGGACAACTCATCGGCTTTAATGCATACAGTTTATCGTCTGATTGCACCGTAAACATTTCTTCCCCGAACATGTCCCAATGGCCTGATTTCTTCCATAAATCTAGGTCTACCACTTGTGGAGTGCACACTTCTTGGTAGTCGTTTTCGGCAAGACGTTGACTAATATACTGCTTAATCTGTTGGTAAATCGACCAACCATGCGCATGCCAAAATGGCATACCCGGCGCTTCTTCTTGGAAATGGAATAAATCGAGGTGCTTACCTATTTTTCTATGATCACGTTTTTCAGCTTCTTCTAGATTTTTTAAATACTCATCGAGAGATTTCTTGTCTGCCCATGCTGTTCCATAAATACGTTGCAACATTTCATTGTTTGCATTACCGCGCCAATAAGCTCCGGCTAGTTTGGTTAGCTTAAAAGCTTTAAGTTTACCTGTATTAGGTACGTGTGGACCTCGGCATAAATCGATAAAATCCCCCTGCTGATAGAGTGTTAACACTTCGCCAATAGGGATATCTTCAATAATCTTTGCCTTATATTCTTCACCCATTCCCCGAAAAAACCGAATAGCCTCTTCTCTCTCTATCACACTGCGTATCACTGGAAAGTCATGTTTTGCTAACTCCTGCATTTTTTCTTCGATACGCATTAAATCTTCCGGTGTAAACGCACGACCAAAAGCAAAATCATAATAAAAGCCATTCTCAATCACCGGGCCAATCGTCACTTGCGCGGTAGGAAATAACGCTTTCACTGCTTGTGCCAATAAATGTGCGGCTGAATGGCGAATCACCTCCAATGCCACAGGGTCTTTATCTGTAACAATACTAACTGTCGCATCTTTTTCCACTAAAAAAGAGCTATCAACCAGCTTGCCATCCACTTTACCTGCTAATGCTGCCTTGGCGAGACCAGCACCAATATTGGCAGCAATCTCTGCTATCGTTATAGGTTTTTCAAACTGTCGTTGGCTTCCATCCGGAAGAGTAATCACTGGCATAAAATTCTGATTTTTGTCCTCTACTAGCTAAAATGGTAGGCACGATTGGGATCGAACCAACGACCACCACCATGTCAAGGTGATGCTCTACCACTGAGCTACGTGCCTGCGTGTTTATGATTTTGCGAGTAAAGATAACACTGTGAAAAGATAGGCGCAACAGTGGCAAGACCAACTTAACTTTTGGTAACCTATAAAACCTTAGGGACAGTACCTAGTGCGCAACATAAGAGTTAAGAGTTATTTTTAATTGTCTTCTTAATGAAATCCAATATGTTTTTATCCGTTAGATTTGCATACACCAACGGCTCCTTAGTGACATAGCCTTCTTTATAGCTAATATAATTGGGCTGTAACTGCCATGAGCACACACCTACTTGAGTATATTTACCGTTTACATCTTGTAGCAATAACGGACCACCACTATCAACGTTAGTCGCTCGCGTGCCATCTGGCGAAATCACACCTAACATCGTAAAAGAATTGTAAGACTCTATAGGCTCTTTAATGTGCTCAAGATCGTGATACTTATTTAATAATTCTTGAATAGTAGAATCAGGTTTAATAATTTCATTACCATATAATAATGAATTTTCCCAGGTTAGATCATCAGGGTAACATTCATCACTATCGGGATCTCGCTCACACTCGGCTGTCCAGGTGACACCTGAAAAACCATATCCCACCGCAATAGCGTTTTTATTAGTGGATTTTAACTGGGGAAAAGCATCCGCAGAATCAGGTAAGTCTACCGGCGTAACATCGGCTTGTTCTTGCAGTTGCAACAAGGCTAGATCATGTTGCACGAAATCAGGCCATGTGAGTTTATCATCGAAGGTAAATATGTTTTTAACACGGATCACTTTCTTTGCTGTCGCAGGAGTCCGCGCTTTGTAACCAAAGCCTACAGATAGATCGGCAGGATTCTCGAGAGTGCCGGTGTCATAGCTATCAATACAATGCACCGCCGTCAATACCCAAGATTTTGCAATGAGGGTTCCCGTACAGAATGAGCTCACCTCTTGGTCCTTATAATGGTCATTATAGAGCGCAACCACAAAAGGAAATTGCTCATCACTAAGCACTTTATGGCCATGATAAATCTGCGGTGCAGAGAATACAGCAAATGAAACGCCTAACAGACAAGCTAAAATTACCTGCTTAACCATGCCAAAAACCTCTATAGAAGCAAAGATAGTGGCATATTTTACCCAGAAAATCCTGTTATGTCCATCCGGCTGACATCCGGCTAACACCTGCTGTAGGTGACTAATGTTGTTCCTGCTAAAATGGTAGGCAATCCTTACCAAGATCTTGGGTTATCCTAGAAACGGCTATTGCTTCGCGGTTCTAAACGTAACATCTTGACCGATTTCGTGTTCTGGCTTGAATGACATTATGCGGATCCATTTGATCGGACTTTCTCTTTAGTCTTTTACTATTACCAAATAAATTAGCTGCGCCTAATAGGCTTCTTTGTGTAACCGGTTGCGGACTACGACTAAGTTGAGTTGCTCTAGGAATTTTCTCATCCCAATTTCGCTTTAGAATTAACTTATTGCCCTCATAAGCTAATAATTCTGCCTTTAAAAAATAATGCGTCTTATCTGCTGTCATCTGCGAGGACATTTCTGTGCGTGTTTGCCATTCACCGCGGCTAATAGAAACAGTAGTATGAATCTGTATCGTCGCAGAAAGTGGATCCTTGTCCCGAATAGTGTAGGTTTCTTTATGGGTAGAGTCAGTTTTAAGGCCGATAGAGTCAATAAGTATATCGCCAGAGTCTTCTTCCACCACGTAGGTGACTTTGTCTTCCCCAATATCGCGTTCAATACGACGATGCCCTGTAGGATCACGAAAATAAGTTAACGCTAGTCGTGGTGCTATCACTGCCTTTCTAAATGCCGCTAGATGTTTATCTTCTTCGCGCGGTGCACGTACTGGCAGTGAAATATGACTGTTACCCGTAAAAACACTAAGCTGAGTTACTTCGGGAGAAGGCCAAACCAACGGCCAATAAGTCGTTGATATAGCGATACGTAGACGATTTCCCTGGGAAAATGCATGCGCAATATTCTTTAGTGGGATACTAACATGCATGCGTTCACCAGGCTTGATAGGCGTAATTTCTTCATCTCCTAAGCGATGGGTGAGATTAAGTAACCCATAAGAAATACGTGCAGATGAACCATCTGGAAATATTTCATTTAAACGCACAGCGATAAAAGCCTCTGGTTTATCAACAGTCAAATCTAACTCTATGACCGGTGACCCCAGAAGCTCTAGCGGTTCTAATAATGGCTCACTGTCAAAACAAATTGATCGAGCATCATCGACACGCTGATCCATTGGTTTTTCTGGGCCAAGTCCGTAACCACACCAAGCTCCTGCTGCTTCGCCAACTGATTGCGGCGAAACTCCTTGGATAATCTGTTCTGATGCAGATGGGAGAGAAGCTAATGTTCTTCCAGTATTTAAGAACAGATGCTGCTCGTGAATATGTTTACTCGGCCATTGCTCTTCTGCTACCCACCTACCTGGGCGTGTTGTATAGGAGGATGATGGTAACAGGGAGTTTTGCATCCAAACACGATACATCGGCTCCTGCATAATGCCTGTTTCTATGCCCTTTAGCCATTTATCCCACCATCGCAAGGCTTCTTGCAAAAAACCTATCTGAGGCCCCGGTTCCCCATAGTGAGGAAAGGTATGCGCCCACGGTCCAATTAAGCCTTTACGAGGACATTGCAAAGATTCAAGCATGCGTGGAATAGTATTCGAATATCCATCCGCCCAGCCGCCTATCAAGTAAACCGGGCATTGGATGGCTGACCAGTCTTCACAAATGGAACCATGCTTCCAATAAGCATCGTAAGTTGGATGTTGAAACCATGTGGTGGCTAGCAATGTTTGATGTTTTAAGCGATTTAACCAAACCTCTCGCCAATGCTCGCCCAGTAAAGCTTTATCTGGTGGTCTAGACATCAATGCCAACATCACTGCTGACCATTGAAAATTATCATCTAACAAACAACCACCCATGTAATGAAGATCATCTGTATAACGATTATCTGTAGAGCAAAGTGAAATAATCGCATGCAAATGGGGCGATCGACGCGCGGCCACTTGTAAAGAAGCAAATCCTCCCCATGAAAGACCCATCATGCCAATTTTACCCATGCACCATGGCTGTTTAGCTATCCAATCTAGTACTTCTAGGCAATCATCTTGTTCTTGTTTGGGATATTCATCTAACAGCAAGCCATCTGATTCACCCGATCCGCGTATATCAACACGTATACAGGCATAGCCACGTCTTGCAAAATAAGGATGAGTTTTTTGATCATGCGTCGCCGTACCCTCACGCTTGCCGTAAGGTTCATATTCCAGGATGGCTGGAACTGGTGAATCGATTGCATTGACTGGCAACCATATTTTTGCTGCTAATTTACGTCCGTCCGATAATGGGATAAAAGTATTTTCAATTTCCGTTATTTTCATTCTTCCACACCTAAGACGTTACACTCTTACCAGCCTTTATTTAGCGGAATTCCTGCACTTTTGCAGCAAAGTAGAATAACACATGAATAACCTAGATTTCACTAGCTGGAGGAAGTACGAGATACCCCTGTGCCAGTAGTGGGAAGGCTCTTTATAGAGGGATTGACTGGTAGAACAGGAGGCTGCTGAGCAGGCACAGTAAATGGGTCAGAAAACATGCCAGGCAGAGGCATTTTTCCATTAATCAAAAAAACACCATTTTTGTATGTCAGCGTAATTAAATAAGTATCATTTTGCTGAATAATATACCCTTGCATAATCCAGGAATGAAGAGTTTGATTAATGTGTTCCACAAGTGCTTTTTGTGCTGCCGCAGGTGTAGGTAACGCAGCCTGCGCTTGAATTTGCTTTTGTAGCTCTTGATATCGATTGTTAATCGTTAGACTAACATCCTTAGGCAAAGATAGCTCATCAAGCTTTGCGTTAAATTGGGTAACTGGCAAATGTTGATCTCTAATCCCCATGACTTGTATGGATGTGTCCACCGATATTTTTCCTTCTTGCATATAATTAATGAGTAGTTGATTAAATGCAGCATTTTGTGCGGCGATATTATTTTGCGTAGCAGCCGTTACTGACTGCGCCTGCATAGCGGCAGTTTGATGTTTGGCATATGCAGTAATAAGTTTATCTATTAGTAAAGTCGAAATTTTAAAATTTCCTTGCAAATAAATATTACTCATCAAGGTAGTTAAAGAGTCAGTAAGCGCTGCATTAGGCAATAGGCTAGCATCGCCACGAGAAAACCAATTACCCGAAGCTGTCTGTATATCAAGAGTGACATCATACGTAGTGCTGGGTGTTAACATATTTAGCGCCAAGGGTTCAAGCGCTGGCAATTGCCCAGGAGAAGATACTGATTGAATGGTATTGAAAAAATCAGACATTCCCTTGGCATTTAAATTGCGCGCAGAAAACAAAAAAGTTGCCGGTGAAATAGTGCCTAGCACATTATTAGGTACATTTAATTTGTTGATTTGTATTTGCACCGTACTATTGTAAAAATTAGGAGAGGTTGTTTGACTAGATTGTATAATACTCAATCCTTCAAGATCAGCATTACCTAGGTTTCCCTGTATTAGCACAGCAGGTATAGAAAGAGTTGCATTGCCATTCCATAAATTCAGCGACGCTTCACGTGTATATTGAGATTTAATCGCAACGGGCTGAACAGTAACACGGGAAACAAAAACGCCAGGCAACTTACTCAAAATAGCAAGCTGCCCCAAATTAAACTCTGCCTCTGTTTGTTGAAACCTATTATTTTTAATCGTTGTACTGACAAAACCCGTCATCCCTTCCCATTGTCCACTTATCCCATTTTGCTGCATAGAGATAGTCAGCGCCGGCATCGATATTTGGCTATACCAATAATTGCCAAAATAGGCCAATGTATGTATTTGTAACATGGCTTGATTTAGTTGGTTTACCATCAGATATTTTTTTGACCACTCGGGTGCTTGAATAGTAGTCACAATCTCGGCAAGTGCTATCACCGGCATGCGTTGATAGGCACCAAACAAAACAGGCCCATGGTTTAGTTGTTGATCTAATATAATATTTTGCTCTGAGGCTATTTTTGATTGGGAAGGAATGGTAATTCTTACTTTGGCGGTAGAATGAAACCACCCAGAATGATACTCAATAATTGCAACTTTCGCGCGTGCTTCATGATTGAGCACATCGATAAATGTAAAATACGATTTTTTTAAAAAAACCCCGTCAATCCATGGGGTTAACGCAACGATGACGATGCATAGGATAGCAAAGAAAAGCGTTTTTCGCATAAAAACATCCCTATTTATCCCTTTTTATCCTAGGATTATAGTCTAAATTAATCTCCCTATATGGCGCATCAGATTGGTTGCAAGATCAATCCCCAGCTAGCTTTCTCGAGATATCTGCATAGCGCTTCATGAAGCCGAAAATGATCTCTGATAAAGCAGCCGAGTCTTCGGCATCCAATTCATCCACATCATCACTGGATAAACCAGTCAGCTCGCTCATGATGTAGTGAATCTGCTGTTCTTCAGCCATGGTTTGCATTTTCCGGAAGTGCTTATGCTTTAAGCGCGCAACCTCTAATGAAGTTGTCACATGATCGACTGGCAACCCTTGTTTTACATTGTGCTTAGGAAATACCGTAGGCACAGTTAAGTTAAGTGTTACGGTTTGTTTGTCTAACATAAGTACCCCTCATTTCAAGATTAAGAAGATGGTTATATGCAGCAACTCGGTGAAGCTGCCGCAGCAGGAACTCTTACTCATCATTATACCTTATAATATCTTTTATGCCTTGGCTAAGGATAAACCACCACCAGTAAGATCAAGCGCTGCTGATTTTTCATCCTCTTTTTTACCTGCAATACCTTCATCAGCTAAAGCTAATGGTTTAGGCTTAGCAACGAATGCTACAGGAGAGCTAACCTCAACAATTAATTTATCTGCTGTTGTATCCATAAAGAACTTGAATCGATAATGCTGCCCATCGAGCGTCAATTCACGACTTAATTCAGGATTACCTGATTTAAAGAAGCGGAATTTATAACTTGGTAACGTATCTGGATTTGCTCGATCATTAAAGCTCTGCATGCAAGCAGGGAGTGCATTGCCTTTAAATATAACTTTACCGTCCAACAAATGTTCATGCAGCACTTTCAACCAATACTCTGTATCCTTGCTGACAAAGCCAGGTAATTGGCGAACCATTCGGTAGCTAAATCCAGCGCCTTCGTCCAAGAAACCAAGCGGCGTTACTACTTTATCCCCGCGCTGTATGGTGCGTAACGCATCTAATAAGGCATAATTCACTTCGTCTAGAAAACTACCTCTTTCCGCTTTATCAGAAAACAAAGGTTTACGTTCGTCAGAAGACACTACGGAAGGTTGTGCATCTAGTTGTTTTTTCAAAGGAGCTAGCGCAATACCCCAATGTCGAAACGTAGGCACAACTTTACGAATAACAGGGATTGTCTTAGCAATATGGTGAACCACCTTGGCACCCGCATATAATGCCCCACCTTTCAAGTTTCCGAAAAATCCACCCAAAACTTTACCCAGGGAAAAAGTCGCCGCTTTGATACCCTTCCAGAGCACGTGTTTCGCAACCCAAGCAGCTCCAGCTAATATCATAGGAGCCGTTTTTTTAATGTTGCGCACCACACCGATCAGAAATGCTGGTACAAATGCTACTGCGGTAGCTAATACCATGCCGGCTTGCGCAATATAACCCTTACGCTTGCCATGATATTGCCATGCATCTGAAAATCCCTTTCTGCCATTTTCATCAAACAAGCGCCAACACATCCTGAAGGTGTGTTTCACGCCAGAGCAGATTCCATAGCTGAAATCTAATACGGCACTGAAAGCACCTACCACAGCACCTACCACAATACCTGAGAGCACACCTCCTACAAATGCTCCATAACGGCGCTTCTTTTTATGCTCCGCCGCACTCGCCGACGCCGCTTCTCTACTTTTTTTGCTAAATACATTACCTATTACAAGGGTCGCATGCTTCGCTCCTGACGCTATCCCCCAAAAGAAATCTCGCATCTGTCGCGCTACGACTGTAAATAAACCCGTCACCGCACCCGCTATCGCTGCACCGACAAAGGCTCCATAACGTT
>MGYC01000038.1:234722-236669 GCA_001801575.1 Gammaproteobacteria bacterium RIFCSPHIGHO2_12_FULL_41_20
CCGTCACCGCACCCGCTATCGCTGCACCGACAAAGGCTCCATAACGTTTATGCGCTTTATCGTCCGCTGCACTCTTCTTCGCTTCTTCCCAACGCTGAGAACTAAACTGACTTCCCGGTATCAATACTCCAAACTTGATCCCACTGCCTATCCCACGGAAAAAATCCACTACTTGACGGCCTAACCCCACCACCAATCCTGTCACAAACCCTGAAATCGCTGCACCCACAAAGGCTCCGTAACGGCGCTTCTCTCTATGCTCCGCCGCACTCGCCTTCGCCGCTTCCCATGCTTCAGGACTAAACTGACTTCCCGCCATCCAGGCTCCGTACTTCACTCCCGAGGCTATGCCATGAAAAAAATCTTGTATACCGCGGACAAAAAATGCACCTACAAAACAGGGCAATCCAAATGCCAACATCGTCGGCCACGACCAACGGCTTTCTCGATTAACCGTAGTTTTTACTAGTGAAAAATTATTAACCGGTCTGTATCCCCAGCGCAGACCATCGGCTATACCACGCCATATACCTACACCTAACGCTTTAAAAGCTCGGCCAAAATTAGCTAAACCAATACCACCGATAACCCCACCTAATACAAACCCTGCTGCGGCACCAATACCTAAGCCGATTGGACCACCGATAACAAGACCAATGCCGGCTCCGAACGCAGCACCAGCAAGTGCGGCACCCAGCCAGCCTCGTTTACTTTGTGGGTTATCTGTAGGATCAGGGACAAGTCCTGGTGTTTTGACTATACGACCAAAAGCGCCATACCATAAAGCCGTTTTGACATTTTTCCAGCCAAATCCAGCAATAATCAAACCACCCAAAGCAAAAAAGGGTAAAGCAAATAAGGCCACTGGCGAAAGTGCCCCTACCACAACGGCTGTCTTAATTCCAATCGCACCACCAATAGTAGGTACCGCTGCGCCAAGAACCATAGCAGGATATTTACTAGCTAAACCGCGTTCGGCAATGGGCACAGCTGCAACTTGCGCAGTAGGGATCGCTGCCGCCTCACCCGAGACAGACGCATCCCGTTGTGTTGAAGAAGAATCACCATAATCTTCTTGAAGACATTGCTGTTTTGCTTTCAGTTTTGCATCACACGCCAACCACGCCGTTTCAATATTATATAATTTTTTAGAATACGCCTTTACACGTTCTAAACGTTGCTCATACAATGCTCTTTGCTGGTCATCTACGGCGGTCTGAATCTTGTGCTCTAATAATTGTGTTGCACTTAAAACCCTATCCTCAAATAGAGCAGATATTACAGCAGCAGAATCAAATAATTGCTGCAGCTCTCGCGTAAAATAAGTATTAAATTCCTGAATTTGTTGGTGTGCACGCTGTGCTATTCCGTCTTTTTCTTTGATTAATTTAGCAATGTCATCTTCAACAACTTTTCTTAATCTCTGCTTTAATAGCAGTACATTTGCATTCGTACGCCGTGGCACACGCAAAGGATTCAGCTCACTCAACCTGGTCACACCATAATTAACATCGTGCAAAACTGATCCTACCCACTGGCCGCTGGCTTTTACAAACGGCGGAATTCTACGCCCAATCGCTGCAGCAGCAATTCGACGAAAAATCGCTTGACCTCTAGCAAATTCAGCACCCAATCGAGGATTGCGATAAACAGCCCTTACATTAAATGCACGAGTTAAAGAACTAATAATATGGGAAATAGAGGCAGTAGTGGGTAAAGGGGGAGTAACGGCATCATCAGCTACTCCTGCAGCTATATTGCCTGTACCAGATTCAGCATCACTTTCTATAGCCTGATAAGCGTCTCTTGACTGCATATAGTAACCACCCTGAAAGTTATTATTAACTCTGTACACGATAAAAATAAAAAATCTATAATTCTGTCATCCTGAACCCTTCGCTTCGCTCTAGGGTAAACTCCGTGAAGGATCTATTTAATCAACTAGAT
>MGYC01000038.1:236686-299866 GCA_001801575.1 Gammaproteobacteria bacterium RIFCSPHIGHO2_12_FULL_41_20
AATCAACTAGATAGATCTTTCGCAGAGTTTACCCTAGAGCGAAGCGAAAGGCTCAAGATGACATAAAGTTATTTTTATCGTGTACAGAGTATTAATATTATTATTGTTGTTTGTTTTTTGAATTATTTTATATTTTTGTATATTATTTGTATATTAAATGATTAGAAAACCAAAAGTCAATCTTCAGCCTTTTTCCTTAGAGCTATACTTTGTGCATAGCACTCCAGAACAAGGGCCAAACCATGTCGAGCTCTCGAGAGCCTGATCATCAAGTTGCGTTAGCAAAAGAGTATATTTATCAACTAAGTGAAATTACACAAGGCCCCGTAAGCAATGCAACAGAAGAACAGCTTTCAAGATGTATCCGCTCTATAAAAATAACCCTGTCCAAATTCCCCCATATATTAAATATTGCTCTTGATACAGGGGTAACACTGGCTTGGATGCTTGCTCACAATGAAGCAGGTTGCCGAGTACTCTTAGATTACTACCCGCATCTAACACCAGAAAGCTTAAACACCCCTGTTACTCTAGAAGTGTGGGAAGGTATTTCAACATTATGGCTTTTAGCAGCAACAAAAACACAGTCAAGCTCCGAGTTATTACAAAAAATAAAAGGGAAAATCACCGCCAAAGGATTGAACCACTATCATCCTCGATTAAACAACGCGACTACACCAGCATGGTGGCTTTCTACTACAACAGAAGGACAAGAGGTTTTGGTACATTGCGCACACTTGCTTGATCAACGAAGTGTAAATACACCTGCTAAAGAAGAAGAATGGCAAGGAACCAGCATGGTATGGTGGTTAGCAAAAACAAAAAATGTCTCTTTACTGCGTACACTGCTGCATCATATTACCAATCAAGGCTTATGCACTGCTTCCCAAGCAACGGGTGTCTCCGCTATGCTTTTACTAGCGGCATATCCAGAAGGAAGGCAACTTTTATTAGAATCTGAGTCCCTATGTGCAATAGTGATAAGTCATCGTAAAGCATTTAATGAGACAGTACCATCAGCGAATCATTTTGCTCATCTGTCTGCTGCGCGTTTCTTTCTCATCAATGAAGATGGGCGAAAATTACTATTAGAAAAACTATTCTTATGTGGAATAATTGATAAAGACATTTTTCAAAAAGCACAACATGATAGTGCATTACGCCAAGCATTACTTACTGAGACAGGCCAAAAAATTCTCGATATATGGGCTAAATGCTATGCAGAGGATATAGGTTTGGAAATGTTAATAACAAGCAGACATGCACAAACCCCTCCTACCGAAGGAACCTCACCTTCACCGCGTTAAGTTACTATGACAATGCATGTATAGAAGAACTCTTGCAAGTGATCACCTTGCTAACAATAACTCTAAAAACACCTCCTCATCCAACAAGGCTATGCCCAGTTTTTTTGCCTTATCCAATTTAGATCCCGCCTCGCTGCCGACCACCACATAACTAGTTTTACTAGAAACGCTACCCGCTACTTTTGCACCCAAGGCTTCTAATTTGGTCTTCGCTTCCTCGCGCGACATACTACTTAGCGTACCAGTTAACACAAACGTCTTTCCTGCTAACGGTAAATGTTTACTTACTTTTACCTTTGGCCAATGTACATTAGCTTTTAATAATTTATCAATTACATCACGATTACGTTTGTCTGCAAAAAAATTCACAATGTGCTCTGCGACCACTGGTCCAATATCTGGAATCCTTTGCAACTCTGCCACTGTAGCAGAATATAACGCGGTAAGTTCTCCTAAATGATTCGCTAATAATTTCGCTGTTGCCTCACCCACTTCACGTATTCCTAATGCATATAAGAACCGTGCTAATGTCGTCGTTTTACTTTTTTCTATCGCATCTAACACATTTTGCGCTGATTTATCCGCCATTCGTTCTAACTGCAATAAATCGTCTTTTGTTAAATGATATAAGTCTGCTACGGTCGACACGAGCTTGCTATCTACCAGTTGCTCTATAATTTTATCACCTAATCCTTCAACATCCAGCGCGCGACGCCCAGCAAAGTGTTTAATGGCTTCTTTGCGTTGTGCAGGACAATGCAGTCCTCCCGTGCAACGCGCGACAGCCTCACCTATAATGTGCTCCACGGCAGAGTGACACACTGGACAATACTTAGGTAGAGTAATGATTTTGACATGTGCATGACGCTGCTTTTTGATTACACTCGCCACCTCTGGAATCACATCACCGGCACGCCGTACCACTACCGTATCACCAACATGAATATCCTTGCGCTGTATTTCATCCATATTATGTAGTGTGGCATTGCTGACGGTGACACCACCCACCACTACCGGCTGTAAACGTGCAACAGGCGTGAGTGCCCCCGTGCGCCCCACTTGAAATTCCACCGCCTCAATGGTTGTCCATACTTCTTGTGCAGGAAATTTATGTGCAACTGCCCAACGCGGTGCTCGACTCACAAACCCAAGTTTTTCTTGTTCTACTAAATGATTCACCTTATACACTACGCCATCGATTTCATAAGCTAATTTTTCACGTTTATTGCCCATGCGTTTATAATAATCTAAACATTCTTGTATTCCGCGCACTACGACTACTTCTGCATTAACTCGCAATCCCCATTTTTTAAGGCATGCTAAAATCTCACTATGTTTATTCGGCATGGATCCTTGCTGTGTCATCCCTATACCATAACAAAAAATAGAAAGTGGCCGCTGCGCAGTAATACGCGGATCTAATTGCCGCAAGCTACCTGCAGCAGCGTTACGCGGATTAGCAAACACTTTCTCACCCTTTTGCTGTGCCTGTTGATTTAATGCAGCAAATCCCTGTTTAGGCATATACACTTCGCCACGCACCTCTAAAATATGTGGATAATCATCACCACGCAAATGTAATGGAATAGCGGCTATAGTACGAATATTCTCCGTGATATTTTCACCGCTAACACCATCACCACGAGTTGCCCCTTGTACTAAAATACCTTTTTCATAGCGTAAACTAACAGCTAATCCATCTAATTTCGGCTCACAGATATATTCAATTACCTGTGTCGTTTGTAATCGTTCGCGCACACGGCGATCGAAAGCCAACACTTCTGTATCGTCAAAAGCATTTTCTAATGACAACATGGGAACAGCATGCGTCACTTCCGCAAATTCTTTTTGTGGTTTAGCGCCAACACGTTGGGTAGGAGAGTCAAGAACAACTAATTGAGGATATGCCATTTCTAACGCGTGCAAGCGACGAAATAAGCAGTCATATTCAGCATCAGAAACGCTAGGGTCATCTAATACATAATAACGATAATTATATTCGTTAATTTGCCGACGTAGTTTTTCTGCTTCCCGTTGAATGGCAATAGGAATACGTTCAGACATAATAATAGCTCACAAGAGTTTGATATCATTCATTCCCGGCAAGATCAATAGCTTCCTGAATATCAACACTGACTAGTCGTGACACACCAGGCTCATGCATAGTCACTCCCAATAAATGCTCAGCCATTTCAATAGCCAATTTATTATGGCTAATAAATATAAACTGCGTCTTCTCTGCCATGGTCTTTATCAGCTTACAAAAACGCAGCACATTCGCGTCATCCAAGGCAGCATCAGCCTCATCAAGCAAACAAAACGGTGCGGGATTTAATTGGAAAATAGAAAAGATTAATGCAATTGCTGTCATCGTTTTTTCTCCACCCGATAGCAAGTGAATCGTGCTATTGCGTTTACCTGGCGGGCAAGCCATCACGGACACCCCGGCTTCTAGCAGGTTATCATCTGTTAACTCCAAATAAGCTTTTCCACCACCAAACACCGTTGGGAATAATGTTTGAAAATTCTCGTTGACCTTATCATAGGTGTCTCTTAAGCGTGCACGCGTTTCTTTATCAATTTTCGCCATTGCTTCTTCTAAGATGGCAAGACCACCTTGTAAATCCTCGTATTGCTTATCTAAATACTGTTTGCGCTCCGAACAAGTAGCATACTCTTCAATAGCAACTAAATTAATCGGGCCTAAACGCTGAATACGCTGCTCTGTCTGTGCTAAATTAGCTTGCCACTCTTCAGCTGTGGCTTCAGGTGGTAATTCTTTTAATAACTCATCCAATATAAATTCAAGCTCTGTTAATTGCTCTAATAAGGTTTCAGATTTTACCTTTAACCCTTGCCACTCTAAACGACTCGCTTCTAATGAATTACGTAAAGCATGCATATGACGTTCAACACTGTGCCGTTTCTCCTCCAGATCATGAACAATTTGCTCCAACGACTCAATAGAAGTGCGTGCTGTGGTTAATTCCGATTCGATTCTTACATGTTTATCTAAGACACGTGACAAGATTTCTTGTAAATCATGCAATGACACTGCGGCTGTTTTTTCTGCTTCCAATGCTGTACGGCGCTCCGCAAAAGTAGCCAGTTGTGCCTGCATACGCACAATATTTTGCTGCAACGACCCATTCTCTGATTTAGTAGTTTGCAAACGAATTTCAATTTGATGTTTATTTTCTCTAGCTTGATTGACCTTGTCGCGCGCTTGCTGTAAGGCAAGTCGTGACGCCTCTCGTTCATCTGCTAATACATCTCGCTGCTGCGCTTGTTGCTCAAGCGCACTTAATGCGGCCTGCCAACGCTCTCGTGACTGTGTTAACGCTGCACGCACTTCTTCTAGTTGTTTAGTGCATTCTTCTTGTTCTCTAGCACAAGTCATCTCTCGCATTTGCATATCCAACAACTGCTCTTGCTTCACTTTCTTTTTAGCTAATAATTCTGCCAGCTGCGCATGGCTCTGTCGCAATTCTTGTTCAAACACTTCGCGCTGCTCCTCCAACGCTTGTATTTGCGCTTGGCATTTTTCTATGGATTCCTCTAAGTCGTAACGCGTTACCTCTAACTGACTTAATTGCTCTTTGATGTGCTTTAATTCTTGTTCCCGTTTAAACACACCTGACGCAGGATCTTTTTCTTGAAAAGTTCTCAACCAAGATTTACCAATCCACGTCCCATCACGAGTTATGATTGATTCATGTACCGCCAAGTCCGCAGATAAACGCATAGCCTCTTCTACTGTGTCTGCCACATAAATACCCGCCAACAACTCATCTATGGGCCAAGTAGATTTTATTTTTTGCAATAACCGTACTCTTTTATCAGCGTGCTTCTCCGATTGCGCAGAGGTCTCTGTTAAAAACACCAGGTTTCCTATATGCAGGGTTTTTAATGAAGCAGCAACATCTGCTAGTTGATCTACACATATACCTTGTAAATACGCACCTAATGCTTTCTCTACAGCATATTCCCAGCCAGCTTCGACTTCGATGGTTTGCATTAACCGTTGCTTTTTATCCAACCGCTGTTGACTAAGCCAAGATTGCACTGACTCACTATATTGACCTTGTACACCGCGTTGTAAAGCCTCTAATGAAGCTTGCTGGCCTTTTAGTGCTTGCACTTCACTACGCAGTTGATCCAAGCGCATTGTTAATTCACGTTGTGTAGATTGTAAATGAACCGCCTCTTTTTTGTGCTGATTACATTGTACATCTTGAGTAGATTTAAGATTAGATAAGTGATTAATCTGCTCATCCAGTGCCTGCACTTCTTGCTCTAATAATTCCGCATCAAGCTGCGTTTTTTCTTGTTGCAACTTTTCTTGACGTTTTCTTATATCTATAATTTTTTGATCTAGGTATTGAATTTGCGTTTTTTCTACTTGCGCAGTTTGCTCTGTTTTCGCAGTAAGTTGGTAAAAACCATCCCAATGTGATTGTGCTGTTGCTACTGCTTCTTCAGCTTGGCATAATACTTCCTTAGCACGCTCCTCTGCATGTAAAATCGCACCCAACTCGGGGTCTAACAACTGCATTTCTTTGGTTAGCTCTGCTATTTCATCTTGAGTAGTTTCTAGTTGTTCTTGAATAGCTGCCGTATCATGCGCAATCTGTTGCGCATCCGTTTCCCACTGGTGTTGTTTTTCTTGTTGATGCAAAATATCTTGTTCAATACGCGTAATATCATTACCCGCAGCATAAAAACGCCGCTGCACTTCTTGGAAAGCATCATTAGCAGTACGCTGGTCTTGATGCACGCGCTCTAATTCTTTATCTACCCCAGTCAACTCGGCTTGGTCTGCTGCCAACGCTGTTTCTTGTTGCTGTAATTGTAAGGTATATTCACCCATGCGCAACGCTAATTGACGATGTTGAATAGCATACCATTGTGCTCGCAATAAGCGCTCTTGCTGCTTTAATGCTTTAAATCGTTCAGCGGTATTAGCCTGGCGCTGTAAATGGCTAAGCTGTTTCTCTAGTTCTAGCCGCACATCGTTAACACGCGCCAAGTTTTCCTTGGTGTGTTGAATACGATTTTCAGTTTCTCGACGTCGCTCCTTGTATTTAGATATACCAGCTGCTTCCTCTAAATAAACACGCATTTCATCTGGCTTGGCTTCGATAATACGCGCAATCATGTTTTGGCCAATAATAGAATAACTACGCGATCCTAGCCCTGTCCCCAAAAAAATATCAACGATATCTTTGCGCCGACAATGTGTCCCATTGAGATAATAAGCAGAATCACTATCACGGGTCAGTATGCGTTTTATAGATATTTCTCCATACTTAGCATACTCACCGCCAATACTGCCGTCTTGATTATCAAATATCAATTCAACAGAACATTGGCCTACGGGTTTACGCGTAGTCGAACCATTAAAAATAACATCTGCTAAAGATTCGCCACGTAAATACTTAGGGGAATTTTCGCCCATTACCCAACAAACCGCATCAATGATATTAGATTTTCCACAGCCATTCGGGCCAACCACCGAGATAAGATTACTCGGCAATAAAACCGTGGTAGGATCCACGAATGACTTAAATCCTGCTAATTTGATCTTTTTTAGATACATAAAAAAGTTGTCCTTTGTTCCCCAGGCAGTGAAAAACGCTAATGTGTTGAATTATGCCAGTTTTATGTGAAATCAAAAAGAGCTTTTTAGTAGGAGTTTTTGCTGAATTAAAGAAGGATGGCAAGCGGATAGGTAGGTATAACGCACAATGGCTCGTCGGCTTCCAGCCTCCTGCGCTTTATTTGTGCTTTTATACCTACCTATCCGCTTGCCATCCTTCTTTAATTCAGCAAAAACTCCTACTATTTTAGGGGTCTTTTTGGCTTTTCAAAATTTTCAGCAGTATACTAGTACAACGATTAACAGACCCTAAAGCTTTACATGGAAGGATGAGCTTGTAATCTTATGAAGTTTTCACATCTCAAACAATATTGGCTGCCTATCCTGATTGCTTGCATTGGCATTACTTTATCCATCCTACTTTCTTATGATGCTGTATTATTAGCAAAAACCGCTATGCCCTCTGTAGTGCTCCTGTTAGATAAAGTCTTACCATGGCTCATATTATTGTTAGGAATTACTATTTCTATCTTGCTAGCTGTTGCTATTATCGCCATACAACTAGCTCGTCAACGAGCGATGATTGTCAATGAAATTCATCAAAACTTACAAAATGAGGTGGCTGAACGTCTACAAACCGAAGAATCTAAACAACGCTTAGAAAAAGCCCTCGCCCAAGGACAAAAGCTACAAGCCGTCGGCACATTAGCTGGTGGTATAGCGCATGACTTTAATAATCTACTATACGCCATCAAAGGCTATATAGAAATGACACGTGAAGATGTCCCGAAAAACGGTATTGCTTATAAAAACCTCGGTAAGGTATTAGAAGCAGCAGATAGAGGCGAAGAGTTAGTATCAAGAATTTTAGCCTTTAGCCGCCGCCATCACCCAGAGTTAAAATCCATAGAGTTAAACTCGACTCTTGAAGCGATACTTGATTTGTTGCGCCCTTCTATTCCCACTCATGTTGCCCTGCATTTTGAACACACCAAACCCTGCATGGTGCTTGGCAATCAAACACAGATACATCAGGTTATTGTCAACATCATTAATAATGCTGTGGATGCCATGAATGGAGACGGCAATATTACAGTCCGTTTGCAGAAAATTACCGCCAATAATTCTTTATTATTAAAACAATTTCCACACATTCCTAAACGGAATTATTGTAAAATAGATATTAGTGATACCGGTAGCGGCATAGATCCACAAACTATTGAGCGCATCTTCGAACCTTTTTTCACTACGAAAGAAGTAGGTAAAGGTACCGGCTTGGGTCTTTCTATTGTTCATACTATAATAAAAGATCATCAAGGTGAAATAAGCGTCGCTAGCCAGTCAGGGCATGGAACTACATTCACCCTATTGCTGCCAGAATACGTGCCGCAAAAGGAAGGAGAAAAGTAATGGCAAAAATCTTATTAGTAGAAGACGATGAACTAGTCAGGGATATGCTGACCCAAGTATTGCAGCGAGCCTCCCATACAGTGCTAAGCGCCGCCAATGGCGAAGAAGCGACTACTCTCCTAAAAAAACACACGCCTGACATTATGCTTACCGACATCATCATGCCTAAAAAAAGCGGCATTGCATTAATTACCGAAGTTAAACACAAACATCCACACATGGAAATCATTGCCATCTCCGGAGGCGGACGCTTAGATCCTGTTGGTTACTTGGATTTATCTGAATCGCTAGGCGCTAGCATTTCCTTTACCAAACCCATTGATAATACCGCCTTGTTAATGGCTATCGACTTACTCCTAAAAGGCAAGCGGGACAAGGATAAACAGCCGTTATTGCAGTAGAGAGTGTTCACGGAGCTATTATTACATGCCAATCCAAAAATGTGGGTGTTCCTTACGATATAAACTCGGTGGCAATAAAACCTGCCCAGCTCGAATATCAAATTGGATAGCTCCAAAGCGTGCAGTATCTAGCTGGGTAACACCCCGCAATCGATAAGCCTCTACTACACTAGGATGAGGAAAATGATAACGGTTACGGTAACCTGTTGCATACAACACATAATGCGGTAACACAGCATCAATAAACAGCGGTAACCCTGAAGTTTTACTGCCGTGATGGGGAGCAATAATAATGTCTACGGCTAATTGTTTCTTATTTTTTTCTAGTAAGTTTTTTTCTGCTAATTTCTCAATATCCCCTGGTAACAAAATACGATGCTTCCCGACCTTCACTGCTAATACACAAGAACTATCATTGCCTAAGCGCAAAGTATCTAATGTTGGATACAAAAAAGTAAACTGTACCCCATCCCAGCGCCAAGAAGTGCCGCGTAAACAATAGGCGGTATTGGCTAAAGGAAACATCGCCGGTACACTGGTACGCAAGTAACGCACAGGAAATTGTTGCAGTATAAAGTTCACACCACCGCTATGATCATTATCACCGTGACTGACTACCAACATATCAACATGCTTTATACCAGCCGCATGCAAAAAAGGTGTCACAATGCTTTCGCCTGCATCAAAGCTCCCCTGATGCGGGCCAGCATCATAAACCAAGACATGATGCTGCGTCTGGATCACCGCTGCTAAGCCTTGCCCCACATCCAAAAGCGTTAATTTCGCATCACCTTGCTCTGGAAGTACAGGCTGATAAAACACACTCGGTAGTAACAAAAATACACCGAGATAGCGACCAGGAAACCCACGCGGTAACAATAAGCAAATAATCCCTATCACCGCTGCGATAACCATCCACGCGGGTAAAGTCGCTTGATACCAAACCGCGAATTCTTGTTGCGCTAACCACTGCAAAACTTTCCATAACCATGCCAAATTATATCCTGCAATCCAAAATAACATTTTGGCTACAGCAGGCCAAATCCACACGCATACACTACCGAGAAAACAACAGGGTAAAATCAAAAAACCCAACCACGGTATTGCAATAGAATTAGCTACAAAGGATAACCAAGAGCATTGCCCAAACAATACCAAGGTCAATGGAATTAAGCCTATGCCAATTACCCATTGTGTTCTTCCCCACTTCCACCACCATCCTGTTGGTGACAACCTCCCACTCATGCCATAAATAATTAATGCTAGCGTGCCAAATGATAACCAAATACTCTCGGTCAAAACACTTAGTGGATTCATAAGTAATACGATACACAAGGCCAAAGACCATGCGTGCCAAGCAGGCAGTTTACGACGACAAAGTAAAGCGCTAATGAATACTACCATCATCCATAACGCACGCTGAGTAGGAATAGAAAACCCCGCCATGCTGCTATAAAAAATTGCCATCATTAGTGCTGCCCAAGCTCCCGCTATTTTTGCTGGCATATACAGTAATAACCGTGGTATACGCCGCCATAGCCACATCATCACCATCGCTGCCCACCCTGACATTAAGCCGATATGTAACCCGGCAATTGCCATTAAGTGATTGGTACCAGTATTACGCAATACTGACCATTGCGTTTGTGGAATGGCACTACGCTCACCTATGACCAATGCAGTAAGCCAATGCGCTGTTATCGTTGAGGGTAAAATAGCCTCAATGCGTTCTTTCCATGCCTGGCGAATACTATCGAGAGGATGGAAATAAACATCACGCCCTAGTAACCATGCCGTGGTGTTTGCTGTTACAGACCCAGTAACTATGATTCCCTGCTGCAAAGCCCACGCTTCGTAGTCAAATCCTCCTGGGTTTGCCGTACTATGAATTTTTTTCAAGCGCACAGGTAATCGCCAATGCTGGCCAACCCTTAGATGATAAGGGCAGTTAGGCCAATGTAACTGCAGTAATCCATGTATAGGAATATGCTGCGTTTTAGACAGCCCTTGAGACAAGGATTGTGCTGATAATAAAAAACGTGTTTGCTGGTTTTGTTCATGAGGAATAGCGGCAATATATCCCTCTACCAACAATGGCTTCCCTTCTAATTCAGAGGGTAATGACCACGTCATCACATGATGTACACACCATATACTCCATGCCAACCCCAACAAAAACCCTAAGAGTAATTGACGGCAGACCCTAGGTAATCCCACATAAAAAATGATGGGGATAAAAATACAATAACTCCAGATTATCGCTGGTAATTTCTGAAAAAGTTGTAACGATAAAACACCACATAAAAAACTAAGTGTGAATAGAAGCATGAAGTATCCTTGGAAGAGAAATTTGCGCAATCACCTCTCCTCTACAGGAGTTCTGCTGAATAACTCACCTTACGCGAGACGAATCTTAAGCCCGAGGAGGTGGTGCTGGCAGCCGGGGCCCCCGCGTGGTTACACGCGGGGTGGCGGAAGCACCGGATCCCCGAGGGCTAATCTTAGCTATTGCGTAAGGTGAGTTATTCAGCAGAACTCCTCTAGAGGAAAAGATTAGGGAGGAGGTTAAAAAAACACAGGCTTAACGTCTATTGCTGCTACTCAGCCGTCACTAACCGCCCATACTCTAATGAAAGAATACGGTGTGCTTGCTGAGCAAGCTTGCGATCATGCGTCACAATCACCACGCTGGTCTGCCGCGAGCGCTGTAAATCCATAAACAATTGCCACACGCGCTCGGCATTGCCCGGATCGAGATTGCCTGTCGGTTCATCCGCTAACACGCATACGGGATCCGTGACTAAAGCCCGTGCAATGGCCACACGCTGACGCTCACCACCAGACAATTGCCCTAAGCGATGCTGTAGACGCTCTTTTAATCCTGCTAACTCGAGCAAATGTGCTGCTTTTTCCGTAATAACCGCCGGCGATGCTCCACGAATCAATAATGGCATGCCAACATTTTCTAGTGCAGTAAATTCTGGTAAAAGATAATGGAACTGATAAATAAAACCTAGATGTTGATTACGAAAATGACATTTTTCTTCTTCAGAAAAACTTGCCATATCCTTACCTTGAATAACAACTTTTCCTGCTGTCGGTTTATCTAATCCACCTAGTAAATGCAGCAGCGTACTTTTACCTGAACCCGATGCACCGACAATAGCCAACATTTCTGCTGCTTGTACTTGCAAATCAATGTGTCGCAATACTGCAATTTTAGTGGCACCATCCACATAAGTCTTAGTTAATGCCTCACAAAACAATACCGGCGCACTAGAACTATTACTCATAACGCAATGCCTCAACCGGTTCAGTATTTGCAGCACGCCATGCCGGATATATTGTTGCCAACAAGCTCAAGCCCAAGGCTGTCACACTAATACGCCAGACATCGCCCCACTGTAATTCTGATGGCAAATAATCCACAAAATATACGCCAGAAGAAAGAAACTGCACGTGGAAAACTCCTTCAATCCAATGCACTATTTCTGTCACGTGCCACGCCAATTCTATACCTACTAGCACCCCTAATAATGTTCCCAATAAACCAATAATGCCACCTTGCACCATGAAAATTGCCATGATGGTACGCGGTGTAGCGCCAAACGTACGTAAAATAGCTATGTCCCTCTCTTTATCATTTACTACCATTACCAGTGTAGAAACCAAATTAAACGCAGCCACGGCAATAATGAGTAACAAAATAAAAAACATCATAGTTTTTTCTAAACTCACTGCATGAAAAAATGCACCGAATTGATTAGTCCAGTTACTTATACTCGCTGAAGGTGTCAGTTGTTGCATTAACTGCTCACTCACACGTGGCGCCACATAAATATCACGAATGCTTAACTGCAGCCCCGTCACATTGCTGCCTAATCCCAATAATTTTTGCGCATCACTTAGATGAATAAATCCCATACTGGAGTCGAATCCAAAACCACTGCCCGCTCGAAATAGGCCAACTACCGTAAAACGCTTGAAGCGAGGGATTACACCCGCTGGAGTTAAAGCAACTTGCGGTGTCACCACGGTAACCTTATCGCCTAAGGTTACATTTAAACGGCTGGCTAATTCTTCTCCTAACACCACGCCAAATTGCCCAGGCCGCAGCGCTGATAAACTCCCCAAGACGATTTTATCAGGCAGCTCAGAAACGCGCTGCTCTTCATTAGGCAATATGCCATTCAGCACAGCAGGTTGCACACCACCAGAATAAGCTAATAATACCTGAGCTGTGACAAAAGGGGCGGATCCTGTTATCTCAGGCACTGCTTCTAATGTCGTTTGTAGCTCCTGCCAATTTGCCAAATATCCCGTTACACTACTGATAGTAATAGCTGGCACCATACCAAACACACGCTTTTTAATTTCACGATCAAATCCATTCATCACCGACAACACCGTAATCAATACGGCTACACCCAATACAATACCAGCAATCGACATGAATGAAATAAAGGAAATAAAATGATTACGCCGCTTAGCACGTGTATAACGTAGACCAATAAAGATTGCCGCGGGTCTAAACATGCGGTTGCTGTACTCCATGAAAAAGAGTGAAAAAATTCTTTGTGGTTTGTTGTGCAAGTACCGCAACATCCATCCCCTTAAGTTGCGCAATATATTCTGCAGTATGTCGCATATAAGCAGGTACATTTGCTTTGCCACGATAAGGATCAGGAGCTAAATAAGGTGCATCTGTTTCAAGTAAAAGCTTATCTAATGGTATACGCGCCGCGACGTCTTGTACTGTTTTAGCATTACGGAAAGTAACCACACCGGAAAAGGAAATATAAAAGCCCATATCCATAGCCTGCCGCGCCATCTCCCAATCCTCAGTAAAACAATGTAACACACCTTGCACATCACTGGCCTTTTCTTCGCGCAAGATATGCAGTGTATCTGCTTTAGCCTGACGAGAATGCACAATTAGCGGTTTATTTACTTCTTTAGCCACTTGAATATGTTCACGAAATCGTTGTCGCTGCCATGCTAAGTCACCTGCACTGCGATAATAATCTAGACCCGTTTCACCTATTGCTACAATTTTTTCATCTTGCGCATAATGTAATAACTTCTGTGTTAAATCTACTTCTTCCGCTTCATTCGGATGCAAGCCCACCGTCGCACTCACGCTAGAAGAATAGTCTTTTGCTATTTGTAATACCTTAGGAAAATCAGCTAAGTTAATGCAAACATTTAAAATATACTCCACACCTGCTTCCCGCGCATGCGCCAAAGCACGATCTAACTGGCCTTGATAAGGCGCCAAATCTAATTGGTCTAAATGGCAATGCGAATCAACCAGAAACATGATGGTTATTTCTTAGCTCCTAAAGTGTCATTCAATATAACATCACCAAACCATCGTAAGCTAATAAAAATAACTCTAGCCTTCTCCCACTAATTATGATAAACATCCTCCGGCATTTATCTAACTAAAAGAAAAGGAATCCACCATGAAACAAAGCATTCAATTAGCTGTAACAACACACAATACTGACGACACTTTATCTATTACAGCTGTTTACCAAAAAGACAACGAACTTCTAGCCATAGCGGAGCTCAATAAAGCAAAGAGTTCGGCAGGCACACACCAGCTTAGCGCTGCTGTTTCTGTGGAAGTTTCCGGGGGAAAAGAGTTACCCGTACACTTTTATATGGACGCACAACAGCAAACCAAAATTAACAACCCACCTGCTGCACTGCAATTTGTAAGCGCAGATGCGTTGCAACAGCTAAAAAGCAATACCCCAGTAGCCTTTGCTTCCGCATCAGATTCACAGAAACAGGGCAATAGTTTTAAAGTTCGCTTGTTGTCTGGCGAGTATAATCACACTTTATTTAGGACTGGCGCAGTTGCTGTAGCATTAGGCGTGGGCGCTACTGCTGCCGCGTTGCTTGCACGTAGTCTTAGAAGGTAAATCAACACTTGCATCCGTTTTCTGATCATGTGGCGAGAGACCCCGCCACATGATCAGGGATAGCCGACACATCCGGATTGCGAAGTGTTAGCCAGCCGAATAAACACATCCTCTAACAATAATTGCTTATTTAAACTGGAAGATCCCGTAACATAGCGGCGCACTTGCTGTAAATAGTCTACATAGACTTGAACTTTATGCATCGGCAAACAAGAACCCAATGCCAACAATAGCTGCATAAAATCCCTATTCATCACCGCTTCCTGTCCACACTGCATATGCAATTTAAATAGGTCACTCAAGAAACTCATAAGCAAATCCAGTATAGGCAAAACCTCTAGCGCCTGCCATTGCGCCGCATATTTCAATGGATCACCTTGTTGCTGCACAATATCACCTAATGCCCTAAATAAATCGGCACGCAGCGTAAATATTTCTTTGCTAAAAAATTCTATCGCTCGCAAAGGCGCTCCGTAAGCGATACCTAATAATAAGCGCAGCTCTTCTATTGGCCTTGGCTGTACTTGTTGTTGCAGCCAAGATAAAGCTACGTCTTGAGCAGGAACAGGAAATAAAATCGGTAAGCAGCGACTACGTAATGTAGCTGGCAACTCGTTATTTTGATTGCTGATTAAAATAATTACCACATTGGGACTGGGTTCTTCTAAAGTCTTTAACAAAGCATTAGCGGCATACATATTCATATTCGTCACCGCATGCATCAACACCACACGATAACCACCTTGCAGCGCCGTTTTATTGACAAAATCAATCATTTCACGAATTTGATCAACTTTAATCGCATGCCCTGGCTCTGAACAAACAGAAAATACATCGGGATGAGAATGTGCAAGCAACAAACAACAAGAGGAACAAACCTCACAAGGCAACCCTTCTGTACCTGGGTTTTTACACAATAATGCTTGCGCAAATTTTTCAGCAAATGCAGTTTTTCCCACACCAGCTATCCCGGCAAATAATAAAGCATGAGGCAAGCACCGCTCTACATAACGGCACCAAAGACGCTGCCAAGTCTCTCTATGCCACGGAAAAATAGCTGATGCTACTACTGCACTATTTTGCATGTGCTTTCGCTGTTAGTTGCTGCAGTAAAGCACGTACTTGTGCCTGTACTGTGTCTAATGGCTGGGTAGCATCAAGTACACGAATACGCTGCGGCTCTGCTTGCGCACGATGTAAATAACTCTCACGCACGCGTGCAAAAAAATCCACTTTCTCCCTCTCAATTCTATCTTGTGGACTACGACGTTGCGCACGTGCTAATCCCAACTCTGGAGGCACGTCCAAAAGCACTGTCAAACATGGCTTGACGCCCTTTACTATCCATTGCTCTAACATATCAATCCAGCGCTCATTAACCCCGCGCCCACCGCCTTGATAGGCATAAGTTGCATCTACAAAACGATCACTTACCACCCACTTACCCGCCAACAAGGCAGGTTTAATCACGCGCTCAATATGTTGCGCACGACCAGCAAACATCAATAACAATTCCGCTTCAGCCGTCATAATTTCATGCACATCAATATGCAATAGAATATGCCGCATCTGTTCTGCTAATGGCGTTCCACCTGGCTCTCGAGTCACAACGACATCATGATTAGCGGATAAATAAGTCTGTATATAATGTAAAATTGTTGACTTGCCGGCACCTTCAATACCCTCAACAGAAATAAACATACCTTGCACTGCCTTACTCCTTAGGATTGTGACATTACTTTCTCTACATAATCCTGCATTTTTTCTGCATTAAAAAACTGCGTATGCTGTGCTTCCGCGGTTTTCACTGCCTTATTATGCTCTTGTAATGTTTTAGAAAACTGATGCGAACCATCGCCTTTCGCTACAAAATACAAATAATCATGTCGTTGTGGATGTAACACCGCTAAAATAGAACCCATACTTGGCATGGCTATCGGCGTAGGCGGCAATCCCTTATGAATATAGGTATTATAAGGTGTGTCTTTTAATAAGTCTGCCTTATACAACTTACCATTATAACTCGTACCTAACCCGTATATGACTGTTGGATCAAACTGCAACAACATTCGCTTATTAAGGCGATTCACTAACACGCCAGCGATAACAGACCGCTCCTCATTCACATACGCTTCCTTTTCTACTAAAGAAGCGGCTATCAATACTTGTTGTTGTGTCTGAAAAGGTAAATTAGCATCCCGCTTATTCCATGCTGCAGCGAGCTTTTCCTGCATCATAAAAAAGGCCTGTTTGTAAAGAGACAGCTCTGTTTCTCCATACGTATAAAAATAAGTTTCAGAAAAAAACTCACCTTCAGGAGACAAAATGGGGTAGCCTAAACTTTGCATTAATTGTGCATTACTCAGGTTGCGAGTGTTATGCACAAGCCCTTGCGTTTCCTCCATCGCTTCGCGTAATTGCATAAACGTCCAACCGGGAATAATAGTGAAAGGGTGGTAAACACGGCCAGTACCCTTGACCATTTGCGTCCAAACACTCAGAAATCCTACGTTGTAAGGAAAAAAATATTCTCCTGACTTTAATATTTTTGTATCCCCTCTTAAATAAACCCATGAAGATACCCACAATGGATGCGCAATGATACCTGCTGCTGAAAACTCTTTAATCACCTTTTCAGCCGACATACCTGGTTTTAACAAAAACCGTATTCCTGCCCGCTCTTTTATGACGGGGTGAAAGGCAAAATACAACCAAGAGCAAAACACAAATGCGGTAAATAAAATAATGATGGTTAAGATAATATTCCGAATATAACGAATCACTGCGCTTACTCCAACTAGCAAACGATAGCTGCTCAGGAATTTCCACTGAATAAAGGATAGCAAACGGAGAGGTAGGTGTAAAAGCACAATGGCTTGTCGGCTTCCAGCCTCCTGCGCTTTATTTGTGCTTTTACACCTACCTCTCCGTTTGCTATCCTTTATTCACACGTTCCATAGAAAGTCCCACTGTCAACCCAGAAAGCGCTGAAACAGTAATGAGCCATTCGTACCACCAAAGCCAAATGAATTAGAAAGAACCACATCCATATGCATGGACTGTGCTTGATGTGGCACAAAATTCAAATCACACCCCTCACTTGGGGAGTCTAAGTTGATAGTAGGTGGTGCTACTTGGTCACGAATCGCTAAAATAGAAAAAATAGCCTCAATAGCTCCCGCTGCTCCCAATAAATGTCCGATCATAGATTTGGTAGAGCTAACAGCAAGCTTATAAGCGTGTTCACCAAAACTACGCTTGATAGCAAGCACTTCTAACTCATCTCCCGTGGGCGTGGATGTCCCATGCGCATTAATGTAATGTACATCGTGCGGTGAAATACCTGCATCAGCTATCGCTTGATTCATCGCCAATGCTGCACCTAATCCATCCGGATGTGGTGTTGTCATATGCCAAGCATCAGCACTCATACCAAAACCAATTAATTCAGCATAAATTTTTGCGCCACGGCGTTTAGCATGCTCATAGCTTTCTAGCACTAACACCCCCGCTCCATCACCGAGAACAAAACCATCACGCTCTTTATCCCACGGGCGGCTGGCTTTTTCAGGTTCATTGTTACGGGTTGATAAAGCACGCATAGCAGCAAAACCAGCGATACCTAATCGGGTTGTTGCCATTTCTGCTGCACCGGCTACCATGACATCCGCATCACCCCAGGCGATCGCTCTGGCTGCCAGCCCAATATTATGCGTACCGGTTGTACACGCTGACACCACAGCAATATTAGGGCCGCGCATACCATATTGGATAGAAAGATTACCTGCAATCATATTAATCAGTGCAGCAGGAATAAAGAAAGGAGAAATTTTGCGAGGGCCGGATTCTTGCAAAATAATATGTGACTTTTCAATAAAAGGTAATCCACCAATACCGGATCCCACAGCTAACCCAATGCGATGGGCATTGTGTTCTGTCACTTGTAATCCAGCATCTTGGATAGCTTGCATAGCTGCCGCCATTCCATACTGAATAAAGAAATCACGCTTTCTGGCCTCTTTTTCTGCCATATAAAGCGTGGCATCAAAATTCTTTACCCGACTACAAATCTGACAACTTATATCCGTCGCATCAAAATGATCGATTTTTGCTATGCTGCTTTTACCAGCAAGAATAGCCGCCCATGAGTCCTCCACATTATGTGCAAGAGGACTCACCATCCCTAGCCCAGTAACAACCACCCGCTGCTTAGTCAAATTGTGATCTCCACAGCCCAGAATAATGATAAAATACCCGACATTTCGCACCTTCGTCTTTTTTGTTAACTCTTCGTTAAAAATGATTTTTAAATGCTCATTTACTTACGTGTAAACTGCGCTTTAAAAATCATTTTTGCCTCGATTTATACAAAAAATACGAAGGTGCGAAATGTCAGAAATACTATTCTTCTTTTGATTTTTCCATGTGGGTTGTAATATAGCTAATAGCATCTTGAATAGTCGCGATCTTCTCAGCATCCTCATCAGGAATTTCTGTCTCAAACTCTTCTTCCAATGCCATCACTAATTCAACCGTATCCAAGGAGTCTGCGCCTAAATCATCTACAAATGAGGCATCATTGGTTACTTCTTCTTCCTTTACACCTAATTGTTCTACAACAATTTTTTTTACTCGAGCTTCAATTGTATTCATTGGTTATTTTTCCCCTGTTTTCAAACATTCAGAGTGGTAGTTTAGTCAAAAACCCGTAAGTTGCAAGTGCAAATTCTATTCTAAGCCATATACATACCGCCATTCACATGCAATGTTTGACCAGTAATGTAATTGGCGTTATCGGAAGCAAGAAATACAACCGCAGCAGCCACATCCATCACCTCACCCATACGCTGTAAAGGGATACGCTGTAATAATGATTGACGTTGTTCTTCTGGTAATTCCCTAGTCATGTCTGTATCGATAAATCCAGGGGATACTGTATTTACGGTAATATTTCGTGAACCAACTTCTAAGGCCAGCGCTTTCGTAAAACCCATTAGCCCCGCTTTCGCAGAAGCATAGTTAACCTGGCCTGCATTACCCGTAGAACCCACTACGGAACCAATACTGATTATTCGGCCCCAACGATTTTTTAACATATCGCGTAAGCAAAATTTGGTTAAACGGTAAATTGAATTCAGGTTTGTATCAATCACCTTAAACCATTCATCGTCTTTCATGCGTAACAAAAGATTATCCTGAGCAATCGCTGCATTATTTACTAAAATTGTCACCACACCGTATTCTTGTTTTATAGTTGTTAGCGCCGTTTCTACAGAAGTTGAAGAAGCCACATCCAACACCATCCCTCGACCCTGTACACTAGCCTGCTGAAATATTTCTTGAATAGATTGTGCACCTTGTTCTGTCGTTGCTGTGCCCACCACAATGGCACCTTCCTTGCCCAACGCTAAAGCAATAGCACGACCAATACCACGGCTTGCCCCAGTAACTAGCGCCACTTTATTGCTCAGCAACATATCAACTCCAGACCCTTCACTTGACTATCTCTTGTACATTACTTAAATCCGCAGTATGTATGCAAGTCATGCCATCAACAATGCGTTTATTCAATCCCGTTAATACTTTGCCGGGGCCGCATTCAATGATTTGATGTACCCCTGCTGCAGCTAGATACTGAATAGTCTCCAGCCATCGCACTGGAGAAAATAATTGTCTTACCAACCCGTCCCGTATTGCATCTACACTCGCATAACACTGCACATCTACATTATTGATCACAGGAATAACTGGCATCTGCATAGAAATAGTCGCAAGCTTATGTGTTAATTGTTTCGCTGCTGGTTGCATTAAGCTACAGTGGGATGGCACGCTTACTGCCAAACGTTTAGCTATTTTTGCTCCACGTTCTTTTGCTAGGGGTAGAGCACGCTCCACTGCTTGCGTATGCCCTGCAATCACTATTTGCCCTGGACTATTAAAATTAGCTGGCGCCAATACTTCACCCGCTAATGCCGCTTGATGGCATAATGCAATTACTGCCTGATCATCCAAACCAATAATCGCTGCCAAGGCTCCCTCACCCACTGGCACCGCTTCTTGCATATATTGCCCACGTGCCGCGACTAGCTGAATTGCATCAGAAAAACTTAATGCTTGAGCACATACTAATGCTGTATATTCTCCAAGACTATGTCCTGCTAACCACATGGGTTTAATGGTACTGTGCTTATGTAAAACTTGCCAAACCGCATAACCGGCCGCGAGTAATGCAGGTTGTGCATAGATAGTTTTATCTAACTGCTCCACAGGTCCTTGCTGAACCAGCTGCCAGAGATCATAACCCAAAACAGCTGAAGCCTGTGCAAAGATGCGTTCTACTTCTGGATAAACAACCGCAATATCTTGTAACATTCCGACAGTTTGTGACCCTTGCCCAGGGAATACGATAGCTTGAGACATAATTAATATCGCACCAATGCTGATCCCCACGTTAATCCACCGCCGAACCCTTCAAGCAACAGTAATTGTCCCCGTTGAATTCGACCGTCTCGCACCGCTTTATCTAGCGCAAGTGGAATAGACGCTGCTGATGTATTACCTTGCTCATCTAAAGTGATAGCAACCCGATCTAACGGCATAGCCAATTTTTTGGCCATACCGTGAATAATCCGCATATTGGCTTGATGTGGCACTAACCAATCTACCTCTGACTTGTGAATGCCATTCACAGTCAATGTCTCATCAAATAATTGTCCCAAAATATTAACTGCAATCTTGAATAACTGATTCCCCTTCATGGTCATATAAGTATATTGCGCAACAGGTTTACCCACCCCGATCGGTACTGCCAATACATCACCATAAGTACCATCTGCATGTAAATGCGTAGATAATACACCGGGTTTATTTTGTGCTCCCAATATCACAGCGCCAGCACCGTCGCCAAATAACACACAGGTTGCTCTATCTTGCCAGTCCACTACCCGTGACATTACTTCACTACCGATCACTAACACTGTTTTTACCGTGCCACTACGGATATATTGATCTGCAATGCTAAATGCGTAAATAAATCCAGCGCATGCTGTGGAATTCAAATCAAAAGCTGGACAACCTGCTACTCCTAAACGTTGTTGTAACAAACAGGCTGTACTAGGATATAATTTCTCTGGTGTAGTGGTGGCCACAATAATCATATCAATATGACTAGGTGTAATATCTGCTGCAGTTAAAGCTTGGTGCGTAGCACATTCTGCCATCATTAGCGCAGTTTCATGCTCTGCAGCAATATGCCGCTGTCGAATCCCAGTACGCTCTACAATCCAATCATGAGAAGTATCTAGCATTTTTTCTAAATCATAATTCGTAACAATCTTAACCGGAAGATAGCTACCCGTCCCAAGAATTTGCGAGTAAGTAGCCATTACAGCAGTCCATTAGGAGAAGAAGTGGATTTTAGTAATGCTGCTAATTTGTTACGAATACACTCAGGAATATTGCGCTCTACTTCTATTATAGCCTCTTCAATGGCATGAGCAAAGGCACGAATCCGTGCTCCACCATGGCTCTTTATTACTATACCTTGTAAGCCAATCAGCGATGCACCATTATATCGAGCTGGGTCAACCCGTGTCGTAACGGGTTTTAACAGTGGAAAAACCACCATGCCTGCTAAACGAGTTAACCAATTACGCTGAAAAGCACATTTAAGAAGATTAATAATTAAATCTGCCACGCCTTCGCTGGTTTTCAACGCTACATTCCCTACAAAACCATCGCATACAATCACATCCGCCTTACCACTATAAAGCTCATCCCCTTCAATATAGCCAAGATAATTAACTAGCTTAGACTCAAATAAAAGCTGTGCAGTTTGTTTAACTAATTCATTACCCTTTATCTCTTCTGTGCCAATATTCAGCAGGCACACACGGGGAGCTTCAATGTTATCAATCGCTTGGGCTAGCACAGATCCCATCACTGCAAATTGCAACAGATTTTCAGACGTAGAATCCACATTAGCGCCCAAATCTAACATGCGCATACTGGTGTTATTAGTTAACGTAGGAAATGCAGAAACAATAGCGGGACGATCAATGCCAGGCAACGTCTTCAACACAAACCGGGCTGTCGCCATGAGTGCTCCTGTATTCCCCGCACTCACACAGGCTTGTGCCGTGCCATCTTTTACTAGGTTAATAGCCACACGCATAGAGGAGTCTTTTTTAGTACGCAGTGCTTGCGTAGGTGATTCATCCATTTCAACGTGTTGTGAAGCATGTTGCATGATGAGTCGTTCTGACGGTGATGTCCCTGCCTTACGCAAAGACTCCCGTAACACAGCTTCATCACCCACCAAAATCAAACGCAATGTGGAATGTTGTGTTAATACCCGCAAAGCAGCAGCAATGGTCACTGGAGGACCGTAATCTCCCCCCATCGCATCCACAGCAATCGTAATGGTATTCAAGAGATTATTCTTCGTCTGTACTGTCTTCCGCTACACTATTTTTAGTGAGCACTTGGCGCCCCTTATAATAACCTTGTGGGCTAATATGATGGCGACGATGTGTTTCACCGGTTGCCATATCAATAGCTAAAGTAGGCGCAGCGAGAGCAGAGTGGGCTCGGCGCATTCCTCGTCTTGAACGTGTCACTCGACTTTTTTGTACTGCCATAACTTCTCCTCACTACTTCTTACTGGATTTATGTTTTAATGTATTCTTTAAAATATGAAAAGGGCTCTTCTTTTCCTCGCTCCAATCTGCATCTTTGTAAGGCATTTTTATCTCACAATTGTCAGGAACATGCATAGGCACCACTGGCAAGCTTAAAATTAATTCATCTTCTATTATATTACGAATAGCAATGAGATTGTCCTCTGCCTCAACTGTGTCATATTTTCCTGGAAAAGAGCTAACCTCTTTTTCTGTATTTGCTACCCCATAAGTAAATGTATCTATTATTTCATACTCAAAGTTACCCATACAACGCTGGCACTGTAAAATCACCTTGGCATTTAAGTGGCCATGAAGAAATACTAATCCTTGCTCATCAATATCGAATTGTACATCCACTGCCACTTCTCCTGCTTGCTTATTTAAAGCCAAGCCCAGCCTTTTTAAATCTTCAATATTAACAACGCCTTGTAGCCTTGCGTGCTGCTCAGCAAAGCGAAAAGGATTAATATACTCAGGAATATAAACAATTGGCATAGGATGGGCATTTTAGGAAGAGAATGCGCTGCTGTCAAATAAATAAGATGGGCTCAAAAAAGTAATCCACATTGGAAATGTTGTTAATTATTGCGCAATACAATATGTTACTAATAGAATCTTATTTTTCCTGGGTTTTTATCACCGCTAAAAAGGTATGAACTATGCAACCAAGATCGCCACAAAAACAACAAACAAGAAACACAGAACAACCAACCCAGGAACAAATAATGTCCAAAATTAAACTATTAATCCATGCAGGCTATCCCAAAGCTGCTGTTTTTTTCCGAACAGGGATGGAATACCTCCATACAGGGAGAATTAATATAGGCATATTTCTATTAAAACAAGCCGCGACAAGCGCACAGGGGCATAAAATTGCAGCTTATACACTCGGGGTACAATATTATCAAGGATACGACTCAATAACTTCTAACAAACCTAATTATGTTCGAGCTTTATGGTGGTTTACACTAGCAGCCGAACAAAAACTTCCCGAAGCTCAATATATGGCAGGCATCATGCTTTATACAGGCCAAGGAACAAAACAAAATCATCAACAGGCTAAGCACTACTTTAAATTAGCCGCTAAACAAGGATTAGCGCTTGCGCAATACAGATTGGGAGTAATGTGGCACACAGGCCAAGGTGGCAGCAAAAATGTTGCTAAAGCCAAGCATTATTATCAACTAGCGGCAGGGCAGGGACTTGATGCGGCAAAACAAAAGTTAGCAGTTATGGAGAACACGGCACTCTCTCAACAAAACGCAGAAGATAGCTTAACCCCATCTCAAGAGTTTAATAAACTAGTCGCAACTAAGTATACTTCTTTTACCATGTGGACACCGCCACCCGATTATCGGGTAATGCCCAGCGCAACACGGGCACCTATAAGGCTTGTCAACTTATCTTAGGGTCTGGTCGTCAATTAGCCGTTTGTAATCTTGCTAGGCAAGCCTCTAACTCTGGGTCCAACGGCGCAGTGACTTCAATAGATAGCTCTATAGATGGAATAACAAACTGAATACTTTTTGCATGCAAAAACAAACGCCGCAACCCATAACGACAACGCATATGCTCGTTAAAATCGGCATCCCCATAACGCTGATCACCCGCTATAGAATGATCCTGATATTGTGCATGCACACGGATTTGATGCGTACGCCCAGTATGTAATGTCACAGCCACTAGGCTAGCCTCAGTAAATACTTCCAGCGGGTGAAAGATTGTCAGCGCATCTTTTCCCTCTGCATGAACCTTAACCAACCTCTCCCCCCCTTGTTGCAAATAGCGGTGTAGCGGCGCTTCCACCTTCAGCTCAGCAGGCTGCCAATGCCCCTTAGTTAAAGCCCAATACAGCTTTCTTACCTTATCTTCGCGAAATAAGCAGTGAACTTCCTTTAAAATGCTACGTTTTTTACATAAAATCAAACAACCGGACGTGTCCGAATCTAGCCGATGCGCCAACTCTAAATGCGGAAGGCGAGGATACATAGAGCGCAAAATTTCCACTACTCCTAACCGCACCTGGCTGCCTGCATGCACAGCCATGCCGGGTGGCTTATTTATGACCAAAATATATTTGTCCTCATAAAGAATGCGATTAGCCAGTAATTGCTTCGTTTCTTCACTAGGCGGCACTTGCTTTGCTGTTTCACCTAAGTGCAAAGGTGGCAGGCGAATTTCATCTCCTTCAGCTAAATGATAAGAAGGCTCAATGCGCTTCTTATTCACCCTCACCTCACCTTTGCGTAAAATACGATAAATATGTGCTTTGGGTACTTTTTTTAGTCGTGAAATCAAAAAATTATCTATACGCTGTCCAGCATACTCTTCATGTACACGAAGATAGTGCACTGCGGTTTTACTAGAGTTACGCGAATTAGCCATAAGTTTCTCATCTTTAAACTTTTACAGTCTTTACATATATATTGATATAAAATCAAGATCTTGATATATTGAGAGGCACATTAAGCCATAAGGCGTAAAGTAAAAGTACAACACCCTCTAAAGCCACTTCCTAAAGCAGAGGATATAATTAGTCTGAAAGGGTGTTTTTAAGAATATAACCTTGTAAGGGTTGATTGACAAACAATAGCTAGGCTTTATTTATAGAGGATTTCAATAATCCCATAATTATTCGGGCATTATTAACGGCAATGATTCAGGATACAATGAATAGATTCGCACAACTAGATGACACTTTGCTGCCAAGTTGTGAGCTTATTACTCTCCCAGGGGATAAAAACATCCCCCCAAGCTCATTCCGCTATATTTTCGCTCTTTCTCCTATTAATTTAATTAATAAAGGAGACTCTTAAATGTATCCTATAAACCTAAATCCTGCTATTGCTTTCATCAGCATCTTACTCATTAAGCAGGTGATCTATTATGAAGAGAATGCTAATTAATGCAGTTCACAAGAATGAAGAAGTACGCATAGCACTAGCTAACGGACAACAGCTCTACGATTTGATTATTGAGTCCAGCACTAAAGGGCAAAAACAATCAAATATATATAAAGGTAAAGTTACACGCATCGAACCCAGCTTAGAGGCTGCCTTTGTTGATTACGGCGAAGAACGGCATGGATTTTTACCATTAAAAGAAATTGCACGGGCGTGCTTTAAAAGCAGCTATGCCGATACAAATCGTCGTCCTTCTATTAATGAAGTCCTAGAAGAAAACCAAGAACTTATTGTCCAAGTAGAAAAAGAAGAGCGGGGTAATAAAGGCGCTGCCTTAACTACTTTCATCTCTTTGCCTGGTTGCTACCTAGTGTTAATGCCCAATAACCCACGTGCCGGAGGAATTTCACGTCGTATCGATGGAGAAGAACGCGGACAATTACATGAGATTTTTAATTCTCTACAAGTCCCCGAAGGTATGGGCTTAATTGTTAGAACAGCTGGTAGTGGTAAATCTCAAGAGGAGCTGCAATGGGACTTAGAAATCTTACTAAACCATTGGGAAGCCATTAAACAAGCCGCTGAGCGTCCTGCCTCCTTTCTTATCTATCAGGAAAGCAATGCGATTATTCGTGCCATTCGGGACTATTTGCGTAAAGATATTGAAGAAATCCTGATCGATCAGCCTGAGGTATACGAAGAAGCACTGAATCACCTGAAGGTCATTCGCCCTAACTTTGTAAATAAAGTAAAGCTCTACAAAGATGCCACTCCGCTATTCACCCGCTTTCAAATTGAAAGTCAAATTGAATCTGCATTTCAACGTGAAGTGCGCCTACCCTCAGGCGGCGCCATCATTATTGACCATACAGAAGCCATGGTCTCTATTGATATTAACTCTGCGAAATCGACTAAAGGTGGTGATATTGAAGAAACCGCTTTGATGACCAATCTAGAAGCGGCTGATGAAATTGCACGTCAGCTACGCTTACGGGATATTGGTGGATTAATTGTCATTGACTTCATTGATATGACTCCAATTCGCAATCAACGCGAAGTAGAAGAACGGTTACGCAACGCATTAACCATGGATAGAGCGCGGGTACAAGTCGGGCGTATTTCTCGCTTTGGTTTATTAGAAATGTCACGGCAACGCTTACGCCCATCGTTAGGGGAATCCAGCCGTATCACCTGTCCGCGTTGCATGGGCCAAGGCACGATTCGTGGCATTGAATCGCTATCCCTGTCCATTATTCGCTTAATTGAGGAAGAAGCCTTAAAAGATAATACGGCTCAAGTACGCGCTATTTTACCCATTGATATTGCTGCATACCTATTAAATGAAAAAAGGCAGTCTATTCTTGAAATAGAAAAACGCCAAAATGTTTCTGTTGTCTTGGTTCCGAATCCGCATTTATTAACCCCACAATACCAAGTAGAACGTATGCGACTTTCTGACTGGACAGAACAAGACGAAAAATTAGCCAGTTACAAATTAGTTGTAAAGCCTGAAATAGAGTCCTCGCTAACTACACAGCCAATACAAAAACCTATGCAAGAACCTGCTATCAAAAGCATGCCTATTGATCAAACTATTCCGGCACCCCAGCCTGTTCCAGAAAAAGCGTCTAGTGGTGTCCTTAAGCGATTATTCAAATATCTTTTTCAAAGAGAACAACCCGCTGTTGATGAGACAAATACTTTTCGCAGAAGAAGATTTCATGATAGGCCAATGCACCGCCGCGGGGGACGCCCTCATCACCATCATCGTGATCGCGGCAATAGAGGGCGACGACCACCTTATCATCATTCACATGGGGGGTCAGAATCCAAACATGCTGAACACCGCCATGTGCAACAACATTCACATACAGAGCGCACAGCTCCTGTATCTAATGTACATCCTATTACTGATACTGAAACACCTACTGTCACTCGCCAAGATGTCACTATGCATGAAAACAATCAGCTGCATACCATGCCAACAGGTGAAACATCACATCAAGAAGCTCCGACCACATCCATAACACAACCGGGAGAAAAAAAACGCCCGTTTAATAAACATTCACGACGCTATCGACAAGGAAAACGTCATAGCAATGCTCGCCATTACAATCCGCATACACGTCATGCCCATGAACCAGTTAATCCATTAGAGGGTGAAGATATTTATAATAATAAAGATAATGAGGAATAAGCGATCGAGGGGGTCAAGCCTCCTCGCTACTCAAGCGACGTGCGCGAGACTCCAACATAACCGGAATATCATCTAAAATAGGATAAGCAATACGATCAAACCGACAAATCAACTCTTGATTAGCTGCATCAAACAATAATTCCCCTTTACAAATAGGGCATGCTAATATCTCTAATAAATTTTTATCCATGCATTATCTCGTTATATTTCGCCAGCTAATAGAGCAGTATATACAATGTCATTTAACTTTCAACATATAGACGCCTCGTGGCAGGCTTGTATACAGCAAGCACTAAAAAACATTGACCCCCACTATCTTCGCACTTTAGAGCACAACACCCCCTGGCTTCCGGGCATTGATAAAGTTTTTAACGCTTTCTCTATCCCTGTTAATCAAGTTAATTATATTTTACTTGGCGAATCTCCTTATCCACGCCCACACTCTGCAAATGGCTATGCCTTCTGGGATGCCGCGGTCGGAAATATCTGGTCACCTACAGGCTTGAGTAAAGAAGTAAATCGCGCCACTTCGTTACGTAATATCATCAAGATGCTATTGATAGCTGAAGAATTATTAAATCCCAACCATACCAGCCAAACTAATATTGCTGCCATAGATAAAAGTCGCTTAATAAAAACCAACCAGGCATTATTTTCTCGCCTACTACAACACGGGTTTTTACTGCTAAATGCCTCTTTAGTATTACAACAAACCCCGGTCAAACAAGATGCTCATGCTTGGCAGCCCTTCCTACACTATGTACTAGAATTTTTAGTAAAAAAACGCCCGCACGTGCAATTACTATTACTTGGCCAGATAGCAAGCACCATTGACAAACTTTTACCTCATCTCAGTATCAGAAAAATTTATGCGGAACACCCTTATAATATTTCTTTTATTACGAATCCAACCGTACTCCAGTTTTTTAAGCCTATGCACTTGTTGCTTGGGTGAATAAAGAATAGCAAGTAAAAGGGAGGTATAAAAACACAAATAAAGCACAGGAGGCTGGAAGCAGCCTGTCCCTGCATGTTTTTAGCAGGGAAGCCATTGTGCGTTGATACCATTTTCAATAGTGATTAATTTCTTAATTGTGATTATGGTATTTTCTTATATGATGATTCCAAAATCTAACGATACTGTAAAATCGGAGATAGGAAATGATAAAAACACGTATCATTGAAACGGCAATTGATGAAAATGGCAATTCCTATATATTTTTAGACAAGGAACAAACAGGATGGGATTTACCTGGCCATACAATTACAGATCTGTTTTTCAGTGAGCAATGTCCGCCAGATATGCTAGCAACAAACCATGAAATGGAAGACAAAAACTTTAATTTAAAACCAAATCAATTAAGATTTTTCCGCAGTGATATTTTTCCTACCAAACCCGTTTATGATAAATTGCCAAGTGATGAGAAGCCAAAAGATTTTAAAACTCTTTTTTATCATTCCACTACAACAGTTGATTACGTAATGGTTACTAGAGGTGAAATTGTCATGATCGTAGCCGATAAAAAAGTAACCCTAAAAGCAGGGGATGTTGTTATACAACGCGGCGCTGCACATGCATGGCATAACTACACAAATGAAGTAGCAACAATTATGGGTGTAATGATTGGTGTTGAATTACCAAAACAATTTAAACGTATCGATACTGTACAGCCTGATTGATCTTGTAGAATAAGATTTAACCCTTCTTTACCAAGATCTCAGCCGGACCTCTGTTTGTTGCCAGCATAATATTAGCTATAAAAAATAACATAAAAGCACATTGTGACGAATATTAGACCACTCAAGTTCTGTCCATTTGCTATACTTTGTTAAACAAGCTAAATTTATCAATAGACTTCCTTCGAAACCTTGAGCAAAAAGACAAGGTCGAAGAAAAAATGAGTGAAAAACCGGAGTTTACATAGAAGTAATAGAAGTAAATGAGGATTTCAAGCAAATTTTTTCAAAGAGATTGGCCTTTGATCGAAGTTTGGAAAAAAGTCTAATAAAGAAAGTCACTTAAGAGGGAAGACTATATGCGCATACTCTTAGCAGAAGACGATGAACTTTTAGGTGAAGGATTGCGCAAAGGGTTAACACAAGAAGGATATACAGTAGACTGGGTAAAAGATGGCTTAACTGCTGATCATGCCCTTAAAGCTGAAACATTCGACCTAGTTGTTCTAGATCTAGGATTACCTAAATTACCAGGGATTAGTGTTCTACAAAACATGCGTTCACGCGGCAATATTGCACCTGTACTTATCTTAACCGCACGCGAATCCGTAGAAGATCGCGTCAAGGGATTGGACAGTGGCGCTGACGATTACCTTACCAAACCGTTTGACCTTGATGAGTTATGTGCACGCTTACGTGCTTTGCAACGTCGCTTTGCAGAACGTGCTGCGCCAATATTAGAACACGGTGACATTAAACTAGATCCTGCTTCACATACCATTAGCTATAAAGATGAGCCACTTAACTTATCGCGCCGTGAGTTTGCGCTACTACATATTTTATTAGAAAATGCAGGGCGTGTATTATCACGTGAACACTTAACGCAATCCTTATATGGCTGGGGAGAGGAAGTCGATAGCAATGCACTGGAAGTCCATATTCACAACCTGAGAAAACGTTTTGGTCAAGAGTTCATTCGTACCGTACGCGGCATTGGCTATACCATAGAAAAAAGCAAAGATAAAAAATGATTCGCTCAATTCGCTATTTTTTATTAGTGAGTTTGCTAGCAAGTATCACTATTGCTGCGGCAATCAGCGCGGTTGGCGACTACTTTCTTAGTGAGCAACTTGTTCAACCCTCTTTAGACAGACAACTTGTCAAGATTTCTGCCTTTATCGCCTTATTAAGCCAATCCAACAAAACAGATGAAGCCACACATAATAAAATCACCGAATATTTAAAAAAAAATCAATCCACTTCCCTAGAAAATTTTTTCTTCCAAGTTTGGAGTAAAGATGGAAAGTTATTATTGCACTCACTAAAATCCCCTCCCACTTCTATAGAAAATATTCCCTTAGGATTTTCTGACCTAGAAATTGAAAACGATGATTGGCGTATTTATGCAACTTACGATGCCAGTAATGAAGTCAAAATCATCGTCGCAGAAATGTATAACTTACGCCGCGAACTCGCTGATGATGTCGCGCGCAATAATGCCTACATTTTGCTGGCTACTTATCCAGTATTTGGTATCTTAGTATGGATCATTATCAGTCTAGCGTTACGCTCAGTAACACGTGTAAGCAATGAAATCTCTAGTCGCGCCTCGACCTATTTAGAACCTGTTGAAGCACAGTCTGCCCCCATTGAAATCAAGCCCTTGGTCACTGAACTCAATAGGCTATTTCTACGTTTAAAATTAGCTTTCGAACGTAACAAACGGTTTTCTGCCGACGCCGCTCATGAATTACGCACACCTTTAGCTGCATTAAAAACTCATGCACAAGTCGCATTAAAAGCAACCAATGAACAAGATAGAGCAGTGGCATTAGAAAAAATGATACAAGGCGTAGATCGCAGCTCTCACGTTGTTGCCCAATTACTTACGTTAAGCCGTCTAGGTGAAGAAGAACCTCTCAGTGATATAAAAACCGTTGACTTGCATAAAGTAGCAACAGAAATTATTGCCTCTATCGCGCCATTAGCATTAGAGAAAAATATTGAAATTGAATTAAGCTCACCGCCGAATAACGCCAAAATATTAGGAAATGAGATCGCCTTAGGTATTCTGATTCGCAACGTTGTAGATAATGCCATTCGTTATACCCCTACTCATGGCGAAGTAAAGGTGGCTATTCTTAAGCAAGGCACTCGGCTCATTTTACGAGTTATAGATAGTGGCCCAGGTATCCCTGTTGAGTTACAAGAACGTGTTTTTGAACGCTTCTTTCGTGTGCTAGGAACCACCGCCCCAGGAAGCGGCCTAGGCTTAGCCATAGTAATGCAAATCGCTAAGTTACATCATGCAGAAATTTCATTACATACTCCGCCTAATGGCGTTGGGTTGCAATTTGATATTGCTTTTCCTAGTACAACGATCTGTTGACAATTTAAATACTGTCATTCATCTTAAAGATACTTATGCTGCATACTTTTTCGCAATTAACCTCTGATACAACATTACTGACACCCAATCGTCGTCTTTCTGCGGTATTATTAAAGCAATATCATCATTGGCAAACTCGTCATGCGCAAAACTGCTGGCATACTCCGAATATTTTACCGTTATCTGCATGGCTACAACGTTTATGGAAGCAACTGACTTACCAACAATGTCATACGCACCCCTTATTGTTAAACGCTACACAAGAATATGCATTATGGGAAAAAATTATTTCTGAATCACCTGCCAATAATTATTTGTTACAAGTCACTGAAACCGTAAAAACAGCACGCGCTGCATGGGAGTTATTAAAACAATGGCAATTAAATCTAGATCACCCGGCTTTTCAAAACTCTGAAGATTATGCAGCATTTCAAGATTGGGCAAGGCAATTTGCGCAACAATGTAAGCAACAACAATGGCTAGACCAAGCTAGCCTCCCGCATATTATTGTAGATAAAATTCTGGATCGAACCCTGACCCCTGTTACCCACATTTTATTAGTAGGCTTTACCGAACTCACTCCCATGCAGAACTCTTTATTTAATGCATGTAAACAAGAAGGCAGTAAAGTCAGCCTTGAAAAAATAACGGGGATTTCTACCGAAAAACCGCCAGAAATATATAAGATTAATCTAAAAGATCGAGAAAACGAAATACACACCATGGCCAGGTGGACAAAAGCCATACAAGAACAAGCCTCGTATACTCTACCCAACAGAGAAATAACGATAGGTTGCATTATTCCTAATTTAGAACAACACCGAGATATTGTAGTAAGAATTTTCTCCGCTATTTATACAGAGCAGCATCATTGCACATTATCGCCTAATACGTGGCCATTTAATATTTCTGCAGGAATAAGACTAAGCGAATATCCGATTATTTATACAGCTATTGAATTACTCAAGTTAGCGCAAGGAACGATATCATTAGCAGCCTTCAGCCATGTTTTACGCTCACCTTTCCTCGCTGGAGCAGAAACAGAAATGACAGCGCGTGCGCAACTTGAAAATTACCTACGCCAACGTAATATCACCAACCTATCTATAAAGAAAATAATTAGTGATCCCCGTTTATCCATCAAACAACATTGTCCCATTTTAACTAAAAAACTCCTTGCTTATTGCGCTGCACTGAAAAAACACCCTGCCACTGCATTAGCAAATCAATGGGCAACCTTATTTATGCAATTGCTACAAATTCTGGGCTGGCCAGGGGAAAGAAGCATGAACAGTCAAGAATATCAGATAACACATACTTGGCTAGAGCGTATGGCAGAATATAATACGTTAGATCATGTCCTACCCCCTCAAGACTTTGAGCATGCTTTACATCAACTCATACAAATGACTAAACGCACCATTTACCAACCACAAAGCCCTGAGGTGTCCGTACAAATTCTTGGTGTTTTAGAAGCAATTGACTTACCTTTTGATTATCTATGGATAATGAACTTTGATGATCAAACATGGCCTCCCGCACCCAAACCTAATGCATTCATCCCAAAGCAATTACAAAAAACCCTCAACCTTCCACATGCAACAGCAGAGCGTGAGTTTACTTATTGTCAACAACTTACAGAAAAACTAACTCAAGCCGCACCACACATCATTTTTAGCCACGCAATAAAAAATGAAGAAATAGACTTGCGCAGTAGCCCCCTCATTGAGTCTATTCCTACACTTGATCTCACTTTATTACCACAGTCATCCCCCTTAGTACTGGCCTTTTCCCCGTATACCTCTATACCACAACGTGTGTATGCACATAAAGAAACGGAATTCTATACCGATGAACAAGGTCCACCCGTAACCAGCAGTGAAAAAATACACGGTGGAGTTACTATTTTAAAACAACAAGCTGCTTGCCCATTTAAAGCGTTTTCTGAATTACGTCTATATGCTAGTGCATTAGAAACTCCTACATCAGGGCTGCGGCCACAAGAACGTGGTACTGTTATTCATAAAGCTTTAGAACTAATCTGGAAAAAATTGTGCGACCAGCATGCATTGATCGCATTGGATGATTCAGCATTACAAACACTGATTCAACAACAAGTAGATAGTGCTATTCAACATGTCACGGGTCAATCCAATCTTGCATCTCGCTATTTACAGCTTGAATCAGCGCGCGCACAAAAATTGCTATGGGAATGGTTACAGCTGGAAAAAACTCGCCCGCCGTTTACAGTGATTGCCACTGAATATGCACAACAAATTCAACTAGGAGAACTCACTCTGCATGTCAGAGTAGATAGAATTGATAAAGTCAACACAGGGAAACAACTAATTATTGATTACAAAACAGGAAAAACACAACAAATTAGCCATTGGTTTGGTAATCGTCCAGAAGAACCGCAGTTACCTGTGTATTGCTTAACTAACCCTACTGATACGATTGGTATTGCTTTCGCACAAATCTATCCCGGCGAATTACAATTAAAGGGAGTAAGTAAAGTTGGCTTAGAAATGAAATCCATTAAAACTTTACCAGAAGTAGACACCACACCCAACTCATTATGGGAACAACAATTGCTAGAATGGCAAACTGTACTCTATAAACTAAGCCTGGATTTTCAACAAGGTCAAGCTAATGTTGACCCTAAAGATAAAGAACAAACTTGTCGTCTTTGCAACTTACAATCTTTATGTCGAATTTATACTGAGAACGCACCATGATCTCATCTAACCCTTCCGATAACTCTGAGCGCTTACGTATATTAAATCCGCATCAATCTTTCATTGTACAAGCTCCGGCTGGCTCAGGGAAAACCGAATTACTTATCCAACGCTTCTTACTTTTATTAAGTCAAGTAAGTGCACCCGAAGAGATACTAGCTATTACGTTCACCAAGAAAGCTGCCAATGAAATGCGCGTAAGAATTATGCGCTCATTAAAAGAATGCGCTCAGATTAACAATGCGACAACAAAACAACTCGTCGCCCAGGTATTACAAAAAGACTCGCAAGAACACTGGCATTTACTCGACAACCCTAACCGTTTACGTATACAAACTATTGACTCATTAAATAGTTACCTTACTAGGCAATTACCGGTACTTTCTCATCTTGGACATCCTCCTACCATTGCAGATAATCCCTTGTTTCTCTATCAAGAAGCTATACAAGAAATACTTAATCATTTAGAAGAAAACCTAGCATGGTCAGAAGCGGTTGGCCAATTACTCTTGCACCTTGATAATAATCCAGCCAAGTTGCAACGTTTACTCGTTGATTTACTAGCCAAACGTGATCAATGGCTGTTATATATCATGACCAATAACTCGGAAGATCAGTTGCGTCATGTACTAGAGCAACAACTAACCTTGGTTATTGTAGAAACATTACATTTATTACGTGAACAATTTCCTAAACAACAAGCAGCAGAGCTAGTTGCTTTGGTACGCATAGCAGCGAGCAACATAAAGTCGCTATCGCCCGAATCACCGCTTGCGTTATGTGAAAATCTCAATGCCCTACCCGGTATCACTGTTGCAGACAAACACTTATGGCTTGGCATTAGTGAATTATTACTAACCAAAAATTTTGCTTGGCGAAAACGCTTAGACAAAAACATAGGATTCCCTTCTATTTCTTTAGCAAAAAATCCTAACGAGAAACTATATCTTTCTGACCTGCGGCAACGTATGTTAGCTCTGATTGAACAATTATCGAAACATGAAGAAATTCGTCAATTATTTGCAGAAATAAGCTTTCTTCCTGATGCCACCCTTCAACAGGGGCAATGGCAAATACTAAAAGCACTCACGCAAGTTTTAAAAATTTTGGTTGCACAATTACGTCTAATCTTTCAGCGTCACGGTCAAATTGATTACATTGAGAATGCGCAAGCCGCATTATTTTCATTAGGTAATGAAGAAACCCCAACTGATTTAGCCTTAACTCTGGACTATCAGATTCGACATATACTCGTCGACGAGTTTCAAGATACCGCTTATAGCCAATATCGTTTATTAGAAAAATTAACTGCAGGTTGGCAACCTGATGATGGCCGTACCCTATTTGTCGTCGGTGATCCTATGCAATCCATTTATCGATTTCGTGAAGCGGAAGTAGGTCTGTTTATTCGTGCTTGCAAAAAAGGCATAGGCAATGTGCCATTACAACCACTATCACTCTCCGTTAATTTTCGCTCTACCCCGCGAATAGTAAGTTGGGTTAATCAACATTTTCAACGTATCTTTCCTACATTTAATGATGTAGCTACCGGAGCAGTCTGTTACCATGCAAGCATAGCAAACCAGGCAATATCTCATACACAGGAAACGCATGAAAATGCTATACAGCTATCACTATTAGCTACCCCTGCAGAAAATGCACAAGCACAAATCATCGCGCAACAAATCACCGCTATCAAACAACGTTGCCCCAACGATACCATTGCTATCTTGGTGCGCTCTCGCACACATTTAGAGCATATTATTCCCGCATTAAAAGCCGCCAACTTAACTTATCGTGCTATTGATATTGACCCATTATCCGAGCGCCAAATTATTCAAGATCTACATTCATTAACGCGAGCATTGCTACATCCCGCTGACAGGTTAGCTTGGTTAGCTATTTTACGTGCCCCATGGTGTGGCTTAGACTTACTAGACTTATGGAACATTGCTCATCATGGTGCCGATACAATTATTTATGACCAGTTATGTAAAGATAACATCTTAGAAAAACTAAGCTCCTCAGGAAAACAGCGCTTAATGCGCGTATTACCATTACTACAAAAGCAAATGGCAGAACGTCGTCGTGTGCGTTTGCGTGACTGGATAGAAAACACGTGGATATTATTAGGTGGACCTGCTTGCCTATATCATGCAACAGACTTAGAAGATGCTGCCGCTTATTTTAAGTTGCTCGACATGCTAGATAAAGGGAGTGATATTATTAACCTTAATAAATTAGATGAGGATATAAATAGCTTATTTGCTGGCTTCGATAGCCATGCTAATGACTCTCTGCAAATCATGACTATCCACGGCGCTAAAGGCTTGGAGTTTGATCATGTTATTCTACCCCACTTAGAACGTAGAGTTCCGGCTGATAACAAAACACTACTAGCCTGGATGGAACGACCACTTACTTATGATGAAAGTGCTTTTTTACTTGCCCCTATTCAAGCCACAGGCGATAAAAAAGAGGCTATTTACGAGTATATTAAACGACAACAAACTATCAAAATGGATTATGAAACCGCGCGCTTGCTGTATGTCGCCATCACTCGCGCTAAAAAACAAGTATTTTTATTGGCCCAGATTAATAAGAACAATAAAGGAGAAATAGCTGCGCCAGCAAATAATACTTTTCTTGAAAAGCTATGGCCCACTATTGAAAAAAACACTGTGAATACTTCCATACCTGCAGCAATATCTTGTGCGCAACAAGAACAGCAAAGAAACAAAATAACACTGCAGCGTTTAACTCTACAATGGCAAAACCCCATAAAAGACCTTGAAAATACTACTTCCACCTATCACCAGCAACCTGGCATTAGCCTAACCAATCATGATGCACAATACATTGGCACAGTCACTCATGCTATTTTGCAACAGCTTGCTCAACTCGGCCCAACTTGGTGGCAAGCACAAGCTACTGAAAATTATTATCATTATATACAGCAACATTTAATACAATTGGGAATGTCACCGAGTAACCTTCCCCACGCCATTAATTCTGTATATAAAGCTATCAAAAACACGCTGGAAGATGCTCGCGGTCAATGGATACTAGCTGCCCACACCCAATCCCAATCGGAGTTTAGCATCACCGCCGTATTTGCAGGCCAGATAAAAAGTCTCATTATCGACAGAACGTTTATTGATAAACAAGGGGTACGTTGGATTATTGATTATAAAACTGCATTGCCACTTTATAAAAATTTAGAGCAATTTCTTGCAGAAGAACAAGAAAAATATGATCAGCAAATGTGTGACTATCATCATGCTATAAAATTAATGAGCAATGACAGTACAATTCGTGTGGGTCTATATTTCCCCATGATTCCTGCCTGGAAAGAATGGGAAATTCTGTCGAAACCAGACAGGCTTGCAGCACCCTCACCCTGACCCTCTCCCCTCGCAAAAAACGCTCCGGGAGAGGGGAACGGCCGCTAAGCCGTGAATAGTTATCCGTATTTAGGGGAACGACCGCTAAGCCGTGAATAGTTACGAAATTTTGTACTGCCAGCAGTAAAATTACCCTAGAAACGGTAATTGAGCACGTGAATCAACTGCCGTTTCTAGGGTAATATGCTATGATTTCGGTTCTTCACAAACAAAATAACATCGACCATACATATGGAAATAAACAATTTATTGAAAAAAAATGGGCTTCTACCATTACTCATTACACAGCTGCTTAGCATACTAAATAGCACGCTTTTCAAGAATGCATTAGTTGCCTACATGACATACTGCCTTGCAGTAACCGCAGAGTTTAGTTCACCTATCGCTATGACATTAGTCGCCAGTTTTTTTATCCTACCTATTTTTTTATTTTCTGCCATTGCTGGACAATTAGGCGATAAATATGAAAAACCTCGCTTTATTGCTTTTCTTAAACTCGCTGAAATTTTATTAATGTTCGTAGCTACTGCTGGATTTTATGCGCAAAGCATCACCTTATTACTTTTAGTATTATTTGGCCTTGGTATACAAACCACCTTTCTAGAGCCTGTACGCTATGCCATATTACCTGAGCAACTACATGAAGACGAGTTAATCGCTGGCAATAGCCTCATGATAGCCGGTACATTTCTATCCATTTTATTAGGCACCCTAATTAGCAACACGTTCGTACTTTCTACAAACGGCACCATTGTTATTTCCCTTATGATTACCGTTATCGCCATATTAGGCTGGATCAGCAGTTGGTTTATGTCCCAAACGCATTACTCTTCGCCTTATTTGCAAGTTAACTACCATATTCTTAATGGCACCCAAGAATTATTATTACACATAAAAAAACGTTGGGATATTTTCTTGGCCATTCTAGGCATAGCATGGTTTTGGGTGGTCAGCTCGACATTTTTAGCAGAATTCCCCTTATTAACAAAAGAAAGCCTGCATGCTACGCAAAACATAGTCACATTTTTTCTAGTATTATTTTCCATTGGCATTGTCACTGGAGCAGTGTTATGCCATAAACTATTGCAAGAAAGAATACATGCAACCTTTGTACCACTGGCAGCGTTAGGAATGGCGTTATTTACCATTGACCTTTACCTTGCCACTTCCTATACCTCATCATTATTGACACAACAATTGACCACGCTCAGGCAATTCCTACTAGCGCCAAATGGATGGCGTATCGTTATTGACTTGTTGTGTATGTCTATCTGCGGCGGCCTCTATATTGTTCCTCTATATGCCATTTTGCAACAGCGCAGTGAAACAAACCATTGTGCTAGGGTCATGGCTGGTAACAATGTAATTAATGCTCTATTTGTTGTTACCGCTGCCATTACTACCATGCTAATCATGAAGCTGGGCTTTTCAATTAACCATGTGTTTCTATTAATTGCCATAGGTAATACCATTGTTGCCCTGTGTATCTGCAAGTTGTTACCGCAAGTATTATTAAGGGGATTTTTTCATTGGGTGTTAACATCTTTCTATCGCGTAAAAATAAAAGGATTAGAATATTATCATCAAGCAGGAGAACGCGTAGTTATTATTGCTAATCATCCTTCTTTTATTGATGCCATGCTATTAGCTACCTTTCTACCCAATCAATTGAAATTTGCAGTCAATACTATCTCTGCAAAAAAATGGTGGGTGCGCATTTTTTTACGTGTGGTTGATGTTTATCCCCTGGATCCAACCAAACCTATGGCGATTAAATCCCTTATCCACTTTGTAAAAAACAATCATCGCTGTGTCATCTTTCCAGAAGGCCGTGTCACCGTTACCGGTGCCTTAATGAAAATCTATGAAGGACCAGGACTAGTCGCGGATAAATCTCAGGCAACACTATTACCTATACGTATTGATGGTGCAGAGTACACACGTTTTTCCCGTCTTAAAGGCAAAGTACGTATTCGCTGGATGCCAAAAATCACCATTACAGTTTTTCCGCATCAAACCATTAACTTACCCAGCGAAATAAAAGGCAGAAAACGCCGCCAGATAGCTGGACATAAGTTATATGACTTAATGACAGACATGATGTTTGCTAGCAGCGATTACCAACAAACCTTGTTTGATTCGCTAATTGATGCAAGAACTGTTCACGGTCACAAACATATAGTAATCGAGGATATAGAAAGAGAACCCAGTACTTACCAACAATTCATCACGCGCTGCTTTATTCTAGGTAGCCTGATTGCAAAATCTACTCAACCAGGTGAGCATGTCGGCATTTTACTACCTAATATGATTTCAACTGCTATTACCTTTTTTGCTATGCATGCTTATGGCCGCATACCTGCGATGTTAAATTATTCTACGGGCATCAAAAACATTGTCAGCGCTTGTCAAACCGCCAGAATTAACTGTGTCTACACATCACGTAAGTTTATCCAAATGGCAAAACTTACAGAAATGGCCAATACCCTTCATCATACAGGCATAAAATTAATTTATCTCGAGGATTTACGTGCATCCGTTAATACTCTTGATAAACTAAAAGGCATGCTTATGGCGCAATGTCCACGCCTTGCCTATCGGTATTTCACTGCTCCTCGCACTCCCGCTTATCAAACTGATCCAGAAAAACCTGCCGTTATTTTATTTACCTCGGGATCGGAAGGTACACCCAAAGGTGTTGTATTATCTCATTGCAATCTACAAGCCAATCGCTACCAACTCAGCGCCTCTATTGATTTTAATGCTAGCGACAATGCATTCAATGCCCTACCTCTATTTCATTCATTTGGTTTAACTGGCGGTATGATTTTACCGCTGTTGGCTGGTATACGTGTATTCTTTTATCCATCACCACTGCATTATCGCATCATTCCTGAGCTCGCATACGATACCAATGCGACTATCTTCTTTGCTACGGATACGTTTTTAGCTAATTATGCAAAATACGCACATCCGTACGATTTCTATAGCATACGCTACGTTTTTGCAGGAGCCGAAAAGCTTCGTGAAGAAACCCGCACTATATGGGCACAAAAGTTTGGTATCCGTATTTTTGAAGGTTACGGCGTAACTGAAGCTTCTCCCGCACTGACTATCAATACACCCATGCAAAATAAAGTGGGGACTATTGGTCGATTATTACCTGGCATACAACACTGCTTAATCCCTGTCCCGGGTATTAGCGAGGGCGGTATATTATGCGTTTCTGGACCGAACATTATGAAAGGTTATTTATTAGCAGAACAACCCGGTATTATTATGCCACCTAAAGATGGTTGGCATGAAACGGGTGATGTGGTTTCTGTGGATGAAGGCGGATTTTTTACTATCAAAGACCGTGTGAAACGTTTTGCAAAAATTGCTGGTGAAATGATTTCATTGACCATGGTTGAACAGCAATTAAATAAATTCTGGCCTGAATATCAGCATGCCATCATCAATGTCCCCGACTCAAGAAAAGGCGAGCAATTAATTTTAGTCACTACCCATCCTCATGCAACACGTGAAGCGCTAGTAACTCATGCCAAAGCCAGCCAAATGGGCGAACTAGCTATTCCCAAGAAAATCATTTTCATCAAGAAAATGTTGTTATTAGGATCAGGAAAAATTGACTATCTTGCAGTAAGAGAATTTGTGCAACAACCGGAACTCGCGTTATAACGGGAATTCCGGTGATTTCGAGGATGTTTATTGAACTGAACTGTGTCAGGTTATCTATGTAAATGAGGGACGTCGCGGCCAGGGAGGGTAAGAAGCGCCGAGTACATGGACGTACGCTCCCGAAGTTACATAGATAACCTGACACAGTTCAGTTCAATAAACATCCTCGAAATCACAGGTTATAAGATAACCCTTCCCCTTCATCCAACCATCGCTCAACTTCATCTTCATCCTCTTCTGGTCTATGAAAAAAGGAATATACCCACTCTCCCAGTCGCTGTGGCAAGCCTAATTCCGATTGGCTAGAAGATGACACCGCAGCTGCTACCGGTACCGCATTAGTAACAGAGCTAGGTAGCGGTAACGCATCTATTTTTTGCCCACTTTCATCTTCATCTACCTCTGTAATCACCGGTGTTGCAGAGGAAACTGGCAGTGCCTCATCATCCGCTGATAATTCCTCAATCCGCGTAGCTGTAACCGGCTGCTCTTCTTGCTCTGCCCTATAACTAGAGAAAAGGCTACGCAATAACACAGGTAAGAAAGATAACATCATACACATCCAGGTAAGATTTGTTCCCTCTCCGGATATAGCATAAGCCACAACTGCTTGTAAAAGTGCCACAATAAAAGTAGCAGCTGTGCAATAAGTTGAAAAATTAGAAACATCCAGCGGTTGATTATCCATGGGTGAATCTGTCGTAGCAAGAATAGCGTTACCTGCTATAGCCAACCAGGCTAGATCAAACCCCACTTCCCACCAATGTTGCCCAGCTATCCTTGCTACGTTAATGCCAAATACCTCCCGCATAAGATGAAAACTCATCTTACTGCTCTTTAATGACAACGCCATACTGACTTTCTCTTGCGAATTAGCTAATGGTGCAAATATTCTAACAAGCAACCCATGTGGATTATGAATATCAAATAACTGATAAAATGAATCATCAGAATGCAATAACCCTCGTAATTGTCTATCGCTTAAATTAGCAAACTGCTCTACTCCAGGAGCATAACTACCATCTTCCATCACATGTGCAATTACCATGTTCGCACAGCGCATCATTGCCACATCGTTACTACCATCACCATTTGCTACTACAAAATAACCTTGTTCTTGTAAATAATAGGCCAGTCTTCCCTTATCTTCTGTACTCATTTCTGAAAAAATAACGATAGGGCGGTGCTGAATATCCATGGCTACTATTTTTTTAAATAACGATAGAATATCACTGCTCACCCCTGAAAAAATCACTGTCGAGTTGGCAGGGATATCGCGATCTTGCCAAGCAATCACCTCGCTAGTATGAATAGCAATAATCTGCTCAACGCTATCAGCACACAATACTCTAGCAATATTTTCAGCCGATTTGACTGTATCTCCAGTAGCAACAAAAACTGGTACATTGACATCACGGCAATGCGGAATAAATTTTTCTACACCCTTTTTCACCGGATTATCTAGCAAAAACGTACCATAATGCTCAAGTCGATGTAATAGCTCTGGATGCACATCAAAAAAACGCTCAATCTCCACTTTATTATCATCTTGAGAAAATAACGTTTGCAAAGCTTGGAATTCCGCCTCAGCCAGCGGCGCACGTGCCACACACCAATCTCTCGACAACACACCGGTGCGCACATGCATAGCGCTATAGGCACGTAGCAACGGTGCATCACGAAATTTATCCGCTCTAGGCACACCGCAAAATACTAGGTATTTCTTTCCTGCATCCTCTACCAAAGTAAATCGTCCACCTAAGGCACGATATAAACCCAAGTGCCAAGTCTCAACAGATTTACTGCCAGCCTCCATCGCCATGGTTTTTCGAAAATGATTATTCCCCAAAATATCTATAGTTAAAAAATCATCACGCCTTACTAACTGACCAAACATATCTAGAATAGTAAATTCTTCAGGTTCAAGCTCTCTCTTGCTATGTGTAAATGCTTCAGCAAACACTTCACAACAAGCCAGTTGCTTATCTCGGTCTGGCAATAACAAGCTTTCTTCTTCTTGCAACAAGGCTTGCACATTAGGCGCCATATCTTGCATCCATAAACCAAGAATATGCATTTTTGCTGTAGTTAACGTACCGGTTTTATCCGAAACAATAGCCACACCATGCGGAAAACGTTGTCGGTAATAACCTGCCAGTGCATTGAAAAAATCCACTATGCGTAATGCATCCATCGTTTCCATCGGCGTATCGACTAAATGCTGATTAATCTCGCGCATTAAGCGACCATTAATTATGTCTCGCAAAAAAGTCTCGGCAAAAGGAATCATCATTTGTGATAAATTAAATAATAGCCGTAAAGAATTGGCAGAGAAACTCACTAAATCTCGCGATTGCAATGCTGCTATGCCTGCCGATAAAAGCATAGAATGCAATACTTGTCGTCGTTTATGGTAACTAATAATTTGATTAATTACCGCCCGCTTCTCATAAGTGCTACTAAAAGTTCGTTCTGTTTGATCTTGAATTCGAACATACACCCCTTGTTCGCCGTTCAGATTTAATTTTACCCCAGCTAAAATGCCCGCTTGCTTTCCCCCATGAATAGCGTGTAAGTCAACCCTTTTATTCAAATCGGGCAAAACAGCTGAAGTTGTATATTCTATCCATACATCTTCCCCATTATGTGCTCGCAAATTAATACTCACTCTCGCTGGCCTAAGCGATGCAGTAAGTTGACTATCACTATTCGCTGCAAATGCCACCAACTCCCCAGACACAGGAACAGAGTCCATATCAAAGTTTTCATCACAAGCAACTAAATCGCCACTTCTTAACTGATACCGTTCTAGATACACAAATTGCGGACCATGATCTGTGAATCTCAATACTTTTTGTTTGGCTGTATTATGCTGGTAATCCGCTGCTACTTTTTTCCGTTGTACAGTGACGTGCTTTACAATCGCTGGGCCTACATCCGTTAATAAAGCCGGACCATTACGGAATTGCTGTAATACCTGCGGCGAAGTTAATACATTATGTGAAATCAAACCAACTTGAAATAACTGTGATAGCCCAAACGCTTCTATGAGTGCATGATTCGCTTGTAGATACGTGTTTGCTATAGGCGTAAGCCCTCCTGGTATTAACGCGGTATCAGTACGTTGTGCACCCAATACATATTGCCTCCTTACCGCTCTTTCTTGCAGTTTTTGCGCTATATAAGAGAATATACCCGGCACAGCTAAAATACTTGTCCCTAGACTGGTAATTAAAGAAGTACGATCTGATACTACCCCTTGTAACAGCAAGCGACTGCCGTTAAATGTAGAGGTATATAGACACGCGATGCCTAATACTTCGCTAGCCACTGCTGCAGATAATTCTGCGGTAGATTCCGGACGATGCTCGGTAACGCGATGCGCAGCACAATACCCTAAAATGGCTGTGCCCAATAAAAATCTCAGTGCTGTTTCATATTCCTCTGTTAAGATGCCACGTACTCCCGCCGTAACTAATTCTCCGACGGCTAGCGCAGCACCAGAGGAAACAATAGGCCAAATATAGTTCTTAAAATCCTGCTGACTGATAGAGTGGTGTGAAAAATGCGAAGAGAGCGCATGATAAAGATCATGGGCCCACGCTTTTGCCCTCTCTATTTTATCTCTAATATAGAAGGTTCTATCAGGTGGCTTGTTTTTCACAAAGAACAAAGAAACTGGGGGCTGACTGACTGGCTGTGCCTTAACCAAGGCTAGCTCATGCTGCTGATTAGTGTCTTGCTTGTTTACCATTGTTATGTGTTTTCTGTGTCTTTTGTGTCGCACACCACCCCTCCTCATACAGTTTATATATAAGTAATAGGAGTTCCGCTACAATTGTCTAGATACTGAGGTTTGCGCAGTATTCGGACGATTGTAGCAGAATTTATTGATATTAGTGATATCATGTATGAATGAAACAAGCCACTATTATACTAGAAACGGCAGTTGATTCACGATCTTAAATGTACATCTGGAGATCCTTCGAGCTAAAGATGCTCTCAGGATGACAGTGCTAGACAACTATTTGTAAAAATGGCCACAGTCCAGTACTTAAGATGAGTGTAAATGATTATTTATTAATCAGGGAAAAATAGCCACAGTCCAGTAGTATACAAAAGGTTTTTATTGTATTCTGCTTACCGGTATTAAATCTAAATAATAAAGCAATAAGGAGATAAAGCATGATTAAAAAATGTATCCTAGGGTTATGTTTAAGTGTAGGATTATTACCATTAGCCCATGCTGGATTAAACATCACTAACAATACTGATAAACCATCCACCGCGGTTATTAATAATGGCCCTTGTTCTACTATGCTTGGCGAACATGGAACCACCCAACCGCACACCACTAATTCAGTTCCTGATGGGATTATAAAACTCGCTTGCCTCATCCATACCTCTGACTGCAAAGCAAACCTTTACATGAGTGATAACTGTTCTGGTTCTGTCATCGCTACTATTGTTTTCGATACTAAAAAAGGTATAAGAAACATCGATAATAAAAATATAGATGGTTACACCGTATCAGGTAGTGGATTTGACGCTACTATCAACAAAGGCCAATAGCAATAACTTCTTTTAAACTTTAATCCCACCATCACTCCCCTCCTCTCTATGCCAGGAGAGGGAGTGTTTTCTATACTAAGTCCCAAGTCAGCTGCAAACCCACTATATCTGCGCCGCCATTGCTATAACCCACCGTGGTAACTTGCTCATCACCCAATTGCAATGACAGCAAAGGAGGTTGAATTGTCGCTTGTCGCACAAACAGATGCGTCCAACCCAAATCTAGCCCTATGGTTTTACTCGCTTGGTAATGCCCGCCTAATCCAACTGCGTAACGATTTTCATCAGGTAATTGCACTGTACGATAATTCAATTGCACCGGCGAATCATCAAAACCCACACCACCACGTAATGTTAACTTATCGCTGTATGCGTAATCGGTACCAACAGAAACGCTCCAAGTATTACTATAATTCTGTGGCATAACAACATTAATGGTAGTGCTCGGTGTAAAATCAATAATACCCGCTACATTTTGTAATACTAAATCCTTGATGACACTCCATTGCGTATAGATCACCGAGCCCATCACTGACCATTTACTTTCTGTAAAATGATGAAAACCACTCAATGCCGTATAAGCGGGTAAAGGAATATTTACCTTGGTTTGTGTTGATACCAATGGACCATCATTATATGCATCGGCAATTGGCCCTACAAATTTACTCGTACCCTTTAAGTGATGAGACACTTTAGAGTGATAACTTAACCCCACACGGGTATCAGGCGTAAACTGGTACAATCCACCCACATGATACCCATATGCAGTATCATTGCCTTTATTCGTAGAGGGGGTATCAGAATCTTCACCTGATACTCCAACCAAATCAAATTCCGCATTCATTTTTTGTGCATCTAATCCTGCCCCGAATGACAATTTATCATTAACTTGAATACCTAACGAAGGGCTAATATCCACTACTTTTGTAGAAGCTAAAGTAGAAGCATAGCGAAGGATAGTCTGTGAACCATAGTTAGTCTGCAGGCCAAAGGGAGCTACCACAGTTAACCCAAAGCCAATCGTATCAGTAATGGGCGCCACATAAGATAAATCAGGAATAAAAATAGGCCCACCACCTTGTGCTACCACTGGCTGCGGCAATCCACGGTTTAGTGTATTCACCATAATCGTACCGTTATATTGAATATCCGTAAACGCACCTACCGCACCAAAAACCAATTGTTGATTTTTAAATAAAGTAATACCTGCTGGATTATAAAAAGCAATACTGGCATTTTGTGCTAATATTGCATAACCAGCATGAAAATTTTCTATGTTAGTAACGTCTTGTTCCCATATTTGAAATGCTGACGCCGCTGCATGATTAGATACACTACATAATCCTACCGTAGATAATAGTGTAACGAAGTGCTTCATCACTAGCTTCATGCGAAATCCCCTTTACCAAAACTGCTTGGGTAAAAAAAATAATCTCGCTAGAATACCACGTCGATAAAACAAAACAACTAGAGGAATAATGCTATGGCTGAAACTCCATCAACTATGATCCCATTGGGTACAATCGCGCCTGATTTTCAATTAATTGACACCCGTAATGGCAAACAACTATCACTACATGAAACAAAATCACCTATCGCGACAGTAATTATGTTTATCTGTAATCACTGCCCTTATGTGCAATATATTAAACCAAAACTATTGGAAATCGCCAAAAATTATCAAGCAAAAGGCTTGCGGTTTATTGCTATCAATTCGAATGATGCAGCTAAGTATCCTGCCGATGGACCGGAAGAAATGCGCAAAATTGCAGAACAGTATAATTTTACATTCCCTTACTTATATGATGAAACACAAGCGATTGCTAAAGCTTATCAAGCTGCATGTACACCGGATTTATATGTATTTGATCACGATTTAAAATGCGTTTACCGCGGCCGTTTTGATGAAGCCACGCCTGGCAACCATCGCCCGGTTACTGGCAAAGATTTATGTCATGCTTTAGATTGTGTATTAGCAGGAAAAGTTGTGAATGGGGAACAGATACCGAGCGTAGGGTGTAATATAAAGTGGAAATAGCAAACGTACCCCCTCACCCGCCGCGCAAAGAACGCGCGTCGTCTCTCCCGATATCGGGAGAGACGATCAGCTTGGTGGATGCTTTTTTAATTATTAAGATAATGAGAATGATTAGGGTGTTAAACTACCTCCTCCCAAGCAACGGGTGGTGTTACTTTATCGCCGCGCTGTTCTTGTTGCTTAACAAACTGCTGATATAACTCGTGTATCCCTTGAGTTTTTGCATAATGAATAGGCCCACCACGGAAAGGTGCAAAGCCTGTACCAAAAATCATTCCCGCATCCAGCAAGTCTGCATCAGCCACCACCCCTTCGCGCAAACAAGCAAAAGACTCATTTAACATGCATAACACTAACCGCTCAGAAATTTCCTCTAATGGCTTAGTGGATGTTGCTTCTTTTTCCTTAATCTTCTTACCTTTTTTGTCATATTGATAAAATCCTTCTCCACTCTTTTTTCCCAATTTCTTTTGCTCCACCATGGCAAGCAATTTTTCAGGAACAGGAGTATGGAAATAATTGCTAAAATACTTAGCCACCGATAAACAGACATCTAAGCCAACATAATCAGCCAACGTAATTGGACCCATAGGCATACCAAATTCAACCATTGCCTTATCAATCACTGGTGCAGGCACCCCTTCTTCATAGAGTGCCATGGCTTCCATGAGATAAGGCATAAGAATACGGTTAACAAGAAACCCAGGACTACTTTTTACAGGTAAAGGTAGACGATCTATCTTACGTACAAAAACCGCCGCCTTCTCTACTACTTGCTGATCCGTTTTTTGGCCTTGCACCACTTCTACTAATGGCATTTTGGCCACTGGGTTAAAGAAATGAATGCCAACTAGCCTTTGCGGGGCTTGCAACACCACATTGATCTCATCCAAAGGGATACTGGAAGTATTAGTGGCTAATATTGCCGTTGGCTTGGCCTGTGACTCAAGACTCTTGAATATAGATTGCTTTATCTTAAGATCTTCAACTACCGCTTCAATAATTACATCGGCTCTACGTATTCCATCCCCATGCAAATCTGGAACCAGCCTGTCCATCGCTTGACGAACCAGATAAGCTTCTTTTAGCTTTTCTTTAAATAAAGCATGGGCGCGTTGCATAGCTGGAGCAATAAAGCGCGGTTGTAAATCTTGTAGCGTCACCGTAAATCCACGCAAAGCACACCATGCAGCAATATCCCCGCCCATTGTTCCACCCCCAACCACATGCACGTGGCGCGGATTAAACTGCACCTCCTTCGCTAACCCTTTGAGTCGTTCTTGTAAAAAAAAGATACGCACTAAGTTTTGTGCGGTGTCACTAAAAAACAATCGCCCACAACTCGCCGCTTCTCTATCCATGGCTACCTGTCCATCTACACCATAACGCTCCCAATTATCCAACAAAGCATAAGGAGCGGGATAATGTGCTGGATCTGCTTTAGCACGCAGTTTTTTACGAATCCATGGCGCTAATAACATGCGCGCTGGTTGTTTATTTGTTAGTTGTTGCCACCAAGCGGCTTGATGGGGTGCAGGAGGCTGCAACACATAATGTTTCGCTGCGTAAATTAAATGCCGCTTAGGCACAGCCGCATCCACAAATCCTAATTTCGCTGCTGCTTTGGCACTCACAGTATGTCCAGAAAGTATCATATTTAATGCTTGTGGTGCGCCAATGAGTTTAGGTAAACGAATCGATCCACCCCACCCTGGATGAATCCCTACCTTAATCTCTGGTAATCCAAGGCGCGTCTTTGCACCATCTTCAGCAACGCGATACCGACAAGCTAATGCAAACTCTAAACCACCACCTAAACAAAATCCCTCTATCATAGCTACCGTTGGTATTTTTAATGCAGCCACTTGATCAAAAATATGTTGACCACGCTTCACTAGTTCCGTAGCTTGGGCAATATCTTTAAATTGACTAAACTGGGAAATATCTGCACCAGCAATAAAACCTTGTTTCTTAGCAGATGCCACAATCACACCTTTATACTCGTGCGCACTAGCTAACCATGTAACAATTTGCGATAATTCTTCCATAACAGCACGATCGAATGTATTCACTGTTGCATTTTTTTTATCAAAATACAGCCATAATACTTGATCACTATCTGCCTCTAAGCGCCAATGCTGATAAGTTGGGATTGCGCTCATACACTTCCCTCCATATTTTCAAGTAACATTGCTCCACCTTGTCCACCACCGATACAAATTGTCGCTACACCCCGTTTCGCATGCTGGCGTTTTAATATATGCATTAAATGCAACACAATACGCGCACCGCTAGCTCCTACTGGGTGCCCTAATGCAACTGCACCCCCATCCACATTTAATTTAGACCTATCTAACCTGCCTAATGGTTGTGGTAACCCTAACTGTTCACGACAATATTCTGCGTTATCCCATGCAGCTAAACAGCCTAACACTTGCGCTGCAAATGCCTCATTAATTTCCCAGAAGTCGATATCATCCATGTGTAAATGCTGGCGCTGCAACAATTGCGCGGTAGCGCGTACTGGCCCTAACCCCATTTCCGCTGGATCTACACCGGCCCACTCCACATCAACTATGCGCGCTAATGCTGATAAATGATATTTCTTAATTGCTTCCTCACTGGCCAATAATAATAATGCCGCACCGTCTGTCACTTGTGAGCTATTACCGGCTGTCACACTACCAAATTTTCTATCAAAAAAGGGTTTTAACGTAGCTAGCTTTTCCAAAGACGTATCGCGCCTTACTCCATCATCTATCTCTGCCACTTGGCCTTGCGGAGAAAACAAGGGTACTACTTCTTCAAAATAATGATTATCTTGAGCAGCCGCAACACGTTGATGGCTTTCCAATGCAAATTGATCCATTTCTTCGCGTGAAAGATGGAATCGATAAGCCACATTTTCAGCAGTTTGCCCCATCGATAAATTTACCAAAGGGTCACTCAACCCTTTTAACAATGCAATCACTGGCACTAAAAAGTTAGGTCGAAATTGCATCCATTGCTTCACCTTCATGCCCAATGTTTTTGCACCCCACAACCCAGCTAACCAATTCACCATATGGTGATTAAATAACAAAGGTGCGCGACTCATCGCTTCCGTACCGCCTGCTAGCACCAACTCATGGCGACCCATAGCAATATCTTTTACCGCACTATCTAAAGCCTGCATACCTGAGGCACAATTACGCTGCACTGTCCACGCTGGCATGGTTTTACTACAACCTAAACGCAGAGCAATGACTCTAGCTATATTCGCTTCATCGGCATTAGGCATCACACAGCCTATTACCACCTCTCCCAAATCATTCGGCGAAAATGGCTGACGCAGCAATAAAGATTGACCAACGCTGACAGCAAGATCAGCGGCAGAAAAAGTGCCTGGCTTACCCTTCGCCTTCAAGAATGGTGTACGGGCCCCATCTACAATATACACATCACGTCGCATCGCTTTCATCGCTTCCATCATTACCCCCATCTCTGTATAAATTTAATTACGCTACTACCTTATCTAAATTAAAAGAGAATTCATTAACCTTAATGATTTCCTTGCGTAGCTTTTCAAAGTCAGCAACGGATTGCGCCTCTCGCTCTGACAATATGTCTGCATGTATGGCGGCTTGTAAACGTTCATCCAAGTGTCCATAGCGAGGCACAACACCATGCCGTATTGCTGCTTGTAACTTTTTCCACAAAGGATCAATATCAGCAACTTGTGTTAATCCTACTTCGAGTAGTGAAGTCAATTCATCCTCATTTTTCCCCACATAACAATAACGCGTTAGTCGCTCACGCAATGAAGAAGGCGCCAGCATGGTTTTTACTATTTTCCTATATAATTTATCATTAGGTTTATGATAAGCACGACCATAGGGGAAAATAACCCAGTGCAGTATCTTTCCTAACCAGCGAATAGGGAAATTATCTAGTAACTCATCGCAAGCTACTTGGATTTTATATAAGCAGTATTGAATGCCCCAGCGTACATAATCCTTATCATCCCCCTCTCCTTGATCGTGATAATATTTTAATATTGTCGATGCTAAATAAAGCTGGCTTAAGATATCGCCTAAACGCGCAGAAATACGTTCTTTACGTTTCAAATTCCCGCCTAATAACATTAAGCTCACATCAGCTAACAAGGATAGTGCCGTACTCATTCGCGTTAATTGCCGATAATAAGCAGCAAATTCGTGGGGAACCGCTAACATACCCCATCCTCCAGTAATACCATACCAGAAGCTACGCGCTAAATTACTCAGTGAATAACTAACATGCGTCAATAATAATTTATCTAGTTTATTATTTGCATCTGCCGTCAGCGGTGCGGAAAGTAACTCTACTTCCTCGAGTAGATAAGGATGACAGCGGATAGCACCCTGGCCAAAAATAATTAGATTGCGCGTTAGAATATTTGCACCTTCTACCGTAATACTAATCGGCATAGACATGTGGGCCGTGGCTAAAAAATTTCGCGGGCCAACTTGAATCATATGCCCACCATGCACATCCATTGCGCTCTCAACAATTTGCCGTGACATTTCTGTCATATGATATTTTGCAATAGCCGAAGGAATTGAAGGCTTAATCTTTTGGTCCACAGCACCCGCTGTCATCCGCCGACATGCCTCCATCAGATACATCTTGCCAGCAATATTGCCCAGACTCTCTTCCACCCCTTCAAAATAAGCAATAGGCAAGTTAAACTGTTTACGAATACGTGCATAAGCGCCAGTAAATCGATAAGCTACATTGCCACAGGCTGTCGACAGTGCCGGCAAAGAAATAGAGCGCCCAATTGACAAACATTCCATTAACATATGCCAACCTTGTCCTGCCATCGCTGGTCCACCAATAATCCAATCCAGTGGGACAAACACATCTTTGCCACGCGTAGGGCCATTTAAAAATGCTAAATGCAAGGGTAAATGGCGGGTACCAATTTCTACTCCCGGATGTGCAGTGGGAAGCAAACATAATGTAATGCCCAGATCTTCTTTTTGCCCCAATAAATGCTCAGGATCATATAAACGAAATGCCAAACCCAAAAGCGTCGCTATTGGCGCTAAGGTAATATAACGTTTATCCCAAGTTAAACGCATGCCTATCACTTCTTTGCCTTCATACATACCGCGACAAATTATTCCGGTATCAGGAATAGCACCTGCATCACTACCAGCTTCAGGAGCAGTCAGCGCAAAGCAAGGCATTTCTTCGCCTTTCGCTAATCGTGGCAAATAATAATTCTTTTGTTCTGCTGTACCATAATGCAACAATAGCTCAGCGGGCCCGAGTGAATTAGGTACCATGGTATTCACTGCAGCGCTAATACTACGTGTAGCAATCTTCACAATCACCGTCGAATGTGCTAAAGCTGAAAACCCACGACCACCGTATTCTTTAGGAATAGCCATACCAAAAAAACCTTCCTTTTTAAGATACGACCATACCTGCGCGGGTAAATCATGTTGTTGCATGATTTCCCAATCATTCAACATACCGCACAATGTCTCCACTTGATTATCTAAAAAGTGTTGCTCCTCATCTGATAAAGCAGGACGTGGCATACTTAATAATTTTTTCCAAGAAGGTGATCCACAAAATAATTCTTTTTCCCACCACACATTCCCAGCCTGAATTGCTTCACGCTCTGTATCGCTAATAGTAGGCATGCGCCGCTGCAAAATTTTAACAAGCGGCTGAATAATATGTTGTTGGCGGTATGCATGTAAATTTGCAAACAGCGCTGCGGCAAGATAAATCACCCAAAGCGGTATCAAGACAAAAAGGCTCAGATCATGGAGCACCGTAAGCGCCAATAGCACGACTGCTAATGCTACTGTCCACACGATGGTTTTGACTCGAAAAGCGGCGAGCGCGCCTGTTATGAGGAGAAAAACAACAAACTCTAGCGCAGCCATGCTAACTCCTTATCCGTATTTTAAGTGCCCAGAAGTATAGCATTTTACTTGAAGAAAGATAGTAGGTTTTTCTTGAAATAGATAGCAACCCACGCTACAATGTTCTCTCTTTCCTTCAGCCTATACAGGTGCAACAATGAAAACGCTTGGCTAATTATCGTGCTCGCAGAAATAATCATGCGATTTCTTTATTAACGATTTTACCAGGTGTTTTATATGAGCTTACCCACAACTACGTTTCATTTTATTTTATACTTCGCTAAACAACAATGGATCAAATTTACCGCGCTTATCTTATCGTTTGTAATATGGGCGATCAGCGATGCTTTTTTTCCTTACTTCCTTAAACAAATAGTCAACACTATACAATACTATCATGGTGAAAGAGCCGGTATTTACGCTGCCATCAGCGGTGTACTGTTATTACTTGTGTTATTTTGGGTAGTAGCTGAAATCGTTATGCGCTTGCAAGGTGTTCTGCAAATTTATACTTTTCCACGATTCCGCGCCAACATTCGAGAAACGGTATTTAACTATACTCTCTCTCATTCGCATGAATATTTCTCTAGTCACTTTTCTGGCAACATCGCAAAAAAGCTGGCTGACTTAGCCATCAGCTGTCAAGCTATTATTGAAATTATTTGTTTACAATTCATGACAGCCGGCACCGGCGCAATCATTGTGTTAGTCATGATGTGGCTAGTTAACCCGCTATTTGCAGCTATCTTAGCAATATGGTTATGCCTACACGTGGGGTTGATTACCTTGTTCTTTCGCTACGGAAATCATCTATCTGAAATCCACTCCAACGCAGTCTCATTACTAAGTGGCAAAGTTGTTGACACGTTCACCAATATGTTCACTGTGCGCTCGTTTGCCCGCAATCGTTATGAAGCGCAATACTTAAGACACTTTCAAGACGATGAAATCAACAAAGCAAAAAAAGCCATGTGGGTCGTAGAAGTCATGCGTGTAGGGTTAGGATTAAGCGGCTTATTTTTAGTATTTAGTATGGTATTTAGTTTGCTATATGGTTGGGTGCATCACTGGGTCACTTTAGGAGATTTTACGCAAATCTTAATGCAATCATTTTGGTTGCTCGGCTGGTTATGGTATATCAGTTTTCAAATAACCCAATTAGCTCGTGAAATGGGTACAGTAGAAAATGCTTTGAGTTTAATCAAGAAAAGTCACGACTTGGTAGATAAAGCCAGCGCTCACCCGATAGCAGCAAAACAAGGTAAAATTTGTTTCGATTCCGTTTCTTTTACCTATCAAAAAAATCAACACGTGTTCGAAGATTTAAATATTACCATTGCTGCTGGAGAAAAAGTTGGACTGGTTGGCTTCTCTGGAGCAGGAAAATCTACCTTTGTGAATCTTATTCTACGCTTCTATGATTTACAATCTGGTCACATTTTCATTGACGATGAAGACATTGCCAATGTAACTCAGGATTCATTGCGCCTGCGCATTGCAATGATCCCACAAGATCCATCCTTATTTCATCGCAGCTTAATGGAAAATATTCGCTATGGTCGCTTAGAGGCCACTGATGCGGAAGTCATATATGCATCGAAATTAGCACATTGCCATGAGTTTATTGAGAAATCATCAGAAGGCTATCAAACCCTCGTGGGTGAACGCGGCCTGAAATTATCTGGCGGTCAGCGCCAGCGTATTGCCATTGCCCGCGCCATCTTAAAAAATGCTCCCATCTTAATTTTGGATGAGGCTACGTCTTCTCTTGATTCAATAACAGAAAAAATGATTCAAGAAAGCTTACATCGCTTAATGCAAGGTCGAACTACTTTAGTTGTTGCGCATCGCTTATCAACACTCGCAGATATGGATAGAATTTTAGTATTTCATCAGGGTAAAATCATTGAGCAAGGCACAAAGGAAAGTCTATTAAGTTTTAAAGGACATTTTGCTATGCTCTGGAATATGCAAACCAACGGCTTCCTGCCAGATGATGGGGAAACACCGTGACAACATTAACCATCATCCCCATTCCCACTTTTAAAGACAACTATGTATGGACTATCATTGATCCCACACAACATAAAGCCATACTGGTTGACCCTGGGGATGCTGCTCCCGTATTGCAGTTTCTTAAACAGCATCATCTTGTCCCAGTAAGTATTTTAATTACGCATCACCACTGGGATCATACCAATGGGATTAAAGACATTGTGGCTTCCTATCCAATCCCTGTATATGGTCCAAACAATACTCTTACAGAAATTACCCATCGGGTACAAGAGCCAGATTATATCTATATCGAGCACTTCACTATTTCTCCACAAATTTTTAATATACCCGGCCATACCTTAGATCATGTCGCTTACTATATGCCAGATAGGTTATTTTGCGGAGATACGTTATTTGCTGCAGGATGCGGCAGATTATTTGAAGGCTCAGCAGCACAATTGTTTGCTTCGCTGCAAAAACTCGCGAGTCTTCCTGATGGCACACGCGTTTATTGCGCTCATGAATACACATTAAATAATTTACGTTTTGCACGCACCATTGAACCTAACAATCCAGCTATTACTACACGGTTGCAACATGCTCAACGTTTGCGCGATAAAAATCAGCCAACGCTCCCCAGCACACTCCGTGAAGAAAAAGCAACGAATCCCTTTCTACGCTGCCATTGTCCAGAAGTAAAAATCGCTGTGGAGCAATACGCAGAAATGGCACTCTCCTCCTCTTTAGAGGTGTTTTCTTGGTTACGCAAATGGAAAGATCATTTTTAGGTATCATTAATTGATTGCAAGCTACCTTATGGGTTATTTATGCAAAAATTTTTATCAAGTATGCTGAATATTCTCCGCAAATTTCTGCACATTTTGCCTCGATCCCCTCTTTTTTCGCATCGAGATTTGCATTGTAAACAGACTCTGGTTTTCCATTGCATCTTTTTCTGTTTCACGCAGCAGGCCTTTGCTTGGCATACCGCTCCTTTCTCAGAGAAAGAATTAACGGTTATCACCCAATATCTGTTAAATAATATAACTTCTCAACAAAAACCCTTTGTTAAAACGGACGAAGAGCGAACAATCCATTCCCACCCTGGAGCAGTACTTGCTTCTCCCTCCAACAAGGGTTCGGGATTCTCACAAGACTATCAATTTCATTGGACACGTGATGCAGCGATTACTATGCAACAAGCGATGCACATCTACCTGCAAAATCTTACTGATAATAAATTACACGAGGCACTAAATAACTATATTGAATTTGAATACACAGCGCAGCAGCAACCTTCGAACCCAGGAGAACGCACATTGGGGCAACCTAAATTCAATATCGATACTACCGTGTGGGAAGGGGTATGGGGGCGACCACAAAATGACGGAGCAGCACTGCGCGCTTTTACTTTATGTGATTATTACTTAAATATCGATGGTAAAAATGTAGAATCAGCTACTTGGCTGCGCGCTCATCTCCTACCTCTCATTATCAATGATTTAGATTATGTGATGAGAGAATGGCAACATACCACCTATGACTTATGGGAAGAAGTCAATGATACTGAGCACTTTTTTACAAAAATGGTACAGAAAAAAAGCTTATCCTGTGGTAGTGCATTGTTAGCAAAGCTCCATGACGATAAAAAAAGAATGCAAACTTATGCGGATACCGCTACAGCAATCACTCGTTCACTAGAAAAACATTGGCAGATAACCTTGGGCTACATCACTGAGACAGTTAATCAGCTAACCAATAAGGGCGGTGGCTTAGATAGCTCAATTTTGCTTGGTGTGTTATATGGCGATCATTATAAAAATCCAAGTATTTCTTATGAGCAGCCTTGGTCTATAATAGATGATCGGGTCATGCACACAGTAACCATACTACGCAATACATTTGCTAGCGAGTATCTGCTCAATAAGGCCCACCCAGAACAGCCCCCGCTGATTGGTCGATATCCTGGAGATCGCTATGATGGTAATGAATTTATGCATGGCAATCCATGGGTACTCACTACGAGTGCGTTTGCAGAATATTATTATTCGCTAGCCCACGCCTACCTCAAGTTAAAATATATAAACGTGACCCCAACTAACTTGGATTTCTTTACACAATTACATCTTGCTCTGCTAGCAAACACGCGCTATGACGACAATAATAGCCACTTTAATGAAATTATTTCCGCGTTAATAACAGAAGGAGATAGGTATTTATTAACGGTCAAATCCTATCAACAATGTCATAAAAAAACTGATTGCCTGCACTTCTCTGAACAAATTGATGCTATTACTGGTAATCCCACGAGTGCTCAAGACTTAACTTGGGGCTATGTAAGCATCCTTCGTGCCATGCAAGCACGAAAAGAAACAATACATTAAGAGTTCGCACACTTTGTTACTAGTACGTTGTCCATGTGATTTTGATATTTGTCTTGCGGGGATCCGACGCCTGCGCCACCCCGTGGCTTCGCCATCGGGGACCCCGGCTCCAGCGTCACCTCCTCAGACAAAATCAAATGGACGCTGTACTAGTAACAAAGTGTGAAACTCCTGTGGTCTTCAAAACGTAAATTCCGGATAAAAAATGAACGACAGCAATAAGTTAGAGGCTGTCGCGAAATAATATGTCGCTAACTTTTTTTATTAAAGAATTTAACTTGAGGTAACTTTAAAAAATGCTCATCAGATGTGATTAATTCAATATCATATTTTTGTGCAGTGGCATAAATAATGGCATCTGCCATTGCTAGCTGATATTGCTTTGCTACATCTGCAGCAAATAGTGCTAAATGAGTATCGAGTGGAACAATGGTAGCTTTTTCGGTGACACCTATAATCTCCAGGGCTGCATCTTGATTTTTTTCACGACAAATCCATTTATACAACTCATATTGCACTAGGGTGGGTACAATTAATTGGTTAACATTTTTTAAATAAGGTTCAAAATGCGCCACCATTTTTCCATTGATTAACCATTCTATCCATCCGCAAGTATCAACAAGATATTTTTTCATTGTCTATCTTGCCTATCTCTAATATTACCCGTACTTGCTCCAGTCATCATGCCTCGAATATCTTTCATGTCTCGATCAGGGACAAGCTGAATGCTATTCCCATGCGGTATAAAAATAAATGTTTGTCCTGCCTTGATATGCAATTCTTGTCGAAGTTCTTTAGGTATACATATTTGAAATTTTGAAGATAAAGTCGCTGAATGCATAATTCTTACCTTTTTGTTATCGATATAGATATTTTTATTATGGATGATATAATCGTAAAAATAAATAGGGGATACTCACAGAGTTCGCATCATTTCGCGACCTTTAAAAATCTAACGCTTAGCAAAAAATGGTGAAAAAGCATACATAAGTACTTTTATTAATATAGTCAATGACATGCGTTACGATTGCCGTAAATAAATACATCCTTCTTTGTGGGCAGCGTGAAAGGATATTTTTCACTGGTCCGGTGCAAAAAAGCAAAAAATGTGGTGCCGTTCATGGCATTTTCCCAGGCTAGCTGCAATAAAAGTACATTCCAACCACCTACGACATATTGGCATGAGCATTTAAATAACGCCACTCTTATGCCACTGGCTTATTATTATGCCAGATTAGCGAAACACGAATTGCAGCCGGTGGTCATGCTCAGCGCGGATGGTGTGTTGACGATGCATCGAAGCGTGGCTGCATGAGCTCCCATACGTCTCTGCTTTTGTATCCATAAGTTTCCCAATGGCGCGACACGCCACATTGGGCTGCGCCGCCTTGAAATACCGCCGCCGGCAAAATAAACCATCCCGCCGATCGGGGCCTTTTTCACATCGAGGCTGCTCAACCCGTTTTTGCAACACTGGCCATCCACCGCGGTTAAGGCTGCTTCCGCTGCCCCTATGACTGCATAGGAAAAGAACGCCTTCTGAGTCTCACCCCATAGATGGGAAAGAGCATCGTATACGTTGTATATCTCCTCCATAATACCTAACGGAAAGTGCAATCCTGTTTGAATAACTTCTCCTTTTTTGGGTGCAAAGAGTTGGCATAGGTCCGCAACGGCTTTTGTTGTCTTATCCAGCGTGGCTTGACCATTGATGCAGGGGTCGGCTGATATTGCCCTAAGAGTTACTTCTAGTTGGGCAATTACCTGTGCGATCTATGCTGTATTTCTATCATCATAGAGCGCTTCTTCATTCATATCCGGAGTGGACGGCCATGGACAATGGGGGAACTGGGCTTTAAATTGGGCTTCAGCGATTGCGTTTCCATTTTCTATGCACGGTATGATGGATTCATGCACTTCTTTTAATGCCCAGGTATCGCCTGCACCCAGGAAAAGTCGATAAGGAGTCGCTTCTATCTTTCGACCAAAGTGGTCTGTTACTGTCCCTACCTTAAACAATAATTCAGGATGTCTTTTTAAAATAGCTATCGCTGCTAATCGTGTTGCGTCTTTTTGCTTATAAGACTCAGGTTCTGCATTCACCGCGGCAGTGAGTAACCGGGGGAAAGCGCTCTCTTCTTCAGCTCCCTGCGATACTTGTGCAAATAAACCCAGCGTTCCTGGCGAACAAAAGGAGCCTATTACTTCTATTGTATCTCTTGGTAGAATATCTAGCTCACCTAATGATGTCGGTCTACTCGATGTCGGTCTACTCGTAGCCATTCTGCTTCCCCTCGTTTATTATGTTAAATAATCACAAATTGCCGCGCAATTTCCAGATGGCTGGGAACAAGCAGAGGAAAGGCGCAGAAAAGCAGATTCTGCCGCGCTTAAAAAAGTATTTGAAAAAATTAGTGCAGCAACAACTGATGATGAAGGGGAAGAAGCCGTGAAGAAGTTTAAAGCCTATCTTGTCAAACAAAAAGAGAGAGTTATTAAAACAGGTTTTCATTTTAATAACCAATTGTTTGCCAAGGCGCTAAAAATTTACGATGAACATTATGCACAATTTGGTGGCTTTGATAGTAAGAAAAACAGATTAGCAGCGATTAAGGTGATAGGTGTTATTCAGGGTTTATTCACTACAAATCTTGCGCAGACGGCGTGTGATGGTTTTGGTAAGGTGATAGATGAAAGGTTGGCGTTGAGCCGTGCGTTAAAGTTGGAGCGCCCCCCTAACTTTCCATTTTTTCATACCGATTGGGGAGTATCTCATTTTGTTTATAGTTTTCATTTCCACACCTGGCGCCGGCGGCTCGGTAGCGGTGGCGGGCCGGGCCTCGCTGCCGCCATTGCAAAACTTATGTCGAGCAAAAACATCGAGCTTGGAAGGATTATTCGCGGTCGAGAGGCACATCGTCGCACGAGTCGGTGCTCAGAAATGTAGTGTAACCAACGCGAGAAATAGTTTCTGATCTTGGCAGAAGAAACCTGTAAGCATCCTTCGTGCCATGCAAGCACGGAAAGAAACAATACATTAAGAATATATATCAGGACGCTTTGACAGTGCGTACGTAATAGCGTACGCTAATAGTATAACCTAATTATAGAGGTCATTATGGCTACTTTTACAGCTACTAAAGCGCGATCAAATCTTTACAGACTAATCGACCGCGTTAGCAAATCTCACAAACCTATTCATATTAGCGGTAAAAATGCTGGTGCTGTATTGATATCTGAAGAAGACTGGTCAGCAATACAAGAAACGTTGCATCTACTATCCATTCCAGGAATGGGGAAATCAATAAAAAAAGGTTTAAAAGAGCCATTGAAAAAGTGTGACGAGGAACTAGACTGGTGACATCATGGAAAATTGTCTACACGAAACAAGCGCAAAAAGATGCAAAAAAATTGTCATCTGCAGGTTTCAAACAAAAGACAGAAAAATTACTCGAAATACTCAAAGTAAACCCTTTTAAGAATCCCCCTGAATATGAAAAACTGGTTGGTGATTTAACAAGGGCATATTCAAGGCGAATTAATATTCAACATCGTTTGATTTATCAAGTGTATCTAAAGGAAAAAACCATCAAGGTTATACGTATGTGGACACATTATGAGTAAATGTTCTCGCATTTAAAATCATTCTGACCGATATCCCTCTTTTTGCAGCCAAGGTTTGAATTGTAAACAGACCTTAGAGCATCACGCATTTCAGCTGATGGTCATGCTCATCGCGGGACGGTGTGTTGACGCTTCGAAGCGTGGTCGCATAATATAGCTCCCATACGCCTCTGCTTTTGTTCTGCATAAGTTGTCCAGCCGCCCCACCTCAAACACGACCACCTCGCACCGGCCGCCCCCCCGCAAATCCACCCGCCAGACCCAGCTTTTATTATACCAATCAAAAACCCCAAGAGAAGAAGACAACGCGCAAGAATCTCCGTTAGAAGGGTCCACGAACATCGTGC
>MGYC01000039.1 GCA_001801575.1 Gammaproteobacteria bacterium RIFCSPHIGHO2_12_FULL_41_20
ATTTGATAGTTTAATTGCCAAATTGTCATCCTGAGCGTTAGCGAAGGATCAGCTCACCCTCTTCAGCGGGAACTCCTGTATATTCCCCGAAACTTCTGTTGACGTCTGTACAGGGCGTTCTTGCAAACTCGTCTCACCCTCATACAGTTGTGTCGCGCCCCATTCCGCCCAAGAACCATCATACACAGCATGAGGCTGGGAAACTCCCAGCAAATCTAGAACAAAATCTAAAATAGGCGCAGTAATCGCCGAACCACAGGTGCAAACAATAGGACTACGTAAATCCACCCCAATACCTTCTAATTGGCTACGAACCTTGTCCATAGGCTTCAAACGGCCACTGGCTTCAAACATAGTTACAAAAGGGAATGAGAAACTACCAGGAATATGGCCAACACGCATATGTGGCCGAGGCTCTGCCCCACCGGCATAACGTACCGCCGAACGCATATCAATAATCTGCTCGTGAGGTTGCTGAAGGTTGGCTTTTATTTGCACCAAGGAGCGTACAAATTGCCGTTGATAATGTACCGTATAATGTTTGGGTGTAATACGTGGCTCTGCTAACTCCACTTTTCCGCCTTGTTTTTCCCAGCTATCTAAATTGCCATCAAAAATATAAAGATGATCCAGGCTGTGTCCAAATACTTTCAACATCCATAATGCTCTGCAACTAGAATGGTAAGGGCTATTGTCATAAAAAATAATGCGATGATCATTGGTAATGCCCAATGCGCCTAATTTCTCGCTAATGAGAGTCTCATCTTGTGTTAACATATGAGGAAGTGTTGAATGCGGATCACAGAAAGTATCTATATCAAAAAACCGTGCGCCTATAATATGCTTATCGAGAAATGCTTGCCGTGCATTTTTATCATGCTCGAAAACATAAAAAGTGGCATCAAGAATAACAACATTTTTTTGGTATTTACGAAATTTCTCGAGCTGTGCTGTGTTAATTAACCATGGCACAGTCAAGGTCTCCTATATCCAATAAACGAACACAAATAAAAATAGCCACACTACATCTACAAAATGCCAATACCAAGCAACCGCTTCGAAAGCAAAATGATGTTCACGACGGAAATGTCCCTTAAAACAGCGGATTAAAATAACTGTCATCATGATGATACCCATAGTCACATGCATGGCATGCAGCCCCGTCAGCATAAAAAACGTTGCTCCATAAATACCGCTATAAATGGTTAAGTGGTATTCAAGATGCGCAAGTAAATACTCATGCGCCTGACAGCCTACAAAGACAAGCCCCAACAAGATAGCTAATATTAAGCCAATTTTAACTTGTTTTAAGTTATCCGATTTAAATCCCCAATGTGCCCATGTTAACGCTACTGCGCTACTTAATAATAAAACTGTATTTAACGCCGGAATACCCCACGTATTAATTACACGCTCAGGGCCAGGAAATAACTCTGGATTAGGGTTAACTAATAATGGCCAAGCTGCTTTAAAATGTGGCCATAAGTAAATATGCGTTGTATCTCCCTTGGTAAACAATAACGCTTTCGCCAATATACCTGCCGTACCGCTTAAATCTGGAATGGTAAACATTCTGGTATAAAATAATGCACCAAAAAATACTCCGAATAATGCCACTTCGGATACAATAAACCACATCATGCCCCAACGATAAGTCTTATCCATTTGCTTACTATGCAATCCCTGGATACTCTCACGCACGACTAAACTAAACCACCCAAACATAGTGATAACCAGCAATGCTATTCCTGTCAAAAATAAATACGTGCCAAAGGTATTATGGTGCAGCATATTTATTCCGCCTACCAAGGTTGCAAACAACCCAAAACAACCGAACAATGGCCAATAGCTAGGATCAGCAACAAAGTAGTAATTAACAGGGCGATAATCTTTCAGCATAGGCTTAGGCATCATGTGGTTCTCTCAATAAAATGATTACACTTTTTTTGCGTTAGTCTTAGGCGTTACATCAAATAAAGTATAAGCCAAAGTAATCGTATGTATTTCTGGAGGCAAATCTTTATCGACTTGAAAAGTCAGTCCCATTTCCTTACTGGCCCCAGCTTGTAACGATTGCTGGCGAAAACAAAAACATTCGATTTTATGAAAATGTGCAATAGATTGCGGCGGTGTCATACTAGGGATTGCCTGTACAACCATATCATTATCCGTATTGTTTTTTGCAAAAAAGGTGACTGTGTTATTTGCACCTGGGTGTATTTTAATGCTTTTTACTCGCGGATAAAAATCCCACCGTAAATTTTCATTGGTTACTGCAACAAATTGCACAGTCACCTCACGAGAAATATCTACTGCAGCAGAGGCAAGTACTGCTGGCTTGCTCCATTCGCTAGCGCGAATCGACGTATTAATCCCCGTTGCTTTGCATATGGCATTATATAATGGAACCATAGCAAAGCAAAAAGTAAACATAAAAAAAACTGCTACCGTAATAATAACAATAACTTTACGATGAGAACGCGGCTTAGACATAATATGGCCTCTTAGGAAATCACTGGAGGTGTTGAAAAGCTATGATAAGGCGCAGGCGACTCCAGCGTCCACTCTAGCCCATGCGACCCCTCCCATACACGAGCATCCGCTGGTTTGCCTTTTTTCATCATGGCTCTAATAACAATATATACAAATATCAACTGGGCAAAGCCAAGAATAAATGCACCAATGGTACAAAGCATATTCGCCGGCATAAATTGTGGTGCATAATCAACAACACGACGTGGCATACCTGCTAGCCCTAAGAAATGCATAGGAAAGAAAGTGAGATTAATACCAATTATCGTAAGCCAGAAATGTAATTGCCCCAACGTTTCATTGTAATAATGACCAGTCCATTTCGGCAGCCAATAATATACACCAGAGAAAATAGATAATAAGGCACCAGCAACTAATACATAATGAAAATGTGCTACAACAAAATAGGTATCTTGATATTGATAATCAGCAGGAACAATCGCCAACATCAGCCCAGAAAACCCACCAATTGTAAATAAAACCACAAACCCTAACGCAAATAACATAGGTGTTTCAAATGTCAAGGAACCACGAAACATAGTTGCAATCCAGTTAAATACTTTAATACCAGTGGGTACTGCAATCAAAATCGTGGCGTACATAAAGAAAAGCTGTGCTCCTACTGCCATCCCTGCAGTAAACATATGATGACCCCATACTACATAAGACAATAAAGCAATAGCCGCGATAGCCCCTACCATAAATGGATAACCAAATAACCTCTTACGACTAAAGGTAGCAATCACTTCCGAGATAATACCAAAACCAGGAAGAATCATGATATACACTTCGGGGTGGCCAAAAAACCAGAAAAGATGTTGGTACATCACGGGATCGCCGCCCCCTGCTGCACTAAAGAAACTCGTGCCAAAATGGCGATCAAACAACATCATGGTCACTACGCCCGCTAACACTGGCATCGCACCAATCAGCAGAAATGCTGTAATAAACCACGCCCAGACAAACAAGGGCATTTTCATCATGGTCATGCCTGGAGCACGTAAATTAAGAATGGTAGCAATAATATTAATCGCGCCTAAAATGGAGGAAATACCGAGAAGATGAATACCAATGATTAAAAAATCCATGCTAGGTGGCCCATAAGTGGTAGATAATGGCGCATACATTGTCCATCCCCCATTCGGGCCTGATCCTTTAAGAAATAATGTGCTAATAATAATGGTAAATGCGAAAGGAATAATCCAGAAACTCCAATTATTCAAACGAGGCAAAGCCATATCCGGTGCCCCCACCATCATCGGTACCATCCAATTGGCTAATCCAACAAACGCAGGCATAATTACACCAAAAATCATCACTAACCCATGCACTGTTACCATCACATTATAAAAATTAGGTTCTATAAAACCTAATCCAGGGTGAAACAATTGCGTACGGATAATTAACGCCATTACTCCACCCACAAAAAACATGACTAGACTAAATAACAAATATAAAGTCCCAATATCTTTATGATTGGTAGTAAATAACCATCGCGCCACCCAAGACAAGAAGCCTTTATTTATTGGATGTGAATGAGCATGAACATCTGTATGTGTTGTCATGATTTTCTATCCTCTCGTTTTATTTACTCTGGCTTTGTTGTTGGCGCGCAGCTTGAATGTCCGCAGGCTGTACAATAGTTCCCGTAGCATTTCCCCACGAATTCCGCTCAAATGTAATGACTGCCGATAAGTCCTCATCATTTAACTGATCTTTAAAAGCCTGCATGGCTGTACCTTGCTTCCCAAACAAAACCATCTTGAGATGATTTTCAACAGGCCCTGTGGCCATGGGACTACCCTTTAATGCTGGGAATGTAGGCGGCATACCTACTCCGGTAGGCTGATGACAAACTGCACAGGTATTCATATACACCTTTTCACCTTGCTGCATTTGCTCTTGCAATGTTTTCACTACTGAAGCTGGAGCCGCTGCTACTGAAGCTGGAGCCGCTGCTACTGAAGCTGGAGCCGCACTCATCAGTTTGCCTTCTCGTACTGTTCTGATTTCTATTGGCTGCACTAAAGTACCCGTATTATTGCCAAAAGCATTACGCTCGTAAGTAATAACCGCAGCTAAATCCACATCGTTCAATTGTGCTTTGAATGGCTGCATCGCTGTTCCAGAAACACCATTCATGACTATATCCGCATGTTTCTGAATAGGACCAGTAGCAACATGGCTATTTTTCAACGCAGGGAAAACAGGCGGTGTACCTAAGCCGCTAGGCTGGTGGCAAGCCGCACAAATGCGCATATATACTTTTTCACCGTGCTGCATTAACTCTTGTAACGTCCATTCCTTGTTCACGTCCGCTTCTGCTTGTTTATTCCCGCCCTTTTGCTGGGCAACCCACTCTTTGTAATCTTGTTCTGACTTGGCCACTACAACAATAGGCATGTAAGCATGGTTAATCCCGCAAAGCTCCGCGCATTGCCCACGATAAGTCCCAGCTTTGTTAATGCGTGCCCAGCCTTCATTAATGTAACCAGGGATAGCATCACGTTTCACACCGAAATCCGGCACCCACCATGCATGGTTAACGTCATTTGACGTAATTAGAAAACGCACTTTCTTATGAATCGGTAATACTAATGGATTATCTACTTCGCGTATATAATCTGCTGTTTTAGGCCCCTTATTCTGAATATCACTCCAAGGCGTAGAAAGATTACTAAAGAAACTAATGCCATCTTCTAGATATTCATAATGCCATTTCCACTGATACCCTGTGATTTTAACAGTTAACTCTTCATCATCAATGTTGCTCATGTGGATTAATACTTTGGTCGCTGGAATAGCCATGAGCACTAAAATAGCTAAAGGAATCAGTGTCCAGGTAATTTCTAAAGCAAGGTGAGAATGGAATTGCGCAGGTTTCGCTCCGCGAGATTTACGGTGAAAAATAATGGCATATAGCATAACACCAAATACCACCACACCAATTGCCACACATATCCAAAAAATAATCATGTGTAATTCGTAGATATCACGACTAACAGGTGTTACACCGGCTGGCATATTCAATGGCATACTTTCACCCGCATACACCATTGAACCTAGAAGTAATAAGAACAAACCAATTAGAACACAGAATTTTTTACCCACGTATTTTTTCCTTCCTAGGGCTAGATTATTAAGTGACGAATTATAGCGAGAGATTTTTTTGAATCAACAAAAAGAAATCAATTTATAATAGAAATTATGGATACGCTGATATAATTTGTAAAATTTACCATTATTTATCATGCCATTATCCAGCCTGATAAGCAGTTTAGCTAGCTTGCTAAAATACTAGCAAAATCAACCTGATTCCTTGGGCTTATTCTGACCTTATCCAGAATTCGCATTTCTATGTTAGGATAAAGCCCATCTTACAACCAGGAGTTATCAAACAATGAGCGAAGTATCTTCTGACCTAGTGCAGCAGCTTTTAAAAGAACGAAAAGCAGACCGCCGCTGGAAAAATATTCGTTTTATTGTTTGGATTATTATAATTTCATTATTTGTATGGCTAACATTTTTCAACCACTCCACATCCACTCTCAGTGGACGTTATGTATCATTACTACGCTTAGATGGCATGATTGCTCCCCAAAGTGAAATCTCCTCTGAAGTGATTGTTCCTCTATTGCAAGATGCATTCAAGGATAAGGGGTCTCAAGGTATTATTTTAGACATCAACTCACCCGGCGGTACACCAGTACAAGCAGCCATTATTCACAATGCCATAGTAAAATTAAAAAAGAAATACCATAAAAAAGTAGTGGTAGTAGGTGAAGATTTACTTACCTCGGGTGCCTATTATATTGCTGTTGCTGCTGATGCAATCTATGTAAATCCCAATACGCTAACAGGTTCTATTGGTGTCATTATGAAAGGATTTGGCTTTTCTGGTTTAATAAAAAAACTAGGTATAGAACGCCGTGTTTATACTTCAGGTACAGATAAAGACAGGCTGGATCCTTTCCTGCCTCAAAGCCCCAAAGATATAGAAAAAATTCGACAAGTGATGAATGAGGTACATGACAACTTTAACCAAGCCGTACTAGAGGGTAGAAAAGGCAAGTTACATGCTGACCCGGCCACGCTTTTTACTGGCGATTTCTGGTCTGGACAAACAGCAGTAAAACTAGGCTTAGTAGATGGACTAGGTAATCTTATTGACGTAGCTGAAAAAGAATTCCGAACTTCCCATTTTCGAGAATACAGTGCAAGTCCAGGGCTGCTAAAAATACTGTCTGGGCAAGTAAGCAATGCATGGGGAGCATTTTTGGAATCTATATCCGAAACGTTTCACCCTTTTTCAGCAGAGCCCCTGACATAAAGAAGGTGGAGCAAAACGCCGCGTTCGCGAGAGAGTCATTATTGAGCCATTATCCGTCTGGTATTTAGACAGCACACTGGATGAACCAAAGAAATAGATACTACTATTCTGCACCGCCATAGCAAATGCCTTATTTGTAGCGCTCACATTAGCATGCGAAGTGTCATAAGCCCTCGCATACACCGTATTGGCGCTCAAATACTGGCCATCAAAACCAGATGCCCCATGGGTATCCACATGTAATATATGTGCATAACCTGCCAGCCCTACACATGCATGATCATGCGTACTAACCCGCAAGCGTTGACTACGCACCGAATACAGGTAAATACGCGCATCATTACTGGCTTCTACAACGCGTAAATTTACACAGCCAACAATAGTAATCATCGCACTATTGCACGCGTTAATGTACAAACTACTACTATCAGCCCCAATAATATTCAGATTCCCCCAGCCGGCATGATAAATAGATCTCACACCTACACGACCACTTAAATTAACATCGCCACTGCCATACATTTTGATAGTAACTGCTGGCGAAGCTATGCCAAGAATAATAATATCGCCAGAATCAGAGCTGACAACACGGCGAAGAAGTAAATTACCAGATAGTAAAATATCTCCAGAACCCCTAGAATAAACCTGCAATCCACTGCTTGACAATTGACGGCCTTCTACCAATCCAGGTCCCAAATTCGTTAATGATTTAAGATTGTGCACTCCAATACGGATAATAGTGTGGCGTAAATACCCCGCACTACCTGGTATTTGATAGACACATAACGTACCATTTCTCATGTCTACTGCCACTTTCCTAACCTCTGCGTTAGGGCCATAGACAAAGACGCTATTATGATCAACACCACCAAACAATTGCACGGTAAAAGTACCGTCTACCCGAATTGCTGAAAAATTAGGCACCTTTACTTCCATGGTACTAATCGCTCTTGAAAAAGGTGAGTGACGATTTGCCCGCTCTGCTTGATTAGGTTCTGCAGCTAAAAACCAAGAGTCGGCATGACGAGTCCAACGTTCTGGATGGATGTTGATATTATTAGGCCAAGTTTCAGTTAAAAGATCATGTTGTATTTGTAATGAGAACTCCTTATGAGTATTGACACAACCACTTAACCAGAACCCACTCAGTAAAATCAGTCCCCAGAATAGGCACTTTCTCATAAACTCCCTCTCTACAAACAACTTTATGAAAAATCTATTATCCTAGATAGGATAATATCACTGTTATCTCAGAAATTCTCGGTGACGTGTTGTCATTGCGAGCCCTGCTGTTATTTGCCTTCCTTTTTCAAAAGGGGTTTTTCCACCACGTAGATATGGCCATACACAGGTTCATTATTTTGTAAACGCGTAATAGCCATCTGATATGAAATAACATTGAGGTGGTTGGTTGCAAGTAATTCATCCACGTATGTTTTATTATGAGCAAAACGCCCTGATTGCATCATATGAAAGTCACCCTCAGAATTAACCTCGGTATTGAATACAAAAAGGCCGTGATTTCGCAGCGCTTGTGCCACAGCCTTAAAAATATGTTGCAAATCCCCAATATAAACTAATACATCTGCAGCAATGATAAGATCATAATCTGTTTGTTTGCTGCCAAGAAACGTGGTGATATCTGCTAAAATTAATTCATTATAAATCTTCTTTTTTTCAGCCACAGCTAACATGTTAGTAGAAAGGTCTACCCCGATTAACTTCCGTGCCACATTTGCAAAAACCAAACCACTCAAGCCCGTGCCACACCCAAGATCTAGAATATTCCACTTCTTAGATGTGATATCCCGCACTTTTTCCACTGCTTGATAAAGTAACGTGGGCACTTGATAATCCAACGCTTGCAATAGATGTGGCTCGTAATGATCCGCATAGGCATCAAACAACGTTTTTACATATTCTAATGGCGAAGCAAGTAAACGCCGATCTTGTGATAGCATGTGCACAGTATAACGAATTGATTCATCATGAGGACGGATACGCAGTGCTTCCTGAAAATGCTCTAATGCATAACCTATATGCTGCTTAGCAAGAAAAGCCACACCCAGATTATTATGTGCCTCAAAAAAATCAGGATTTATTTTCACCGCTTGCTGATAATGGCGAATCGCACTATCTGTATGCCCTTGCTGCATATTAATGACCCCTAAATTAAATAGAATTTGGATGTCTTCAGGAGTCATATCCAAAGCGCGCAAATAGTGATTTTTTGCTTGATTAAGCGCACCTTGTTTTAAATAACAAGTAGCCAGATTGGTTTCTGCTTCAAACAGCTGAGGACACGATGCGGTTACTAACAAAAAATGCTGTATCGCATTACTAAACTGATTTGTATGCATAAACAAACACCCCAGTTGAAAATGCGCTGCATCATGATCCGGCATAAGATCAATCAATTTTTCATAAGCAATAATGGCATCGTCAACTTGATTTAACTTAGTTAACGCCAAGCCCAGATTATAATACACTTCTGCATAATCAGGCTGTAACTCTATCGCATTATAGTAAGAAGACACTGCTTCTGAGAATTTTTCTTGCGTAAAATACAAGGTACCTAAATTATTATAGGCTGCTGCATAACTGGGATGTGCTTGTATTAAGTTCTGTAACACCTGCTCCGCTTGAGCAAACAAGCCTTGCGCTTTTATCACATTAGCCAAATGTAACATTAATATTGGATCTTGTGGCTGATAATGTAGAGCTTCTTCGAAGTAATAATAAGCTTTCTCAAGTTTATGCAGCTGTACATAGAGCATGGCTAGCCCATGTAACGCAGATACTTCATGCGGATATTGGCCAAGCAAGGCTAAATATTCACTCTCCGCCTCTTGCAAGTGACCGGTTTGCTGAAGATGGTAAATTCCTTGTAAATCCAGCGATTTTTTCATGCAATTTCCATAGCACTATCAGAAAATAACACGCCACATATACAGAAGTTCCCGCTGACACTGTCATCCTGAGCGTTAGCTTGTCATCCTGAGCGTTAGCTTGTCATCCTGAGCGTTAGCGAAGGATCAGTGTCCTTCTTGAATTCGTTTAACAAGGACACTGATCCTTCGCTAACGCTCAGGATGACAAGCTAACGCTCAGGATGACAGTGTCAGCGGGAACTTCTATCACATATAACAGGAATTCGGTTCTACCTGTCATAAACACTGGAAATCCCTTCCATCATCACTCTTTTATTTGTTCCCGATAACAATGCCTTACTATTAAGCTGCTTTATAAAACGTGACCGATAATAGGCTTTGTCACTAGCAGGCACTTGCTTCTTTAACTGCTCAGGAAGTTGTGCAAGCATTTGTGCTTGCGCAAATACATCGTTCTCATTGTAAATATAATTTAAGATAAATCGCCGCTTTTCTGCATCACTATGCGTCATTAATGTTGCATAGGCGCCTAACCAATTACAACGTGGCATATCCACTGCTTGCACAGATGCCGCTAGCCCCATTAATGCAAGCTTATTCGTTACTAATACGTCTGCCAATAGTTTACGCACGCTGTCATCAATCCAAGTAGGTGACATATCATTAAGCACAAAACATAATGTCTGTTTCCACAAATCTGCTTGGTCACCCTCTGTGTATTGCGAAATTAAGTCTGGCAACTGTTGTCGTTGTTGCTCTGCCGTAGAAAATGCAGCATGCAACTCAAGCAACATCTTTTCCCTGCCAGAAAGCAGTGATGCGGACAAGCCATGTTTGTTTAATACCTGAGAAATATCTTCATGTGCACGCTCAGCTGGTACAACAGTAGGATACATCTGGATTAAAAACTTTTGCATAGTGACATCAGCATTTTGGAAAAGTAAATCGTGTAAAAAATGCTGTATTTTCGTAACATTAGCAACTTGATTCTTGACTCGCTCTATATCAGATTCATTTTTGACTTGTATAGAAGCAACCAGGACAGACAGTAACCTGTATCTATCTTGTTTATTCTCCTGTTGCTTAAATGCGTCAATTAATTCTGATGTTAACTCCACCGGCCGCAAAGAGGCTAAACAATCCAATAAATAACCAAATTTTATTGGGTCATTTCGATACCGCAAAGCCAATGACCATAATTGATTAATTTTAGCTTGTCGAGAAACATGCGTACTTGTCACAAGTTGTTTAGTTGCTGCATCTGCAGATTTAATATCTAACGCTTTTGCAGCAAATACCGCTGCCAGCTGCACTGTTTGCAATGGCGTTTGCACATTCTGCAACTCGCTATTCACTGCACAAACCGTACCCTCTGGGTCACGGCAACTCGCCATCACGGCTAGCATATCCTTAGGCACCCAGGGAAATTTATACTCTGGAATAATGCGTAAATTTGCACCTGTCACATAAGAATAATAAACAAAAGTATCGCAACGGAATTTTGCTTCCCGCACTGTATACACTTGATCCCAAGCTTGCGTTTCCTCATTAAAAACATATTGCACATCACTGCCACCAGGGTGGTAATCCCAAGTCAATGTGTAAGTAAACGGATAATTCATTTGCGCCATCCCAGCATCAAGAATTTTCATGGCTTCGTCATCCGTAATCACTGGCTTATCTTGAATACCAAATTTTTCTCCCCAAAATGCCGCACCAGGCATAGATTTAAAACTATCAATTGGACTTAAGCTAACTTTGATTTCATCCGTCGGTTGCTTAAATATTTCTACTACCTGATTATAAACTTGGTTAGTATCAAACCCCCGCGTCATACCAACATGTCCCAACCAATGTCCGCCATAAATAGCTAATTCACGACCTACTACGTCTGCATTACAAACAACCGGCATCGTTGTGCAACCTTCTCCTTGCTTATTTCTGTCAATCCCATAACGAGAAAAACTTGGACAAACATAACCAGGATAAATATAGCTTACTTTGGAATCCAGCACCTTACCATCAGGACTAACACAATCACGTTGTGCTTTAAAAGAGGGTTGAGAGTTTGCATGAGCTAATACGTCGACCCAATCCTGCTGCCGCCCAGGAAAATCAGGAGGAGAAATAGCATTCACATTCGTTAATTTAGCCTCATGCCAACGACAATCAGTACGAGCAGGTACCTCGCCTAGTACTTGTTGTGCTAAGGCAATAGGTGTGGTGGATAACTTATTCGTATAAGAAAATGCTGCCTGGCCACAAGAATCAAAATATTGTAACTGTGCATCGGTATACCAAGCACCCGAAAATACCGGTAACACATGATCCGCAATAGCATTCTGAGAAAAAAGAAAACCCTTTAAAAACAACACCGAGATAATCAGTTTTTTTGTTTTCATAATTTATACTCATTAATTAACATTATCCTAGAAGCGGCAGTTGGTGTCGTCATCCTGAGCGTTAGCGAAGGATCAGCATCCTTGTCACAATACAGTCAACAAGGATGCTGATCCTTCGCTAACGCTCAGGATGACGACACCAACTGCCG
>MGYC01000040.1:0-21985 GCA_001801575.1 Gammaproteobacteria bacterium RIFCSPHIGHO2_12_FULL_41_20
TCACCTTCGGATACTGATGCTAGAAAGAAACATAAACCATTGTCTTCTTCTCCTACATCAGCCGCTTTAGGCGCTACTGGCATGGGTTTTCTAAGTGATAGCAGACCTATTTCACCGCCGCTAGAAAATGATCTATGGTTTTCTTCTGAGCATTCAGTTGGTTCCAGACCGAAATAACCAGCAGTTCCTGCAGGAGTTCCCGCTAACACTGTCATCCTGAGCGTCAGCGAAGGATCAGCATCCTTGTTGACTGTATTGTGACAAGGATGCTGATCCTTCGCTGACGCTCAGGATGACAGCGCCTGACGCTCAGGATGACAGTGTTAGCGGGAACTCCTGTCGCTTCTAGGGTTATCTAGGGTTAACACAGTTTGCCATTCTGCAGGTGTTACGGGAGTAATAGATAAACGGTTGCCTTTTCTCGCAACTTGCATAGACCGTAACTGTGAGTGTTGTTTAATGGCGTCTAAAGTGATGCACCGATCAAATTTCTCTACTAAGCGTACATCTACCATAAACCAGCGCGGGTGTTCGGGCGTGCTGTCTGCGTCATAATGAGGGGAGTGCATATCCCAGGCAGTAAAATCAGGGTGAGCTGTTTTTACCACTTCTACTATGCCAACGATGCCTGGTGGATTAGCATTCGAGTGATAAAAAAAGCCGCGATCCCCTACTTGCATAGTACGCATGAAGTTGCGTGCTTGGTAATTGCGTACGCCATCCCAGCAAGTGGTTTGCTGCGGTTGTTTTTTTAGATTGTCAATGCTAAAGGTTTTGGGTTCTGATTTGAATAACCAGAAATGCATAATTAGAACCGTTTCATCGCATCAAAAAAGTCTTCATTGGTTTTACAATCTTTCATCTTATCAATCAAAAATTCGATCGCGGCTAAATCATCCATCGGGTGGAGCAATTTACGCATAATCCACATCTTTTGAATTTCTTCTGGTGGCGCTAGTAATTCTTCGCGTCGTGTACCGGTACGATTAATATTAATTGCCGGGTAAATACGGCGTTCTGCGATACGGCGATCCAGGTGAATTTCCATGTTACCTGTACCTTTAAACTCTTCATAAATAACATCATCCATTTTAGATCCTGTTTCTACTAATGCAGTGGCAATAATCGTGAGACTGCCACCTTCTTCAATATTACGTGCCGCACCAAAGAAACGTTTTGGGCGTTGTAAAGCATTAGAATCGACACCACCGGTTAGCACCTTGCCAGAGGCAGGTACCACTGTGTTATAAGCACGAGCTAAGCGGGTGATGGAGTCAAGTAACACCACGACATCGCGCTTGTGTTCGACTAAGCGCTTGGCTTTTTCTATAGCCATTTCTGCGACTTGTACGTGGCGATTGGCTGGCTCATCGAAGGTGCTGGCAATGACTTCACCCTTAACTGAGCGTGTCATTTCTGTAACTTCTTCAGGACGCTCATCAATGAGTAATACCATGAGATAACACTCAGGATGATTATGGGCAATGGAATGCGCAATGTTTTGCAGCATCATGGTTTTACCTGCTTTCGGAGGCGATACAATTAAGCCGCGTTGGCCTTTACCAATAGGAGAAAGCAAGTCAATGACGCGAGCGGTAAGATCTTCTGTGCTACCATTACCCAATTCTAATTTTAATCGGCTATTTGCAAATAATGGGGTAAGATTTTCAAAGAGGATTTTTGTTTTAGCATGTTCAGGTGCCTCAAAGTTAATGCTATCTACTTTTAATAGCGCAAAATACCGCTCACCTTCTTTAGGAGGGCGAATTTTCCCGGCGATACTATCGCCAGTGCGTAGGTTGAAGCGCCTGATTTGACTAGGTGAAACATAAATATCGTCAGGACCAGCCAGATAAGAGCCTTCCGCCGAACGGAGAAAACCAAAGCCATCTGGAAGAATCTCTAATACGCCATCGCCGTAAATATCTTCACCGCGTTTTGCGTGTTCTTTTAGAATTGCGAAGATAATATCTTGCTTACGGCAACGGGCCATGTTTTCTAAGCCATATTGTTCAGAGAGTTCGATTAATTCAGAGACATTTTTTTTCTTAAGCTCGGTGAGATTCATGATAGTTTGCGCCTTGATTGATTGCATTTAGATTGACTTTTTAATTTTGGGAGTTTTTCCGAAAAATTACGTAGGTTTAATGAGAGAGATACTCTCTAAGCCATAAAATAACATTAAACATAGTACTTGTACAATAGGGTATTTTCAGTACATGACAAAAATTCTGGCCGTTCGCCCTGAGCTTGTCGAAGGGCTCAGGATGACCAGCCATACGCTTAAAATGACAGATTTATGCATGTGTATCTATAAATTGCATCAGTTCAGTTTTTGATAATAACCCCACTTGCGTTGCTTTGACTTGTCCGCCTTTAAAGAGAATTAAAGTGGGGATGCCTCTGACGCCAAACTTAGGCGGTGTATTTGTATTTTTATCAACATCTAATTTAACAAACTTTACTTTTCCCGCGTATTGCGCAGCAATATCATCAAGAACAGGTGCAAGGGCTTTACATGGTCCGCACCATTGTGCCCAAAAGTCAACAAGTACAGGAGTACTTGCGTTAATGACTTCTGTTTCGAAAGCGTCATCAGTAATGGCATGTACGTGATTACTCATATGCATATTCCTTAAAAACGGCAAGGGGTGAAATATCAGATAACTTTGTTATTTCAAAGTAAATTAGCTGGTTTTGCAAGTGGTATTTCCGGCTTTTCTTTTACATATAGCAATAACCAGCCACCGAAAAGAAAAAACACTAGAATGGTTGCCATGCCAACGCGTTGGCTATCAAATAATAATGTCATGGAACCCAGTAGCCAAGGCCCGATAAAGGCAGTAATTTTTCCAGAAAGTGCATATAGACCAAACATTTCCGTGGCTTTTTCTTGGGGGATTAATCGGGTCATTAATGAGCGACTAGCTGATTGCGATGGGCCGATGAAAACGCTCAATAATAGTGCAAAAATCCAAAATGCATATTTGTGTTCTGCGACTAGAATGAGAGTTCCAAATATGAATAAGCAGGTTAATGAGAGTAAAATAGTAGGTTTAGAACCTAAATAATCATCTACCCAGGATAATGTAATCGCACCGATTCCCGCAGTGATATTGGTCATAATGCCGAATAGTAATACTTCTGAAAAGCTAAAATGTAAGGTACCTGCAGCATAAATACCACCGAAGGCAAATAAGGTATTTAATCCATCGGTATAAATCATATGTGAGATAAGATAAATCGATATATTTTTTCTTTTAGGTAAAGCTTTTAAAGTACGGATCAAGTCTTTAGTGCCTGAGCGAACAGCACGTAATAATGGCATCTCTGCTGTTGTAGATTCGGGGACGAGAAAAAATAGTGGCAGGGAAAATAAAAAATACCATACGGCAGCGAGGGGGCCACAAATACGAATTTGCTCTGCTGATTGTGTATTTAGCCAAGCAGGGGTGGATTGTACGAAAAGAATTAGTGTTAATGTTAAGGCTATAATGCCGCCAATATACCCGCATCCCCAGCCTATGCCTGAAAGCCGCCCAATGTAATGAGGTTTAACTAGGTAGGGAAGAAATGCATTATAAAACACCAAGCTCAGCTCTAAGCCAATAGTGCCAATGATGACGCATATCAGCGTGAAGGTAACATATTCTACTGAGGGATAGGTATACCATAATAACGCAGTACTGATAACGCATAGTAAGGTGAACAGAAATAGCCAGCGTTTGTGATGGCCACTGTAATCAGCGATGGCACCAAATAAGGGACTAGTGATGGCAATAATAAGACCAGCAATAGACGTTGCTGTTGCCCATTGGTACGTGCCGACGATTTTATTTGCAGCAACATGGGTAGTGAAATAGGTCGCGAAGATAAAGGTAGTGACGATGATAGGGAAAGAGGCACTAGCCCAGTCATAAAAACACCAAGCCGCTAAGGTAATATTATGACGTTGTTGTCGATTCATTGGAAACAGCAACTCCTGTGTTTTCCTTACTGTTTTACCTTATTGAAACTGGCCGGGGCAATCAAGTCTAGCGTAGGTTCGCCACAATGCTTAGCAATTTCTGCACGAACCGCCTGCTTTAAACGTGTAATTTCTTGCCATTCCTTACCTTGTGGCGTGATAGGGGGATTGACAGTTATGGTTACTCGTCCTGGCTTTAGTAGGCGATTGGTATTGCGTAAAATCCAACGTGTACCTCGAATTGCCACTGAGCAGAGGGGGGTATGGGTTTCTGCTGATAACTTGAATGCACCTAATTTAAAAGGGCGTAACCCTACTGCATAGCCAAATGTTCCTTCAGGAAAAATAGCAATAGCCGCACCTTGTTGCAAGGTGCCTTCAATGGTTTTTGTATCTTCAAGTCCTTGCGATAAGTCAACGCGATCTACCGCTAAATAACTTAATTTTTGCATAAATGTGCGAATAACCGGTGTGTTTAGTAACTCTTTTTTTCCTACAAAACGCACATTAGCCGGTAAAGTCGCAAGTAAAAAGAGTGCATCAGCATAGCTTGCATGATTAGCCGCGTAAATAACAGATTTGGTTGGCAGTAAATACTCTTTGCCAATCACTTTAATCGGGCAAAAAGCTAACCTGCATATACATTTCGCCCAGATTTGACATAGCCTTCTGGCTTTTTCCGGAGTGATGATATGTAGGACTATCCAGATCATAGGTAGTGTTAGCGCAAATAACAATGCCACATAGCTGGTATACACTAATTTAGCTAGGTTACTACTTAGATGCATAGTTTTTAGCCCCAGCCATTTCATACCTAGCTTGGTTATTTGCCACAGTGGAGAGGCTTGACTAGATAATTTTCCTGTTAGATAGGCTTGTTTGCAGGCAGAGCGCTGTAGTTTGCCACTGGATGTTTTAGGAATAGCATGGGAGGGGACTAATACAATATGATCAGGTACGATATCAAGTGTGGCAGCTAATTCATGGATGTTTGCGCGTAATTGCTCGTGTTCTGTTGGGTGTTTTTGCCGTGTTTCTGCGACAATGATTAATTGCTCAGTACCACGTTCTGTATCATATATGCCGAAAGCAATCACACAACCTTGGCGAATGCCAGGCACAGTGCCGACTAATTCTTCTATTTCTGCAGGATATAGATTCCTACCTGCTTTAATGATGACATCTTTTTTGCGGCCAGTAATAAAAATCTCATCGTCTGCTAAATAAGCGAGATCACCAGAGTCTACCCAGCCGTGGTGAAAAACCGCAGCGGTTGCCTCTGGGTTGTTATAATAGCCCTGCATGGTAGAGGGCCCACGAAATTGCAATTGGCCAATATACCGTTCTGGTAATACTTGATTGGCAGCATCGACTATACGTACTTCATGCCCTGGGATGGGTTTGCCACAGGCAGGGAAGGCACGAAGATTTTTGCTGGTAGTGGCAATGGGTACGGCGCGTTGTTCTTTTTCAAAAATTTGCCTATCAATAGAATCAATTCGTGGTAGATGGCCTAAAGGTGGGATGGCTAAGGCTACGGTAGATTCTGCTAAGCCATACACAGGGTATAAGGACTCTGGTTTAAATCCATACGGGGCGAATTTTTCGATAAAACGTTCGAGTGTGTTTGGATACACTGCTTCGGCTCCGTTGGCTGCTATACGCCATGAACTTAAGTCCAAACCTTCAATAACGATAGGATCCACTTTTTTAATGCATAGTTCATAGGCAAAATTCGGTCCAGCAGACAAGGTAGCGCGGTGATAGTGTATTGCCCATAGCCAACGTTCAGGTCGATTTAAAAAACTGAACGGCGTCATGAGAATAAGCGGTAGTCCAAAATACAGGCTACCTAACCATGCGCCAATTAATCCCATGTCATGATAAAGAGGTAACCAACTGACGACTTTATCATGTGGCGATACTTGAATAGCTTTTCCATAAGCGCGAATGTTAGATAATAAATTGTAATGTGTTAGCAATACTCCTTTGGGAACGTTGGTACTGCCAGAGGTGTATTGGATAAAGGCTTTGTCATGAGATTTAGCACTGATAATCGCTGCGGACTGCGGGTTTTTTGTTAATTCTTGCAACGTAGTAACCAGAGACAAGCTGGGGACAAAAGCACTCAGGAGACGACTTAGGTTTTCTACTTGTTGGAAGGTAATTAATATGCGTACTTCGGCGCTGCGTAGGATATGAGACTCTTGTTTCGCATAAGTTTCTAGAGCATGGGCGCGAAACGGTGGATAAATGGGTACAGGGATGCCGCCTGCGAATAAGATACCAAAAAAAGCATAAAAAAAACCTAATTGTGTAGGTAACATAATGGCAACAGTTTCACCAGGACGTAATCCGCGTTGCTGTAGGGCATGGGCAACAATTAATGCTTGCTGTAATAAATCGCCATAGGTAAGAATTTCTTCATTACCATCTTCGTTCTGAAAGTAAATATGTTTACGTTGCGGCGATTGTTGCGCATACAGCAAGAGTAAATCAGTTAATGATGCGACATTAGACGGATCGACGGGCGAGGGTTCTTTGTCTGTTGCTGTAGTGGATGAGGAAGGAGCAATGTTTTTTATCGCTGGGTGGGTTTGTTGTAAGTAATGTAATATATCATTTAATGTTTCTGCTTCGGTCATGAGTCGATCGGGAAAAGAAATCCCATATACTTTTTCTATACGTTGAAATAATTCCGCGCGTGCTAGGCTATCAATCCCTAAGTGACGTTGTAATGATGCATGCAAAGTAACGTGTTTTGTTTTTTCATCCAGGTCAAGCAATAGTTGTGTAGTTATTTCAATCAAATTTTTTTCTGTATCTGTTTTTGGGGATTGCATAGCATCTTGCCTTTTTATATTTAAAAGGTTACGGTCGCAGGGGGATCAATTTATAAACTAAACTATGAAAAAAACGAAAATTTTTTGTACTATGATCGCGCTGGGAGTAATAATAATGACCTCTCCTTTGAGTAATGCGCAGATAAAACCAAGGGCGCGTGATTTAGGTATTCCATTCGAAGGGATTCCAGGGCCATTGAATGCTATCACTGATATTAAAGGGGTACAAGTTGGTTATGCTACGGTTATTTCTGGGGACTCTCAATATCGTCAACCGGTAATTCGTACAGGTGTGACCGCTATTTTTCCTCGTGGCAAAACTTCTACTGACTCCGTGTTTGCCGCATGGTTCCCTTTGAATGGCAATGGCGAAATGACAGGTACAACTTGGGTGGAAGAATCTGGATTTTTAGAGGGACCTATTATGTTGACCAACACCCATAGCGTGGGAGTGGTGCATGATGCTGTAGTAAAATGGCAGCACCAGCATGATCAATTGATAGATAAGTTTTCTTTGCCGGTGGTAGCGGAGACATATGATGGTTTTTTGAATGATATTAATGGGCAGCACATTAAGGAACAGCATGTATTTCAGGCATTGGATAATGCTAAAGAGGGAGCCATTGTAGAAGGCAATGTTGGTGGCGGTACGGGCATGAAGACTTTCGGGTTCAAAGGTGGGACGGGTACTGCATCACGACAGATAACTGCACAAGAAGGTGGCTATCGGGTGGGGGTGTTAGTGCAGTCGAATTTTGGGTTGCGTGATCAGTTGTTGATTGCTGGGGTGCCGGTGGGTAAGGAAATTACCATGGAGCAGCAAACAGTGGCGCGTACACTGGCTCCAAAAAGTTCTATTATTGTTGTGGTGGCAACCGATGCACCATTGACATCTAACCAACTCAAACGTTTAGCAAAACACGCTGCATTAGGTATTGCCAGGACAGGCGGTATCGCTATGAACTCTTCTGGAGATATTATCATGGCGTTTTCAACGGCGAACCCAGGAGCGGGCGGAGCTAAGCAGCAGAAGGTGACCATTCAAATGCTAGCGAATGAAGCGATGGATCCATTATTCGCTGCAGTGATTTATGCAACTGAAGAAGCGATTATTAATTCTCTGGTGGCTGCAGAGACGATGACAGGTGCGGGTGGGATGACAGTCTATGCTTTACCGCACCAACAGGTGCAGCAGATATTGAAAAAATATCATCGCTTGTTGTACTAGAGGGAGGAAGCTAAAAATAATGACGGTACCTTTCCCCATTGCCCAGTAACACGCTGAATAAATTGCCGTTTAATATTAGGCATAAGATCTAACCCCAGCATACCTAATTGCCGCAATGTGGATGTTAACAAAGAATTTTTATCTATATACCGTGCCAGATAATTCGATAAGTTGCGGCTAGTAGTGAGTTGTTGTTGCGCTTGTTCTGCAGTTTGTTGCAGACAAGTGCGAAGATTATACAAATCTGTATTTTTGGTAAGGGCATCAGCTAGACAAGCGACTTCATAGAGTGCCAGATTTAATCCTTGTGCTGCAACAGGATGTAAAGTATGGGCAGCATTACCTAGTAATAATACCGATTGATAGCCAGATTGCATGGCACGAATTTGCTGCAGAGGGAAAACATGGCGTTTTTGTATGGCGATGAAGCGCCCTAAGCGATAACCAAATTGTTGTTGTAAGGTGTGTAAAAATTCAGTGTCTTGCATGGCCATAAGCGTCGCAGTGTGTGCATTCGTTGCTGACCAAATTGTGGCACAACGTTGTGCGGTAAGTGGCAACATGGCAATGGTACCCGCATCGGTAAAACGTTCGTAAGCGATATATTGATGCGGGCGTTTGAGCTCGGTGATAGTGACAATGGCGCTTTGTTGGTAATCAATGACTTCTGTTTTAATGCCCAATTGTTCACGTACTGTGGAATAACTACCATCTGCGGCAATGACAATAGAAGAAAATCCTTTCCAGCTAGATTCTTTCCCTTTTAAAGAAGCAAGAGTGGCGGGGATTTGACTATCTTCTTTTACTTCTTCCACTTCTACCCATACTCCATGCTCTTCTTGGTGCAGTTTTTTCAAGCGCGCAGGGTGTAATAGGGTCAGGTTAGCCATGCTACTTAGTCGTGCATTAAACGCTGCGTTAATAACTTGGGCGGGAATGACATGCCCTAGCATGGTTTTTTCTATATCTGTGTGCGATAAGCGTACTGCACCGAAACGGCCTTGTGTAGATACATGTACTTGGTGAATGGGACAGGCATGGGCAGATAAATTTTCCCATAATCCTAAATGCATGAGTAGTTGGCAACTGCCTAGATGTAGCGCAAGCAGTCGTGGATCAGCATGTTGTTCTGAATTAGCATCGACTAATGCTAGTTGCAGCTGAGGGTTTTTGGCTAATATCGCGCACGCCAAACTAGAACCAACTAATCCACCACCCACAATGATAATGTCGTATGTTTGATGCATCGTTAGTTTTATTACCCGGCCATGACTGCTTCGATGTCTGCAACAGTTTTAGGCAGGTTTTTACTTAACACTTCACAACCTGTCTTTGTTACCACTACATCGTCTTCAATGCGAATACCAATATTATGCCAACGCTTGGGTACATGCGGGATGTCAGCAGAAATATAAATTCCTGGTTCTACTGTAAATACCATACCAGGCCGTAAAGTGCGCCATTTTCCTTGTACCTTGTAACGGCCCATGTCGTGTACATCTAATCCTAGCCAATGGCCTGATTTATGCATATAAAAAGGTAAATACGCTTGCGTTTCTAGCAGTTTCTTTAGATTACCTTTGAGTAATCCTACATCTAATAATCCCTCGGTAATGACTTTCACAATAGCTTGCTGCATCACTGGCCAAGCAATACCGGGTTTGATAGTTTTAATTGCGGCTAATTGCGAGGCGAGAACAATTTCATAAATAGCACGTTGTTCAGCAGAAAATTTACCATTAGCAGGGAAGGTTCGAGTTAAATCAGCTGCATACATTTGATATTCTGCACCGGCATCAATGAGTACCAAGTCGCGATGGTTGATTTTTTGGTCATTGTCGACGTAATGCAAAATACAGCTATTTGCACCGCTGCCTACAATCGATGTGTAACTTGGATAACGTGCACCTTGTCGGTAAAACTCATGTAGCAGTTCTGCTTCTAACTGATACTCATATATGCCAGGTTTGCATAACTGCATGGCGCGTAGATGCGCATGTGTAGAGATATCAATAGCTTTGCGAATGAGGGCAATTTCTGCTGGGCTTTTGCATAAACGCATTTCGTGAATGGAGGGAGTAATGTCGACAAATGACACGGGAGACTGTAACCCACTGCGAATCTTGCCACGTATTTGCTTGACGGCTTGGAGTAATATTTCATCGAAGTCTTTATTTACGCCTAATGTGCAATGAATATGTTCCCGTCCTTCCAGCAAATCAGGAAGATGTTTTGCTAAATCTGCAATGGGCAAGGCTTGGTTTGCTCCGAACTTTTTGCGTGCACCGTCTTGTCCTGTACGTAATCCTTCCCATTGTTCTTTTGCGCGTTCACGTGGGCGACAAAATAATACAAATTCTCCGGCTGCTCTTTTTGGTGCAAGAACTAATACCGCTTCGGGTTCTGCAAAGCCGGTAAGATAATAGAAATCACTATGTTGGCGGTAAGGATAGAAAGTGTCATTACTGCGATTAGCCATGGGGGCTGCTGGTATAATGACTAGTCCTTGGGTGCCAAGGTGTTTCATCAGCTGTTTTCTGCGCTGTGCATATTCAGTCATTTTTATCATTAGCATGTCTCCTTTCCTGGCGTAATTCTTGATAGACCATTAACACAGCTAGTCTAACGTATTCAACTAATTCCGTATAAGTGCCTTCATTTTCATTATTTTCTTCCGTTTCTTCATGGTTAATTTGCGCGATTTCAATGATGTCATTCAGTGCATCAGTGATTTCATTTGGATCACGGTTAACAATCGGAGTTTGTGTTATTTTTAACCCCGTTAAAAATCCTTGGCACCATAGGCCTAATGCTTCAGTGCGCGCATGGATATCTTGGTCATCAGTAGGCAGTAATAAATGAAACTCAAAAGAAAATTCACGTAATTGCGCAGTACTGATCTCGAACATGTTTTGTAATAATTCTTGTATGCGTTTATTTTTTTTTGAGCCTAGTATTAGGCTTTCCCATTTTGGATGTGTATTGGGATTGCCGCATAGTAATCCACATAATAGCCCATGTACTTGAGAAGCTTGATAGCCTGATTGAGCAGTGCTGAGAGCCGTATTGAGTTCGGTGTAACTAGGTAGTAATGAAGTGGTCATGCTGTGTCCTATTATTAGGGATATCAGCGAAGAATTCCTCTTAATAATAAGAAGGATAGGGATCCTTCGCAAGCTCTAGTAGATCGTTTCACTGATTCTGTCCTTCTGGCATCTCATCTTGCATCGTCTTTTAAGTGTTCTTCACTCAAAAAAGCTCGAAATACCGCAAGTATTCCTGCGCTTTTTTTCAATCAGAACACTTAAAATACTCGTAATCTGAGCGCCAGAAGGACAGAATCAGTGAAACGATCTACTAGATTGTGACAAAAAAATACCCAACTTGCGATGGATGGTATTCTTTTGCTAAGGTGGATTATTACTTGTAAAAGAGAATAACGCTTATGACACCACGACGACGAGTACCTATCCGAGTACGCCAGCATGACCAACAAGGTGGTACAGGAGCTATTCACGCTGCATTGGCTACGCCTGCTGTAGCGACGACACCGGAGCAACCTACTACTGCTCGACCGGCAAGGGCTGAAGGGAGATTAAATCAACAGGTACATATCGATGCGCGTCAAAGAATCAGAATATTTGCGGAGGATTATTTCCCTGTGCCACCTGTTTTACCAGCACAGCCATTGCAGTCGGCTACGCCTGCTGTAGCGACTAACCAGACAACAGCTATAGAGCTTGATCCTGATGCAGAATATTATCCTTATGGGTTATTATGTCCTATTACCCTGTCGCCCTTTGTTGATCCAGTACGTGCTGCTGATGGCTATACTTATGAAAAAGCAGCCATTAAACAGTGGTTTCGAGAGAGATCGGTTGGGCCGAATGCAAATAAGGTTATTTCTAGTCCTGTGACAAGTGTGCAACTATCTTCGCTGCAGTTACAGCCTGATTTTGTTATGAAAGCGCTGATTGCTGAATTTAAACAAAATATCTTGCCGCGATTAAAAGAATTAGCCGCATTGAAAGAGGCAGCAAAACAACAGCCATCAGCAGCCACTGCAGCAGAGGAACCCGTTGTTGCTTTGCCCACGGCGGAGGTGAATCGTGCTGTCGCAGTGCCAACATTGCCAGGGCCTACGCCTGTTTCTCCTCAGGTTACTTACGAAAGAGAGCAGCAGTATTGGGATGAGTTATTATTTGTTGCAGTGAGGGAAAATAATGTTGCAGATATTCAGCGTTGCCTAGCACAAAGTGCCAATATCGATGTGCGGAGACAGCACATGACGCCATTACATGTAGCCGTATTACACCGCCACGTGGAGGCGGTACGTGCGTTGCTTGCTATGGAACCTATGCCGAATGTTGATGCTATTGTAACGGATACTACTTACCAACAGCATATGGATATTATGAGAGAGGGTAACCATATCCCGTGGCAGGCCACAGCATTAATTATGGCAGTTCGTCTTTATCCTGATTCTCGTCAAGATCGTCAGGCAAGTTTGGCGATAATAAAAATGCTTTGTGAGCAAGGGCATGCTGATGTAAATGCGGTAGATTGTTTAGGTCGTACCGCTTTGCATTGGGCAGGTGTACTGGGTGATAAGCTGTTAGTGGATTATCTATTTAGTCAACACATTGATTTTCGTAAAGAGGATAATGCGGGTAAAACAGCATTAGCACTGGCACTACAGTGTCATCCGGCAAATTCTTCTATCTATTTCACATTCCAAATTAACATGGTTTATCCAAGCGGTGCAGTGCGAAGAAGAGCAGAGGAGGAAGAAGAAGCTACTAGGCCGAGGTGGCGAATCTAGCAGTATAGTTGACACTTAAGGGAGACATATTTTTATGCAAAATCGAAACAATGGAGATGTACTTGCGGAAGAGGCAGTATTCGGAGTACCTGTTGCCAATCCTTATACTGCAGAGCTAGCGCAGTTACGACGTGAGAATGCAGAACTACGGGCAACGCTACAATGTATAGAGCAAGGCGCTGATACACTGGATATTTTGTCACATTTAAATGCATTACACGTAGCTATGCAATTTTTAATAAGTGAAGTGCGAGCGTTACGAGCGGCGAATAATCATTCGGTAAATCATAGCCCATCTCCGCCGGTTGTTGAACAGCGTTTGCTATCTGCTGCGCCTAGACCGCAACCAGCCGTTGATCGGCGTTATCACAATCGGGATCAAGAGTCTTCTCTTGCAGCTGGGCCTAATGGGTTATTTTCTCGGGTAGCAGAAGAGCCTATGATGAATGAAGCCAGAAGGCGGCGTATACGTGTGAGCAAGAAGCAAGGCGTGCACCAGGGATGATGTAATGATGTGGGTAACAGCGGTGGTGGCCATGGCGGAAAATAGAGTTATTGGCTGTCATAACCAGTTACCTTGGCATTTACCCGCGGATTTACGTCGTTTTAAGGCAGTCACCATGGGGAAGCCCATTATTATGGGTCGCAAAACCTATGCCTCTATTGGCCGTCCTTTGCCGGGTAGGCTGAATATTATTGTTACCCACGATGTACAATTTCACGCTTCTGGTTGTATGGTGGTGACTTCGCCAGAAGCGGCACTATTAGCTGCACAAGAAGCGACACAAGGAGAAGTGTGTGTGATTGGTGGTAGTGAATTATATCGGCAAATGTTGCCGCAGCTGCAGCGTATCTATCTTACTATTGTACATCATGCTTTTGTGGGCGATGCTTATTTTCCAGAGTTGAATTTGACCGAATGGCGCGAAGTAGCGCGCGAGGATCATGTAGCAGATACCGAAAATCCTTATGCTTATAGTTTTCTGGTGTTAGAGCGGCAGGTGTAGAAAAGTCTTTATGTTTTTTACCTGCACTCAACGCTTACTCTTACCTTGCTCTCCAAACACATTGCTGTAAGCTGGCATCCCCATGCGCAACCCGTATCTAATGCATACACATGCGGAGTGTCTGTAACACCGCCTAGTGCTGCCCAATGACCAAACACCAAGTTGTCATTTTTGGTGATACGTTGTGGCAATTGAAACCAGGGGGTGAGAGTTGCATGGTGAGCAGGGCCTTTATATTCTAGATCTAACCTGCCATCGGGATGACAAAGACGGGCGCGTGTAAAGTAATTAATAATACAGCGTAATCTATCCCATCCTGATAAGGAATCTTGCCATTGATCAGGTTGATTGCCATATACGTGTTGCAGCAAGTTTTGTGGGATTAGGCCTTGTAATTCTACAGCAACTTCCTGTGCCAGAGAGAGTGCTTGCTGAATGCTCCAAGTGGGTGCTATGCCAGCATGCATCATAGTAAAGCCTAATGTTGCATCGTGATGCACCAAGGGACGATGACGTAACCAGCTTATAAGTGCATCACGATCAGAAGCTTGTAGAATAGCGTCTAACGTATCGTGTGGTGATGGTTGTTGCGTATGGTAAGCAATAGCTAATAAATGTAAATCATGATTACCTAGTACTGTATAGTGACCATCTCCTAATTGCTTAATAAAACGTAATACTTCAAGTGATTGCGGGCCGCGATTTACTAAATCTCCTGTGAACCATAAGGTGTCACGTGCGGCATTAAATGCTAGTTTATCAAGCAATTTTTGTAGCTGCGCAAAACATCCTTGAATATCGCCAATGACATAAGTGCTCATGATTTAATTCCTGATAATGCATTGACCAGCATAACAAAATCTTTCGGTGTCAGTGCCTCAGCACGTAAACTAGAATCGATCGGCAATGCTTGCCATGTAGCATCATCGATGAACTCTCTTAAACTATTACGTAAGGTTTTACGGCGCTGTCCAAATGCATGTTTTACCACTAACTCAAGTAATGAGTACTGATGACAAGGATAAGGCAAGCTCGCGTAGGGGGTAAGGCGAATGACACTGGATGCTACTTTTGGCGGTGGGGTAAAGCAATGTGCAGGCACATCCAGTAAATAGTCTGCTTGGCAATGGTATTGCATCATGACGCTTAACCGGCCGTAGTTAGCGGTACCCGATTTTGCAGCCAGTCTATCGGCTACTTCTTTTTGTAGCATAAAATGCATGCTAGCAATATCAGTTGCAAAGGTTAGTAAATGAAATAGCAAGGGTGTAGAGATATTATACGGTAAATTGCCAAAAATATGCAGGGGTTGGTTATCACGTTTTAATTGTGCAAAATCAAAAGCTAATGCATCTGCGTTATAAAGATGTAATATTCCCCACGGAACACACTGAGCTTGTAAACTGATAATGAGATCCCGATCTAATTCTATGGCATCCAGTTGCTGAATTTTCTTTAACATGGGAATAGTGAGTGCACCTTGTCCTGGACCAATCTCTACCCAATGTTGATGCGGCTGGGGGTGCATGGCAGCAAGAATGTGCGCAATGATGCTTTGATCATGCAGAAAGTGTTGACCAAAACGCTTACGTGGCGAGTGTGGCATGTCACAGCTTCTTTAGCGCTGACTGCGCAGGGCCAAATCCATGTGCGGCAGACTTTTGCAGCCATTGTTTTGCTAGTGCTTTATTAACGGGGGTGCCAATACCATTAGCGTAAAACATGGCTAAATTATATTCTGCACTTGAAAGCCCATGATTTGCGGCACGTTGGTACCAGAGAAACGCTTGCGTATAATTTTGGGGTGTGCCTTTTCCTGCAGCATACATATAGGCTAATTCATTTTGGGCAAGGGCATTATCTTGTTCTGCCGCCTGTTTAAACCAGTAAAATGCTTTTTCATTATCTTGTTCTACGCCTTGTCCTAGCAAATAGCGTAACCCTAAGCTTTGTTCTGCTTGCTGGTTTTTTTGCTTTGCCGCTTTGGCATACCATTGTGCCGCGAGGGTATAGTCGCGAGGCACGCCTCGCCCCGTGCGGTACATATTTGCTAAAGCTAATTGTGCTTGAGCATAACCTTGTTCTGCGGCTAATTGGTAATAGTGCACAGCTTTTGCATCGTCTCTCGGAACCCCTATCCCTTTCGCATATTGATTGCCACGTTGATATAATGGCTGTGGAGGGCCATATGTATTAAAAAGCGCAGATTTATTACTGGTGCAGCTAACACATAATAGACATAACAGGATGATAGCGAGTTTACTGCGGAGCATGACGGTTCCTTTTTGTTCTAAGGCGAAATTATAATATACCCGAAATAGTATAGGTAGAAAAAAGTATGTCACCTTTATTAACCGATTTTTATCAGTTAACCATGGCATATGGTTATTGGCAATTAGGGATGCATCAACGTGAGGCAGTGTTTCACCTGGTGTTTCGCAAGAATCCCTTTCACGGGCACTATACAGTAGCTTGTGGTTTAGCTACAGTTGTCGAGTTTTTAAACCAGTGGCGATTTACTGAAAGTGATATTGCTTATTTAGCCACTTTACCCGATGTACAAGGCAATCCATTATTCCCACAAGCATTTCTAGACTATTTAAAACAGTTGCGTTTTACCTGTGATGTCGATGCAATTCCAGAAGGAACCTTGGTATTTCCTCAGGAGCCTTTACTGCGTATTCAAGGGCCGCTGTTACAGTGCCAGTTATTAGAATCAACATTAATGAATATCATGAATTTTCAGACCTTAATTGCCACGAAAGCGGCGCGTACTTGTCTAGCCGCCCAAGGTGATTCAGTGATTGAATTTGGTATGCGGCGTGCCCAGGGTGTGGATGGAGCACTATCTGCAAGTCGTGCTGCTTATATTGGCGGTTGTAGCGCCGTGTCTAATACCCTGGCGGGGAAATTATATGACATTCCTGTGCGTGGTACGCATGCACATAGTTGGGTATGTGCGTTTCCCACGGAGTTAGCAGCTTTTACTGCTTATGCACAAGTGATGCCACATAACTGTATTTTACTTGTCGATACTTATGACACTTTGCAAGGAGTGAGAAATGCCATTGAAGTAGGAAAATACTTGCGGCAACAAGGTGCAGATTTATTAGGTATACGACTAGACTCGGGAGATATGGTGGCATTAAGCATCCAAGCGCGCGCCATGTTAGATGAGGCGGGTTTTTCTGATACGGCAATTTTGGCAAGTAATACTTTGGATGAATATGTGATTGCGGATCTTAAACGGCAAGGTGCGAAAATTTCTATGTGGGGGGTAGGTACCCATCTCGTGACTGCATATGATCAACCGGCATTGGACGGTGTTTATAAGTTGTCAGCGATACAAGATGAGCAAGGGCAATGGGTGCGTAAGCTGAAATTGTCTGAGCAAAAAATAAAAATATCCAATCCGGGGCGCCACCAACTGCGGCGATTTTTTGCTAATAGTCAATATGTCGGTGACATTATTTATGATTTGGATTTTGGCATCGATGATGTTCCGCAAGCGAGACATTTGGATGAGCCATTTCATCCTTTACACTTAGAAGATTATGATGCGTCTGTAGATATATTACAGCCGGTGTTTAAGCGGGGGCAGTGTGTGCTGCAAACAGAGTCGATTCATGCTATTCGCCAACGTGCTATAGCTGAAGTGCAAGATTTTGTAAAACGTGATGATGTAATATATCCAGTAGGATTAGAGGAGCAGCTTTACACACTGAAAACACAGTTAATTGACGTTATAATCACTCCTCCTCCTGGCAGGAAATCTAAATCGTGAAATCCCGTATCCGTAGTTTTGTACGCCGCGATAGTCGCATGACGGTGGCTCAGCAACGTGCCTTTGTTACAGGTTGGCCTCGTTATGGATTAAGCGTAGATGACGGTATATTAGATTATCAACGGGTTTTTCACAGAACAGCGCCGCGAGTTTTAGAAATTGGTTTTGGATCTGGCCAATCCTTGCTGGCAGCTGCACAGCAATTCCCGGAGGAAGATTTCATTGGAGTGGAAGTGTATAAGCCTGGAATTGGCACGTTATTTTTAAATATGCAGTTACAGCAGGTAGATAATATTCGCGTTTATTATGCAGATGCAACAGATGTATTGGCGCACTGTATTCCTGAACTTAGCCTCGACAGGATACAATTATTTTTTCCTGACCCATGGCCAAAACGTCGCCATCATAAACGTCGCCTTATTCAAGCTGAATTTGTTAACTTGCTGGTAAGTAAATTGCAATACTGCGGGGTACTGCATTTGGCTACTGACTGGGAAGAGTATGCCTTACATATGATGAAAGTATTATCTCATATTCCCTCTTTAGTAAACTTGGCAGGGGCACAACAGTTTTCCGTGCGCTCGCGTTATCGGCCACTGTTAACCAAATTTGAGAAACGCGGTGAAACTGCTGGACGAGTTATTTGGGAGTTGGAGTTTGTGAAAAACCCGCTTTGCGCATGATCCTGGGATAACAAATACCCTCTCCCGGAGTGTTCTTTACGAGGGGAGAGGGTGTTGCTAAATTAAACTACTGGCTCAGCCAACTCAATAGCGAATGCCACAGCTAATTTCACATAATCTGTCATATGTGTAAGCGATAGCTTTTCCATAGTGTCTTGCGAAGTATGAATACTGTGATTCGAATTTTCGAAAGCAGATTCTGATGGCATAGCTGATACAAATCCGCCTTGTGTCCAACTCGCATGATCACTGCAGGCATAACCACATTGCGTGTATTTCACGGGTTGTTTTACATAGGTGTTGATTAACTGCTCCAGGTATCCAGTTAGATCTTTATTAACATAATCTTTAATTAACCATATATCCGGCTGGTTTTTATAAGCATAGCCAGTCATATCTAATTGCATGACCGCATGCACAGGGATGTTTTTCTTTTTGAAATCAGTTACCACATGTCCAGAACCAACCAAACCTTCTTCTTCTGCTGCATACCAGATAAAATAAATAGGGCGTTTAAAATGCATATTGCTAGATAAGATAGCGCGCGCAGTTTCTAATACAGTCACTGTGCCACTGCCATCATCATCCGCGCCGGGTTTTTTGCTGAAAGTACTTGATAAGGTATCCATATGTCCGCCAATTACCACACCTGGTTCAGAAGAGTTACCAAATTTAACGACAACGGACGGTTGTTTATAGTAAGAACCAGTGGCGACAGTATATACAGTTACATCATCGCGATGAAAATCTTTCGCCATGGTTGCAACTTGCGTTTGTAACCAGTTGGCTGCACGTACCCCATTATCTGAATTCGCATAACGATCATTAAAATTAGTTAAGGTCGTTAAGTTATTCCACATTGCTTGTGGATTTAGGGTATCAAATATTTGTTTGACTTGTTGTGGATAACGGATGCTATAGCTGGCTTTGTTTTGCATCAGTGATTTTGCTGGCTGCAGATAGTTTTGCAAAAACTGACTGGCATTTTTAGCGGTGAAATGGGTGGATTGCCATGCATGAGTGACGTCAACGAAGCCACCACAAGGATTGCCATGCTCAGCTTGATGTTTAGCTTCTATCAATTGCTCAATGCCCGATGAATTAACAGTAATCAAAGCAAATCCTGGTTGTGAAGCGAGAAGTGTGTAGTCACCATGGGAGTTTTTGATGAGGCATTGCGGTGCGATGATGACATGTTCATTGACGGTAACAGGGATAGCAAATGCTGGGATAGACAATAGGCTAAGCAAAGACAAGGCAGCAAACAGTTTTTTTTGTGGCATGGATTTTTCTCCAGTTCTTATCTGAGATTCGTTTCTAGGTTTATAGCATTCTTGTTGCTAAATGTCATCTTGGTTGGTTATTATCGCGGCAGGAGTTCTCGTTGAATAAAGAATGGTAAGCAACAGCGAGGTATGTACACGACAAAAATAACTTTATGTCATCTTGAGCGTTAGCGAAAGATCTATCTGGTTGATTAAATAGATCCTTCACTTCGTTCAGGATGACAGAATTATAGATTTTTTATTTTTGTCGTGTACATACCTCGCTGTTGCTTACCATTCTTTATTCAACGAGAACTCCTGCCGCGATAGTGTTGCTAACATTAGTGATATTTAAACAAGATAATTAGGAAGTTACCATGAACAAACTACGGAATCTTATGTTTGCGTTTGTAGCGATGAGTGGAATAAATCAAAGCTATGCCATTGCTGAAAGTTTTTATATCGGTGGTCAAGCAGGTCGTTCTAATTTGCATAACAAAACACAAACTATTACTAGTGGAAGTAATACTGAGTTGGTTTCTGCTAGCAATACTGGGTTTGGCGGACGTATTTTTGGCGGTTATCAGTATACATATTTGGGTTTTGAAACAGGATTTACTTATTACTATCCCAGTAAATATAGCAATTCTATTACTGTTGGCACCCCGAGCATTACTACAACAGCGTTAGATTTTGTCGGTAAGGGCACGTGGGTATCGCCAATAGGTTTAGGCGTATATGGCAAGGCGGGTATTGCTATAGCTTTTCTCGGACAATCAGGCAGCATAAATGGTGGCGGCAATAGCACCAAGGTTAGACCGACAGCTGGGGTAGGTGTCAGCTATGACTTTGCGCAAACTTGGGTAGCCGATGTATCTTGGAGCCGTATTTTTAGCGCCGGTGGCACCACGTTTCAGAACGCAGATTTAATCGCATTGGGTTTGTCTTATCATTTTGTAGATAAATATTGCGGCCAGTTTTTGTGTTAGTGAATTGAATATTCGTAGCATGAAGTTTAACCTTCAAAACAGCTACTACAAGCTGCGGAAGAGGGGAAGAGTGAGTTTGAATTTACAAAAATAATTGTAGCAAATCATTTAAAAATCGTTTTCCCAATTCGCTAGGACAAATTTTAGTAGGTTTCTTATAAGGGAGAGGATTGCATTCGCGACATCCCCTCTCCCCCACGTTTTTTGTGGGGGAGAGGGTGAGGGGGGGGTCTAATAGCAATTCTTTTCTTAAAGCTTCAGCAAGCATAGGCTGTATAGAGTTAAGTGCTAGTCCAGTACGTTCAGTAAATAAACTTACAGGGACGCCTTCTGTTAAACGTAACGCATTTAACATGAACTCAAAAATTTTATCTTTTTCGCTTAATACAAGTTGGCTAACCGTTTTTTGTTTTTCCGGATTTAAGTAATCACGTGGTTGTTTGATTTGCCAGTGACGTGTAATGGTACCTGTTTGTATGTCGGTGATTTTACTATGCGCTCCTGCCCCTATGCCCAAGTAGTCACCAAACTCCCAATAGTGGCGGTTATGTTGGCATTCGTATCCCGGGCGGCTGTATGCCGATACTTCATATTGTGTGAATCCATGTTTGCTTAATAGTTGCTGCCCTTGATTTTGCATTTCCCAGACATGATCCTCTGTTGGTAATGTAGGGGGATAGCGATAAAAGACAGTGTTGGGCTCTATAGTTAATTGATACCAAGAGAGATGCTGTGGTTCTTGTGCTAAAGCCAATTCCAAATCTGCTAATGCATCTGTACAGGATTGATGAGGCAAGCCAAACATTAAGTCCAGATTAATGTTTTGCAAGCCAGCGGTTTTAGCACTAGCAATAGCGGCTAAAGCAGTATTGCGGTCATGAATGCGTCCAAGCGTTTTTAGTTTGGAATCCTGCAAGCTTTGAATGCCTAATGATAATCGATTAATGCCAGCTAAACGGAAATCATAAAAACGTTGTTGTTCGACAGTGCCTGGATTGGCTTCCAAGGTGATTTCTATATGTGGGTTAAGAGTGAGTCGAGTGTCTATTCCACGCAGAATGGCTTCAATAGATCGGGGTGAAAACAAGCTAGGAGTGCCACCACCGAAAAAAATGCTGATGAGTTCGCGTTGATGGAAGACGGGTAAATGTTCGTCTAAGTCTTGTAATAATGCAGTAACATAAGCTGCTTCAGGTAAGGTAGGCGGGGATGCATGGGAATTGAAATCACAGTACGGGCATTTTCGTACACACCATGGCAGATGAATATATAAGCTGATTTTTTTCATTTTAACCATTATCCTCAGGAGTTCCCGCTGAAGACGGTGAGCTGATCCTTCGCTAACGCTCAGGATGACAATTTGGCAATTAAACTATCAAATTGTCATCCTGAGCGTT
>MGYC01000040.1:22009-45483 GCA_001801575.1 Gammaproteobacteria bacterium RIFCSPHIGHO2_12_FULL_41_20
ATCCTAGAAACGGCGGTTAGGCGCGAGTAAAGGTTGAAGAGTTGATGCATAATTATTTCTCTTCCGTGCTCTTGGGGCGTTGATAAAGGAGCGGATCGCATTCGCGAGATCCTCTGTGGGAAAGCAGATCACCTTTGCCTTTGTAAGATCCCCTCTCCCTCACGTTTTTTGTAGGGGGAGAGGGTCAGGGTGAGGGAGTATAATATTAAAAAATTTACAGGAGCACACCATGTCAAAGCGAGTTAAAGTTGCGATTACCGGGGCAGCGGGTCAAATTGGCTATGCCTTAGTATTTCGCGTGGCTTCCGGCCAAATGTTTGGGTTAGATACGGAAGTAGAATTAAGCTTATTAGAATTAGAGCAGGCCTTACCTAGTTTAAAAGGCGTAGTCATGGAGCTAGATGACTGTGCTTTTCCTTTGCTTAAAAAAGTCAGTGTGCATGCAGATATCAATGCTGGTATGCAAAATGTCAATTGGGCGCTACTAGTGGGCGCAGTACCGCGAAAAGAGGGCATGGAGCGTGCGGATTTGCTAAAAATTAATGGCAAAATCTTCACAGCACAAGGTCAAGCCATTAATAATCATGCAGCCAGTGATGTCAGGGTATTTGTTATAGGTAATCCGTGTAATACGAACTGTTTAATTGCTATGCATAATGCGCCTGATGTATCTCCAGATCGATTTTTTGCGATGACTATGTTGGATGAATTACGTGCGCGTACACAATTAGCGCACAAAGCGCAGGTTGATGTGACAGCAGTCACACAAATGGCTATCTGGGGTAATCATTCCGCCACGCAGTTTCCTGATTTTTGTCATGCCAAGATTCATGGTAAACCTGTCCCAGAGGTGATTACCGATCGTGCTTGGTTACAAAATGAATTTATTCCCATTGTCCAAAAACGAGGCGCAGAAGTGATAAAAGCGCGAGGTTCATCGTCAGCTGGATCAGCAGCGAACGCCATTGTTGCTTCTGTATATAACTTAACTCATGATACTCCCCAAGATGAGTGTTTCTCGGTGGCGCGTTGCTCACAAGGGGAATACGGCGTGGATGAGGGATTAATTTTTTCTTTCCCATCACGTACCGAAGGGGGCAAGCTCAAAGTTATTGCTGGTTTGACACATGATGCATTTGCACAAGAAAAACTACGAGTGACTTTGGACGAGTTAAGGAAAGAGAAACAAGCGGTGACAGAGTTGAAACTGATAGAGGCTTGATTTTACATTCATCTATCAGCAGTTCCCGCTAACACTGTGATCCTGGGTTAGGCTGTCATCCTGAGCGTTAGCGAAGGATCAGCATCCTTGTTGACTGTATTGTGACAAGGATGCTGATCCTTCGCTAACGCTCAGGATGACAGCCTAACCCAGGATCGCAGTGTTAGCGGGAACTGCTGTTCATCTATACCCAGATCACTATGACACCCATTAACACCAATCCTACTAGCAAGCAGAAGAACTCTAGCATGCCATGATCCTCATGGGTGCGTTTGTGAAATTGGATGTGATGTAACGTGGCCATATAGAGGAAAGTACCCGCAGCGAAGGCATTGAAGAAGGCGGCAATTATTTGTCCTGGTTTTGCCTGTAAGAAGAAGGTGAGCCCAGTGCCCAGGCCTATGCCAAGGGGTGTCATCAGCGAGAAAAACAGCATGATAAATAAGACATGTCGAAAGCTAAACTGATAACGCATTAATGTGATACATAAGGCAAAACTGGCTGATCCTTTGTGGGCGATAATGGCAATAAATAACATGATGGTTTCACTCAAAGTGGTATTAATACCCAAGGCGGTGCCTTCAATCAGTGAGTGAATGATTAACATGATGGCTAAAACATAAGGAATAGTGGTTTGTGAAGGAGTGAAAGGATTAGCTAACGATAGTCGTTCTAGAAATAATAAAAATATAAATCCGCTTACACAAACTAATTCGGCGAGGGGATAATGGCCATTCCCGAAAACCTGCTGAAAGGTGACTCGGGCTTCCGGCAACATGTGGAAAAAGGCAATGCCTAAGAAAATACCACTCGCAAATGCCTCGCCTAGTTCCAGCGATTCTGCATGGTGGGCAGACGTGATTTTTAATTTTAACGGGTAAATAATTGCCACCAAGCTAGAGGCGAATATCAGCAAGGCAGCAAACATTTTATAAGTTATTAATGTCACTAAAAAACCCAGATTAATTCAGTGGCTACATGCTAATGGGAAAAGAGATATTTTGCTAGAGGATTTAAACTAAATCCAAGCCCCTGCCGAGGGGAGGTAGTGCCGATAGCCGGGGCCCTGTTATGTATACTATTGCGCTTCGATATAAAATTATAGATACTTCTCACACTATGATGGAATTATCAATTATTCAAAAAATTGCGGTCTGGGCTATCCCTGTTATTTTTGCAATTACTTTGCATGAAGTAGCACATGGCTGGGTGGCATCATGGTTTGGAGACATGACGGCTAAACTTTCCGGGCGTTTGAGTTTAAATCCTTTGCACCATATTGATCCAGTCGGTACGGTATTAATGCCCGTTCTCATGCTAATGGTGAGCAATTTTATTTTTGGCTGGGCTAAGCCTGTTCCGATTGACCCGCGTAATTTTGGCCATCCACGACGTGATATGGCGATTGTAGCTGCAGCTGGTCCTTTGTCGAATATTCTGATGGCATTATTCTGGGGCGGGATTGCTAGTTTGGGAATTTATTTTCTAAGAAGTGGAAATAGTTGGTTAGGTGTGCCGCTGACTTACATGGGTAATGCGGGCATTATGATTAATGTGATTTTGGCGGTATTAAATTTTTTCCCGCTACCACCTTTAGATGGGGGTAAGGTGTTAGTTAATTTACTGCCGCCGCGCTTGGCTTGGAAGTTTTCTATGATTGAACCATATAGTTTCTTTATTCTGATCTTATTATTGGTCACAGGTGTATTGTCTTATTTAATGACGCCCCCCGTGTTTTTTCTTATTCGCTGGATTTCTACATTATATGGATTGAGTTAGGGCTATATCTCGCTTTTGCTTGCTATTCTTTATTCACCGAGAATTCCTGATTCAGGGTGAAGAAGAAGAGGGGGTGCGACGTAAGGGAGGTGTCATTGTTGCCCCTAGGCGGTGATGAGGCCTTAAGCGACCGCTTGCTTGTAATTGGCTGAGTGCGCCTAGCCGCGATTCCAAGCCAGTTAAGCGCGTTTCTATACCTTGAAAAAGTGTGGCGACGTTACTTAGTGATGCGCCTACATAAGGGATATCGGGCGTGGGGTAGCTTGTTGCAAACGTATCTAATGCCACCCATAACTTAGGAGGCCCTGCATTCCATGGTCTAGGAGGCTTCCCTTCTTTCCTTGGTCTTCTGGTTTCTAGATGTTGCCTATAGGCAGGATGATTTTTTATTCTTATCACTTTACAGGCGATGGAGTCTATACTTTCGCCAGCTTCTATACCCCTATGCATAATCTGTACCATTTTACGAATGGCTGCCAATCTACCTTTTACTTGATCGCTAGGTTCACTGGCTAATAACTTGGTTCTTTCTTTTTCTATTGCGGCTAATAATGTGGTTAGCTTTTCTTTATAATTTTCGTTTTCTGACAGTTGCTCTTTTATTTTTGCGAGAGGGGTTGTGTGTTCTTCTAGTAATTGTGTTAAGGCTTCCCATACATGAGAGCCACTCGTGACTTTGCCAGTAACTCTTCTAGTGAGCGGACCAGTGCTTTTTCCAATAAAGCCGCGTTTTTTTCTGAGAAAATCTGTATATTGCGCATCCTCTTTTATGGCTCTGATGTGTTGTAATAAAGCATCAAAAGATACACCCTGTTCAATATCATCATATATCTGGGTTATCAGTTGCGTAACGGCATCCAATTTTTTGCGCGTATGTTCTCGCCACTCGCTTGATCCTGATCTTTTTAAATCAGCAACAAGTTTTTCCTTTTCTTTTTCTAAGACTATTAACAAATCACTTAATAAATCAGGTCCATTGAGGCTTTTAAAAGAATGATCGTTTGGAAGGGAATCATTAATCTCTTTTACGGCAGCAATCATGTGTGAGACTACGGGTTTTAAGGTCGATTGTTGTTGATTTAACAGCTCACTGGTGTGTTGTGAATATTGAGGGTGTGATAGAAACTCGCTGAGTTTGGCATGGCATTCACGTGCTCTTTTAAGAAGAGCCTCTTTTTCGTCTAATAGTAATGTAGTGTCATCAGTTAATTGTTGTATTAATGCATTTATTTTATCAATTTTTTCTTGTAAATTAATGGGTAGTTGTGCTAGTAATTCAATAGAATGTTGCATTTCTTTTATAATAGAGTTTTCTAGAGCCAATTGAAAACGTGGTAAATGTTGCACAGGTTTTATTGTTTCCCTGGGAAGACTCTGGAGTGTTGATAGCACCGTTTGCTGTTGAGCTTCTGGTTTATTACTTGTTCTTAATCTTTTTTCTGCCATCTTTAATAGCGTATCTAGAATATTTCTTGTTTGGATAGCTTGTTGGCAAGCGGTTAGAAGCTGTTGTAATTGGGAGTTGGGCTGGACGTTTTGTGTAATTATTTGGGTAAGAGCTTGGACTCGTTGTTGAATGTCTTCTCTGGTGTATGATTTAGCTATCATCTCCTTTTCACTGATATCAAGATTTTCTGGTGTAGGAAAAGGTTCAAGAGTTGCTAAGGTTTGATAGAAGGACAAAAGTTTTTGGAATTTTATTTTTTCATGTTCTAATAAATAAGGTTCAAATTCTTTTAGCTTATCATAAAGGTTTTGCATGTCTTCGCGAAATTTTTTTTGCTTTGAATAGAGTTCCCATATTTGCGCAATAATGGGTAATGGGGTACCTTGTTCTATCTTTGGTAACTTATTAATTATATACAGAGAAATTTCTTGTAAATCCGCTTCAATTTTTTTTCTATCAAGGGCCATGAGTGTTTTTCCTATGAATTTTTTTAAGTATAGGCGATGAATGTTTAATTTAACCTTAACCTCGGCGATAAGTTCAGGTTAAGCTAAATCAAAAGGCACAGCGTAGGCATGTTTACATTGTTTTTAAAATAAAAAACCCCGCCATGTGGCGGGGTTTTTTGGGGTAGAAGCAAGATTACATCATACCGTCCATACCACCCATACCACCACCATGTGCGGGCATAGCAGATTCTTCTTTAGGCAATTCTGTAATCATGCATTCCGTGGTGATCATCAACCCAGCCACAGAAGCTGCACGTTGTAATGCAGTACGGGTTACTTTAGTTGGATCTAAAATACCCATATCTAACATGTTGCTGAATTCACCGGTTGCTGCATTAAAGCCATGGTTGCCTTTGCTTTCCACTACTTTGTTGAGAATCACAGAAGCTTCGTAACCAGCATTCGCCACAATTTGACGTAATGGTGATTCCAAGGCACGGCAAATGATTTGCACACCCACGCTCTGGGTTTCATTGCCACCCTTGAGGTTTTTAATGGCTTGCATAACACGAACTAAAGCGACACCACCACCAGGTACGACACCTTCTTCAACCGCAGCGCGAGTTGCATGTAATGCATCTTCAACGCGAGCTTTCTTTTCTTTCATTTCAATTTCTGAGCCAGCGCCAACTTTGATTACAGCTACACCACCAGCGAGTTTAGCGATACGTTCTTGTAATTTTTCACGATCGTAGTCTGAACTGGTTTCTTCAACGCGATTACGTAATTGTACAATACGATCTTCGATATCGCGTTTCTCACCCGCGCCATCAATAATCGTGGTGTTATCCTTGGTAACGTGTACACGCTTAGCGGAACCCAGATCTTTCACGGTAGTAGACTCTAGAGTACGGCCTACTTCTTCAGCGATAACTTGGGCTTTGGTTAAAACAGCAATGTCTTGTAACATTTCTTTGCGACGATCGCCGAAACCAGGTGCTTTGACTGCACATACTTTAACGATGCCACGCATGTGGTTAACCACTAAAGTTGCTAAGGCTTCCCCTTCTACATCTTCGGAAATAATTAACAAGGAACGACCTGATTTAGCTACGCCTTCTAATACAGGTAACAAATCACGGATTGAAGAAATTTTCTTGTCAACGATTAAGATGTGTGGGTTATCTAATTCCGCAGTCATGTTTTGTTGATTGGTGACAAAGTAAGGTGACAAGTAGCCACGATCGAATTGCATACCTTCAACCACATCCAGTTCATTTTCGAAACCAGAACCTTCTTCTACAGTGATTACGCCTTCTTTGCCTACTTTTGCCATGGCATCAGCAATAATACGGCCAATAGCTTCATCGGAGTTAGCAGAAATCGTGCCAACCTGGGCAATGGCTTTGTCGTCTTTGCAAGGTACGGAGAGTTTCTTCAGCTCTTCGACTGCAACGGTAACAGCTTTATCAATGCCGCGCTTTAAGTCCATAGGGTTGTAACCTGCGACCACGGCTTTTAAGCCTTCGACAAAGATTTGTCGCGCTAATACAGTGGCTGTAGTGGTGCCATCGCCAGCTTCATCGGAAGTCTGCGATGCCACTTCTTTAACCATTTGCGCACCCATGTTTTTGAACTTATCTTTAAACTCAATTTCTTTTGCTACAGAGACGCCGTCTTTGGTCACAGTAGGAGCGCCAAATGATTTATCTAGCACTGCATTGCGGCCACAAGGTCCCATAGTTACTTGCACGGCATTGGCTAACTCATTAACGCCTGCTAGCATAAGATGACGTGCTTCTTCACCAAATCGTAATTCTTTAGCTGCCATAGTTAAATTCCTCTAATAATAGTGATTCCAATGGATTACTCTTCTACTACGCCCATGATGTCTTCTTCACGCATCACGAGGTATTCTCTGTCGTCTAGCTTGACATTGGTGCCGGCGTATTTGCCAAACAATACAGTGTCGCCAACTTTGACTTGCAGAGGATGAGTTTTACCATCGACAAACTTGCCAGAACCTGCGGCCACGATGGTGCCTTGGATTGGCTTATCTTTATCAGCTGTATCAGGAATAACAATACCGCCGGCTGTTTTAGACTCTGTTTCGCGAGGTTCAACCACAACACGATCAGATAATGGACGAATTTTTGGAGCTTTTTTACTCATTTCCTAGATCTCCTTTGATTTTAAGCAATTTTATTGTTACATTTACCTGTACCCTCATTAGTTAGTAATTAGGGTAACAATTCCCTATATGGGGACAAGTATTAGCACTCTCAAGTGCCGAGTGCTAATAATAGTGAGAATTAGACGAGAGTCAAGAGGAATGTGTAAGGGTTCTATGTACACGACAAAAATAAAAAACCTATAATTCTGTCATCCTGAACCCTTCGCTTCGCTCTAGGGTAAACTCCGTGAAGGATCTATTTAATCAACCAGGGCCTGTCGTCGTGTGCAAGGGTTAGACTATAATTAAGAGATAAACAGGAGGGGTATATGCAAAGCAGACCTGATGTGCAATCGTATGCTATGTCTTTGTCGGATATATTAAGTTTTTTTCCTCCTGAAGAGTTAAATTTAGCAGGAAACATTGCTTATGGCGAAAATCATATTCAAGCTTTATTATTAATTGCAGCAGGGAGTAGTGCAGGTTTTACGGCACATAAAGCTATTTATGGGCATGCTATTACAGATCCTAAGCAAGTTACTGATCTAGTTCAAACAGCATTACAAGAGGCTAAAACAACCGGAAAGCACGGGGTGATTCCTCTCTATGTCGGTGAGGGGTATATGGGGCATTGGGTAGGGATAGTGATTTCGCCAGATACTCGTCCGAGAATTTATTTTGTTGATGATGAGAAATTCTCGGAGTTTACCCGAGAATTGAAAACGTTTCTTGAGGAGTCTCTTAGCCAAGAAAAGCCTGATTTTATATTTAGGCAATATAGGCAAGGCCATGGTACTAACAATTGTGGTTCTTTGTTAGTGGAAATGTGTACACAGCTTACAACTGATCCGAAGTATCGCTATTCAGATGCTATTGATCCCCAGCAGCTTCGTAGAAGGCATCAGCAGTTGTTAGAAATAGCACTTAGACAATATAGCGGTCAGCAGCAACAACCAGCAGCAGACAGTGCTGCCGGTGCTGCTCCTCCCTCAGCACCAAGTGTCGCAGCAGCACCAAGTGCCGTCGCTCCCTCCGCAGCACCAGGGCCTAAGCCAAGTAACTTGGAGGAGCTTAGAGCAGCACGTCTTAGATTTTTGGGCCAGCAGCCAGAAAGGCCATCAGCAGCAGATTCACATACCCCTTCTTCTCAGCGGCCTTCTCCTCGCGGTTTGCATGGCGCGAGTCGTTAGCGTGTTAGGACGAGCGGCGCTACCACAACCATGGAAGGCGTGGGCACCCATAATTGTCGCTTAGCCATAAATGTTTTTAACCTAGGGGCTTTTTTTGCCATTAACGGTTCTGCAAAGCTACTCTTAGCATCACGGTAGCTCGCTGAACCAGGGGTGGGATCGTAACCGGCACACTGTGCTAAAAATTTAACGTTGTTATGGTAATTGTTATCTATAGTACCCGAGCCTTGTATGGCTATGTGCTGCCTAATGTTTCTTCCATCATAATGATGCAAGCGTAGTTTTACATTATGGGGGATTAAATCTGGATGCTTTGTGAAGATAGCCTGTAGGCTAGTAAGGATATCCTCTCTATCATCATAGAAATCGTAGTCTACATCTGCATCAGGATTTTCACTGGCTATTTTATGTATTTGCGCATAGAGAATACTAAATTTGGTTTCATCAAATAACCACTCAGAAAATGGATAATCTGACGCGTTCCCTAGAGCTCGAGTAAAATTCTCCCCTGGAGGTTGGTTGCCATAGGCATCAGCTAGCAGATAACGATCAACGCGGCACGGTGTTTGTGGCACTCTATGCTGCATTTCCGCACACAGTCTGTTTAATGCTGGGAAGCAGGAACCTTTGTTGTGCAGTGCATTTAACATATCTGTGCCTTTATCTTGTCGGCTTGAGCCTACCATCCATATGACATCGTTATAGTGGTTGCCACGTATTTCTTGGGATACGGTTTTGAGAAAAGTTTCATTATAAGCGAGTAGTCTTTTGCTATCTTGGGGATTACGACAATAATCTTCATTAAAAATACAGCCATCAAAATCCACTGAGCGAACATTTATACGCTGGCGATGCGGTAACGGGGTGGTAGCGCAAAGAAATGCGACATTGTCAGCGTGTGCTTGCTGGGCTGCTGGTACGCCAATTACCCGTGCTACGCGGGTAGTGGATGAAGGAGGACGTGCAGCGGGCGCGGGTACAGGAGTAGTAGATGCAGCTACCACTGGCGCTGATGTCTGGTGCGCGGCTGTTCCTTTCTTTGCTCGGTGATCTACTATTGCACCTACTGCGGCACCACCTGCCATACCTAACCCGGCACCCGCAACAGCCCCTGCTGCAGCGCCTATGCCAATGACCGCGCCTGTAGATAGGCTAGTAGCTGCAGCAATGCCACCTATAACCGCGGGAGCAATGCCGAAGGTGAACACGGCAAGCACAGCCAAAATTAACACAGCCCCGATTATTGCCCCAATGAGAATGGCTTTCTTATGCCGTTGAAAAAAACTGGCTGGTTGCCGTTGTTGTTTAAATTGGCGTAATTTGTCCCCAGTTAGTTCTGTTAAGAAGTTAGGGGGTGGATGCGGCGGGGTAGGGAGGACGGATTTTGCCCCTATAAGTTCAGGCCGTATAATGTAAGGTAATGAAGATAAATCATCAATGTCAGCTTCATTTACACCAGCACATTGCGCCATCAATTTAATATTGTGATGATAGTTGCGATCTATTATTCCTGTACCTTGAATGTCTGGGTGGTTGGTAATAGCCGCTCCTGCATAATGGTGTAAACGCAGTTTTACATTATGAGGAATTAAATCTGAATTGGCTAAGCAGAAGTCTTGCAATGCCTGCAGAATAGCCGCATCACCATGGTAATAATCATACACAATCTCGTCTTCAGAGTGTTCCGAGGCTTGTTTATGTATTTGCGCATACAGTACAGAAAGCAAAGACGTATCAATTAACCACGGAGGGTCGTTATAACTGGCGGTGTGAGTATGAATGTATTTTTGGAGGCTAGTGCCAGGCGGTTGGTTGCCGTAGGTATCTGCGAGCAGGTAACCATCTACTTTAACATCTGTATTTGACGATTTTAGTGTTTCGCTAAGAATAGTCCCAAGTGTGCATAATGCTACAAAGCCATTACCTTGTTGTGGGAATGATCCATGATGTAATGTGTCTAGCATGTTGGATTGTCTGGTATCACCTACCATGAGCAAGATTTGCTGATATTGTTTAGCGGCTAATTCTTTTGTCACTGCGTCAATAAAAACCTTGTTACCTAATTGCATCCATTCTTGATAACTTTTGGAATAAGGTGGGGAATGGATGGTGTGGCACTTTTCATCCGTGCACTCACCATGCTTGTCGTATTGAGGGTTGAAAAGACAACCATCCAAGCCAATGGATAGGATATTAATGCGTTTTCTGGAGATAGACATCGATGTGTTTGCCTCGTTTTAGCAGACTATGTGGTTTTTCTGTCTAATATTAGTACTTTAACGGATAGAATGTTAAGGATTTATTAAAGGCACTGATCTTCCCTCTGTTTTTGTGGGGGAAGGAAAGGATGGGGGAGGTCCTAAAGTGCATAACGCTGATGGAATTTAAATGAAAGCAGTTTAGATCGTCCCTTCCCCCCGTTTTTGTGGGAAAGGAAAGGATGGGGGGAGTCCTTATAGCGATTTAAGGGCTGTTGTATAATAATAGTATTCACTCGCCGGGACACAGCCTATGGATTCCCTCTCTACCCAAGTATGGGACATTAAATATCGCTATCGTTACCAAGGGCGCATCATTGATCATACCATAGCAGATACTTGGCAGCGTGTGGCCAAAGCCATTGCGCGTGCGGAGAAAACAGCGTTAGCACGACGCACATGGGAAAAGAGCTTTTATGAGGTATTGAGTGAATTGCACTTTTTACCTGGTGGCCGTATTTTGGCGGGTGCAGGGACACAGCATCACGTCACTTTATTTAATTGCTTTGTAATGCAGCTTGCTGGCGACTCACTTGATGCAATTTTTAATGCCCTAAAAGAAGGGGCTTTGACTCTACAACAAGGCGGTGGCATTGGTTATGATTTTTCCGTATTACGCCCCCGCGGGAGTACAGTAAGAAGAGCGGGAACACTTGCCTCGGGTCCAGTGTCGTTTATGCGTATTTGGGACACCATGTCAGAGACTTTGCTTGCAACAGGATTACGACGGGGTGCCATGATGGGGGTGTTACGTTGTGATCATCCCGATATTGAAGAATTTATAACCGCGAAATCTATAGCGAAAGAATTACGCCATTTCAATATCTCTGTAATGGTGTCCGATGCTTTTATGCAAGCAGTACAAACAGATAGTGATTGGCCATTAGTGTTTCCATTGCGTGCAGATGAAGTGCCGTCAGGGGATATCGTATATAAAACGTGGAGCAATCAGACGATGCCTGTGCCATGTCGCATAGTGCGACATATTCGTGCCCGTGCGTTATGGCAGCAAATTATTCAACAGGCGTATGATCACGCTGAGCCAGGTGTATTGTTTGAAGAGACAATTAATCGGTTAAATAATTTATATTATTGTGAGCACCTTAGTGCTACCAATCCGTGTGGGGAAATTCCTTTACCGGTGTATGGGGCGTGTAATTTAGGTTCTATTAATCTTCCCCAATTTGTCATCCATGCTTTTTCTCCTCAAGCGCAATTAAATTGGGCTGCGCTTGAAAATACCACCGCTATTGCTACGCGTTTTCTAGATGACGTCATTGATATTTCTCATTACCCACTCAAGGTGCAAAAACAACAGGCGCTAGCCACGCGACGCATTGGATTGGGCATTACGGGATTAGCCGATGCTTTGGTGATGTTGGGAGTGCGTTATGGTAGTGCTGAGTCATTACAGCTTTCTGGTCAAATTATGCGGCGCATTGCTGAAGTGACTTGGCATACGTCGGTAGAGTTAGCCAAAGAAAAGGGTGTATTTCCAACTTTGCAACCGGCGTATTTACGCGGGGAGTTTATTCAGAAATTTTCTAGTGAGCTACAAGAGGCGGTTGCAAAGCACGGCATACGTAATAGTCACCATAATACCATTGCGCCTGCTGGCAGTATTAGCCTACTAGCTGGGAATGTATCCAATGGCTTGGAGCCGATTTTTCAGCCGCACTATAAACGGCATATGCATATGGCGAATGGTGAGCTATGTACGGTTCAGGTAACGGATTATGCGTTGCAGCAATGGCGTCAATATGCACAAGCACAATCATTGCCTCCTGCCTGGGTAGATGTGAATACGCTGATGCCAGAAGAGCACTTACAGATGCAGGCTGCGGTACAACCGTATATTGATAATGCCATTTCTAAGACGATTAACATTCCTCAAGCTTTCCCTTTTTCAGGATTGGCAGATATCTATTCTAAAGCATATGCACTAGGGCTGAAGGGATGCACAGTATTTCGTCCCAATCCTATCACCGGTAGTGTGCTAGTACGGCTGTAGGCGCTGCTATTATGCCTGTGCCTGCAAATGCTTTTTGCGCTGCTATTGCAACTTGTTTGGCGTCGGGTGTATACCATAATGTGCCAAGTTCTTGTTCCATTTGTTGTTGATCAAGAGTTTTCTGATAATAGCGATAAGCAATAGCGATAACTTGTTTGTCTATCGCAGCTTGCTTACTAGACGTTTCATATTGCTCTATAGCACGGCTGAATCGCAAACAAGCTGCGGCTATACTACCTTTATGATGAGTTTCTTGTTTATCTATCCAATCTTTGAGCGCGCGAATACCTTCGGTAGTATCGATATTTAAAGGAGGTGGCGGCGGAGCATCAGGAGCCAATGCTGGTGTGGTGCCGACAGGAGAAGAAATGACTACTCGTGCTATCTGGGCTGTAGATGAAGGGCGTGCTGGTGGGAGCGGCGCAGAAGAAGGAGTGGCTGTTGTCGTCGTAGCGGCTACCACTACGGGTGTCTGGCGCGTAGAGGTTCCTTTCTTTGCTCGGTGATCTACTATTGCACCTACTGCGGCGCCACCTGCCATACCTAACCCGGCACCCGCAACAGCCCCTGCTGCAGCGCCTATGCCAATGGCCGCGCCAGTAGACAGGCCGGTAGCGGCAGCAATACCACCTATTACGGCAGGGGCAATGCCGAAGGTGAACACGGCAAGCACAGCTAAAATTACAATAGCCCCGATTATTGCCCCAATGAGAATAGCTTTCTTGTGGCGTTGAAAAAAGCTGGGTTGGGGTGGTTCTATGCGGCGTTGTTGTTTAAAGCGACGCAAGTTTTTTTCGGTTAAGTTTTGCAAAAAATCGTATTCTGGATATTGATATTGAGGTTGATTTACCAGTGATTCAGGAAATTTAATTCCTATACTTCGCGCCATGAGTTTAACATTGTTGCCATAATTGTAGTCTATTCCGCCTGTGCCTTGAATGTCTGGGTGGTTGGTAATAGCCTCTCCTGCATAATGGTGTAAACGCAGTTTTACATTATGAGGAATTAAATCCGGATTGGCTAAGAAGAAGTCTTGTAATGCTTGTAGAAGAGTTGCATTACCAGAATAGTAATCATAGACGATTTCATCTTCAGGGTGTTCTGACGCATGCTTATGTATTTGTGCATAGACAACGGTTACTAAAGACGTGTCTATTAGCCAAGCAGAGTAGGGATAACTTGCCATATTACGATACTTTGCCATGTTTTCTCCTACAGGCTGATTACCATAAGTATCAGCAAGTAGGTAACCGTCTACTTGAATTGTGGGTCCTTGTAAATGATTCACTAGGATACGAGGTGAGTCGGCGTCTGGTTGTTTTAATGCCTTGCGAAGTAGCGTATTAAGAGCTCTTAATGCGACAAAGCCATTACCGCGATGCGGAGCTGCTATATGGCGAGACATATCAATGCCTTTGGCTTGTCTCTCGTCACCAACCATTAAGAATACCTGGTCGTAGTCCCCCTCAGTTGTTATGTTTCTAGCAACTTCGTCAATGAATGATGTATTACCGAGTTTTACCCATTCTTCATATTCATCGCTACTCATGGGGGCTTCATATTCATCGCCACTCATAGGGGCATGAGCACGATGGCGGGTGGTAACAGGGCGGCTACCATGCGTGTCATAATGAGGATTGAAAAGACAATCATCTAAGCCAATAGACCTAACATTAATGCGCTTTCTGGCGGTAGACATATGTACCCTCGTTTCTAGGATGTATTTTATAATTATCGACCACTATTTATACGATTATCACAGAAATGTTAAGGATTTATTAAGGCCTTTATATACACGATCAAGATATGCCAAAATCTTTGCCAACTATGTTCAATATTCTCCGTAAATTTCCGCACATTTTACCTTGATCCCCTCCTTTTTCGCATTGAGGGTTGAATTGTAAACAGACTCTAACTGTTTTAATCCGGCTGGTTAAGCCACGTATAATGTGTACTTCTTTTTGCGGCACCTTAAAAACTTTAGCAATAAACCGAATTAACTCCACATTTGCTTCGCCATCACGAGGCGGTGCTTTGATGGCTATTTTTCTTAGCGATCCAAGGATTTCTTGAAAGGCGGTGCGTTGTGCATTGGGCTGAATTTTTAGCTGCAGAATAATGTGATGATTATGAATTTTATACCAGCCTGCTAACATTTCGTACTCTCACCAGGAGTTCCGCTGACGTGTTGTCATTGTGAGAAGCGTTTTTTGCGACGTAGCAATGACAACACATCAGCTGGAACTCCTACATTCTTATTTAATTAGTAATAGTAATACTTCTTGTTCTTCAATTTTGTAAACTAAACGTATGTTGTCGATAGTTTCGCTATAAAGTCCAGTCATACCTTCTACTTTTTTTGATCCAGGCGGTCGTGGATTTACTGCGAGTGCAGCAATTAACTTCAGAATGAATTTTTGTTGTTTAATAGTGAGTGCAAGAAATTGCCGTTTTGCAGCAGGGGCTATCTTGATATGGTAGGGTGTAGTCACGTGTTATGACCCTACTTCTTCTTTTAGTTGCTCTAACGAAAGCGTGCCAGCATGCCGAGCTTCTTTTAATGCTTCAATAGCTTCTTGCAAATCACGTTTGTTTTGTAATTCTTGCAATAAATGAAAATCATCGAGAGGTACAATTGCGGCAATTTCTTTGCCGCGCCGAGTTAATAAGATTCGCTCTTTATTATGCGCAACACGATTGATGAGGTCGGAGAATGTTTCTGCTGCATCAACAGTTGAAATAGTAGTAGTCATGTGTTTCTCCCTATAATAAAATCCGTGTTGTGGCGTTATTGTTGTTGGTTTAAACCTCCTTTTTCTAACCCGCTCCTCCTTCACATTGAGAAAGTGTTTGCTTTTCAAACCAGAGCGATTTCTAGAGATGCCTTTAAACGGCTGAAACCTCTTCTTTTTCCATGACAGTTTTATATTGCCCTTGTGCAGCCAAACTATTTAAGCGCGCACGTTTGCAAAAGGCTTTTTGTGCTGCTGCGGTATTTTTTGCTTCGCCGCGCCAAGTCTTCATGCACTCATCTTGTAAGGCTCTAGCATAAGAGAAGCTTACATTCCAGGGTTTGTTTTGGATAAGTAGCTGGTTCATAGTGTTTAAGTGTACGGTAGCTTCTTCGGAAGTTTGTCCACCGGATAAAAAATTAATTGTGGGAACAGCAGCGGGTACAGTACGCTTTAGAACCTTCACTGTTAACTCAGCCACCTGTTGATAGCTAGCTTTTTGCGGGCAACTTTTTCCAGAGATAACCATGCTTGGTTTCAATACAATGCCTTCTAGATAAACCTTGTGTTGGTGTAATGCGGTAAATACAGCGCGAAATACCGGTTCACTGACTTCCATGCAACGTTCAATAGTATGATCACCATCAATGAGCACTTCAGGTTCAACAATCGGAACAATACCCTGTTGTTGGCAAATGGCAGCGTAGCGTGCCAATACTTCAGCATTGGTGAGAATAGCGAGTTTTGATGGCGTATGCGTGCCGATCGCATATACGGCACGCCATTTAGCAAAGCGCGCGCCTTTTTCTTTATATTCTGCTAATCTTTCTGGCAACCCGTCTAAACCTTGCGTAATATTTTCTTGATTGGTATTGGCTAAATTGACTAAGCCTTTATCTACTTTAATACCTGGTAAAACACCTTGTTTTTGCAATAATTCTGGGAATAATACGCCTTTACTGGTTTTTTGTTTGAGGGTTTCTTCATATAAAATTACGCCGGCAATAAACTGACTAAAATCAGGCGTAGTCATTAATAATTCACGATATGCACGACGTGTATCTTCAGTCGATTCAATTTGCAGTGCTTGAAAACGTTTAGTGATTGTACCTGTACTTTCATCTGCGGCTAAAATACCTTTGCCTTTGGCGGTTAGTTTGCTAATAGTGAGGTCTAACTCTTGTGTTTGCATGATGGCCGTCCTTTTTAAGTTAGGTTATCAGAGTACCGAAATTGCGCAGAAGGGTAGCATAAATTGGCGTCTCAGACAAATGGGTGTATAGTTTATATCTCAGTACATGACAAAAATTCTGGCCGTTTTCCCTGAGTTTGTCGAAGGGTTTTTCAGTGTCATGTTGTGCTTCGAGATAGCATGCTTCGACAAGCTCAGTGGCGCTTCCTCAGCACGAGCGGTGATCTAAATAATTTTTGTCATGCGCTGAGGAGTTTATACAGGGGTTGTTGTCATAACAAGGATAGTGTGATGTCTAATATAAAACAAATGATTATCGATGGGCAGCGCGTCGCAGCAAAAACGGGCCGCACTTACGCATTGCATAATCCTGCGAATGGCACGTTGCTTGCCCAAATCAGTGATGGCGATGGGGATGATGTTGAAGTAGCCATTGCCAGTGCTCACAAAGCACTGGGTATTTGGTCGAAAATACCAGCTAAACAGCGCGGCATCCTGATGAAAAAAGCAGAGCATTTGCTGCAAGAACGTGCAGTAGATATTGCACGTTTAATCACCTTAGAAAATGGCAAACCTTTTGAAGAGGCGCAGCAGGAAGTATTATTTTCTTCAGGTTATTTAAGTTGGTTCGCAGAAGAAGGTCGCCGAGCTTATGGGGATTGGATCCCTTCACCTTATCCGCATAAACGTTTACTGACATTAGTTAAACCTGTCGGGGTTGTTGCTGCTATTACGCCATGGAATTTCCCAGCTAATATGATTACGCGGAAAATTGCACCAGCTATTGCAGCAGGTTGTACTGTGGTGCTAAAACCAGCGGATACGACACCGTTAACAGCATTGGCGTTAGGCGAAATTTTTATAGAAGCAGGAATTCCTGCTGGTGTATTCAATATTGTTACTGCTAAAGATCCAGCGCCAATTTCGGAAGCATTTTTTCGTTACCCGGAGATTGTGCGGATGATTACCTTTACTGGATCTGTGCGTGTTGGAAAGTTACTCGCACAGAAAGCTGCGGAACGAGTCATGAGGGTTGATCTTGAGTTAGGCGGTAATGCCCCAGTGATTGTCTATGACGATGCGGATTTTGAAAAGGCTGTAGATAATGTATTAGCGATTAAGTTCTTACGTGTGGGTGGCGAGTCTTGTATTTGCGCTAATCGTATTTATGTGCAGGCATCGATTTATGATAAGTTCATCGCAGCTTTTAGTAAGAAAGTTCAACAACTAAAAGTAGGCGATGGGTTTATGTCTGGAGCACAAATTGGCCCACTGATTACACAGGTAGCATTACAACGTGTGGCTGCACTAGTTGATGAAACAAAACAGCGGGGTGGCTGTATAGTAACGGGTGGGCATGTGTTGACATCTGTACCTTATCAGCAGGGGAATTTTTATACGCCGACGGTGATTGCAGATTGCCAAGATGATTGGCCGATTGCCCAACAAGAAATTTTTGGGCCAGTGGCGTGTTTTTATAAATTCTCGAATATAGAAGAAGTATTGGCCCGTGCTAATCATAGTGTGTATGGGTTAGCTGCTTATGTATTTAGCCAAGATATGGCGAAAATTATTCGTAGTATAGAGTCGCTAGAGTATGGTTTTATTGGGGTGAATGATGGGCAGGGTTATACGCATGAAATTCCCGTGGGGGGGTTAAAAGAAAGCGGCATAGGTAGAGAAGGAGGCAAGCAGGGATTGTGGTCTTATCTGGAAGTGCAATCTGCAGTGATTAATTTAGAGTAGGGTCTGTTGACAATCATGCGTCATCAAGCCATTGGTAAATCTGTTTGCGAATTGTCAATAGACCCTAATACGCTTTTGCAAATAACACTGCTTGTGAGCTTGCTTCCCCAGTGAAAATACATTTACCTGCTGCAGGAGCTTCCAGGGGAATGCAGCGGATGGTGACGCCAAGGTCGCTTTTCACTTGGGCTTCCACACCGGCATCACCATTCCAATGTGCTTTAGCAAAACCACCTTCTCCTTGAGTAAAGAAATCATAAAAATCCGCTTTATTATTTATAGTTACGATATTGTTTTGTTGAAATAGCTGTGCACGTTGCCATAAACATTGTTGAATATCGTCGAGTAGCGTAACTACATTGGCTAGGAATTCTTCTTTTTTCAGGCTAACACGGTCTTTATATTCTTTATCACGCCGTCCTAAAAACACCGCATGATTTTGGTATTCTTTGTTCCCAATTTCTAGCCGTAAAGGCACGCCTTTTTTTACCCAGCTCCATGCTTTTTCACCGCCTGCCATATCGCGCTGGTCTATTTCTACTTGCACAGCTCTGCCTGCATATAAAACTCTACGTAAGGCTTCAGCTAATTGTTGGCAGTAGGCCATGATTTCTCCGCGTAATTCTTCCTTATGAATGATGGGGAGAATGACTACGTGCGTCGGGGCTAACTTAGGCGGCAGCACTAGCCCATTGTCGTCACTGTGGGTCATGATCAAGCCACCAATCAATCGTGTAGAGACACCCCACGAAGTTGTCCACGTATAGTCTTCTTGGCTTTGTGCATTCAGGAATTTAATGTTAAATGCTTTTGAAAAAGTTTGACCAAGAAAGTGTGAGGTTCCTGCTTGTAAGGCTTTTTTGTCTTGCATCATAGCTTCAATGCAATAGGTATTGACCGCACCCGGAAAGCGTTCGCTGGCGGTTTTTTCACCCTTGATAACTGGCATGGCCATATATTCATCAGCGAAACGGGCATAGATGTCTAACATTTGCATGGTTTCTGCTTGAGCTTCTTGAGCAGTGGCGTGTGCTGTGTGCCCTTCTTGCCATAAAAATTCCGTGGTGCGTAAAAATAACCGCGTACGCAGCTCCCAGCGCACAATATTTGCCCATTGATTTACTAACAGCGGTAAATCGCGATAGGATTGAATCCAGCGTGAAAATGCTTCACCAATAATGGTTTCTGAAGTGGGACGGATAATATAAGGATCTTCTAAAGGGCTTGCTGGTTCTAGTCGGCCTTCTGCATTTGTGACAAGACGATGATGGGTAACAACGGCGCACTCTTTAGCAAAACCTTTAATATGCTCGGCTTCTTTTTGTAAAAAACTCATGGGAATAAACAGAGGGAAATAGAGGTTTTTGTGTCCGGTTGCTTTGAATTGTTCATCAAGTATGCGCTGTATGTTTTCCCATAATGCATATCCCCAAGGTTTAATAATCATGCAGCCTCGTACTGGAGAAACTTCTGCAAGTTCGGCAGCTTTAATGACTTGCTGATACCACTCAGGGTAATTATCGGCGCGCGTTGGTGAAATAGCGGTTTTTTGTTTGGTATTATTTGATTGCATTGAGTACTTGCTCCACGTGTCCAGGTACTTTTACTTTACGCCAAATTGCTTGGATGATGCCTTTTTCATTAATAAGGAAGGTCGAACGTTGAATGCCAAGAAAGGTTTTGCCAAACAGACTTTTTTTGTTTAGCACATTATAAGCTACACATACATCACCGGTTTCATCAGACAATAGGGCGAATGGCAGGGCATATTTTTGTTTAAATTTATCGTGGGTTATGGGTTTATCTTTTGAAATACCAAAAACTTCGGCTTTTGCGGAGGTAAATTTTTTTATTCCATCACGGAAGTCGCAAGCTTCTTTAGTACATCCGGGGGTATTATCTTTAGGGTAAAAATATAAAATGATTTTTTTTCCGCGTAACTTGCTTAAGGTGATTTTTTCATTTTTATCTGACATTAATGTGAAATCAGGTGCTAGGTCACCAATTTGTAGAGCCATGGGTTAAATGCCCTTAAGGTTATCAATGTAATATTTAGCGCATTAAAGGATAACACAAGAATGACAAGAAGAAACCCAGGGTTAAATCTCAGGAGTTCCCGCTGAAGACGGTGAGCTGATCCTTCGCTAACGCTCAGGATGACAACTTGATAGTTTAATTGCCAAATTGTCATCCTGAGCGTTAGCGAAGGATCAGCTCACCGTCTTCAGCGGGAACTCCTGAATTCTTTCTATTGGGAGTTTCGCACTTTATGAGAGTGTTAATCTGCTAATTGTCTACCTACGTAAGCACCACCAACAGAGCCAATAATCGTGCCTGCAGTACTGCCACCAGTAATGGCATGACCAGCCACACCACCAACGACACCGCCAGCTACCATGCCCGCATCTTTGCGTTGTGAAGTTGTGCATGCAGCCAATAGCATAGTGGCAAACAAGACTGCACATAGAGATAATAGAAGTTTTTTCATGATGCTTCCCTCCTTGTTTTTCTTTTCTATTCTTATCCCTTTATTTTAGCAGATGACAGCGATAACTGCCTTGGCGGTCAGTGGTTAAAATTTTCCATAACCAAGGCAGCATGGCATTGATTTCTTTTTGAAATTGCCAGGGAGGATTAATGCATAACATACCGCACCCATATAAATAATTAGGGATAGTTTCAGGATAAATAATTAATTCTATTAATAAAATGGGTTTTTTTATGGTTTTGCGTAGATGTTGGTGGAGCTGTTCGATAGGGCGGCGTTCTTTAATTGGGTACCAAATGGCATAGATACCTGTTTCCCAGCGTTTTAGTGCGAGAGGTAATGCAGAAGCGATGCGCATCCATTCATTAGGATTTTCATAAGGTGGATCGATTAAAACCAATCCGCGATGTTCTCGCGGGGGTAAAAACGCTTTTAGGCCTAGAAATCCATCGGCATGGTGTATCGCCACTTGTTGATCAGTATTAAAAGCGGCCTTCAATATTTGGTAGTCTTGCGGCTGTAATTCACACAAAATCATGCGGTCTTTGGTACGCAAGAAATTTCGGACAATATAAGGTGAGCCCGGGTAATAGCGAAATGAAGCAAATCGCGATTGCGATAAACGGTTATTCACCTGGCGTATACAACCTAGATAACGTTTAATCAGTACAGGCGCGTGATCTTGTTGCAGTAGTTTTAAGATGCCTTGTGCATGCTCTTGGTTTTTTTGCGCAGTTTCTGAGAGCAGGTCGTAATAACCCGTGCCTGCGTGTGTGTCCAAATAACAAAATGGCGTATCTTTGCGTAACAGCGCGAGTATAAGGCCGGTCAGTGTCACGTGTTTTAGTACATCAGCAAAATTACCCGCGTGATATACGTGGCGATAGTTCATTGGCCTTAATCCCACAGTGGGTAATGTTCTAACTCTATCTCTTGATTAAAAAATAATTTTGCCCCAGTAGCAAACGATTCCGTATAGTCAGAAACATAAAATAGTTTCGATCCTGTACTGTCTGTGTTTAGTAAATTATCTTCTTCTAAGCGATGTTTGACGGCTTTAGCTACAATCTCTGAGGAATCGATAATTTCCACGGTGTTTTTATAATAAGCAGTGATCCTTTCTTTAATAATCGGATAGTGAGTACACGCTAAAATAAGCGCATCAATTTGCTGTAGATGCGGCGAGGATAAGTATTCAGCTAATAAACTATCTATAATTTTATGATTTCCAAATTCTTCGATGGCTGCAGCTAATAAATTAGTAGCATGTGTGGTTAAAGTGATTTTTGTGTTTAAATAATCGATCTTTTTTTTGTAAATATTAGAGTTTACGGTTTGCTTGGTGCCAATTAAGCCAATGCGTTTATGCGTATAGTGTTTGTGTAATAACTGAATCAGTGGATCAATGACATTCATGACAATGGCTTTGCTTGCTACATATTCTTTTACTAGTTCAAAAGCGGCAGCAGAGGCAGAATGACAGGCGATAAGAATGAGTTTGCATTGTTGTTGCAGCAACATATGCGCGATTTTAACGGAGTAAGCTTGGATAGCTGCGGCGGATTTATCTCCATAGGGTAGGTGGGCGGTATCACCAAAATAAATGATATTTTCTTTTGGCAAATGCGCTACCACTGCATGGGCAACTGTTAAGCCGCCAATGCCGCTATCAAAAATACCAATAGGTTGGAAGGCGCGTTGTTGATTTTTCATGTAAGTATAATAACTAGATGATATCAGAAAAGCGAGATTAGCTTAACTAACTGCTGAAAGAGCAGTCATAAAAGTGTTGACCTAACACATTAGGTATTAAGGTTTGAATTTATTGGAGTATAACTTCTTAAAATCTCGGTCAAGGGGAAGCTTGGTGTTGTGTGCTTGTGGAGAGGAATCATTAAAACTCTGGGTATGTCGCTCTATTGCCTTTCTCCAGTCGGGTTTTTGATCAAGAGAACGAGTACTGTGTCGCCTCTGTTGCCAGCTGGATAGCCATTTCTCCTCTTCCCAAAACGGGGGTAATCTTATAAGTTCATAAGTATCGGAATTTGGTATTTTTCTAATTTTAACAAATTTTAGTGTTTCTCTTGCGACCTCTTGTACTTCAGGCGAAGTTTCGGTAACCAATTTATAGCATCGACGTAATTCAGAATGAGTGTAACTATCTATAGATATAGACCTTGCAACCGAGCTAATGTCTAATTGAAAAAAACTACTAGGGTCATCACTATCTTCATACCCAATACAAAATAACAAGGGTATAATAGGTTCTCCCTGCCTTTTTCTATGAACATTTTCTATAACTAAATTGGTTATCCCTGATTTACATCGATAGGTTGTTGTGAAGAAGGCGAATTGATTTGCCCTAATATAAGCATAAGGAGTTGAGGACCATGTATAAACATGTGTGAGAGTTGTTTGAAGCGCTTTCGCTACAGCCTCGTATTTACATTGGCTAAACCCATAAACGATGATTTTTTCCGAATCGCCACAAATTTGGGTGATGGAAGTTGGGCTTAATCTCATATCTAACCTCGTTTGTTTATGTTCGCTGTGCAACTGTTTTCTGGGATTATATCAAAGGAGAAATTAAGAATAGATTAAAGCCAGTAAAATTAATGACCGAAAATGCGAAAATATTCTATGTACACGACAAAAATAACTTTATGTCATCTTGAGCCCTTCGCTTCGCTCTAGGGTAAACTCTGCGAAAGGGCGTTGTTGCGCAAATCAAGACGTTGAAAGCATTGGCGATTTGAGATTAAAAGTTATTTTTCTAGTATGATTTTT
>MGYC01000041.1:0-11584 GCA_001801575.1 Gammaproteobacteria bacterium RIFCSPHIGHO2_12_FULL_41_20
TAAGCTGCATAACTAGCGGTCTACCAATTGTGGCTGACCCTGCTCATTAATAGCAACAAAAGTAAATAATCCTTCCGCTACTTTTTTGGGATATTGCTCATGGATAGATAGAGTCCACACTTCCATTTTAAATTGCATAGAAGTGCGACCTACCTTGAGTAATTGCGCATAACAACTCACTGTATCACCGACATTCACTGGCTTCAGAAATACCACAGAGTCGATCGCTACTGTCACTGCTCGACAACCACTGCGTCGCCGTGCTTCTATACCTGCTCCCATATCCATATGTGAAATAACCCATCCACCAAAAATATCGCCATTGGCATTGGTATCCGCAGGCATAGCTGTAACTTGAATCGCTAACTTCCCTTTTGGTTCAATGTGTGTAGACAAGATGTCACCTCCTGGCATAGCAAATCATGCAACACATGTAACTTTTCAATAAAAAGAAAAAACACCATGGGTTCTGGCGCCGTTACCGCTAGTACAGAATGATAGACGCTCTCAAAAATCTCTATGTTTTTCTGTAATTCAGTTAACGCCCCTTCTACACTTATAGACGCCATTAAACAACGACCCACTTGCTGCAGTGATTGCGAGATGGCTTGTAATTCCTTTATACATATAGCAAAAACAGTATAATCGCTCACTTGATGGCGAAGCCGCCCTATGTCAATAATGATTTCGACGATTTCTTGTCTGCGTTGCACCTGTAATGATTGCACTTTTCTCTGCTGTTTCGCAGCAATGCTAGCCGCTATCTTATCGAGTTTAGCTAGTAATAAGAATACCGCGTTTTTTTGCTTATCAATTTGTCGCTCATATTTATGAGTATCACTTGGATAGTCCTGCTGACACAGGCAAGAAAACAAGACGTCACTCAATTGCATCAGTGCCATATAGTATTTTTTCAAGGTTACTTGAAATTGATTTTTTAGGCTGCACCAACAAACCACATCAATCACTATAGCTATCCCGATCCCAGCCAGTAAAAAACCATAACGCTGCAATCCATCTTGCAAACTAGCGTGTAATCCACCGGAAATATTGCTAAAGAAATTAATAAAAAAACACAGTAAAAAAACACCAGGATGAAACGCTGAAAAAAAAGTACAAAAAAAAGTAATTACAAATAAATAAATAGACAAACTCCAAATACTTAATGCGGCTAAATGTGCTAAATAAGCCGACGTGGCTGCTACAAATCCCGTACAAGCAATAATAAATAAACGGTGATGTAAGCGATGATCAAAGGTAATTAAAGAGAAAATAGCTGCCGCCCATATTAGCCAGTATCCCTCATGCCATTGATAATGAAAGTACAAGCCAGAGGTAACAAGCAGACACAGCCCTGTAATAAGCAAAGGGCGAAGCAAAAAAGTAAAAGACGTTGCAAGCAAGTAGCGCATATATTTCTCTGCATTTACAGAGGCTTATATATTCTCGCACCCCGAGCACACAGTCAAGGAAGAGCCCCAGGAGTCAGGAATTCCCGCTGAAGACGGTGAGCTGATCCTTCGCTAACGCTCAGGATGACAGGCTAACGCTCAGGATGACAGGCTAACGCTCAGGATGACAATTTGGCAATTAAACTATCAAATTGTCATCCTGAGCGTTAGCGAAGGATCAGCTCTCTGGATCAGGAATTCCGCACGCTATTTCTTATGCTTCTTCACATCCTTCCAATATTCTTTCTTCAGGAAGTAAAACATCACCAACAGAATCAACATAAACCCAAGCACCCACCAGCCGATGCGATGCTGTTGTTGCTCGTAAGGGCTAGCAGCATAATGCAAGAAATTTACCAAATCAGTCATAGCGGCATCAAATTGCTCAGGAGTCATGGTGCCTTGCTTATCTAAAACCAGTAAGTCATACCATTGATATGCATGAAATAAAGCGCTAGATCCTTTTTCAGTAACACGTACTTGCGTACCTTGATAAGGCGCCACAATATCAGGCATGGCTGTATTCGGCACCAGTAAATTATTCACCCCAGTTGGCCGCGTGGAATCTTGATAGAAGCTATGCAAATAGGTATAAATCCAATCATCACCACGTACATCCGCTTCCAACGATAAATCCGGTGGACGTATGCCAAACGGCCAGGATGCTACATTAATTGGCATTTTGTCATACAACACACCCGCTTCTTGCGCAATTTTATCGTAGCGCAAATACACCATAGTATGGCAACTCATGCAATTGGTTGCAAAAAACTTTCCACCACGCTTAATAGAGGCGACATCGGATGGATCAATAGACACTTGGGCTAAGGCAATAGCTGGGACGCCTTCTGCCTTCAATACAGAAGAAAATAGTAATAAAAATATAATTAAAAGATTGCGCATCATTCCGTTAACTGCTCCGGTAAAGGTTTGGTTTTTTCTAATGAGGTATAGACAGGCATAAGCAAAAAGAATGCGAAGTAACCAACCGTATACACTTGCGCTAAGAAAGCACGTAGTGGTGTCACCGGTTGTAAACCCATATAACCCAACCCAATAAAGCAAATGACAAAAACTACAATTGCTAATTTGGTCCAAAACCCCTTATAACGAACAGAACGCACTTTACTGCGATCCAACCATGGCAATACAAACATCAAGCCAATGGCTGCTGCCATAGCAAGCAATCCCATCAGTTTATTCGGTATGGCACGTAAAATCGCATAGAAAGGCGTCATATACCATACAGGAGCTATATGTTCCGGAGTTTGAAAGGGATTAGCCAGTATGAAATTATCTTTCTCAATAAAAAGCCCACCGAGTTTTGGTATAAAGAATACCACAGTAAAAAACACCAACAAAAACACGGCTATGCCTACTAAGTCTTTTACTGTGTAATAAGGATGAAAAGGAATGCCATCCTTAGGAATACCATCTGGACCTTTTTTATCTTTAATTTCTATACCATCTGGATTATTAGAACCCACATGATGCAATGCTACTAAATGTAAAAACACAAGAATCACTAACAGCAAGGGAATGGCAATGACATGCAAAGAGAAAAATCGATGCAAAGACACACCAGAGACACTGTAATCCCCACGCAACCAAATCAACATGGTTTTGCCTACATAAGGAATAGCGCTAGCAAATGACGTGATTACCGTTGCACCCCAATACGACATTTGCCCCCATGGCAATACGTATCCTGTAAATGCCTCTAACAATAAAATGAGATAAATACTCATGCCAAATAGCCACAGTAATTCTCGAGGCTTTTTATAGGATCCATAAATCAGGCCACGATACATATGCAAATACACCACAATAAAAAATGCGGATGCTCCTGTGGTATGCACAAAACGGATCAGCCAACCAAATGGCACTTCGCGCATAATATGCTGAACCGAAGCAAATGCCGTATCACCTAATGGCGCATACTCCATTGCTAACCAGATTCCAGAGATAAACTGACTGACTAACACCAACAAAGAAAATGAACCAAAATAATACCAAAAGTTAAAGTTTCTTGGTGCATAATATTCAGTCAAATGCTTTTTCATGAATGCGTCCCATGGATAGCGATAATTAATCCAATCCATAAAACGGTTAGTCTTTTTTACTTCTGTTAACTTATTCATTACTCTGCTCCTTCCACACCATCTTTATCTTCACCAATTGTGATCTCGGTATCACTGAGATACATATGCCGCGGTATCTTGAGATTCAAAGGAGCAGGAACACCTTGATATACTCTTCCCGCCAGATCATATTTAGAACCATGGCAAGGACAATAAAATCCACCTAACCAGTCAGGTGAAATACCACCCTTATCCGGTCTGTAAGTAGGCACGCAACCTAAATGCGTACAAATGCCTACCGCGATAAAATACTCAGGTTTAATAGAGCGATGTGGGTTTTTACAATAAGCCGGCTGTTGATCTTCTAAAGAATTTGGATCACGTAAAATACTATCTAACTTAGGTAAAGTAGCTAACATCGCTGATGTACGAGACACTACCCAAATTGGCATGCCTCGCCATGGCACTGTTAATTGTTCCCCTGGAGTAAGTTTACTAATATCCACCTTAATAGGCGCTGCTGCCGCTTCTGTATCTGCACTAGGCATCCAGTAAGAAAAAAAAGGCACAGAAGCAGCTGCCAACCCTAACCCCCCTACTGTCGATGTAGCACGTCGCAAAAAACAGCGACGTTTTAAATCAATTTTATCCTCTGGCGTCATAGTTGATCTTCTCTTACCGGGAACTTTTAGGCGCTAAAGTTTATACGCTCATCACCCTGTTGGCTAGTAGTTTTTTCTCTTCCCTTTCGTAATGTATTTCATTTATAATTGCGGGTTTTCTTTAAGACAAGAAGGGGGTTCTATGGCAGATGAAGTCGATATTGCAAATGAGCTGATGGACAATGAAGTCTCACGCGCATTAGGGAAGCTTCGGCAAGGTCAATCCAACATTAAAACAGCTGGCGCGAAAACATGTATAGAATGTGGTGAAAAAATGCCACAGCCTCGCCGTCAACTTGGATTCAATCTGTGCGTTTCTTGTGCAGAAGATGCAGAACGCAGAAAAACATTATACTTATAATTAGCTGCACTACACTATACTTTCTATTCTCTTGTCTATGTACACGACAAAAATAAAAAATCTATAATTCTGTCATCTTGAGCCTTTCGCTTCGCTCTAGGGTAAACTCCGTGAAGGATCTATTTAATCAACTAGATAGATCTTTCACAGAGTTTACCCTAGAGCGAAGCGAAAGGCTCAAGATGACAGAATTATAGATTTTTTATTTTTGTCGTGTACATAGCTATCTATTATATACTCCTAGTGTAATGGGTATAGACGAATCCGTATAAATTCCACATAATCATAAATAGGAATATCCTATATAATGGTCTTGCCATGGAAATAATCACCGATTACCAGCAAGCAATTCGTGAACTCTCGGAAAGTATCGTTAACGCCCAAAAACCCATTCGCATTCTTAATGCTCTTAAATGGAACAGCGAAATCCAAGATTACTTCTTTAAACATAAATTTAAAAAACTCCCGCCTGTCAACCGTGATTATTATCTGCAAAAAGTCCCCTTAGATTTCGATATTGATAAAAAATGGAAGGAGTTCCATGAGATTGAGCGCAACATACGGCGCAAATTAGGCCAATACAGTGGGGTAGGCAGTATTATGCAACGTATGTGCCATGAATATATTCGCGTTATCGAAATGTTACAAGAAAGAGGGACCCCGCGATTTAGTGAGGTCTCACAAGAGCTGTACGGTAGCTCTGAAGATGCCTTTCATATTGGTGCGCCTACCTTAAAAGATTTAGCTACTCTCGTCGCCACCACGTTAGCAAACATTAAAGATCAAGTTACTACTGAAGCGGATAAAAAAGCTTTTTCCAGTGAAAAAGCCGTTGCCATTTTAAGTACGCGCTTAGATAAGTATTTTACTGGTGAGACTAATGTAAGAGTTGAGTTAAGCGATGGCATTCTTGCCGATGCCGCAGCAGGTGCGGAACGCATTAAGATCCACAAGGGCGTAAAATTCAGCGAGCGCGAGCTGCGGGCACTAGAGATCCATGAAGGCTGGGTCCATCTAGGAACAACACTCAATGGCATAGCTCAACCTTATTGTACCTTTTTAAGCAAAGGCCCCCCCTCTTCCACCATCACGCAAGAAGGGCTAGCGATTATTGCCGAAGTATTTACCTTTTCCTCTTATCCAGGACGTATAAAACGTTTAACCAATCGCATTATTGCCGTCAACATGGCAGAAGAAGGAGCTAACTTTCTTGATGTTTTCCACTTTTATCGACAGCAAGGTTTAGACGAAAAGGAAAGTTACCATGCCACAACCCGGGTATTTCGTGGTAGCACCCCGGATGGGAAGCCTTTCACAAAAGATTTGTCTTATAGTAAAGGATTTATTCTAATTTATAATTACATTCGGCTTGCTGTACAACGCGGCTTAGTCAAATACATCCCGCTATTATTTGTAGGAAAAACTACGCTAGAAGATGTGCATATTTTATCTGATTTATTAGAGGAAAATATTCTTGTTCCGCCTAAGTACATGCCACCACAATTTTCTGACTTAGCTGCATTAAGTGCATGGATGTGTTATTCATTGTTTCTAAATCGCCTGGATTTACAACGCTTGGCTATGGATTTCAAAGCAATGTTGCAATAGTAGATGGCACTATCGGTCATGACTCAGTTTAGAGTCACGCGTCACATTGTCTTCAATAAAACGCATAATTGCATCCGCCACATCAATTCCCGTGGTCTTTTCAATGCCTTCCAGTCCCGGTGAAGCATTGATTTCCATCAACAACGGGCCACGATGTGAGCGCACAATATCCACTCCCGCTACATTTAACCCGATGATTTGTGCAACACGTACTGCCATACTTTGTTCTTCTGCAGTCAACTCTACAGGAGCCGCTTTACCACCGCGATGTAAGTTAGCACGAAACTCTTCTGATTTTGCTTGCCGCTTCATAGCAGCAATCACCCGATCTCCTACAACCAAGCAACGAATATCTGCACCTGCTGCTTCCTTAATATATTCTTGTACCATAATGTTAACTTTAAGCCCCAAAAAGGCCTCGATAACACTACGCGCCGCTTTGCTCGTTTCCACTAAAATCACCCCCACTCCTTGCGTTCCCTCTAGAAATTTAATGACTAGCGGTGGACCACCTACCATTTTTATCAAATCTTGAATTTCATCAAGAGAATGGGCAAAACCAGTAATCGGTAATCCCACTTCTTTTTTAGACAACAACTGAAATGATCGCAATTTATCACGGGCACGAGTAATCGCCACTGATTCATTCACACAAAACACCCCCATCATTTCTAACTGCCGAATAACCGCTGCACCGTAAAAGGTAATAGAAGCACCAATACGTGGAATCACCGCATCATAATGACTTAATTCACTTCCCTTGTAATGAATAGTCGGCCGCGAAGACATCACACTCATATAGCAACGTAATGTATCAATGACATCCGCCTGATGACCGCGCTGTTGAGCTGCTTCCACTAAACGCTGTGTAGAATATAGATCATGTTTTCTTGATAGAATTACCACCTTCATGGTGATGCACCTTTTTTGCGTTTTTTCTTCCTACGTTTAGTCACAAAAGATTTTGTTGGATTAATCACAAAACGATTGCGCAATGCACTTCGACCCAATAACACACGGAATAACATAGTTTCACGTTCTGTTAGTGTAACTTCGATTGGCCATGTTATGCCAGCCATGGTTAATAAAGTAACAATCACATAGCGCTCCTCACGGTGTCCTCCCGAGTCTGTGACCCAACGCTTATCCACAATATCTGCCTCACACGTCACCACACTCTCTGTGTTATGTTGCAATGGGTGAATATCAAATCTGATTCTTTTTTTTCCGTTTTCAATAAAAGGCTGCAAAGAAAAGGCGTGCAAGGCGGAGGTGCGCGCTCCCGTGTCTATTTTCGCCTTGACCTTATGAATATTTAGTGTGGGTAAGGCAACCCATTCACGCCACCCTATTGTAATAAGAGAGGCCGAAGACACCTGTGGATTTTCTTGCTGCATAGCTACTATATACCCCATGATTGCTTAAAAATCTCCCCACTTTACTAAGGCCTCTCGAAGAAAGCGATGTTTTTAAGATTTCCTTAAGTATAGCCGGCGTATAGTTAAACCTAGAAACGGCAGTTGGGCGCGAGTTTTAAATGTAACAGATTGATTGAGATAGTCTTTCAAAAATTTGAGCGGTCACCTGATTGGTGATCCGAAAATTTTTGAGAGACTAGATCGGTCAAGGTGTTACATTTAAAATCGTGAATCAACTGCCGTTTCTAGGTTAGAAAGTTTATCGCACTTGGAACCCATAATATTCAATATGGAGAAAAAAACATGTCAAAAAACGGTAGAAAACGCCGAGAACGTCGAGAAAGAGCCGAAGCGAGAAAAATCGCCCAACAACAAACACAGCAAGAACAAAGTGAGTCACCACAATCTTCTGAAGAATCTATTGAGAGCTTACTCCAAGATACAAGAAAACCAGAAGAAATGGCATCATCCGCCTATGACATTAAAGTGATTATTACTCCGCCCCCTGTTGCAGCAAGTATTGATGACGATGCTTTTAATTTACATTCGGGATGGTCACCGCCTCCTACTCCAACATATACTGATTATTATCCTCGTGATGATAGGGATGAAAAACTTTGGGAAGAACTGGTTTTCGGTAGACAACAAATACCGAGTGTAGATAACACAAGTATCCAATCTCCTCCTACTTTACCGCCAGGCAATAGAGTTTCTTTAAGCCCATGGCCACTTTCACCCGTATCTTCATCCACGGTATCAATTGCTTCTAGCCTATCATCTACTACACAGCAACGTTCACGAAGAGAAGAAGAACTAGCAGAACGTAGCATGGCTCCATCCCCATCCAGCTCTACCACAGTAGAAACGCAAGATGCAGCAACACAAACCACCACCCATCACGTTGCGACAACACGGCATTCTCCTAGCTATGCGGAAGTAACTCAGGCAGCTAGAATGCTACGGCAATATAAGGCGTTCTTAGAAAATACTCGCCGAAGTGCAGAAGAGTTACTAGAAAAAACTATGCCTTCTTTAAGAAGAAACGGATGCTAAAAATTAATGCGGCGCCAAGCAATAACAAAGGGCAGCCCCATAAAAACACGGTGAGTTTATTAACAGGTGGATGCAATAAAATAAACTCACCGTAGCGTTTTACTAAATAGTGTTGAATGTCTTGATCTGATTTTCCTGCTTTTACCATTTGATAAATTTTTTGGCGTAAGTCAATCGCCAATGGGGCACTTGACTCCGCTAAGCTCTGATTTTGGCAAGTAATACACCGCACTTCATAGCTTAACTTTTGAAATCGATCGCGATCCAGTGAGGATGTAAAAGGATAAAGATCTTGTTGTGCTATGGACAAGCTAGTTTGGCAGAATAATAGTAGGATAAAGTATAGAATCTGTTTGCAATCCAATCTCTTCAATGGGGACCTCCTGTAACTTCTTTATTGTATTTCTGTACTAGCGGCCATAATACTTTTTCCCACGTCTCTTGATCTAACCTGCCTACATGGCGATAACGAATACGACCATTAGCATCAATGATAAATGTTTCCGGCGTACCGTACACACCTAAGTCAATTGCCACTTCCCCGGTCTTATCTTCCCCCGTAGCCAAATAAGGATTACCCAGTTTTATTAACCACGCTCTCGCTACTTCTGTCTTGTCACGATAATCAATGCTATAAATAGGCACATGGTAATTTTCTTTAATATCCAATAATACCTCGTGCTCTTGCTGACAGGCATAACACCACGTTGCCCATACATTCAGTAATGACACATGCCCTAATAAGTCTCTCGATGTAAATTCTTTTTGCGGCTGCAATAAATTAGTAAGATGAAATACCGGTAATGGCTCACCTAACATCTGCGATGAAATAGCATCTTGCTTATGTTGGAATAACTCCGTGCCTAGCATAATGAAAAATCCCATTAATACAAAAAAAGGCACTATCCACGTGAATAGCTTTTTCATCGCATACTCTCCTGGCGATGACACAATAACACCATAATGCCGCCCAGCAACATAAGCACACCCCCTGCCCAAATCCAACGGATAAAGGGTTTATAATATAATCGTACCGACCATTCATCCTGATGTAATGGCTCTCCCATCGCGATATAAAGATCACGAAAAATCCCAGGATGAATAGCCACCTTAGTCATTAACATATCGCGCACAACATAAATACGTTTTTCGGGATATAATTCTGTTATTATTTTCCCGTGTTTGGAAATAATAAAACGCCCCTGAATTCCACGAAAATTTGCACCAGCTACTCCATTCGTTGCTGATAAACGAAATACATACGGCCCCAACGTGGTACTTTCTCCTAATTTCAAGCGCACTTCACGTTCTTGACTATACGTACCCGCCAAAATTACCCCAATCACACAAATAGCAAAACCTGCGTGAGCAAATGCCATACTCCAATGCCTGCGCTCTCTCAAGATAGGTAACACACTCAATACAACCCAGCAGCATAAACTCAACCCTAACACGGTAAGACTAGACAATATGCCAAAAATAAAAGATAGCCCTATGGCTAATGTCATGCTCACTACTATGTTTGGCCATGCCAATTTCCACAAATTTATCCAACTCATCGCTCCCCAGTGCACTAATGGCGCCACTCCCATAATCAACAGTATCACTCCGGTCAATGGCATCATTACCACATTGAAATACGGAGCACCTACCGAAATAGCACCGAGCCCGAGGACTTCAATAAATAATGGATATAGTGTACCAATCAGTACAGTTAACATAGCCACAGTGAACAACACACTGTTCAACAGTAACCATGCTTCTCGCGATAACCCATAATAAGTTACCCCTTGGTTAATATTGGCTTTCGTTACATATCGAAGATAAATAAGTAAGGAGATAACCGCGACTATCGCAAATAACCCTAATAAAAAAACGCCGCGCGCAGGATCATTGGCAAATGTGTGTGCAGAAACTAACACACCTGAACGCACTAAAAAAATCCCTAATAAACTCAGCAAAAAAGTTACGATAACGAGTAACGCTGCCCAACTCTGTCCAGCTTGTTTTTTTTCTGCGACTAACAAAACATGCAATAACGCTACACCGGATAACCAAGGTAATAATGATACATTTTCTACCGGGTCCCAAAACCAAAAACCACCCCATCCTAATACACGGTAGGCCCACCAGCTTCCTAAGGTGATACCCAAAGTAAGAAAACTCCAGGCTGCAACAATCCAATAACGCGTTATGTGTGCCCATTGCGCATCAAGTTGCTGCCGCCATAAGACTACTAAGGTAATAGCAAAACCCACAGCAAAACCTACATAGCCAGTATATAACATCGGTGGATGAATCAAAAAACCTGGATCTTGCAGTAACGGATTTAAGTCATGACCTTCTTGTAAAACAGGAGAAATGAGAAACGGGTTGGAAGTTAACAATGAAAATAGCAGAAAAGCACTACTAAGCAAGCCAAGCACAATTAACACCGGTACGCTATTATTATCACGATAATGAATCCATTGAAATACTAAAGTCCACGCACTTAACAACACGATCCATAATAATATCGACCCCTCATGTGCGCCCCATACCGCAGCAATACGGTAATACCATGGCAAAGTAGGGTGTGAGTTTGCAGTAACATAAACGAGTGATGGATCATTTTGTATAAATGCTAAAGTCAGTAAAAAATAGGCAGCAAACACACAAAACGCCTGCCCCCATAGCGCAGGACGTGCGCATGCTAACGCATAGGGATTACGGTGACGTAACCCCCATAATGGCACGACGCTCTGCAACACCGCAAAAAGCAAAGCAAAAACCAAGGCTAACTGGCCCAATACTCCACTCACACCACTACCTCATGAAAGATCAGGAGTTCCGCTGAATAAAGGATGGTAAGCGGATAGGTAGCAGTTCCCGCTAACACTGTCATCCTGAGCGTCAGCGAAGGATCTTCTTAATAAACACCGAGGATTTATTAAGAAGATCCTTCGCTGAC
>MGYC01000041.1:11599-12982 GCA_001801575.1 Gammaproteobacteria bacterium RIFCSPHIGHO2_12_FULL_41_20
ACTTGATTCGCAACAAATATACCCTGTGCACTCCAATATCCTTCCGCTACCATGCCGCTGCCTTCACGGAATAAATCAGGCAAAATCCCCGTGTATAGTACCGGCAACTCTCGTTTATTATCAGTCACAATAAATCGAACAGTTAAGGTATTTTTCTCACGCTGAACACTATGCTGCTTTACCATACCGCCGAGACGACAATGATAATTCGCTGGTATGTTTTGTGCTAATAATTCACTCGGAGTAAAAAACAAATTAATATTTTTCTGTAATGCGTAAAAAATCAATCCTGTAGCTAATGAAACAACGAGCACTAGAAAAATGAGCCAATATAAACGTCGTTTACGAATAAGATTCATCTGCTTTTACCTTGCTTACATGAGCACGACGCCATTTCAGCCAGGCGCTTAACCACTGCCCTGCCAAAGCAACTGCCACTAAGCCATAGGAACTCCATACATAAAATCCATAGCCTCCCATGTGTAAGAATTGTTTTAATGCATGCATGGTTAATACTCTATATAACTCAACCCCGTAGCTAACTCATAACGTAAGCGTATAAATAACACTAGCGTATAATAAGCTAAAAAAGCTGTAATCATAGCTAATAATGGATAAAGCATCGAGCCCGCAATCTTGGGCACAGCAAAAACAGTAATAGTTGCCCCTTGATGTAAGCTATTCCACCAATAAACCGAATAATGAATAATAGGAATGTCAATAAATCCCACTAACGTTAATATGGCTACGGCACGATCACGTGTTTTACGACCTGTAGTTGCCGACTGAAACAATAAAATTCCTATATAAAGAAATAATAAAACCAATTCGGAAGTTAAACGCGCATCCCACACCCACCATGTTCCCCACATGGGCTTGCCCCATAAACTCCCTGTTACTAAAGCAAGAAAAGTAAAACACGCACCAATGGGTGCGCTATGGCGAATAACCAAAAAAGCCATTTTCATTTGCCAAATAAAGCCGACGACCGCTGCTATTGCCATCATGGCATAAATAAATAAAGACAAAAAAGCACAGGGAGCATGTATATAGATAATACGAAAGGCATCACCTTGGAAATAATCCGCGGGCGCTAACAGCAACCCCCCAACCAACCCATAAGTTATTGTCACCACAAACAATATTATCAACCATGGCAATAACTTCTCGGACAGAGATAAAAATCTTTTAGGCGAAGCTAAATTTTTAATCACACCCCACATATATGCATCTACTTTGTTTTAGATTGTCCAGTAGAATACTTTTTGCGCTAGATAAGATCAATAGTTGCATGCTTATCCAGGAGTTCCTGCTGAATAAAGGATGGCAAGCGGATAGGTAGCAGTTCCCGCTAACACTGTCATCCTGAGCGTCAGCGAAGGA